>DATNID010000012.1:0-128766 GCA_035604615.1 Allostellaceae bacterium | reverse complement strand
CGACGTGCCGAGCCGCGCGTGCTTCGTGCGCTGCGACAGCGCTGCAAGGATGGTCGGCGGCGACGGAATGATGCCGCCATAGGGATCGAAATGATGCTCGTTCGCCCACAGCGAATCGAAGCCCAGCGCCTCGCTTTCGCCCAGGAGATCGAGCCAGCGGCGCATCAACAGGCCGACATTGCCGTCAACATCGGGAAAAAAGGTCGGCAAGCAGAAATGTCCGAACTTCATTGGTGCCCTCCCCGAATGCCCCTTGGTGCAGCTTCCCTTCTACACGTTTCCGGTTGGCATGAGAAACCGCATTGCAACGGAGGCCCGAAAACGGCCAAAATCGGTCCGGGATCCGAGGGACCATGCACGGCTAGACTGAGAGCACCATCGCATCGGGAGACGTGAGCCATGGACGAGCATCGCGGTCCGGCAAGAGAACGCAAGGCGGTGACGCGCTTGCCGGTGATCGACCTTTCCCCGTTCCTCGAGGACCACGGCTTCGACGAGCGCCGCGCCGTCGCACGCGCGCTGCGCGACGCCTGCATCGATATCGGGTTCTTTTACCTGACCGGCCATGGGATTCCGCAGCAGGAATTCGACGACGTCATCGCCATGGGCCATCGCTTTTTCGAGCTGCCCCTGACCGAGAAGATGAAGCTTCATAGCAACCGAAGCGCCGCGAGACTCGGATATCGCGGGATGGGCGGACCCAACCCGGAGGCAAATCCCGACAAGATTCCGGATATCAAGGAACGCTTTCACATGAGCCGAGAGGTTCTGCCCGGCGAGCCGGAGGAAGGACGGCGCAATGCGGGAATGTCGCTATGGCCGGACGACGCGGCGATCCCCGGGTTTGCGGAACTGATGCGAAAACACATTCGCGAACGGTGCGCGGTGGCGCAGTATCTTGCCCGCGCCTTCGCCCTGAGCCTCGACCTGCCGGAATCCTATTTCGACGAGATGTACCGCTACCCGAGCGGAAATCTGGTGCTGAACTACTATCCGGCGATCGATCGGACGAAGTTGCGCGAGGCGCAATGGAGCTTTTCGCCGCACTCGGATTACAACGCCTTCACACTCCTCTACCAGGACTCGCTCGGCGGTCTTCAAGTCCTCAATGCGGCGGGAGAATGGATCGACGCGCCCTCCATCCCGGGAACGATGGTCGTCAATATCGGAGATTTGTTCCAGACTTGGACGAACGATCTCTATACCTCGACTCTGCATCGGGTCTTCAACACCAGCTCGAACGCACGGATCTCCGTTCCCCTCTTCGCCTCGCCCAACGGCGCAACGATCGTCCGGTGCCTCGAAACCTGCGCGGGGCCCGGCAATCCGCCGCGATACAAGCCGGTTCAAGCGGATGAGTACGTGAAGACAATGCTCGATGAGGCCTACCAGACCGGCCTTCCCGCGCTCGGTGGTAAGACCGCGGAACGACTTCGCACCTATTGAAAGCCAAGTCGCCAGATCGGCTCCGCCAGGCAATCCGCATCACTCGCTCACGGCGCCGGTGCTGATGAGGAAGGGCGGAGATTTTTCTGACGCTTTATGCCGCGCCAAAAAAATGATGTCCGGTCAGGGTCTTTATGCCAAGGATGGCGACCCGCGCGCCAAGTCCGCTTTACCTTCAGCATCCGTTTTCGGTAATGCCAATGGTCCCTTTCGGCCATTCGATCGAGCGGCGGGCGGCCATGTCGTTCAATGCCTTGAAGGCCATGGTGCCGTAGTGGATTTCGGTTCGTCGTTCGATCCGATCGGCTGCGCGCGCAATCAGCCCGAGATCGATCTTGATGATATTGACCTTCAGCACATGATTTCCGAGATACGCGGCGGAGCCGGTCCTGCCCACCGTGAGAGAACATGCCCGGCGCGATGCTGGTGCATAAGCTGCGCCCGGTCGACTTCATTCATCTCTATGCGAAGATGCGGCGAGACGGCCGTCGTCTTTCGCTGGGTGCCATTTGGGTGCCAAGTCGGTTACAACCGGCACCGCTGGCGCTCCAAAAATAGGGAATTTTCGCGCTGGAAGAGAATCGTCCCCGGTGGGGCGGCCGGACTTCAAATCCGGGTGGGGCCGCGAGACGGTCTTTGGTGGGTTCGACTCCCACTCTCTTCCGCCACCGCGCCGGCGAAGTCGAGCGACTTGAGATTGACGACGAATCCGGGCTCGTCCTCGAGGCAGCGCAGATCGAGGACCAGCCGCTGCCGCTCGATGCGCCCGATGATCGGCACCGGCAGCGCGCGCAAGGCGGCAGCCAGCGCCTCGAGGGCGCCGCCGATTTTGCGCCGCACGTGCGGGCGGATGGCGATGCCGGCGCTGGCGATGGTCTCGACCGGCAGCGCGCCCGAACCGATCTGGCTCCGGCAGGCGACAACCTCGACCGCGAAATCGTCGCCCAGCGAAGTCGCGATCGTCGGCAGCAGCCAGCGCGCCAGCGCCTCGATCTCTGCCGCCGGGCGGGCGAGCAGCCGCAAGGTCGGCAAACGATCGGCCAGCCGGTCGGGGTCGCGGTAAAGCCGCAAGGTCGCGTCGAGGCAGGCGAGCCGGATCTTGTCGAGGCGCAGCGCGCGCTTCATCGGGTTGCGGTTGATCGCGGCGATGAGCGCGCCCTTTCCGACGATGAATCCGGCCTGCGGCCCGCCCAGCAGCTTGTCGCCCGAGAAGGTCACCAGGTCGGCGCCGTCGGCGATCGCCTCGGCGACCGTCGGCTCGTGCGCGAGCCCCCAACGCGCGAGGTCGACGAGCGTGCCGGAGCCGAGATCGTGCACCAGCGTCGCGCCGCGCTCGCGCGCCAGCGCCGCAAGCGCCGGTGCCGAGACTTCGGCGGTGAAGCCCTCGACGCGATAGTTCGAGGTGTGGACCTTGAGCACGAGACCCGTGGCAGGCCCGATCGCGGCCTCATAGTCCTTGAGGTGGGTGCGGTTGGTGGTGCCGACCTCGACCAGCCTTGCGCCGGCGCGGGCCATGATCTCGGGCATGCGGAAGGCTCCGCCGATCTCGATCAGCTCGCCGCGCGAGACCACGGCCTCGCTTCCGTTGGCGAAGCTGTTGAGCACGAGCAGGACCGCCGCCGCGTTGTTGTTGACGATGGTCGCGTCCTCGGCGCCGGTGAGCTCGCATAAAAGCCGGCGCACATGATCGTCGCGCTCGCCGCGCCGCCCGGTGTCGAGATCGAACTCGAGCGCGACGGCGTTGCGCATTGCGGCGAGCGCTGCCTCGGCCGCTTCCTCGGCAATGAGCGCGCGGCCGAGATTGGTGTGCAGCACCGTTCCGGTCAGGTTGAACACCGGACGAAGGCTCGATGCGGATGCGGTCTCGAGGCCGAATCGCGCGGCTTCGGCGATCGCGGCGGCACCGGGAAGCGCGGCGCCGTCGCGCGACGCCGTGCGGGCCTCAGCGAGCGCGGCGCGAATCGCGGCGAGCACCGCTGTCCGGCCGAATTTCGCGATCGCGGCCTCGGCAACGCGAAGCACCGCATCGACCGAGGGAAGACCGCGCAAATGGGCCGCGCCCCCGGACCGGTTTCCGTGCGGCCTCACTCGGTCACTTCGATGCGCGCCGGCCCGGCGGCGAACGCGCCGATCGAGCATGCATGGTGGAATCCGCGGCGGCGCACGAGGTCGAGGATTTCGGACTCCGCCTCCGCGGCGCAGGCGACGAGCAGCCCGCCGCTCGTCTGCGGATCGCACAGGAGCGCGCGCTGCCATTCCGGCAATTCCGGCGGCAGCGCGACCTCGGCGCCGTAGCTCGCCCAATTGCGCTGCGACGCGCCAGTGCGAAACCCGGCTTTGGCGAGGGCTTGCGCGGCGGGGAAGAGGGGCAGCTTCGACATCGCGATATTGAGGCCGAGCGAGGCGCCGCGGCACATCTCGAGCGCGTGGCCCAGCACGCCGAAGCCGGTGACGTCGGTGACGGCGTGGACGCCGATGATGGCGGGGAGTTCGGCGCCGACGTCGTTGAGCTGAGTCGTGGCGGCGAGCATGTCCGCATAAGACTCGGAATCGAGCTCGCGCTTTTTGAGCGCGGCGCTGAAGATGCCGATGCCGAGGCGCTTCGTCAGGATCAGCCGGTCGCCGGCCCGCGCGGTGCTGTTGCGCAGGATGCGCGCGGGATGGACCAGCCCCAGCACGCACAGCCCGTAAATCGGCTCCACGACGTCGATGGAATGTCCGCCCGCCACCGGGATTCCGGCCTCGGCGCACACCGACGCGCCGCCGGCGAGGATCGCCTGGACCGTCTCGACCGGCAGCTTGTCGACCGGCATGCCCACTATGGCTAGCGCCAGGATCGGCCGCGCCCCCATGGCATAGATATCGGACAAGGCGTTGGCGGCGGCGATGCGGCCGAAATCGCGCGGATCATCGACGATGGGAGTGAAGAAGTCGGTGGTCGCCACCACCGCTTGCGTATCGTTCAGGCGATAGACCGCGGCGTCATCGGCGGTCTCGGTGCCGACCAGCAGGTCGGGGAAGGGGCCGGCCAGCGGCATCTTGGCCAAAATGCGGCTCAGCACCGACGGCGCCAGCTTGCAGCCACAGCCGCCGCCATGCGCCAGATCCGTGAGCCGCACCGGGTCGGCCAAGGCTCGGCTCCTTCCGTTCACCGCCACGCGTCGATCGACACCGACTTGCGATAGCGCGCGCCCATGATCTGCCAATATCCGTTGGTCTCGCCGCCCACCACCACGACGTTGATCTCGCTCTCGTCGTAGATGTTGATCAGCTCGTCGGGCGGGGCCTTGAGCTTGGTCGCCAGCGGCTCGCGCCCGAAGGTCGCCCACGGATAGACGTAGTTCTGCACGAGCTGCAGATCCCAATACCGCCCGGCCGGCATCTTGGCGGTGTCGTAGACCCAGCGGATCAGCTTCTCCTTGGTGTCGAAGCCGGCGCGGTCGATGAACTGCCGCGCCGTGATCGGGTCGAGCAGCAGGCACGGCGCGGTGTTGGCGTCGATGCCGAGCAGCATGTCCTTCACATGCTCGCGCCAGTATTTCTCGCGCAAGCCCAGGCAGAACGTGGTCGAGCGGCAGCCATAGAAGATGTTGACGACGCTGTCCGACGCCTTGAAGCCCTTCTGGACGTGGAGCGGCGTCCACGGGCTGCGCTGCTCGTTCTCGGCGAAGGTCAGGTTGTTGTAGGTGTAGTTGTTGCCTTGCGAGCCCATGAAGGTCTCGCCCGGCACCGATCCGCCCTGGAGGTTCTGGCACAGGAGGCCGTAGGCGCGCCCGATGGTGGCGTTGGCGTGGTTGTAGGGGCCCATCGCGCCGGTGCCGTAATTCATGCCGATCTCGTCGCGGATCGGACCGTTCACCACCACCATGGCCGAGCCCGAGCTCGAGGTGCTGGAGCGCGCCGACACCTCGGACGCGGCGAGCGCCAGAATGACCGGGAAATATGCCGGCCGCGCCCCCGCCATGACCGCGTTCACCGCCACCTTCTCGACCGTGTATTCCCAGGCGCCGCGATTGGCAGTGGGCTGCATGTGGCCCACCACCTCGTCGCGCGCGTGGTGCGTCGCCGCCAGCATCGCCGCCACCCGATCCTCGGTGGGGAGCACGATCGGCAGCTTGTCGGTCCAGTTGTTGTCGAGGAAGAGGCGCTGCAGGTTCTCTTCCGTGTCGGGCTCGACGGTGCGCGGGGTCGTCCGTTCAGGCACCGGCTGGCACTTCCTGCATCGCCAAGGTCAGCGCCTCGACCACCTCCTGCATCACCGGGCGGCCGGTGACCGGGTCGTTGCCGTTGACATAGGCCTCGAGCTCGGCGGCCGACTTGCCCATCACCGGCTGCGGCACGAACACCGCGGGCGCTTGCGGCAGGCCCGCCATCGCGGCGGTGGAGCGCACCACCTTGACGAACTTGTCGGTGTGGAGCGCGACGGTGGGGACGCCGTATTTGGTGTCGATGGTGATGGCGTGGGTCGCGACCGCCGGGGCGCAGGTGCTGCAATGGCCGACGCCGATGATGGCGGCGTCGCCGTTTTTCTTGATCTCCTCCCAGGTCTTGGGATCGTCATGGCCATAGTACGCCGAGAGCGAGACGATGCGGGCGTCGACCGACGGCATGTGGCGCTGGAACCAGGCCTTCACCTGCTTCAGGAGCTCGATCGAATCGTCGAACCGGCAATCGACCAGGTAAATGACTTTGCCGTCGAGCGTCTCGGGGCGCGGCGCCGGTGTCTTGCGCGTGACCTTGGGCGGATAGCCCATGGGATTGAGGACCGTGAGCTTGGCCCCGGTTTGCGGCAACGGCGCGATCTGGTTCATGGGAAAGGCCCCTTGAGGTCCGGAAACGAGGCGAAATGGTACGGCGGGCGGGGGCGCGGTGCAAGGGCGTGGGCGCTCGCGTTATGGCCCTGCTCCAGAAGCGGCGCGCGCTTCCCTCAAGGGCGAGGGCTCGCCGCGCCCTTCTCAGTCGGCTTGACGGGGACGAACCGCGTCGTGAAAAGTTCGCTGTCCTTGGGTTCGCTTTGCAGTATGCCCATTTCGACGAAGGAGCTCTTGAGCACCGCAACCGCCTTGGGATCAAAGCTTCCGTCAGTCTCGAAGCCACCCATCTCGTGATCATAGGCCTGCGCCGCAACCGCGGGGCTGTAATTGAGGACGTCCTGCGCGACCTTGGCGGTTTCGGCCTTGTGCGTCTTCATGAAGTCGATGGTGGCGAAGAAGCCCTGAAGAAAGCGGGTGACCAGATCGGGATCGCTCGCGACCAGCGCCTTGCGCGCGAACACCACGTGCGTGATGAAGACCGGCGCGTAGGCGTCGGCCGCGAGCAGAATCCGGCCCGCATGCTTCTCCTCGAGCATGTAGCCGCCTTCGGTGGAGCCGATGACCCCATCGACCTGGCCCGCGCGCATCGCGGCGAGACCGGGCGTGACCCCGCCGAGCGCCGCCATCTTGATGCCGTCCTCGCCCCAGCCTTGCGCAAGCGAGATGCGCTGCACGAGCCACGCGGTCAGCGATCCGGCGGTGCTGATCGCGATCGTCCTGTCCTTGAGATCCTTGGGCGTCTTGATCGCCGAGTTCTCCGCCACGATGATGGATATGTTGCGCGGCGCGCGGAAATAGGCCGCGACGGCGATCGCCGGCGCGCCCTTGGCCGCGAACGCCATGCCCGGACCTCCACCCAATCCGAACGAGATGCTTTCCGCCGCGAGCCCCTGCTGCAACTTCGCATCGCCTTGGAAGCTGATGATGTCCAAGTCGAGTCCGTAGCGCGCGAAGACGCCGTACCGTTGGCCGATGTCGAGCGGGAGGAAGGTCCAGGCTTCGCTCACGGCCTTGCCGACCGCAAGCTTTTGCGCGGCTTCGCCCGGGCGGGCAGTCCCCCACATGACGCCCAGGACCAACAGCAACAACAGCCCGACGCGTCTCATTGCTCGCCTCCATGGCCATACAAATTCGCACGGCGAACGCACGGACCTATGCGGGTCCAGCCTCACTTCGCCTCGTCCAGCGCCGCCTTGAGCTCGTCTTTCAGCCGCCCCTTGCGCGCGAAGTCCCAGGCGCCGCCGTATTCGATGTCGTCGACCAGCCAGCGTCCGCCGCTCTCGACCAGGATGACCGTGTCGCTCCATGCGGTCGCCGCTTTGTCGCGCGGATCGACATACTTCAGATCCACGTCGCATGTTGCCGAGCGCTCGGCGCGCGCGCACGACCGGATCGAATAGGATTTCGCGCCCTCGAACAGCGACGTGAAGAGGTCGCCTTCGACGATCGGCGGCTCCGATCCTTTCGTCCTCCGCGCGTGGCGAGCTTCCGCCTTGTCAGCAGCGGCGAGCAAATCATAAAGCGACGTCGAGACGAGCGGATGCAGGCGCGCCCTCGCCTTCGCGCCCGGGACGCCCATCGGGTGGAGGCGCATATAGGCCGCGTAGAAGCCGGTGGCGGCCTTGGTCAGGTCATCATCGCTCGCAGACGCCGGCTGCGCGGCGAGCGCCAGGACGATGAGCGCAGCATATGCGATTGCTGGATTGCGCCCGTGCGTCCTTCGACTTCGCTCAGGATGAGGAAATTTTCTTTGTGCCATCAAGAAACGTCCTCACCCTGAGCGCAGTCGAAGGGCGCAGGATGGCATTGCAGCTACCCCTCCACCGCGTGGTGCTTGACGAAATCCGGGTCGAAGGTGACGCCCCAGCCGGGCGCGGTGGGGAGGGTGTAGTGACCGTTGGCGATGGTGCCGCGGCCTTGGATCATGGCGTGGAAGATGGGGTCGCGGTCGGGATGGTGCGTTTCGACATAGGTGCCGTTCGCCACCGCGGCGAGGAGTTGCGATCCGATCACCGGCTCGCCGTGATGCGCCATCTCGGCGCCGAAGCATTGGGCGGTGTGCGCGATGCGGAGCCACGCGGTCGGGCCGCCGCCCCAGCTCGCGTCGATGTTGCAGATGTCGATGGCGCCGTCCATCAGCAGATCGCGGCACGCCTCGGCGGTGATCTCGGATTGGCCGGCGGCGATCGGCAGGCCGGTGGCGGCGCGCACCGCGGCCATGTCGCGCCGGTCGTTGCTCCAGTGGCACGGCTCCTCGAACCAGCGCACGCCCAGATCCGCGACGCGCCGGCCGAACTCGATGGCGTCCGCCTTGGACCAGCCGCGGTTGGCGTCGGCGCACAGGATGAAATCGTCGCCGCCGGCCTTGCGCGCGGCGCGGAAGCGCTTGGCGTCCTCGGCGGGGCTCATGCCGCCGACCTTGAACTTGCAGCCGCCGATGCCGAGCGCAGCCAGCTCCTCGATCTCGCGGCCGTAATCCTTGGGCTTGAAGCCGTCGTCATACTGGCCGCCGATGGCGATGACCGGCAGCTCGCTGCGATAGCCGCCCCACAGTCTGTGCAGGCTCATGCCGGCGTTCTTGCCCACGAGGTCCCACAGCGCGCTGTCGATGCAGGCGACGGCGCGGACCGCGGCGCGTCGATCGAGGCCCATGCGGTGCGTCACCTGCCACATCCGCGCCCAGCACTGTTCGATGCGGGTGGCGTCCAATCCGGCGAGCGCGGGCGCCATCTCCTCGCGCAGCAGCTTGGCGGCGGCGCGGTGGATGGCGATGTCGCCCTCGCCGTTGACCGCCTCGCCGACCGCGCCGGACTCCGTGCGCACGCGGGTGATGAGGCAGTTCTTGGCCGTCACGTGATAGACGCTGCCGCGGAAATCGCGCGGCAGCGGGATCGAGACCAGCGTCACCTCGATCGCGGCGATGCGGTCGTCGCGGTTGCTGCCGGCCGGATTCATTCCGCCGCCGGCTTCTTGGCGAAATGCCGCTCAACCGCGTGGGTTTGCGCGGCCTTGCGCTTGTCGGTGAAGTCCTCGCGGTTCTCGCGCAGCCAGTCCATCGAGCGCGAACGCGTGGCGTTGCGCTGCTCGAAGGCCGGCAGCACGTGGCGCGCGAACAGCTCGTAGGAGCGCTTGGTCGCGTCCCAATCGGCCCAGTTATGCGCCAGCATCAGGATGCAGCCGAAGCCGCCGGTCTTGGTCCAGTAATTTTCGAGCACGCGCAGCGCATCGTCGGGCGTGCCGACGACGCCGCGCCCGCCGTCGTTGATGCCTTGGAGGCTGGGCAGCCCGATCGAGGCGCCGCCCTCGGGGTTGACCGAGTAGTGGTAGAGCTGCGCCTTCTCGAACCCGGCGCGGCAATTCTCGATCGCCTTCTCGCGCGTCTCGGCGAGGTGGAAGGGCGCCATCACGCGATAGTCGCGGCGGTTCATGGTGCGGCCCTTAGCCGCCGCCTCCTCGTTGGCGAGCTTCCAGTTGTAGTCGAGCGTGTCGTAGCCCATGGGGCTTCCGGCCGCGACGCACAGCATGCCGAGATCGTGCCGCCCCGCCAGCATGCCGCCATAGGGCGTGACCGAACTGGTGATGGCGAGCGTGGGGCGCGGCTTGGTGTAGGGGCGAAGCTGGAGCCGCGCGTCGCGCATGGTGTACCACTCGGTCTGCCGCGTGACGATCTCGCCGGCGAGGAGTCGCGTGATGATGTCGATGGCGTCGGCCATGCGGTCGCGCTGGGTGTCGGGATCGATGCCGAGCATCATCGCGTCCGACGGCAGGACGCCGGGGCCGAAGCCGAACATCGCCCGCCCGCGCGTCTGGTAGTCGAGCTGGACGATGCGGTCGGCCACCATGAAGGGATGGTGATAGGGCAGCGAGATGACGCCGGTGCCGAGCCTGATGTGGCGCGTGCGCTCGGCCGCCGTCGCGATGAACAGCTCGGGCTGGCCGTAGATCTCGTAGCCGCCGGAATGATGCTCGCCGATCCAGGCCTCGTCGTAGCCCAGTTTGTCGAGCCATTGCATGAGCTCGAAATCGCGCTCCATGCACAGCAGCGGGTCCTCGTCGTTGGGATGGAACGGCGGCAGGAATATGCCCGCCCGCATCGTCCGGTACTCGCTCATGCCCATCCTCCTCTGCGCCCGATTTGCGCCGACTATGCCATGCGCTAGGGTCGGCGGCAAACCAGGCGCGGGAGGACGACATGAGCACCAACGGAGCGGCCGAGCGGCGCCGCATCGATGTCCATCACCACATCGCGCCGCCCGCATATCTCGCCGAGGTCGGACCGGACATCAATCCGCCGCTCAAGAGCTGGTCGCTCGCCAAGGCGGTCGAGGACATGGACGAGGGCAATGTCGCCACCGCGATCGTCTCGATCACCCAGATCGCGATGCGCTTGACCGACCGCGAGCGCATCCGCCGCCTCGCGCGCGCGTGCAACGAGTATGCGGCGCGCATGGTGGCGGAACACAAGGGCCGCTTCGGCATGTTCGTGGCGCTGCCGCTCCCCGACATCGATGCCAGCCTCAAGGAGATCGAATACGGGCTGGATCAGCTCAAGGCCGACGGGGTCGGGCTCTATACCAGCTATCACGACAAGTGGCTCGGCGATCCGCTGTTCGAGCCCATCTTCGCCGAGCTCAACCGGCGCAAGGCGGTCTCCTACGTCCATCCCGCGGTGCCCGATTGCTGCCGCAACATCGTGCCAGGCGTGGGCGACGCGGCCATCGAGTACGGCACCGACACGACGCGCGCCATCGCGCGCATGGTGTTCTCCGGCACCGCGCAGCGCTTTCCCGACGCGCGCATGATCTGGTCCCATGCCGGCGGCACCATGCCGTTCCTGATCGAGCGCTTCACGCGGATGGCGGAATCACCGGAATACGCGGCGCAACTGCCGCAGGGATTCTTGCATGAGGCACACCGCTTCTTCTACGACACGGCGCAGGCGTCGAACCGCTACGCGCTTTCGGCCGCGCGGCTCGTCATCCCGGCTTCGCGCTTCGTGTTCGGCACCGACTATCCCTACCGCACCGCCGCCGAGCATGTCGCGGGCCTCAAGACGAGCGGCGTGTTCGACGCCGCCGAGCTCAGCGCCATCGACCGCGACAATCTCGCCGGACTTCTGACGCAATACGCGGACTGATCAGCGGCCGGCCCTCACCTCGGCGATGATCTCGCGGAACCGGGCCAGGACCGCGGCGCCGTTGGGCACCGAGCGCGTCCACTGCTCGGTCGCGGGTTCGAGCGCGCTGCGCCACGCCCTGGCCTGGGCGGGCGAAAGGTCGGCGACGGTGTGCGCGTTGGCGCGCGCCTTGATCGCGGCGCGGGCCTGGAGCTGCTCGTCGTCCTGCTCGGCGCCGTGGCGGCGGCTCTGCGCCTCGCCGGAATTGTCGTCGATGGCCTTGCGCGCCGCTTCCGGCAGCGCGTCGTACTTCTTCTTCGCCATGAACACCATGCAGGGGACGCCGCCCAACGCCGTGTCGATATGGTAGGACGTGACCTCGTCGAGCTTGAACGACAGCGCGCCGGACCACGGAATGATCGCGCCATCGGCGGTGCCGCGCTGCAGCGCCTCGTAGAACTCGGCCACACGCAACGAGATCGGGCTGCCGCCGAGGACGCCGATGGTGGTCGCCTGAATCTTGCCGCCGGCCAGCACCTTGAGGCCGCGCAGATCGGCCGGCGTCTGCGGGGCCTTGCGGAAATGCAGCACCGCCTGCGGCAGGCTCACCAGCCACAGAGGCTTGATCTCGTCGTACTCGGCGTCGAGCAGGCCGGTCTTGTAGAGGCGCCAGAATGCGACCGAGGATTCCCGGGATGCTCCGGTCTCGAACGGCAAGCCGACGATGTCCGAGAGCGGGAACTTGCCGCCGACGAAGCGCTGGCAGCCCCAGGCGAGCTGCGCCACGTCGTCCAGCACGCGGTTGTAAAAATTGCCCTGGTTCGCGAACACCGGCCCGTCGCGGGCCTCCACTTGCAAGGTGCCCTGGCTCGCCGCGGTGACGCGCGCGGCCCACGGATGGTGGATCAGCACGTTCATCGGAAAATTGGGCGGGTCGACGGTGGCGAAGATCAGCGTGGTCGGCTCGGCCCCGGCCGTGCCGGACGCGACTGCGCACGCCACGGCAGCAGCAAGGACCCAGCGCGACCTCATGACAAACCGCGCGGCGCAGCAAGGCATCCGAGCTGGTCGGCCATCTCGTCCTTGTGCTCGTAATACTGCCATAGCAGATCGAAGGAATATTGCGAGAAGTTTGCGGCGGCGCAGTCCGCGGCCTCGGCCGGCGACAGCGGGCGCGCGCCGCCGAGCGACGCCGCCTCGAACTGCTTCCTCGCATTCTCCTCGAGGAAGGTGCAGGCGAAGAACGCTGCCTCGGCGCTGACGCCCGCGACGCACACGCCGTGCCCGCGCATCTGCACCGCGATCCCCTGGCCCAGCGAGCGCGACAGCGTCGCCGCCTGCGCGTCGGTCGTGATGAGGCGCGGATTGTCATAGACCGGCACGCCGGTGCGCAGGAACGCCCCGTGCGAGAACACCGGCACCAGCTCGCGGCCCGATATGCCGAGCAAGGTCGCATAGGGCGCATGCAGATGCACGACGCTCAACGCGTCGGGACGATCGCGGTGAATTTGCGTGTGGATCTTCCACTCGGCCGGAACCTTGCGGCCGGCCGGATGCTCGAGCACGGTGCCGTCGAGATCGAGGACGAAGATGTCCTTCGCCCGCACCTCGCATTTCTCCGAGCCGGCGCCGGGGCTCAACAGCACATGCGACGTTCCCGGAACGCGCAGCGAGACATGGCCGAACATGCCGATCAAGCCTTGCCGGCCGAGCATCCGGCACAATGTCGCCGTCCGCTCGCGTAACGCCGTGTCGTCTGCCATGGTGCTTCCTCCCGCCGCCGCGTCGGTCATTGTCGGCTCGAAAGGGGCCGCACGCAACGCTGCAACTCCATCCTGAGCGCGCGCGCAGCGAGCTATAATGTTTCTCCAGCGAGACGGAGACAGCCGGAATGGGCGACACGTCAGTCCTGATCGTCGGCGCCGGGCCCATTGGTCTGGCGCTTGCCGCCGATCTCGGCTGGCGCGGCGTTCCGTGCCTGGTGGTCGAGCAGAACGACGGCGTCATCGAGCATCCGCGCGCCACCGCCGAGAACGCGCGCACCATGGAGTTCTTTCGCCGTTGGGGCATCGCCGGCGCGGTGCGCGAGGCGGGCACGCCGCCCGACTTCCCGCACACGGTCCTGTTCGTCACGCGGCTCGACGGGTTCGAGATCGCGCGCATCGAGCGGCCCGGCCATGGCGGGCGCGAGCCGACGCGCACCAGCCCCGAGCGGCCGCAGCGCTGCAACCAGCTCTGGCTCGATCCCATCCTGCGCGACCGCGCCGCCGGGTTCGCCACCGTGCGGCTCGCCTACCGCACGCGCTTCGAATCCTATGTCGAGCGCCAGGACCACGTCGAGGCGACGGTCCGCGACCTCGCGAGCGATACGCTGCGGACCGTTGCGGCGGATTATCTCGTCGATTGCAGCGGCAGCCACAGCCCGATCCGGCAGGCGCTCGGCATCGGCATGAGCGGCGCGCCCGGCATCGACTACAATCTCAGCATCTTCGTGCGCGTGCCGGAATTGTGGCGGCACCACGACAAGGGCCGCGCGGCGCTCATCCATTTCGTCTCGCCCGAGGGGCCGCGGCGCAGCCTCGTCCTGCTCGACGGCCGCGCGCTGTGGCGCTTCGGCGTCACCGGCAAGGAATTCTACGACGATCCCGATCATGTCGATGCCGACGGATTGTTCGACGGCATCGGCGGCAAGGGCATCCCGCGCGAATTCCTGTCGATCCGCCGCTGGAGCGCGCGCGACGTAGTGGCGGACCGCTATCGCCAAGGCCGCGTCTTTCTCGCCGGCGACGCCGCGCACATCAATCATCCCGACGGCGGCTTCGGCATGAACACCGGGATGGGCGATGCGGTCGATCTCGGCTGGAAGCTCGAGGCCGCGCTCGCGGGCTGGGGCGGGGCGGGGCTGCTCCCATCCTACGAGACCGAGCGGCGCCCCGTCGGCGTGCGCAACGTGCGCCAGGCGGCCGAGAATCTCGCGATCAAGAAGGCGCGCCCGCCGCATCGAGCGATCGCCGACGACAGCGCGGAAGGCGCCGCGCAGCGTCGCTTCATGGGCGAGGCGATCCGGCGCGACAGCCTGCGCAACTACGTCACCGACGGCACCGCGCTGGGATATTGCTACGAGCGCTCGCCCATTTGCTGGGGCGACGGAACGCCGCCCGCGCCCGACAGCATCACCGACTATGTCCCATCGAGCCGTCCCGGCGCGCGCGCGCCGCATGCCTGGCTCGAGCACGGGCGCTCGACGCTCGATCTGTTCGGGCGCGGATTCGTCCTCCTGGGATTGGGCGATGTGCCGCCCGGGATCGACGCGATGGCACGGGGTTTCGCGCAGCGCCGCGTGCCGATGAGTTTCGTGCGCATCGAGGATCCTGCGATCGCCGCCCTCTATGAGCGCCGCCTGGTGCTGGTGCGGCCCGATGGCCACGTTGCGTGGCGCGCCGACACCGCGCCCGACGATCCTGTGGCGCTCGCCGACCGCGTCCGCGGCGATTCGTAATGGGGATGTCGAGATAGCAGGTTCGCGATCTGGTTATTTCAATCCCTCTCCACCCGCCATTGCGGGTGGAGCGGCCAGGGTGAGGGGGTAGCGCAGATAACTCGCTATATGGAAAGGGAGGGACATATGATCCGCTTTCATCGCATCGCCGCCGCCGCGGTCGCGGTCCTGTGTGCCGCAGGATCGGCGCCGGCGGCGGACACGTTCGATATCCATGTCATCGCGACATTGACCGGCCCCGCCGCCTTCGTCGGCAAATACATGAAGCTCAACTTCGAGGCGTTCGAGGCGATGGTCAACGACGAGGGCGGCATCAAGGGACGGAAGCTGCGCTTCGTCTTCGACGACGGCCAGAGCCAGCCGCAGCTCGCGGTGCAGCTCGCCAACGACGTGATCGCCGAGCATCCCTCGGTCCTCATGGTGACGGGGCCAGTCGCCAATTGCGCCGCGGTAGCGCCGCTCCTGAAGGACGGGCCGGTGATGTGGTGCAACTCGCCGGCGCTGCGCCCCAAGCCGGGAAGCTATGCTTTTGCCTCGGGTCCCTCGGGCTTCGACGGGTTCGCGGCGCTGCTGCGGTATTTCCGCAGCAACGGCTGGATCAAGGTCGCGCTCCTCAACACCACCGACACGACAGGCCAGGACGCCGATTTCTACATCGACAAGGACATCGCGCTGCCCGAGAACGCCGGCACGATGACGCTCGTCGCGCGCGAGCACTTCAATCCCTCGGACCTCAGCGTCTCGGCGCAAATAGAGCGCATCAAGTCGTCGGGCGCGCAGGCGATGTTCGCCTGGACCACGGGCTCGCCCGCCGCCACCGTGTTCAAGGGCATGATCCAGGCCGGGCTCGACATCCCGGTGGCGCCCACCGGCGGCAACGAGGTGTTCCAGCAATTGGAGCAATACAAGGCGTTCCTGCCCAAGGGCGTGGTGATGGCGTCGGCGCTCTTTCCGCCGCATGACGGCATCGTCGCGCTCGATCCCAGGGTCGAGAAGGTGCAGCACGAAATGTACGCCGTGCTCGCCAAGCGCGGCATGAAGGCCGACAACAACACCGCCGACACGTGGGATGCCGCGCTCATCACCGTCGCGGGCCTGCGCGCGCTCGGCCCCGAGGCGAGCGCGAGCCAGTTGCGCGACTGGATCCTGGCGCAGAAGGATTTCGCCGGGATCGACGGGCTCTACGATTTCACCGCGGCGCCCGAGCGCGGCCTCGGCAGCGACACCACCACCATCGTGGGCTACGATCCGGGCGGGCCGGACGGGCCGCGCTGGAAATGGCTGAGCAAGATCGGCGGCGAGCCGCTGGCCCGGTAACGCCGCGCAGAGGGAGGGCGGACCCCATGCCACGCATTGCCGCGGACGAGCTGAAGCGGATCGGCGAGGCGCTGCTCCTCGCCGCGGGCGCGCTGCCCAACGAGGCCGAGACCGTCGCGCGGCAATGCGCGGCGGCCAACCTCGCCGGGCACGATTCGCACGGCGTGCTGCAAATCCCCGGCTATATCGACCGTATCAAGGCCGGCCACATCGTGCCCGGCGCGCCTTGGGCCATCGTGCAGGAATCCGCCACCACGACCGTGATCGACGGGCATTGGGGCTTCGGCTATGTCGTCACCGAGCGGGCGATGCGGCTCACCATCGACAAGGCGCGCACAGCCAACGTCGCCGCCGCCACCGTCTTCCGCCAGAGCCATATTGGCCGCCTCGCGGTCTATCCGCTGATGGCGGCGGGCGAGGGGATGATCGGCCTCATCACCGCCGACAGCGGGCGTTCGCCCAAGGCGGTCGCGCCGTTCGGCGGACGCGAGGCGCGGCTCGGCACCAACCCCATCTCGATCGCGGTGCCGTCCGATCTCGCGGCGCCGCTCTATCTCGACATGGCGACGTCGGCGGTGGCGCTGAGCAAGGTGACGCTCGCGGCGGCGCGGGGCGAGGCCATTCCGCTCGGCTGGGTGATCGACCGCGACGGCAAGCCGACGACGGACCCCAAGCGCATGCGGCCCGGCGGCGCGCTGCTGCCGCTGGGCGGAACCGAGGGCTACAAGGGCAGCGGGCTCGCGGTGATGGTGGAGATCTTGTGCGGGCTCCTCACCGGCCTGGGCTTCGGTGTCGAGCCCAGCGGGCGCCACAATGACGGCTGCTTCATGGCGGTGTTCAAGGTCGAGGCGTTCCGCCCGCTCGCCCGGTTCAAGGCGGAGGTCGCCGAGTTCGCGCGCTATCTCAAGGACACGCCGCCGTCCGAGGGCAGCCCCGGCGTCTATTATCCCGGCGAGATCGAGCACGCGCGCGAAGAGGAGCGCAGGCGTCTCGGCATCGATGTCGACGACGCGACCTGGGCCAAGCTGCGCGCGCTGGCGGGCGAATATGGGCTCGGCGCGCGCCTCGGCCTGGCGTGACGGGAGAGAGCGATGGCGCGGCAGATGGTCATGGTCGGGTTCCTGCAGGCGCAGAACTGCACCAACCTGCCGGCCTCGTGGCGCCATCCTGACTCGCGCACCGATTTCATGTCGCCCGACTATTACCAGGAGATCGGCCGCGTCTTGGAGCGCGGCAAGTTCCACCTGGCGTTCTTCGACGACCGGCTCGCCATGCCCGACCGCTATGGCGACGACCACGCCCATGCCGTCGCGCATGGCATACGCTGCGTCAAGATGGACCCGATCGCGGTGCTGATGGCGATGGGGATGGCGACCGAGCGATTGGGCCTCGGCGCCACCTGTTCCACGACCTATTACGAGCCGTTCCACGTCGCGCGGCTGTTCGCGACGGTGGATCACATGACCAAGGGCCGCGCCGGCTGGAACGTGGTCACCTCGCTCAACGACGGCGAGGCGATGAACATGGGCCGCGCCTCGGTCACCGAGCATGATCTGCGCTACGACCGCGCCGACGAGTTCATGGAGGTGGTGCTGGGATTGTGGGATGCGTGGGACGACGACGCGCTGATCCTCGACAAGGCTTCGGGCCGCTTTGCCGATCCCGCCAAGGTGCGCCGGCTCGATCATCGCGGCGAGCATTTCCGTGCGCGCGGGCCCTTCACCGTGCCGCGCACGCCGCAGGGCCATCCCGTCATCATCCAGGCCGGGCAGAGCGGGCGCGGCCGCCGCTTCGCCGGGCGCTGGGGCGAGGTGATCTTCGCCACCGCGCCCACGGTCGAGCGCGGCAAGGAAGGCTATGCCGCGTTGAAGGGCGAGGCCGAGCGCGCCGGGCGCGATCCCGACGCGATGTCGATCTGCGTTTCCCTCACCACCGTCAGCGCCGCAACCAAAGCGGAGGCCGAGGACAAGATGGCGCTGCTCGAGCGCCTGCCGCTCGAGATCGACGCGCTGTCGCTGTTGTCCGAGGGCTTGAATTTCGACTTCGCGACGAAGGCGATGGACGAGCAACTGACGACCGCGGAGTTGGCGGGCTTCTCCGGTCTCCTCTCGATCCGTGACGGGGTGGTGCGGTCGAGCGGCAAGGCCAACCCGACGGTGCGCGACTTCCTGCGCTTCAGCAATCGCGGCCGGGTCGAGGGCGCGATCGTCGGCGGCCCCAAGGAGGTCGCCGACCGGCTCGAGGACTTGTTCGCGGCGAATACCTGCGACGGGTTCGTGGTCGGCGCGACGCACGTGCCCGGCGCCTATGCCGACTTCGTCGATTTCGTGGTGCCGGAACTGCAGCGCCGCGGGCTTTATCACCGCGACTACGCAGGCGCGACATTGCGCGAGAATCTGGGCCTGCCGCGCCCTGCCATCGGCGCGTGGAAAAGGGCGACGCGTTAAGGGCCGTTTCACTGCGCTGAATTCTTGGACGTGGCCGACGTCGGATGCGTAATACCAGGACGGAATTCGGCCTATCGCTCGTTCGGTTGTCGGTTCGGTTGTTCGGCGACGGGGTTGGCGAGTCGGCCGAGGCGTTCCACTTCGCAGGTGATGGTCTGGCCCACCTCGATGCCGTGATTCTTCTGGCCCGGCTCGAGCGGCAGGTTGGCCGGCGAGCCGAGGAGAATGAGATCGCCCGGCCGCAAGGTCATGATGTGCGACAGATACTCGACCACCTCGCCGACATGCCACAGCATCGCGTTAGTGCGCGAATCCTGGTGCAGCTTGCCGTCGATCCAGGCGCGCACGGCGAGATCGTGCGGATCGCCCACCAGGTCCGCGGGCACGATCACGCGGCTCATCGGCGTGTAGCCCTGGAAGTTCTTCATGCGGATATTGTCGTTGATCGGGCTCGTCTCGCGCAGCTTGCGCCACCACGCGAAATGCATGGTGAGGTCGTTGGCGATCGAATAGCCGGCGACGTAGGACGCAGCCTTGTCGGCCGGCACGTTGGTGGCCTCGCGGCCTATGACCGCGGTCACCTCGACCTCGAAATCGAACTGGATGCCGCCATGCTCGCGATAGACCGTGTCGCCATAGCCCGCCAGCGCCGAGCGCGAGCCGAAGAACACGTCGGGCAGCACGCGCTCGGCCTTGGCCGGATCGCTCTTCCCGGTGACGCGGCTCGGGCGCTCGAAATTGTGGTAGAGGTGAAAGATGTTCCACGGCTCCGGCACCGGCGCCGCGAATTTCACCTGGTCGAGCGGCAGCCAGAACTCCCCGCGCGACGGCTTCAGATCGAGGCCGCGGAGCCAGCCGTGCCAGCGCTCCCAATCGCGCATGAAGTCGCGCATCGCCGGCGCGACGGCGCCCGGCGTCGCATGGCGCGCGACGATGTCGGCGAGGCTCGCCACCTGGTCATCGACCACGACCGCGGTCGCTTCCTTGCCGTCGCGCCGCATGGTGCCGACGCCGAATGCGATCTCGCTCATGTCGTTCCCCCGCTCATTTCAATCGCTCGCGCGCCTCGTCGATGAGGCTGAGATCGGCGTATTTCTTGGCCTCGACCGTGCCCTTGACGTAGCCCAGCGCCGCCATGATTGCGATGTTCCGCTGCAGCGATTCGAGGTCCGGCTGCAGATTCGGGTCGCGGTAGAAATCCGTGTCGGTGAAGAGATAGGAGGCGAAGTTCTCCGCCGGCTGGTGCGTCACGCGGGCGACGATCGCCACCGCCTCGTCGTGATGGGCGGGATCGTGGAACCAGCGATAGCTCGCCATCATGTCGGCGAAGAAATCCACGAGCTTGGCCCGGTTCTTCGCCACGAACGGGGCGCGCATCGCCATCACGGTCATCTGCGACGGCCCCAGCGCGTCGCGCGTGGTGAAGAGCGCGTGCGCGTTGTCGCGCATCGCCGGCGTGTCGACGAACGGCTCCGCGCCGATGACGAGGTCGGCCTTCCCGCCCAGCAGCATCGCCGCCATGTTGGCGTAGTCGGTCTCGATCGTGGTGTAGTCGCGCCGGTCCTCGAGCCCGTGCTTGCGCAGCATCCAGCGCATCGCCATGTCGAAGGCCCCGCCGGTGCCGTTGGTGGCGACGGCCTTGCCCTTCAAATCCTCGATCTTGTCGATGCCGCCGTCGTTGCGGACGAGGAACGGCACGGTGCGGTGGGTCCCGACGCCGTCCTGGCCGCCGTCGGCGACGATGCGGATGTCGTCCATGCCGGCATTGAGCACGGCGAGCGCGAAGGTCGAATAGGCGATCGAGATGATCTCGGCCTCGCCCGCCGCGAGCGCCGAGAGCTCGAGGGAGGTGCTGCGGAAATGCACTGGCTCGAGCACGTAGGAGGTGCCGTAATGCGCCAGCACCTCCTTCTTCTCCAGCACCATCGGGCCATAGCCGCTGGTGGCGACGGTGAAGCCGCTGCGGATCGTCACCGGCTCGGCGCGCACCGCGGCCGCCGTCAGCGCGATGCCAACCAGCAGCGCCAGGCCCCGCATCCTCGTTTGCGCCTTGTCCATGCGCGAAGTCTAGTTGTCGGCCTATCGCCGCAACAAGGGGCGAGCGCGCGCCGCGGACTCGTCACGGCGGCGAATGTCGGCTATGGGTGGGCGCTGGAGGTTGCGATGCGATACAAGAACGTTATGTCCGTGGCGATCGCCGTGTGCGTGCTGGGTGCGATGGCGGCCTCGGCCGATCCGGTGAAATTGCGGGTCGGCTGGGTCGCGGCCAACGCCGACGCGCCGCTCCTGATGTTCGGCCGGAAGGGTATCTCCAAGCACGAGGGCGTCAGCTACACGCTCGAAGCGATCCACTTCCAGGGCTCGCCGCCGATGATCACCGCGCTCGCGACCGGCGACGTCGATCTCGTCGGGTTCGGCTTCTCGACCCTGCCGATCGCGGTGCAGAATGCCGGCATGAGCGATCTGCGCATCGTCGCGGATCTGTTCCAGGACGGCGTCGAAGGCCACTATACCAACGAGTTTTCGGTGCTGAAGGACGGCCCCATTCACACGGTCGAGGACCTGAAGGGAAAGATCGCGGCCACCAACGCCGCCGGCAGCGCGGTCGACATGGTGCTCCGCGCCATGCTGCGTAAGCACGGTCTCGACGAGAAGCGAGACGTGACCATCATCGAGGCGGGCTTCCCCAACATGCCGGCCATGCTCTCCGAGCACAAGGTCGATCTCATCGCCGCCCTGCGAAACTTCACCGCCGACCCCAAATTCCTCGCCTATGCCCGCCCGCTCTTCACCCAGCGCGACGCGATCGGGCGCTCGCAGATGGCATTCCTCGCCGGGCGCACCGGATTCCTCGAGAAGAATCGCGCCGCGGTCATCGATTATCTCGAGGACGAGCTGCGCGAGCTGCATTGGTACAACGATCCGGCCAATCACGACGAGGCGGTGAAGATCATGGCCGACTATAACAAGGTGCCCGTGAGCCTGATCACGAGCTGGATGTTCACCAAGGACGGGGACTTCTACCACGATCCCGACGGGCTTCCCGATCTCGACGCGCTCCAGTCCAACATCGAGTTGCAGCGCCAGTTGGGCTTCGTCAAGAGCGAACTCGACGTGAAGCCGCTCGCCGATCTGAGCTACGTCAAGGAAGCCGCGGCGCGGGCGCGCTGAGAACAGGGAGGAAGCGATGCGCCACCACCATGCAATCGGCGCGGCACTGTGCAGCGCCCTCAGCCTGTTCGCGCCCTCGGCGCCCGCGCTCGAGACGGTCGAGACCGGCATGATCGGCGCTGCGAACTCGGCCGGGTGGCCGTGGTATATCGGCATCGCCAAGGGCTTCCTTGCCGATTCGGGGATCGCGCTCGACATCATCTATGTGCCGACCGCGTCGGGCCTCGTGCAGCAGCTCGCGGCGGGCTCGCTCGACATCGTTGCCGACATCGGCGTGGTCGAGCCCATTCACGCGGTGGCGAAGGGCGCGCCGGTGGCGCTCGTGCGCATCACGGGCGCGGTCCCGCCCTACGAGATGCTGGCCAAGCCCGGTATCAAGTCGGTGAAGGAATTGAAGGGCAAGACGATCTGCATCGGCGGCCTCATCGACATCAACCGCGTTTATCTCGAGCGCATTATGCAGGCGAACGGGCTGCACAACGGCGACTATGACATCACCGTCGTCGGCAACACGGCCGGCCGCTTCGCCGCGCTCAAATCGGGCGCGGTCGATGCGACCATGCTGGCCCCGCCGGTGAATTTCTATGCCGAGGAAGCGGGCTTCAACAATGTCGGCATGATCTACGACTACGCCAAGGACCTGCCGTTCGGCGGGATGGACGTGTCGCTCGCCTATGCCGCCAAGCACCGCGACACGGTCGCGAAGCTGGTCGCCGTCCTCGACAAAAGCATCGCCTGGTTCGACGACGACGCGCACCGCGGCGAGGCGATCGACATCCTCGCCAAGGAGATGAGGCGAGGTCCCGAGGACGTGGCGAAGAGCTACGACTATCTCCGCAAGATCGACTATTTCCCGCGCAGCGCCGAGGTGCCGGCGTCGCGCCTCAAGACCCTCATGGCCGAGATGAAGGCACTGGGCGACATCGACAGCGACGTGCCGATCGAGAAGCTAGTCATCGCCGGCCTTACTCACGTCGGCAAGTGACGTCGCATCAGGGGTTCGCGCGATGCTCCGCGCGCCACTTGGTCACGGCGTCCATCGTGTTCTCGACATGCTTGTCCGGGCTCAGGTCGGTGAAGCTGTAGACGATCTTGCCCTCGGGCGAGATGACGTAGGAGGTGCGGTTGGCGTAAGGCACCAGCGG
This sequence comes from Allostellaceae bacterium, assembly GCA_035604615.1. Classification (GTDB taxonomy): domain Bacteria; phylum Pseudomonadota; class Alphaproteobacteria; order ATCC43930; family CGMCC-115725; genus DATJLY01. The sequence goes on along the minus strand of DATNID010000012.1, from coordinate 105,811 downwards.
CGCGAGCGCGGCGTGATAGGATTTGGTGACGCCCATGTCGGTATCGGCGGCGACCGGGAACTTGCCCTGGCATTCGCTGACCGAGAACCGGTTGAGCGTCTCGATATTGTCGTGCGACACGCCGATCACGGTCGCGCCCAGCGTCTTGAAGCGGTCGATCGCCTCGGCGAAATCGTGCGCCTCGATGTTGCAGCCGGGCGTGAAGGCGGCGGGATAGAAATAGAGCACCACCGGCCCGGCCTTGAGCGCGTCGGCGAGCGAGAAAGTGAACTCCTTGCCGCCCATCGATGCCTGCAAGGTGAAGACGGGCGCCGCTTCGCCTACGTCCATCGCGGCATAGGCGGGCAATGCCGCAGCCACCAGGCCGGCGGCCAGCGACAGGAGTCGGATGGGCTTCATGGCGGGTCTCTCGCCGAGGTTGGATTGCGCACCGATGTTAGTCGCGGCGCGGCCGGAAATCCATGGCATCGCCGTGCGTCGAGGTAAGATAGAATTCTCGCCCGCCAACAGGGATACAGCCGATGAGACGCAGCGCCGCGCGCATTCTCGCCACCCATGTCGGAAGGCTTCAGCGGCCCGAGGATTTGACGCAGGCCATGGAGGCGCACCCGCGCGGGCGGCCGACGGATGACGAATTCGCCGGCCGGCTGCGCGCCACCGTCGCCGATGTCGTGCGCGAGCAGGCGGAGGCGGGCGTTGACATCGTGTGCGACGGCGAGTTCGGCAAGCTCGGCTGGAACACCTATCTCCACGGCCGTCTCGGCGGGCACGAAATCGTGGCAGCGAAGCCAGGCGAGACGCAGCGGCACTCGCGCGACCGCGAGGCCTTCGCCCAGTTCTATCGCGAGCTCGAAAGCGGCGGCTCGTACTACTACCGCTCGCCGGGCCGCGCCGCGCCGCCAGGCATGCGATGGGCCTGCACCGGGCCGGTGACTTATATCGGGCAGGACGCGCTGCGCCAGGATCTGGCGTGTTTGCGGGCGGCCGTCGATGCGGCCAAGGTCGAGGAGGCGTTCGTGCCCTCGACCTCGCCGATCCGGCCCGGCATGAACGCCCACTACCCGAGCGAAGAAGCCTATTACGAGGCGGTCGGCGAGGCGATGCGCACCGAGTACCGAGCCATCGTCGATGCCGGCTTCATCCTCCAGATCGACGATCCGCACCTCCCGGACATGTGGGAGTCGCAGTCGCCGCGGCTCGACATGCCGGCTTACCTGAAGCAGGCGGCCAAGTTCGTCGATCTCATCAACCACGCGCTGCGCGGCATTCCCGAGGACCGGGTGCGCTATCACATCTGCTGGGGGAGCTGGCATGGGGCGCACGCCTTCGACCTGCCGCTCAGGGACATCGTCGACATCCTGCTCACCGTGAAGGCGCAGGGCTACGCGATCGAGGCCGCCAACGCGCGCCACGAGCACGAATGGCAGGTGTGGCAGGACGTGAAGCTGCCGGCCGGGAAAGTTCTCATCCCCGGCGTCGTGGCCCACGCCACCAACGGCATCGAGCATCCCGAGCTGGTGGCGTGGCGCATCAGGAATTTCGCCGGCGTCGTCGGGCGCGAGAATGTCATCGCCGGCACCGATTGCGGCCTCGGCTACCGCGTTCATCCGCAGATCGCCTGGGCCAAGCTCAAGACCCTGGCCGAGGGCGCGCGGCTCGCGTCGAGGGCGCTGTGGTAGACGGTCGCGAAGGCGGTGCAGCGGAATTGAAACCGGTTTCAACTCGAGCGAAAACGACCGGATTGTCGCGTCGACACGCGCGGTCGACCCTCTCCACCCCATTGGGGCAGAGAGGGAGTGATAGGAGGCAGCGATTCCAATTTATGGAATGGCGCTCTAGGATCGCGCCACACCAATCCGGGAGGGCGGCAATGACCGAAGTGAAGGTTCCCTATGAACTCGGCGGCAAGAAATACGAGGGCATGCTCGTCTATGACGACGGCGTGAAGGGCAAGCGCCCGACCATCTTCATGCAGCCCGACTGGAAGGGCATCTGCGCCGACACGATCGGCCAGGCGCGCATCGTCGCCGGCAAGGACTATGTCGTGATGATGGCCGACATGTTCGGCGTCGGCTATGGCGACAAGCCGAAGACGCAGCAGGATCTGATGGCGGCCTCGGGCGCGGTGCACAAGGACCTGGCATTCACGCTGTCATGCGGCGGCAAGGCCTACGAGGCGCTGATCGCGGAAGCGAACAAGCTCGGCATCGCCGATCCGGGCAAGAAAGTCGCGATCGGCTATTGCTTCGGCGGCGGCCTCGCGCTCGAGCAGGCGCGCGCCGGGGCGGACTTCAAGGGGGTGGTGGTGTTCCACGTGACCTTCCCCAATCCGATGGAGCCCAACACCAAATGCGGCATCAAGGGCAAGGTGCTGGCGATCCACGGCTCGGCCGATCCGGTGACGCCCAAGCCCGCGATGGACGCGCTCCAGGACGAGCTGACGGCTGCCAAGGTCGACTGGCAGGTGATGACGTTCGGCGGCGCGGTGCACTCGTTTTGCGATCCGACCGCCAATGGCGGCCCGACCCGCTACGACGAGAAGCTGTGCCGCAAGTCCTACGCCATGATGCGCGACTTCTTCGCCGAGACGCTGTGACGACAGCGGCGTGACCCCGCCGCGGAGTCTCCTGAAGATCCTCGGCCCCGGTCTCGTCACCGGGGCCGCGGACGACGATCCCAGCGGCATCGCGACCTACAGCCAGGTGGGGGCGCAGTTCGGCTACGCCCTCGCCTGGACCATGTTGTTCAGCTATCCCTTGATGGCCTTGATCCAGGAGGTCGCGGCCTGGATCGGCCGCGTCACCGGCGTCGGCATCGCCCAGAATCTGCGGCGCCACTATTCGCCCTGGATCCTGCGCGGCGTGGTGGCGCTGCTGCTGATCGCCAACATCATCAATCTCGGTGCCGATCTCGGCGCCATGGGCGCGGCGCTTGGACTCCTGATCGGCGGCCCGGAGCGCTTCTACGCCGTGGTCTTCGCGGTCGTTTGCGTCGTGCTGGAGATTTTCGTATCCTATGCCCGCTACGCTTCCGTGCTCAAATGGGCGACGCTGGTGCTGTTCGCTTATGTCGCTGTCGTGTTCGCGGTGCATGTGCCGTGGGGGACGGCGCTCCTCGACACCTTCGTGCCGCAATTCATGTTCGACGCGCCCCACGCCATGGCCCTGGTCGCCGTCCTCGGCACCACGATCAGCCCTTACCTGTTCTTTTGGCAGGCGGGGCAGGAGGTCGAGGAGATGCATCGGCGGCATACCAAGGCGCTCTGCATCACGCCGCGCGACGCCGGCGCCGAGATGACCCGCATCCGCATCGATACCATCGTCGGAATGGGGTTCTCGAACCTCATCGCACTCTTCATCGTCATCGCCACGGCGGCGACGCTCCACGCCAGCGGCACGACCGATATCCAGACCTCGTCGCAGGCGGCGGAGGCGCTGCGCCCGGTGGCGGGCGAGTTCGCGTTCGCCCTCTTCGCCGCGGGCATCGTCGGCACCGGCATGCTGGCGATCCCCGTTCTCGCGGGCTCGGCGGCCTACGCGGTGAGCGAGGTGTTCCGCTGGGTCGAGGGCCTCGACCGCCGCCCGCGCGAGGCGAAGTCCTTCTATGGCGCGATCGCGGTGGCGACGCTCGTCGGCGTGGCCCTCAACTTCGTCGATCTCGACCCCATCAAGGCGCTCTATTGGAGCGCGGTCGTCAACGGCGTGCTGGCGGCGCCGCTGATGGCCGTGATGATGGTGATCGCCATGAACAAGCGCATCATGGGCCGGCTGACCCTGCCGCCCCGCATGTTTTGGGGGGGATGGGCGGCGACCATCGTCATGGCGGTCGTGACGCTCGGCTTCTTCGTGCTGTGAGGAGAGAACGATGGCGCTGACGCTCTATCACAACGACATGTCGGTGTGCGCGCAGAAGGTCCGCCTGGCGCTGGCCGAGAAGGGCCTCGTCTACGAGGCGAAGCATCTCAACCTGCGCGCCGGCGACCAGCAGGACCCGGCCTATCTCAAGCTCAATCCCAAGGGCGTGGTGCCGACCCTGGTGCATGACGGGACGGTGGTCACGGAATCGATCGTCATCAACGAATATATCGACGACGCCTTCGCCGAGCCGCCCTTGAAGCCCGCGGACCCGGCGGGGCGGGCGCGGATGCGGTGGTGGACCAAGCACATCGACGACGGCATCTTCGCCGCCACCGGCACCGTCAGCATGAGCATCGCCTTTCACCACCAATATGCGCCCGAGGTGGTGGAGGAGCTGGCGCGGCTGCGCGGGCCTTCCTACCGCCAGCGTTTCGAGCTGCTGAAGAAGGGCGCCGACAATCCGGCCTTTCCCGACGCGATCAAGCGGCTCGACAAGATGGTCGCCGACATGAACAAGGCGCTCGAGCACGGCCCCTGGCTCGTCGGCACGCAGTTCACCCTGGCCGACATCGCGCATGCGCCCTACGTCACGCGGCTCGACCATCTGAAATTCCTCGCCATGCTCGACGGACGCAAGTACGTCGCGGACTGGTACGAGCGGATGCGCGGCCGCGCCAGCTACCGCTCGGCGCTGGCGGCGCAGTTCAATGCGAAATATCTGCCGCTGATGGCGGAGAAGGGCAGCGAGGCCTGGCCCAAGGTCAAATCCATCCTCGCCGGCGCTTGAGCGCGAAGATTATCCGCGCCGCAGCAGGCGGCGTCCCTCGACCCAGTGCCACACGATGAGGCCGGGCAAGCCCAGCGCCAGCTCGCGCACGCGCTTGGACAAGGCGATCGTGAGCGCCGTCTCCGCCGGCAGCCCGAACAGGGCGCAGAACGCGACATAGCTTCCCTCCAGCACGCCCAGCGCTCCCGGCACCATGAAGGCGGCGGCCCGCACGCCGGCGCCGAGGCTTTCCAGGATGAAGGCGTCGATCATGTCCATGGGCCGTCCCAGGAACCGCATGACCAGCCAGATCTCGCCGGTTCCCGCGGCCCAGCCGGCGAGACGCACCAGGTTGGCGCGAAGGAGCGCCGGCCGGTCGCGGTAGATCGCGACCACGGCCTCGTCGATCGCGGCGGCGCCAGAATGACGGTCATGGCGCAACAGCATGCCGGCGAGCCGGGCCGAGACCGCGAACATGCCGCGATGCTGGAGCCGCAGGAAGATCGCGATCGCCGCCATGAACACGCCAATGCCGATCAGCACGAACCACGCCACCGCGAGCACGGCCGGCGCGGTGGACCGGCTCAGCAGCAGCGCCAGGCCGATCGCGACGAACAGCAACTGCGTCGCCACGCCGACCGTCACGTCGACGACCATGCTCGCTGCCGCCTGCGCGCCCGGGACGCCATGGACATAAGCGAGGCGCGCGCCGACCAGATCGCCGCCGACGCCCGCCACCGGCAACAGCGACGTGACCGACTCGCGGACCCAGCGGATCCAGGTCACGGCGCCGAAGCCGAGAGCGCTCGGACGCGGCAGCAGTTCGCGCCACGACAGCGCGCTCAACACCATCGGCACGACATGATAGAGGCTGACCGGAATGAGCCCCCAGCCGACCAGCAGCATGGCGCGCGCCACCTCGTCCGCGCCGCTGTGGACGATCAGGACGACGACCATGGCAAGGCCGAGCACCGCAGCGACGATCATCCACAGCCGCATCATCGGGGCCCTTGCCAGCGACCGCCCCGTCCGGGGCACCGGGTTCTAACATGACTTGTTGGCCGCGCCAATTGCCGATAAACCAGCACGGTGTCGAGCGCGCTTCCCAGTTCGGTGCCGCCGGTCCTGGTCCTCGTCGCGAGCGGCGAAGCGGACGGCGATCCGATCATTCTCGGTCTCGGCCTCATCGAGCGCGCGGCGCTGGCGGCGCGGCGCGCGGGCTATGCGCGGGTGTTCGCCCTGGCGCCGCTTGATGCCGCGGCGCCTGGTGTCGCCACCATCGCGGACTGGCGCGGCCTCGAAACCGCGCTTCGGAACGATGGCGCCGCGCCGCTCGTTATCGTGCCCGCGAATGTGGTGGCGGAGACCGGCTGGCTCGAAAGTCTCGCGCGAATGCGGCTCGCGGACGCGGCTTGGGCGGCGTTGCCGGGCCGCGTCGTTATGCTCCCCGCCGCCGCGCTTGCGGCGCTCGACGGCGCGCGCACTCTGACGGCGATCGAGGCGCTTCTGACCCGGAGCCTCGGCGCGCCGGAAGCGCTGCGGGTTGCCGTCGATCCGCTGGTGGTGGCGGCGCCGGACGATCGTCGCGCGGCGGAGCGGCGGCTGTTGCGCGCGCTGGTCAAGGAGTCCGACGGGTTCATGGCGCGGCATGTCGAGCGTCCCGTCTCGCTCGCGCTCTCGCGGCTGCTGGCGGCGACCTCCGTCACGCCCAACCGGATGACCTTGATCTCGGTCGCCGTGGGCCTGGTCGGCGCGCCGTTCTTCCTGTCGGCGTTGGCCGCGCTGCAGACGGCGGGCGCGCTGCTGCTGCTGGCCCATTCGATCCTCGACGGATGCGACGGCGAATTGGCCCGGCTCAAATTCCAGGAATCGCGCCGCGGCGGCATCCTCGATTTCTGGGGCGACAATGTCGTCCATAGCGTCACCTTCGCCTGCATGGCGGCGGGCTGGGCGCGTGCCGAGGACGCGGCTTGGCCGCTGCTGCCGGGCGCGATGGCGGTGCTGGGCACGCTGGCCTCGGCCGGGTTCGTGTACCGGCGGGTGATGCGCCCCAAGGAGGATGGCGGCCCGCTCTACACCTCGGTCGCGACGACGCAAGCGAGCCGCCTGACGCGGCTGCTCGACGCCTTGTCGCGGCGCGACTTCATCTATCTCGTCGTCGTTTTCGCGCTTTTCGGCAAGGCGAGCTGGTTCCTGGTGCTGAGCGCGCTGGGCGCGCCGGTGTTCTTCGTGCTGCTGGTCGTCGTCGCGGCGCGCGAGGAGTTCGAAAGAATTTCGGCGCCCTCCGGCGCCTAGCCGAGGGACAATCGCGCGCCGCCCGCCGCGCTCGAACGCTGCGCCAGATCGATGATCCGCCCGCACAGCACCGCCTCGGCGAGGTTCGATGCGCCGCTTCCGGAAGCCGCGGCGAGGAAGTCCTCGGCCACGCCCGCGAACCAGTCGGGATGATGCGAGCCTTCGGACAAGGCGGGCGGGCAGTGAAAGCGCCGTTCGCCGGACATGAGCTCGGCGACGACGAATTCGCCCGCGACATGGATGCGGCCGCGCTCGCCCTCGACGACGAGGCGATTGGCGCGCTCGTCGGCAGCCCAGGTGAGATGGATGCGGGCGGCGACGGCGCGGTGCTGCAGCTCGAGCGTTGCCGTGTCCTCGATCGGCCATTGGTGGAAGCGGCGCGTCTCCAGCGTTGCTGTCACGCTGCCCGGCGCGCCACCGGCCCAGCGCATCACGCAGTAAAGCGCGTGCCAGCCGTGATCGAACAGGATGCCGCCGCCGGCGATCACGGGATCGACTCGCCAGTTGCTTCCGCCATCCGCGGCCGACGCCGGCCGGGTGCGCAAGGTCTGCCACTCGATCGACCGCACCGCGCCGATCGCGCGCTCGGCTATGAGCGCCGACACCCTGCGGCAGATCGGCGCCTCGAGCCAGTTGTGGACCGTGTGGACGATTCTGCCGGCTTGGGCAGCCGCCTCGACCACTGCGAGCGCATCCGGGGCGCGCGTGACCAGGGGCTTCTCGCACAGCACGTGGAGGCCGGCGTCGAGCGCGCGGTGGATGAGTGCGGCGTGGCTCCCCGGCGGCGCGCAGATGTCGACGAAGTCAGGCGCCTCGCCGGCCAGGAGCGCGTCCGCCGTGTCGTACCAGCGCCCGTCGGGGCACGCGGCGAGGAACGCGCCCCGGCGCGATGCGGCGGGATCGGTCGCGGCGACCATCGCGACACCGCCGCGCGTGCGCCAGCCCGGCAGGTGGCCTTGCTCCGCGACGTTGCCGAAGCCGATGAAGGCGCCGCGCATTATCAATCGAGGTGGAAGCGGCGCGCGATGGCGGCGAAGGATTGATCGAGGATGTCGACGCCCTTGAGCGCCTCGTCCGCGGTGATGACCAGGGGCGGATTGATGCGGATCACGTGCGCGTACGACATGGTGACGAGGCCGCGTTCCAGCGCCTCGTGGAAGAGCGCGCGGGTGATGCTCTTGTCGAGCGGCTCCTTGGTCTTGCGGTCGGCGACCATCTCGACGCCGATCATCAGCCCGCGCCCGCGCACGTCGCCGATGAAGCGGTACTTCTCCTGCACCCGCTTCAGCGCATCCAGCATCAGCGCGCCGACGCGGGCGGAATTCTCGACGAGATGCTCGTCGCGCATCGCTTCGATCGAGGCGAGGCCCGCGGCCGCGGCCAGCGGATTGCCGCCATAGCTCGACGAGCTGCCGCTGGGCTCGCCGAAGGGCGTCGCGGACATGCGCTCGAGCGAGGAGGCGACGCCGCTCAGCGGGAAGCCGCCGCCCATGCCCTTGCCGATGGTCATGATGTCGGGCGCGAGGCCGAACTGCTCGGACGCCCACATGGTTCCGGTGCGGCCGAATCCCGTGAGGATTTCATCCGCGATCAGCAGCGCGCCGCATTCGTCGGCGATCTCGCGCACGGCGTGGATGAAGTCGTCGGGGGGAATGACGTTGCCGGCGGTTCCCTGCATCGGCTCGACGATGATGGCGGCGATCTCGTCCTGCGTCTCGTGCTTGATCACGTTGCGCAGATGGTCGGCGCAGGCGAGGCCGCAGGACGGGTATTCGAGCTTCCACGGACAGCGATAGCAATTGGCGTAAGGCGACAGATGCATCCCGGGCGGGAACGGCCCCTGGTGGTTGCGGTAGGAGCCGCCGAGCAGCCCGATGACGCCCGCGGTCTTGCCGTGATAGCCGCCCCAGAATCCCACGAACTCGAATTTCTTGGTGACCGACTTGGCGAGGCGGAAGGCGGCCTCGACCGCCTCGGCGCCGCCGGAGAAGAGCTGGATGTGGGTCATGCCCTCGGGCAGCGCGGCGCCGAGCAGCTCGAGGAACTTGGCGCGCGTCTCGGTGGTAAAGCTGCCGAAGGTGACGCGATCGAGCTGTTCCTTGAGGCGCCTGACATAGTGCGGATGGCAATGGCCCAGGCTTCCGACCGCGATACCGGCGACGAAATCGAGATACTCGTTGCCGTCGACATCGGTGATGATGCAGCCCTTGGCGCGGTCGACCGCGATCTGCGAATAAAGCGCGATCGATTGCAGCCCCGGCGCCATCGCCTTGGCCTCGCGGTCGTAGACGGATTTCGATCGCGCGCCGGGCACGACGCGGCGTCCGTTGTCGCCTTCGGAGTCGTTCATGGCTCGTTACCCCGTGACGTGACGACGCGCGGGCGGCGCCGGAAGCGGTTGGCGAGGTGGTCGGCGATCGCCTGGGCGGCCTGATCGCGATAGAGCGCATAGCTGGGCCAGGCATTGAGGTCGATGATCACCGGCTCGCCGTCGGGCCGGATAATGGCGTCGCCGCCGAAAATCTCGACCCCCAGCGCCGCGGCGGCGCCGCGCGCTACCTCGCGCAGCCGCGCCGCGTCGAAGGCATGTCCGATCATGCCCTTGTCACGGTGGTAGAACCATTCGAACCATGCCGAGGGTCGCTCGCCCACGCCGTAGAACTTGATCAAATCGCCGTACACATGCTCCTGGACAACGACGAAGGGGATGCCGCGCGCGGCGAAGCGCCGCAGCACTTCGCGCCAGCCTTGGTCCGACGCCGCGTACATCACGTCGTCGGGCTGCGTCGCGTGAAAATCATAGCGCTTGACCCAAACGCTGGCCCGGGGCGGCGGCTCGCGCGCGTCGGTGGCGACGACTTGGCTCGGCGGCGCGGACACGCGGTGCCGCGCGAACAGCTCGATCATGCGGTAGCGATAGGTATTGCGGATGGCGTCCGGGGCGTTGACCACGATCGCGCCGGTCTGGCACGCCGCGCTTAGCCGGTCGAGGATCGCGCCCCGCTCGCACATGGCGAAGATGTTGGCGCCGGGGCGCGCAAGCGCTTCGTCCGCCGCATTGGCGGCAACGAGCGCGACCGCGAATCCCCGCGCCTTAAGCGCCGCGCCGACCCGTTCCATGATCGCGGCGTCGTCATCGATGCGGCCGGGCGAATGCGCGGATTCGCGGTAGATGCCCCAGCATGTCTCCATCGCGCTCATCGCGCGCGCTCCGCCGCCGCGATGTCGCGCGCCCGGTCGATGTCGAAGACGCGCGGCAAGACGACACCATGGACCGGCGCGCCGCTGGAGACCAGCCAGTCGAGGTAGTCGCGCAGACGCGCGAAGCCCGCGGCGGGCGCGGTCGGAAGACGCGCGGGCAGGACGTAAAGGCCGGCGGTGACATGGAGGCCGCCGTCGCCGCCGAGGCGGCGGATGCGTCCGTCGCCCGGGTCGAGCGCGGCCCATAGCGGCGCCTCGTCATCGACGAGATCGGTCAGGCCGAGCACCACGGCGTCGTCGGGAAAGCGCGCAGAAGCGGCGACGAAGCCGCGGAAATCCGCGCTCGGCATGATCGTATCGACGGTCGTGACCACGGCGGGCGCGCCGGCGAGCCGGCCCGCCACCAGCGCGAAACTGGCATAGGACGAGGGTGTGGTGCGCATGATCAGGTCGAGGTCGAGATCGCCGGTGTTGTGCTCGAGCCAGTGCCGGCAATCGTCGCTCGCCTCGTTGATGATGATCGTGAGCGCGCGGATGCCGGCGGCGCGAAACCGGTCGACCGCGTGCGAAATGAGCGGACGGCCGCGGACCCGGACCATGGGCTTGCTGCCGCTCAAGCCGTGGCCGCGCAGGCGGCTGCCTTCGCCGGCGGCGATGATGCCGCCGCGCCGGATCTGGTGTGCGGCCGCGCCGGTCACATCAGCAACTCCGCCAGCTCGCCGAGGCGCGCGATCGCTTGGTGGTCGAGCGCGTCACCCGCCGCGGCGGCGGCGTCCCGCACGTCGCGGGGCGCGATCCAGACGAAGCCCATGCCCAGGCGCCGCGCGCCCTCGCGGTCGCGGGGCAGCGAGTCGCCGACCAGGAGCGTCGTCTCGGGCCGGGCGCCGAGCGGCTCGAGCGCGGCGCGAAAGATCGCCGCGTCGGGCTTCGCCGCGCCGACCTTGTGGCTATCGACGATGACGGCGAAGTGCGGCGCGAGGCCAGCGCCGCGGCACACCGCTTCGAGATTGCCGTAGAAGTTCGAGACAATGCCCAGCCGATAGCGCGCTTGCAACGCTTCGAGCACGGGCCGGTTCCGGGCAAAGGCGGCATCCGCCTCGGCCAGGAAGCGCTCCGCGACGCGCCTTGCGTCACGCCGTGCCAGTTCCTGGTCGAGGCCGGCGGCGAGGCGATGCACGGTGACGGCAAGGTCGGCGTCGCGCGGCAGGCGTCCCGCCAGCGCGTCGTCCGCGGCATAGAAGGCGCGGGCGAAAGACTCCGGGGTCATGTCCAGCCCCTCGGCCCGGTACTGCGCATGGAAGCGCTCCTTCCACGCCAATCCGTCGGCGTCGAGCGTGCCGCCGAAATCAAACAGCACCGTCTCGATCGGCTGCTTCATCCGGGTTGCGCATTCCTGGTCAGTCCGCCACGCCCGAGCGCGACGCCAGCTCCTCGGGCAGATCGAATTCGCGGCCATCGATGAAGGCATCGCACGCCTCGCGCGCGACGCTGTCGCGGAACTGGCGCGGCGGATTCTTCATGTAATAGGCCGAGGGTCCGATCAGCGGCCCGGCCACGCCGCGCTCCAGCGCGAGCTTGATGCAGCGGATCGCGTCGATGACGACGCCGGCGCTGTTGGGCGAATCCTGCACCGAGAGGCGCAGCTCGATCTCAATCGGCGCGCCGCCGAAGCCGCGCCCTTCGAGGCGGATGAAGCCGATCTTGTTGTCGAGCTGCCACGGCACGTAATCGGACGGGCCGACGTGGATGTTGCGCGAATCGAGCCGCCCGTCCAATTGCGACTGCACTGCTTCGGTCTTGGACTGCTTCTTCGACTTGAGGCGGTCACGCTCGAGCATGTTGAGAAAATCGGTATTGCCGCCGGTGTTGAGCTGGTAGGTGCGGTCGAGCGCGACGCCGCGGTCTGCGAAAAGCCGTGCCAGCGCGCGGTGAACGATGGTCGCTCCGACCTGGCTCTTGACGTCGTCGCCGATGATCGGCAGGCCGGCGTCGCGGAAGCGCCGCGCCCATTCCGGGTCGGAGGCGAGAAACACCGGGATGCAGTTGACCATGCCGACGCCGGCATCGAGGCAGGCCTGGGCGTAATGCCGTGCCGCCCGCTCCGAGCCGACCGGCAGATAGCACAGCAGCACCTCGGCCCGCGACTTGCGCAGCGCAGCGGCGATGTCGGTGGGTTCGAGCTCGGCCGAGCGGAACGCCACGTCGTCGGGATAGTCGGCCATGTGCGCGGCGATGCCGTCCAGCACCGGCCCGGCCTGCACGATCACGTTCGAGACCGGCAGCGCGCTCTGGAACACGCGCGTGCAGTTGGGCTTGGCGAAGATCGCCTCCTCCAGCGGGCGGCCGATCTTGCGCCGGTCGACGTCGAAGGCCGCGACGAACTCGATGTCGGCGCAGCCATAGCCGCCGATCGACGGGTGCATGAGCCCGTCGAGCGCCACCGCCTGGCGATTGCGGTAATACTCCACGCCTTGCACGAGCGAGCTGGCGCAATTGCCGACGCCAACGATCGCCACCCTGATTTTATTAGGCATGCCTAACGAAATCCCCCTGCCATTCTTCTGTCGCCGTTGCCCGGACGCGCGCCGGGGTCTCCGCACGCGCGAAAGTATAAGGCCCGGATCGCGTCCTGTCTCTGCCGAGGACGGTGGCCGGCGCGGCTCGGTCATTGCGAATTTCGCGGTCTTGCCTAGAATTCCGGCATCGGCGTCGGACGGGGGCGATCATGCGCAGAATGGATAAGAGCTTGGGCGGAGCCGGGATGCTGGTCGTGCTCGCGTCGCTCGCCAATGCCGGCACGATCAGCGGCACGGTCAAGGGGCCGGACCAGGCGCCGGTCGCGGGCGTGTTCGTGCAGGCGCAGAACGCACAGACCAAGATGATGGTCAGCGTGCTGTCCGACCGTCAGGGCCATTATCGCGTGCCCAATCTTCCGGCCGGCGATTACGAGGTCTGGGCCAGGGCCACCGGGCTCAAGGGCGACGCGCCTTCCCGTGCCAGCGTCGCCGCCGACCAAACGCTCGCCATGGACTTCGCGGTCGCGAAGGCGCCGGTCGCGTGGAGCGAATTGTCGCTCTACCAGGGTGGCGTGCTGCTGCCCGAGGGGAAGGGCAAGAAGGCGCTGTTCACCAAATGTTTTGCCTGCCACGGGTTCGAGACCCGCATGGCGGCCAACGCGCCGCACGACGAGACCCAGTGGCGTGCGCTGGTCGACTACATGGTCCAGTCGATGCATTTCTTCCTCGCCACGGTCGGGCAATTCAACGACCAGGACGAGACCGACGTGGTCCAGTATCTCACCGACCTGTTCGGGCCCAATTCCAAGCTGCCGGACCCGACCACCTTGCCGAAATACGCCGACGTGAAGCTCGGGCCGTTCGGCGACGAGGCGATGAAGATCGTCTATGTCGAATACGACATGCCCGGTCCCAACCGCATGCCGTGGAGCGCCTTCCCCGACAAGGACGGCCACTACTGGATTCCCTACTACGGCGACGCCAACGCGATCGGCCGGCTCGATCCCAAGACCGGCGAGGTGAAGGAATTCAAGGCGCCCAATATCGGGACCGCGGCCATTCACTCCGCGGTGCCTGCGCAAGACGGGTCGGTGTGGTTCACCGAGCAGGGCTCCAACAAGATCGGTCGCTGGGACCCGGGGACGCAGAAGATCACCGAGTTCCAGGACGCCTATCTGCCGGGCAAGGAGAACACGCTGGGCGGCGGCTCGAAGCACACGCTGCGCGTCGCGCCCAACGGCGACGTCTGGTCCACCGGCGGCCCGCTGTCGCGCTACAACAACGAGACCGGCAAGTTCACCCCGGTCCCCGAGGTCCCGTCCGCCTACGGCATCGCACTCGCCAGCGACGCCACGGTGTGGTTCGCCGAATTCACGCCGCAGGGCGAGATCGGCAAGATCGATCCCCAGACCCTGCACGTGACCAAGTGGCAGGTGCCGACCGCCAAGGCCTTCCCGCGCCGCATCCAGATCGACAGCGACGGCACGGTGTGGTTCTGCGAGTTCGTAGCGGGAAAGCTCGGCCATTTCGATCCCAAGACCGAGCGCTTCACCGAGTACGACCTGCCCGGCCCCGAGGCGTCGCCCTATGCGCTCGGCATCGATCGCGATCACCGCATCTGGTTCTCGTCCGAGCACATGGACTATGTCGGGCGGCTCGATCCCGCGACCGGCAAGGTCACGCAATACCCGGTGCCGCAATCGGAGAACTCGATGCGCGAGTTCTATCTCGACGACCAGGGACGGATGTGGTTCGGCTCGCCCTCCAACAACAAGGTGGGCTACTTCTACCTCGCCGAATAGCGCATGCGCCGCTTCGCGATCCTTGTTTGCCTCGTCGCCGCGCTCGCGTCGCGCGCGGCCTGGGCCGAGCCGCCATGGATGACCCTGCCGCCGACGCCGACTTTGCCCAAGGCGGCGCAGAGCGGCACCGCTTCGGTCAACGGCATCCGCATCTGGTACGCCGAGTTCGGCCGGGGCGAGCCCGTGATCCTGCTGCATGGCGGACTCGCGAACGCTAATTACTGGGGCAACCAGGTGCCGGCGCTGGCGAAGCGCTATCGCGTCATCGTCATGGACAGCCGCGGCCACGGGCGCAGCACCCGCGACGCGCAACCCTTCGGCTATGATTTGATGGCGTCGGACGTATTGGCGCTGATGGATCGCTTGAAAATCCGCAAGGCCGCGATCGTCGGCTGGAGCGACGGCGCGATCCTGGGCCTCGACATCGCCATCCATCATCCCGAGCGGCTGACGAAGCTGTTCGCGTTCGCCGCCAATTCCGACCCGAGCGGCGTCGCCGACATCGACAAGAGCCCGGTTTTCAACGCCTATATCGCGCGCGCCGAGAAGGAATACGAAAAATTGTCGCCGACGCCACGCGACTACAAGCCCTTCCTCGACCAGATCGGCAAGATGTGGGCGACCCAGCCGAATTTCACCGCCGAGCAGCTCCGCGCCATCACGGTTCCGACCTGGATCGTCGACGCCGACCACGACGAGGCGATCAAGCGCGAGAACACCGAGTTCATGGCGAGCCAGATCCCCGAGGCCGGATTGCTCCTCGAGCCCGGCGTCAGCCACTTCTCGTTCCTGCAGGACCCGGCGCAGTTCACCCAGGACGTGCTCCACTTCCTGGAGCACGTCAAAGCGCGTTAGATTTACGTCGCGGAGATGCCGTGCGTCCTTCGACTACGCCCCTTCGGGGCTCCGCTCAGGATGAGGTAAAATTTCTCCTCATCCTGAGCGGAGCGAAGCGTAGTCGAAGGACGCACGGCGGTTTCGCCTGGACCGATGGCGTTGACGCGCCTCAGAGATACTTGGTCGGACGCCGGATGGTGCGCCACATATGCGCGACCGGGCTGTTGTCGTAGCCCAGCCCTTCGGGCGGGTCGCGGAAGTTGCGGCCAAGGATGTCGACGAACGGCTCCCAGCTGACCTTGGCGTTGGGGTCGAAGGAATAGATGTCGTGCACCGTGATCATGCGCGACGTCATGTACCATTTGTGGGCGCGCGCCTTCGAGTAGGCCTGCTGGATGTAGTCGTCGGGCACGTAGTCGGCGCCGAAATAGGCGGTGTAGAGCGCGGGGTAGGAATATCCCACCGACTCGTCGGGGAAGAAGCGCAGCGCCTGGTGTGCGCGGATGGCCCAGCTCACTTCCTCGCTGACATAGGGCTCGATCAGCTGCGCGCCCCAATAGCCGTGGTCGCTCTTGAGGAAGAACCCGTTGGCGATGTCGTGCAGCAGGCAGGCGGTGATCGTGGTCTCGGGCATGCCGGCCTTCAAGGCGTGCATGCCGCTCTGCAGCAGGTGGTTGCTGCCGCGGGCGCGGTACTTGAAGAAATCCATCAAGGTCGGCTTTTCCGGCATCTTGGGGAGGCGCGGATCGTCGCCGATCAGGAACAGCTTGCCGGGATGCGCCCTTAGATTGTCGATGCCCATGCCGACGGCGCCGAGATTTCCATCCTCCATGTTGGCGAGCGCCGACTTGGTGAGGAGCACGTCGAGCTCGTCGCTCATCTTCAGCTCGAGCTCGTCGGCCCGTTCGGAAAGCGAAGTCATCGTCGCCATGGTCGGAATCTCCTGCCGCAGAGGGGCGTATCTCTATCAAGTATAAGCGCCCGCGAAGGACGGCGCCACCTCCGCCATGAAGCGCGCCATTTCGTCCTTGACCTGCGAATGCGGCTTCAGGCCGACATTGAAGTAGAGGATGATCTCGTCGAAGCCCAGCGCCTCCATGGTCTTGAGCGTGTCGATGATCTGCGGCGACTTGCCGAGCAGCACCGCGCGCGAGTCGAGTTTCTCCGGCCCCGCGCTGCGCATTTTGTCCTTGAAATCGTGATAGTAGTCGTAGCTCTTGGGCGCGGTGTCGCGGGTGCCGGGCGAGACCGCGCCGCCGCATTCCCGCGAATAGCGCAACTGCCGCTCGCGCGCCGCGCGCTCCTCTTCCGGCGTGTCGGCGAAATGGATGAAATAGCTCGACACCATCCGGCCGGGCTTCTTGCCATTCTTGGCGCAGGCTTCCTGGTAATAGCCCACCGCTTGCGCCACGCCGCCCAGGGTGATGGTCGCGGCGAAGGCGGCGATGACGAGGCCGAAGCCATAGCGGCCGGCGAGCTCGATGGTGGGACGCGAGAAGGACGCGATGCCGATCGGGATGGGCCGCTGCACGGGCTGCGGCGTGATCGCGACGTTGTCGAAGTCGTAATACTTGCCGTGATGCGAAATGGGCTGGTCGCTCGACCACAGCCGGTTGAGGACATCGAGCCCCTCGGCGAAGGCGGTGGTGTTGTCGTCGAAAGGCGCCTTGAAGGGCAGGTATTCCCCGCGGTCGTAGCCGCGCCCGGTGGCGAAATCGACGCGCCCGCCGCTCAGGAGGTCGAGCGTGGCCCATTGCTCGGCGACCCGGATCGGATGGTGGATCGGCAGCACCGTGACCGCGGGCGCGAGGCGGATATGCTTGGTGCGGGCGGCGATATAGGCGAGCGCGATGTCGGGGCAGGACAGGATGCCGAGCGAGTTGAAATGATGCTCGCCGAGCCAGGCCGAATTGTAGCCCAACGTCTCGGCGTAGAGCGCCTCGTCGACGATATCCATGACGAGGGCGTTGGGGGTCCGCGTGTTGTTGGTGTAGTGGTTGTCGCTCAAGGTGAAATAGCCGAATTTCATGGTGTCCCTCTCCGCGCATCGATTGACAACACTAGCATAACCCGGTCGAATCCGGCGACGGGCCGGGGGAGCGATCATGGATAACGTGGCGGCGTAGCGGACATGGCCCAACCGACCGAGTCCATCCTCGAGCTCGACGGCTGCCGCCTGCTGCTGCGCCGCGCGGGGCATGGGGCGCCGCTGCTCTTCCTCCACGGCGCCAACGGATTCCCCGGCTGGCTGCGCTTCTTCGACGCGCTCTCCGACCGGTTCGAGGTGATCGCGCCCGATCATCCGAGCTTCGGCCGCTCCTCGACGCCGGACTGGCTCGACGAAGTCGGCGACTTGGCATATTTCTATCTCGACCTCATCGACGCGCTCGGGCTCGACGGGGTCCATCTGGTCGGACATTCGATGGGCGGTTGGATCGCGTGCGAGCTGGCGGTGCGTTCGGCCGCGCGGCTCAAGACGCTGACCTTGATCGACGCCGCCGGCATTCGCATCAAGGGCAAGCCGATCGCGGATATTCTGGTGATGGACCGCGAGGATGTGGTGCGCGCGGCCTTCGCCGACCCCAAGATGATCGAGATGCAGCTCGCGATGTCGCTCACGCCGGCGATGCAGGAGCAGCTCGCGCTCAACCGCGTGGCGGCGGCGCGGCTCGCGTGGCAGCCGCGCTTCTTCAATCCGCATCTGCGCAAATGGATGCACCGCATCGCGGTCCCGACGCGGATCGTGTGGGGCGACCGCGACGGGATCATTCCGCCCGACTATGCGGCCGCGTTCCAGGCGCTCATTCCCGGCTCCACGGTCGTCATGGTCGCGGGCACGGCGCACTCGCCGCATGTCGAGAAGCCGGAAGCGGTGCTCGACGCCATCGCCGCGCTCGTCGCCGGGACCTAGCGTTCACGCGTCGGCGGCGACTTTGGCCCGCTCCCAGCCGGCATAGCTTTCGTCGCCCAGCGCCTGGAGGGCCGGCATCACTTCGCGCGCGAACAGGCGGATGTTGCGCTCGGTCAACGCGGCCGACAGCGTGCCGAACTGCAGGAGCGCGGTGAAGCTGCCGAAGCCCAACTGGCGGTGGCACTCGCGGATGCGGTTCAGCACCGTCGCCGGGCTGCCGACGATGATGACGCCCTGCGCCGCGAGATTCTCGACCGTGCGCTTCGCGCCCATGATCGCGCTCTTGCCGGCCATGACGCGCTTCATCGAGTCGTGCGAGGTATAGCCGGGCGGGAAGAACATCCCAGCCGGCATCCTGAGCGCCTTGTTGAACAGGAACTCTATGGGCTCGCGCGCCTCGTCCATGGCCTGCTGGTCGGTCGCCGCGACATAGCACGGCGCGGCCCAGGCGAGCTGGTCGCTCTTCGCCTGGTAGCCGAAGCGCGCCTGTGCCACTTCGCGATATTCGTTCAAATAGCGTACCGCCGCGCTGAACGGGTTGAAGTTCTGCATGTAGACGTATTTACGGTCGGGGTGCGCGGCGAACTCGATCGTTTCGCTCGATCCCTGCGATGGAACCCAGATCGGCGGATGCGGCTTCTGGAACGGCCGTGGCCACACGTTCACGTATTCGTAGTGATAGTGCTTGCCCTCGAAGGCGAAGGGGCCGGGCCGGGTCCAGGCCTGCACGACGAGATCGTGCGCCTCGGCATAGCGCTCGTGCGAGCGCGCGGGGTTGACGCCGAAATTGGAATACTCTGCGCCGATGCCGCGCACGAAGCCGCTGATGAGCCGGCCGCCCGTGATGGTGTCGAGCATGGCGTGCTCTTCGGCGAGCGTGAGCGGATGGTCGCGCAGGCAGAAGGCGCTCCCCATGATCGCGATCTTGGCGCGCTTGGTGCGGCGCGCGAGGCACGACGCGGTGACGACCGGCGACGGCATCAGGCAGTAGGGCGTCTGGTGATGCTCGTTGACCATGATCCCGTCGAAGCCCAGCTCGTCGCACAGCTCGAGCTCGTCGAGATAGCGGTTGTAGAGGGCGTGGCCCGTGGCCGGATCGTATTCGTTATTGGGCAAGGTCACCCAATAGTTCTTGTTGCCGTCCACTACCGCATCGGGCAATCCCTGATAGGGCATGAGATGGAACATCATGATCTTCATGGCGGCGGCTCCCGCTCTCTCACTTGCGCTTGAGCTTCGCCACCGGATGGTCGGGGGGATATGTCGGGGTCGCTGGCTTCGATGCGCCCAGCATCACGCACATCAGCGCGTCCTCGTCGCCCTCGTTGCGCAGGCCGCGATAGACCCCAGCCGGCACCGAGCACAGGTCGCGCTCGCCCAATTCCGTCTCCCAGGTCTCTCCGTCCTTCTCGAACATGAGGACGATGCTGCCGCGCATCATGAAGAAAACTTCCTCGACGTCCGCGTGGACGTGGAGCGGCCCCTCGCAGCCGGCCGGCAGCAGCATGGTCGAGAAGGTGAAATGCTCGGCCGCAACCGCGTTGTCGTCGTCGGCGACGCCGGTGCCGCCGGTGCCGACATAGCGCAGCTGCGCGCGGCGGTATTTCTTGTCGAAGTCGGCCTGGAACTTGAGCGCGTCCCAGTCATAGGTGCGGGTCTCGAGCCGGGCGATGCGGCGCTTCAGCGTGGCCTCGAGGCTATTGGGCTTGCTTGCGGCGGAACTCATGCTCGCTCTCCTTCATCAATTCATCACGAAGCCGCCGTTGACCGGCAGAAGCTGGCCGGTGACGAAATCGGCGGCGTCCGACAGCAGGAACAGGACCGCACCCACCACGTCCTCCGGCATCTGCCGTCGCTTCATGGCGCGGTTCTCGACATAGAGGCGGTGGCGCTCTTCGGGAACGTACTCGGTCGCCTCGACGATGGTGAGGCCGGGCGCGATCGCGTTGACGGCGATGCCGTCGGGCCCCAACTCGCGCGCGAGCGAGCGGGTCATGGCGATGATCGCGCCCTTGCTCGCGACATAGTGCAGGAGCCGCGGCGCGCCCCACAGCGCGGTGTCGGAGGCGACATTGACGATCTTGCCGTTTCCCGCGCGGCGCAGATGCGGCGCCGCAGCGCGGGTGACGAGCCAGGTGCCGCGGATGTTCACATCCATCACCAGGTCCCAGGTGGCGATGTCGATCTCCTCGAAGCCCTTGCCGCCGATGCCGGTGGCGATCGCGGCGTTGTTCACCAGCCCGTCGATGCCGCCCATTCGCTCGGCGGCGACGGTGACGGCACGCTCGACCGATCCGGGCTCGGCGAGATCGATCGGCACGAATTCCGTCTCGTGTCCGATCGCGGCGGCGGCGGCGCGTCCCTCAACCTCGAGCCGGTCGGCGACGACGACACGTGCGCCGGCGCCGGCCGCCGCTTGCGCGAAGGCGCGGCCCAGGCCGCGCGCGGCGCCGGTGACGAGGATGCGCTTGCCGGCGAGCAGGCTCATTGCGCCGCCGCGATCGCCGCGACCTGCGCGTCGGCGAGCTGGCGCAAGCGGCGGCGCACGCGCGACATGCCGGTGTCGTGCTGATAGAGGAATTCGTGCTCGCGCGCATCGTCTTCCATCGCCTCGAGCACGACGCGGTCCTGCTCCAGCACCTCCCAGTGCAGCCCTTCGAGACGGGTCTTGTAGAGGAAGCGCCACACGTCGCGCTCCCAGCCCTCGACCTTGCGGCAGCGCCAGAAGAAGACGCGGCAGTTGCGCTCGTCGACCGGCGTGACGAAGCCGACGATGAAGAAATTGCCGCCGGGGCCGGCATCCTTGCGGTAGGGGATGGCGAGCCGCATCCAGGCGCCGCCGCTCTCGCCCCATTCGACCCAATCAAAATTGACGCCGCGCTGGCCGACCTTCTCGAAATTGAAGCCCGTGTCGGTGGCAACGATGCGCATCACCGCCGACTTGTCGCCCATCGCCATCGAGTGCGAAGCGGCGTGGAGATAGGCCCCGTGCATCGGGTCCATCACGTTCTCGATCGCATAGCGATAGTTGCATTTCCAATGCGCGGTGCAGAGGAAGCTGCTCCACTCGGCCGACGCCAGCTCCTCCGGCAGGACAAGCGGCGCGGGCTCGGGGTGGAGCGCGTCGCCGAACCAGGCGAAGATCGCGCCGTTGCGCTCCTCGACCGGATAGGATTTGACGCAGCGTTGGCCTTCGAGCGGGCATGATTGCTGCGCCGGGACGCGCATGACGGTGCCGTCGGCGGCGATCTCGATGCCGTGATACCAGCAGGCGACCCGGTCACCGAGATTCCAGCCGAGCGACAGGCGCGCGCCGCGGTGGGGGCAGCGGTCCTCGAGCGCGTGGACATGGCGCGCCTCGTCGCGCCACAGGACGATGCGCTCCGACAGCCGCGTGAAGCCCGCCGGCGCGCGATGCACCAGCCAGCTCGGCGCCACCGGATACCACAGATTGCGGAGGCCGCGATTGACCAGCGCTTCGGCGGCCGCGTCGTGGGACGGAGATGTCGCCATGGCTCCTCCGCTCAGATGCCCTCGGCGCCCGTGACGCGCGCCGGGATGTAGTGCAGCACGCGGGCCTCGAGCCACGTCACCGCGAGATAGGCCGCGATGCCGATCAAGGTCAGCAGGATGATGGTGACGAACACCATCGGCGTGTCGGCCGCGCCCTCGCCATAGCTCAAGAGATAGCCCAGGCCCAGATTGCCGCCCACCAGCTCGCCCACCACGACGCCGATGACGGCAAGCGTCGAGCCGATGCGCAAGCCCGCGAAGAGCGGCGGCATGGCCGCGCGGAACTCGATCTTGCGGAACACCTGGAACCGGGTCGCGGTGAACGAGCGCGCGAGGTTGATCAGGTCGCGGTCGACCGTGCGGATCGCGGTCAGCACGTTGACCATGATCGGGAAGAACACGATCAGCACCGCCACCAGGATCTTGGGATATACCGTAAAGCCGAACCACATGACGAAAAGCGGCGCGAACGCCACCTTGGGCGCGATCTGCAACGCCAGGATATAGGGCGACAGCACGATCTCTGCGGTCGCGGACATGCCGAGCACATATCCCGACGCCATGCCGAGCAGCGCGCCGAGCCCGAACCCCACCGCCACCTCGAGCGCGGTAACGCCGACATGGAGCACGAGCCGGTCGCGCATCATCATGCGCAGGAACTCGAACCAGCACTCCGACGCCGTGGGCACGATATAGGACGGGATGCCGAGCGCCGGCGGTCCCCATTGCCAGGCGGTGAGGAACAGGACGAAGACGGCGGCGGTGCCGGCGGTCTCGCGGCGGCCCACGAGGCGGGCGAGCCGGCTCCATGCCGGCGCGTCTTGCCCGGTCCTCGGCCGCGATGCCGCCTCGAGTGCCATCACTTGACGAATTCGTTGGTGTAGAGGTCCTTCACCGGCGTCGCCTTCTCGACGATCCCTTGCTTCACGTAGAAATCCTGAAGGCTGGCGAGGCGCGCCTCGTCCATCTCGCCGAGCACCTTCTGCCCGGGATAGACATACTGGTCGTAAAGCTCGAAGACGCGGCCCATCTGACGTTCCTGTCCGGCGCGCTCGGGCACCGCCTTGACGTAGTCCTTGGCCGCGCGCTGCGGGTCGTCCATGATGTCCTTGACGCCGTGGATGGTGGCGCGCACCAGCTTGCGGATAAGCTCGGGCTTCTCCTTGATGGTCTGGTCGGAGGCCACCACGACCTGCGCCATGCTCTGGAAATACTTATCGGCGGGGATGACCTTGACCTTGGCGCCGGCCTCGGTCGCGTCGACGATCCAGTCCGGCACCGAGGCCATGGCGTCGGCCTGGCCCGCGACGAACAGCTTCCAGATGTTGGTGGCACCGACCGCCTGGGCGTTGATGTCGTTCTTGGTGAGGCCCACCTTGGCCAGCATGCCGAGCAGCGCGTAATAGGTCGTGTCCTGATAGGCCATCACGGTGACGGTCTTGCCCTTCAGATCCTCGGGGCCCTTGATCGGCGAGTCCTCGTGCAGCACGAGCTGCATGAGGCCGCCGCCGCCTAGCAGCGCCACCGATTTCACCGGCACGCCGTTGGCGCGGACGATGATCGGCGTGTCGCCGATCGCGCCGCCGATGACGGCGTTGCCGGCGCCCACTTGCTTGGCGGAATCGGCGCCGCCCTTGGCCGCCTCGAAATCGACGTCGAGCCCTTCTTGCGCGAAATATCCCCGCTGCTTCGCCAGCATCCACGGCCCGAACGCGGGCAGGAAAGCCGGCGCCGGCAGCAGGTACGTGACCTTCTCGGCCGCGCCCGCAGCGCCGGCGGCGAGCGCCACAGCGAGGATCGCAAATGTCGAAAGCGCGGCGTAGCTCCTCATGTCTTTCTCCTCGTCCCTTCGCCTAGACCGCCGCCTCACGCACATGCAGGAGCGACATCAATCGCGGCACGTAATGGCCGATGCCCGGCAGCTCGCGCCGGCGCATGCAATCGTCGCGGTGCGGGAGGTCGATCGCGATCTCCTCGATGATGCGGCCGGGACGCGCGCTCATCACCAGCACGCGGTCCGAGAGCGCCACCGCTTCCACCAAATCGTGGGTGATGAAGAGTGCGGTCTTGCCGGCGTCGCGGATGGTGCGAGCGAGGTCCTGCTGCAGCACCATCTTGGTCTGCGCATCGAGCGCCGAGAACGGCTCGTCGAGCAAGAGCACGGTCGGATCGACAGCGAGGGTGCGCGCCAGCGCCGCCCGCTGCCGCATGCCGCCCGAAAGCTGATAGGGATAATGCCCGGCGAAATCGGCGATGCGGCAAGTGGCGAGCAGCGCCGCCGAGCGCTCGCGACGCTGTGCCGCGGCGACGCCCTGGATCTCGAGCCCGAACTCGACATTCTCGCGGATGGTGCGCCATGGCAGCAGCAGATCCTTCTGCAGCATGAAGGCGACGTGCGGATTGGGCCTGGTCACGCGCTCGCCATCGACGAACACCTCGCCCTCGCTCGGCGCATCGAGGCCGGAGCCGAGCGTCAGCAGCGTGCTCTTGCCGCAGCCGGAAGGCCCGATCAGCGACACGACCTCGCCGTCCGCAACGGCGAAGCTCACATCGGCGACCGCGACCACGATCTCGCCGCGCGTGCCCGACTTGGCAAAGCGCTTGGTGACGTGCCGGAACTCGAGACGCGGCGCTTGCATGCTCAGCGCCCGAGCTGGTGCAGGTGGGCGCGGAATAAATCCTCGGTCCAGTGCGCCGCGCCCGCGGGCGCCGCGACGCCGAGGCGATTGAGGCGCTCGACGACGCGCGAAAGCTCGTAGATTTCCTCGGCGAAGATGGACTGGAGCGCGTCGGCAAGAGCGCTTTCCTCTGCCGTCGGCGCGGCCTCGCGCGTCTGCCAGGCAATGTTCTCGACCCGGTCGGGACGCTCGATGCCAGCGTCGGTGCCCTTGTCGTCATGGGCGCGACGAGCGCTGGCGAGATGCGGATTGTGGTCCATCACTCTAGTCCGATCCGTGAGCCGAGGCAGCACGTCAGACTAGCGGTCCTGACCACCTGCGGCAATCGCGATGGGCTGGACTTCGGCCCGTGCGTCCTTCGACTGCGCGAGCTTTGCTCGCTCCGCTCAGGATGAGGCGAAAATTCTACCTCACCCTGAGCGGAGCGAAGCGAAGTCGAATGGGCGCAGGATGTTCGCGCGCGGCTCGGGGGTCGATTCTCCGGGGAAGGTCGGATAGAATCCCTCGCGCCATGATCTTCCGTCAGCTCTTCGATCCGCAATCCTCGACCTACACGTATTTGCTCGCCGACGCGCGCGCCCGCGAGGCGGTGCTGATCGATCCGGTGTTCGAGCAGGTGCGGCGCGACGCCGCGCTCATCGCCGAGCTTGAACTCAAGCTTCTGTGGACGCTCGAGACCCACGTCCATGCCGATCACGTCACCGGCGCGTGGCTCTTGAAGCGCAGGCTCGGCAGCTTCATCGCCCTTGCGCGGGCCAGCAGCGCCGCGGGCGCGGACCGCTATCTCGCCGGCGGCGACGAGATTGCGTTCGGTGACCGCCGCCTCGTCGTGCGCGCCACGCCCGGCCATACCGGCGGCTGCGTCACCTATGTGCTCGACGATCGCAGCATGGCGTTCACCGGCGACTGCCTGCTGATCCGCGGCACCGGGCGCACCGATTTCCAGGAGGGCGACGCCGCTGCCATGTTCCGCTCGGTGCGCGAGCAGATCTTCACGCTACCGGACGAATGCCTGCTCTATCCCGCGCACGATTATCGCGGCCTCACCGTCACCAGCGTCGCCGAGGAGAAGCGGTTCAATCCGCGGCTCGGCGGCGCGATCGGATTAGGCGACTTCACCGGCCATATGGCGAATCTGAAGCTCGCGCACCCGAAGCAGATCGACGTCGCAGTGCCGGCCAACCTCAAATGCGGCCGGCCGGAGAACGACCGCTTCGTCGCCGCCGATCCCGGCTGGGCGCCGCTCACCTTCACCTTCGCCGGCATCTGGGAAATCCAGCCGCAAACGCTCGAGGAATATGACGGGCCGCTGCAAATCCTCGACGTGCGCGAGAAGGACGAATTCGCCGGCCCGCTCGGCCACATCTACGGCGCGATCCTGATCCCGCTGGGCGAGGTTGCAGCGCGCGCCGGCGAGCTTTCGCGCGACCGCCCGATCGTCGCGGTGTGCCGCGCCGGCAGCCGCTCGGCCCAGGCGGTCAACATCCTCAAGCAAGCGGGCTTCACCGACATCGCCAACCTTGCGGGCGGCATGCTGCGCTGGCGCGCGGAAGGCCACGCGGTCGAGGGCGGAGGCGTCTAGGCGCCATCAAGGGAGACAGGCATGAAGCATGTCGTGGTTGGCGCGGTCGCCGCGATCGTCGTAGGATTCGCCGTCGCCGCCTTGGCGCAGACCGCCGATCGCGGGACCTGGTCGACCCGGGCGTCGCTTCCGACCCAGCGCAACGAGGTCGGCGTGGCGGCGCTCGACGGCAAGATCTACGTGCTCGGCGGCACCGCGCTGGGCCGCTTCGATTCCCCGCTCAACCAGGAATACGACCCCGCGACCGATCGCTGGCGCGACCGCGCACCGCTGCCGCACGGGCAGAGCCATATCGGCGTCGCAGGATTGAGGCACAGGCTCTACGCCATCGGCGGCTTCACCAACATCGTCCATGTCGGCGCGGTGGTTCTGTGCTTCGTCTACGATCCGGCGAGCGACAGCTGGCAGCCGATCGCGCCGTTGAGCAGCCCGCGCGGCTCGGTCGGCGTGGCCGTGGTCGGCGGCAAGCTCCACGCGATCGGCGGGCGCGGGCTCGACAAGGTGACGGTCGGCACGCACGAGGTCTACGATCCCGTGACCGGCAAATGGAGTTCGGCGGCGCCGCTGCCGACGCCGCGCGACCATATCGGCGTGGTCGCCGTCGGCGGCAAGATTCACGTCATCGGCGGGCGCACCGCCAACACCACCGACAACACCAACCTGCACGACGTCTACGATCCCGCGACCGACCGCTGGACCGCCGCCGCGCCGCTTCCGACGGCGCGCAGCAGCGGCGCGGCCGTCCTTTATCATGGTCTCGTTCTCTATGCCGGCGGCGAGTGCAAGAAGCTCGACCCGTCGCGCAGCAACGCCGGCGGCGAACCGTTTGATGAGAACGAGGCCTACGATCCCAATACCGGAAACTGGCGCACGCTGACGCAATTGCCCGCGGCGCGGCACGCGTTCGGCGCCGCCGCGGTCGGACGCTATGCGTATTTCGCCGCGGGCGCGATCGGCTGCGGCGGCGGCCCGGTGACCGACCAGCTGCTCGTCTTCAGCCTGCGTTGACGAAAAGCTTCGGCGCCGGGACCCGCGGGACGATTCTGCGCCAATACGCCAGGAACTAGCGCGCGGGTGCGGCGTCCGGGAAATCCTGCTTGAGGCGGGGATAGACTTCGCGCGCCAGCGTCTTGATGCCGCGCACCGTGTTCTCGTGGTCGAGGAAGCCCGACTGGCCGATCACCAAGAGGTGCCCGAAGCCGCCGACATGATCGTGGAAGCGGGCGATCTGCTTGTAAACCTGCTCGGGCGTCCCGGCGAACATGATGCCGAGTTCGATCGCCTGGTCGACCGTGGTGACGGGCGGGAAGGTGCGCCCCGCGACGCCGGCGCGCATCATCTGCGCCGCGGTCGCAACCGACGCATAGCCCGGCGGGTTGGTGAAGGGCGGCGAGATCTTGTTGATGGCGATGTGCCACAGCAGCGCCTGCGCATGCTCGCGCGCCTCGGCCTCGGTCTCGGCGGCATAGACGAAGGCGGCATAGGCGAGCCGGTCGGACGGCACGTCGTCGCCGCGCCCGGCCTCGCGCCAGCCGCCGCGATAGCCCTCGAACACCGCAGGGGTGGCGCGGAACCCGGTGAGGAAGGTCGCCTGCACGTAGCCGCGCCCGCCGACGCGCGCGGCGCCGCTGGGCGTCGTGGTGCTGACCCAGACGGGCGGATGCGGCTGCTGATAGGGGCGCGGCCAGATGTTGATGCGGCGTGCGTGATAGAAGCGCCCCTCGTGGCTGAACGGGCCTTCATGCGAGGTCCAGGCCTTGACGATGAGGTCGAGTGCCTCCCAATGGCGCTCGTTCATGTAGACGGGATTGCTGTTGGCGGGCGCGATCTCGAACGGGACGCCGCGCACGAAGCCGACCTCGACGCGGCCGTGCGACAGCACGTCCGCAAGCGCCATCTCCTCGGCCACGCGCACCGGCTGGCGCCGATTGGCGATCGGGTTGCCGAGGATGAGGATGCGGCCCTTGCGCGTCACGCGAGCGAGCGCCGCCAAGACCAGGGGCGCCGCCGGGTCGACGCAGGTCGGAGTCTGATGATGCTCGTTCATCATGATCTCCAGCCCCTCTTCGGTGGCGAGCACCCACTCGTCGATGAAACGGTCGTAGAGCGCTGCGCCCTTCACCGGGTCGTAATGCTTGTTGGGGAGATCGACGCGCACGGAGTCGTAGGTCTCGGGCGTCGGCAGGTAGGGATAGGCGTTCTCGCTGAAATACCAGATCTTCATGTCGCAACCCCGTGACCAGCCGGCGAAAGCGGAAATCTCATCCTGCGTCCTTCGACTACGTTTCGCTCAGCTCAGGATGAGGCGAAAACTGTACCTTATCCTGAGCGGAGCGCGAAGCGCGCAGTCGAAGGACGCACGGGCTTTACGCCGCGCGGAAGGCAAGGCAGCATGGCGGCCATGAACGACGCAAAAATGGAGCGTCTGCCGGCGCGCGGATGGGAGCTCGAGGTCGTGCGATGCGGCTCGGGCAAGCCGCTCCTTCTGCTGCACGGGTTCCAGACCGTCGATCCGCGGGCGCGCTTCGTCGAGCTGCTGGGAAGGCGCCGCAGCATCGTCGCGCCGTCGCATCCGGGCTTCGGCCTATCGCCGCGCCCGGACGGGTTCGAGACCATCTATGACCTGACACGGCTTTATCTCGACGTGCTCGATGCGCTGCCGGACGAGAAGATCACTGTGATGGGTTTCTCGTTCGGCGGCTGGCTCGCGGCGGAGCTTGCGGTGATGGGCTCGCCGCGCATCGACCGGCTCATCCTGGTCGATGCGCTCGGCATCAAGGTCAGCGGCCGCGAGACGCCGGACATCCTCGACGTCTTCAATACCGCGCCTGCCGAGGTCGAGCGGCGGAGCTGGCACGATCCTGCGCGCTGGGCACCCGACTACAACGCCATGGCCGACGAGGCGATCGTGCGCCGCGCGCGCAATTGGGACGCGCTCTGCCTTTATGGCTGGCATCCCTACATGCACAACCCGCGCCTCAAGGACTGGCTCCCGCGCATCGCCGTGCCGACGCTCGTGGTGTGGGGCTCGAGCGACGGCATCGTTGCGCCGTCCTACGGCAAGGCGATGTGCGATCTCATTCCCGGCGCGCGCTTCGCGCTGATCGACGAAGCGGGCCACCGTCCCGAGATCGAGCGGCCCGACGCGTTCGTCGACGCGGTGACGGCGTTCCTCGAGGGCTGAGCGGGAGGGAGAGACGATGGACGCGTGGTGGCAATGCGAGATCCCTTATCCCTCGGTGCCGCAGGAGGTGCTGAACGCGGCGGACTCGGTGCGCGCCAGCCTGCCGAACCGCTATTGCGATCCGGCGATCGCGGCCAACCTGTTCGAGGAAGTGATCGACGAGTTCCTGTTGTGCGACGAGCTCGGCCTCAACGTGCTCGCGGTCGAGCATCATGCCGGGATCAATTCGCTCCTGGGCGCCAATCCGCTTCTGGTCGGCATCCTCGCGCGCCAGACGCGCAAGGTGCGCATTTTGAGCCTCGGCACCTTGGTATCGCTGCGCAAGGACCCGGTCAGGATCGCCGAGGAATACGCCACCGCCGACGTCATCTCGCGCGGCCGGCTCGAGATCGGCTTCGTCAAGTCGGGCGGCACCGAGATGGCGTCCAACAACGCCAACCCGGTGAACAATATCGAGCGCTACTGGGAAGCGATCGACCTCATCACCAAGGCGCTCACCCATCAGGACGGGCCGTTCAGTTGGGAGGGCAAGCACTTCACCCATCGCCACGTGAATATCTGGCCGCGGCCCTGGCAGCTTCCGCATCCCCGGATGTGGTCGGCCACCGGCGATCCCGAGACCGCTTCCGAGGTCGGGCGGCGCGGCATGGTGCATGTGCTGGTGCTGCGCGGGCCGGAGGGCACGCGGCGCGCGTTCCAGGCGCATCGCAAGGCGCGCGCGGAGGCGGGCCTGCCCAAGGTCACGACCGACAATTTCGCCTATGCCGCGCTCGTCTATGTCGGCGACAGCGACGAGGAAGGACGCCGCGTCGGCAGCCAGCTCCTGTGGTTCCTCAACACCAGCCTCAAATCCGCGCCGCAATATTCACGCTTCCTGCCCGGCGTGGTGCCGCCGGAAATGGCGCCCTCGGTCTATCGCACCGCGCCGCGCGCCGATGCGGCGCTCCCGGCCAATGCCGAGAAGGGCGTCACGCCCGCCAGCCAGAACGCCCGCCGCCTCATTTCGATCACGGTCGAGCAGGCGATGGAGCAGGGGATACTCTTCGCCGGCGACGCCGACGGCGTCTATCGCCAGATCATGGAATTCCACGACAAGGTGGGCGGCTTCGGGCATCTTGCGCTGATCGGCCGCTCCGGTCCCATGACCCACGCGGAATCGGTGAAGGGCATCCACAACTTCGCCAGGGACGTGCTGCCGCGGCTGCGCGCGGTGAAGCCGGTGACGGCGGAGTAGGCTCCAGCAATGTGCGCCCATTCGACTACGCCCTTCGGGCTCCGCTCAGGGTGAGGTAAAACTTTCGCCTCATCCTGAGCGGAGCGACGCATGGCGCCGCGTAGTCGAAGGACGCACGGCGCTTCAGTCGGTGGGGACAGGATTTTGCTCCGCGAAACCCGTTGCCAGGAGGGCGGCGGGGGCGGAACATGAGGGTACGCCCCACGAGGAGGAACGACCATGGACACGCATCTCGCGACCAAGCCGATCGACAAGTACGTCGCGGTCGACGGACTGCGCATGCGCTATGTCGAGGAGGGCGCAGGGCCGGCCGTGCTGCTGATGCACGGCGCTTCGCTGGGCTCGTCGGCCGACGTGTTCCTGCGCACGCTCGGGCCGCTGGCGGGCGCGGGGTTCCGCGCCATCGCGTTCGATTTCCCCGGCTATGGGCTGAGCGAGGTCGGCGCCGATCTGTCGCTCGCCTTTCAGCGCGATTCCGTGCCGAAATTCATGACCGCGCTCGGGATCGACAAGGCCGCGCTTCTCGCGCATTCGCGCTCGGGCGCGATCGCGGTCCAGCTCGCGCGCAAGGACCCGAGCCGGTACACGCATCTGATGGTGCTCGGCACCGGTACCTTGCTGCCGCCGCTGCCCGAAGACGTCGAAGGCCGCTATGCCGCGGTGGCGCAGCGCGTCGATCAGCAGATGGCGGTCACGGAGCCGACGCTGGCCGACACCAAGAAGCTGATGGAAGCCGACCTCTTCCACACCGACCTCGTCACACCGGAAGAGCTGGCGCTGCGCCACAGCCGCAGCATCGGCAAGGCGTTCCAGACCTTCACCGCCCGCGCCAATGCGCCCGAAGGCGGCGGCGGGCAGGGCGTGCCGCTGTGGCAGCAAATGCTCGAGCTCAAGCTGCCGCTGCTGCTGGTTTACGGCAAGAACGACCGCGCCCATGCCGCCGACCGCGCCGCCCTCTTCAAGAAGGCGCACCCGGAGCTCGATCTCCACGTCGTGCCGGACTGCAAGCACATGGTGCCGTGGGACGCGGGCGCCGAGGTGATGCGGCTGGCGGTGCCGTTCCTCAAGCGCAAATAGGCCGCGCTAGCACTTGCCGATTTCCGCCTGGCGCCCGTCCTTTTCGATCTGGAGCTGCATCGCGTTCGAGAACGCGGCGGTGCCCATGTAGCGGTTCGAGGTCAGGGTCAGCTCGACGATCTCGTGCGGATTGAAATGCTTGGCGAGCGCCGCGAAGGTCGCGTCGTCGACCTTGCCCGGCCGCGCCGTGAGCTGATCGACATAGGCCAGCACCGCGCGCTGCGTCTCGTCGAACAAGGCGCCGTCTCGCCAATGCGCGAGACCGTCGATCTGCGCTTGGGTGAAGCCGCAGGCGAGCGCCATCGCGTGATGCTGGTTGAACTCGTAGTCGCCGTCCCAGTTCTGCACCGTGCGCAGGATGGTCAGCTCCCGATAGGGCCGCGGCGTGACCATGTCGAAGCGGATGGTGTAGGCCTCCACCTGCTGCGCCTTCGCCATCTTGGGCGCCAGGTTGGTGATGAGCTGCAGGTTGATCGGCCGGGCGCCGCGTGCGCGGGTCGCCTCGAACATCGCCTTCACCATCGGATCGGGATCCTGTTCGGTGACCGCCGGCACGCGCGCTATGGGCGCGTCTTCCGCCGCCAGCGGCAGCGCGTGGAAAGAAAGCGCGAGCGCGGCGCTGGCGACCAGGAATTTCCGCATGAGTGTCCTCCCTTCGCGATGGCGTGACGTCAGGCGAGGCCGACGACCTTGGCCAGGATGCGACGCGCGTCGCCGGGGTGTCCGTCGCCGGTCCAGACTACGTATTGGTCCGGGCGCACCAGGGTGAGGCGCGCGCCATAGGCCTCGCGCCCGCCGTCGAAGCTGTCGCGCACCACCTTCAACGGCACGCCCAGCGCGCGCGCCGCCAGCTCGAAGGCGGCGACCGCCGACGCCTCGGCGTCGAACGCCAGCAAGGTGAAGCCCGCGTCGAGCTCCTCGAACACGTTGCGGCCTGACGACAGCGGCCGCGGCGCGAGATGATGCCCGGCCCGGGCCGTGAAGGAATGCGTCCCGTGGGCGCTGCACTTGCCGCCGGGCGGGCCCAGCACCACCGACGAGCCCTCGTAGTTCGGCTCGTAGGTTTGCACGAACGCGCCGGCGCCGGACTGGCGCTCCTTCCAGCCGCGCTCGAACGCGGCGGAGTCGCGCGCGGGATCGTAGCGCTCGAGGAACTTGCGGTCGGTCTCGATGCGGTTGGCGATGAAATCCTCGCCGGTCTCCTTGAAGATCGGGTGGCGCTCCTCGCTGTAGGATTGGAGCAGCGCGTCGCTGCCCCAGCCATGGAGCGTCGCGGCCAGCTTCCAGCCGATATTGGTCACGTCCTCGAGCCCGTTGTTGAGGCCGAAGCCGCCATAGGGCGGATGGCTGTGCGCCGCATCGCCGGCGATGAAGACGCGCCCGACCTGGTAGCGCTCCGCGACCGCGACGCGCATGTCCCAGAACCCGACATGGTCGAATTCACACGCGAACGGGAATCCCGCGGCCTTCTGGATGAGGGCGTGGAAGTCGTAATTGTCGGTGGTGGTGTGGGCCGGTACCGGGGCGTGGAAGAACCAGCCCTCGCCCACGTCGATGCGGCCGAAGAATTGCCAGTAGCCCTTGTTGTCGGGATGGAGCGCGTTGTAGGTGGAGCGTTCGGGAAAGCGCTTCAGCCCCTCGTGCAGCGCGCGCGAGCGGAACACCGCCAGCACCATGAGCTGGTCGAAATCCGCGCCGCCGCGCTCAATGCCGACCTGGTCGCGCACGGTGGAGCGGGCGCCGTCGCAGCCGACGACGTAATCCGCCTCCAAGACGGCGCGCCCCGGGCCGCCTTCCTCGGCGATGACAACGCGCACGCCGTTGTCGTCCTGCTCGATGCTCTCCGCTGCCCAGCCGAATTGGCTCTCGATCGCGGAAATCGTCGCCATCTTCGCGCGCAGCACCTTTTCCATCTGGTATTGCGGCAGGCGCTCGATGGCCTGGAAATAATAGTCGCGCACGATCTCGCGCTGCGGCGGCGCATACCAATAGTCGCTCATCAGATTGCCGTAGGCGACGATGCCGCTGATCGGATAGCCCGGCGGCAGGAAGCGCATCGAGCGCAGCTCGTCGGCGATGCCCCAGTAGTAGAAATGCTCGAGCGTGCGCCCGGTCAGGTTCTGCCCCTTGGGGATGCGCTGCGTTTCGAAGCGGCGCTCTATGAGCGCGCACGACACGCCGCGCAGTCCGAGCTCGACGGCGAGCGCCACACCCACCGGCCCTCCGCCCACGATCACGACCTGGTGCCGTTTCTCCACGATGCTTCTCCCTTGCGCCAATCGGTCACGATCTGGGCATGAAGTCCGCCACTTTCGCGACGCGCCCGCCGCGCCACGCGGCGTAGATCGCATCGGTGATCGCCAGAGCGCGCAGTCCGTCCTCCGCCGTCGTCATGGGCTCGCCCTTGCCCTCGATCGCGCGGTTGAACTGTTCGACTTCGAGCCGGAAGCAGTCCGATGGCGGGAAGTGGCGAACCGTGCGGCCTTTATCGTTGACCAACTCCAGGGAAGGCGTCGCGTCTTCGCCGGCGCCGATCAAATACGAATAGGTGTTGGTCAGGATGAGCGAGCCCTTGGTGCCGTGGATTTCGAAGGGCCGGCGCGCATAGGGCGTTCTGAAGCTGGCATAGGCATAGCCGATCGCGCCCCGCGACAGGTGCAGCAGCATGCCGCCGGCGCGCTCGTCGGGTGGATTGTCGCGCGTCGCGTCGGTGAAGGCCGAGACTTCGACGATGTCCTGGCCGAGCAGATAGGCGAGCGTGTCGTAGGCGTGATCACCGATGCTCATGACGATGCCGCCCGAGCGCATCGCCGGATCGGTGCGCCAGGTCGGCGCCGCTTGCGGCGCAGCCGAGCGCGACGACACCGCGAGCGGAAGCTGCACCAGGGCCGACACCACGTCGCCGATCTCGCCCGCGAGCACCAGGCGCCGCGCTTCCTGGTGCACGGCGTCGTGGCGCTGCTGGAACACCACGCCGAGCTTCACCCCGTGGCGCCGGCACGCCGCGCTCGACGCGACACCCTCCGCGAGCGAAAGCGCGAGCGGCTTTTCGATCAGGATATGCTTGCCCGCAGCGGCGGCCGCGGCGGCGTTGGGCGCATGGAGCCCGTCCGGCGTCGCGTCATAGAGCGCGTCGATGTCGCGGTCGCGCAGCAATTCGTCCATCGAGATGTGGACCTTGGCGATGCCGTGCTTCTTGGCGAAGGCCTCGCCGCGGGCGCGGTCGCGGCTCAGGACGGCGGCCAGCACGGAGCCGGCGGCGGTCTTGAGCTGCGGCGCGGCCCGTCCGTCGGCGTGGCGCCCGGTGCCGAGCAGCGCCCAGCGGATGGTCATGACGGCTAGACGGCGAGGCGGGCCGTCATGTCGTCGGTCGGCGTCAGGTCGAACGCGTTGGCGGTGCAGCACACCATCGAGAACTGCCCGATCGCCGCGACCAGCGCCACCAGCTCCTCGAGCTTGAACGCCTTCTCGGCCGCGGCATTGGTCGCGTCGCTCAAGCCGTGATTGGCGAGCAGCTCCTTCGCCACCTCATGCGCCAGCTTTTCGCGCGGATCGGTGAGCTTGGGCGTTTTCTTCGCGTTGATCGCGTCGATCGTCTCCTGGTCGAGGCCCGCCGCCACCGAGGCCCGTGCCTGCGCCGCCCAGGGATACTTGGCGCCCCAATGACGCACGACCGTCAAAACGGCGATCTGCCGCTCGCGCCCGCTGAGCGAGCTGGCGCGGATGCAGTTGCCCATGTCCTGCGCGATGCGCATGAGCTTGGGGTTGCGGATATAGGCCCAATAAGGCCCGCCCACCGGCCCGCCCGCGGCCTTGATCTCGTCGAAGACGCGGCCTTGCTCGTCGTTCATCTCGGCGCGGCTCAGAACCCTTAAGCGTGTCATGGCGACCTCCCTCGATCGGCGTCAGCGAAACCGTCGGCCGGGAGTGTAGCCGCGATGAAGGGGCAGGCTCAATGCGGCGTGGTGTAGTAGTCGCCGAGCAGCGTCATTTCCGCTGGCGTGAGCTTCGCGGCGATGCCGCGCATGCGCCCGTAGATATCGTTGCGGCGCTGACCCTCGGCGAAATCCTTGAGCGCGGCCGCGACATATTGCGGAGATTGGCCGGTGAGCGTCGGCGTCTCGATGGGGCCGCCCGACGTCGCCGCGTGGCAGGAGGCACACGGCGGCACGCCGCGCGTCGCGTCGCCGCGCTCGACCAGCGCCTCGATCTCGGGTCCGGCGAAGGCGGGGTGGCGCGCGTCGAGGTCGAGGCGCGCGAGGCTGCTGTAATAGGCGGCGACATCCGCGATCTGCGTGTCGGTCATGGCCTTCGCCAGCCCCGACATGATCTCGTTGATGCGCGTGCTGCTCTTGAAGTCCTGGAGCTGCTTGTAGATCGCGAAGGAAGACTGGCCGGCGAGGCGCGGGATCGAAGGATCGGGCGGGGGACCGTCCGGGGCATGGCAGGCGATGCACGTGTCCTGGGCGAACTTGGCGCCTGCCGCCTTGTCGCCATGCGCCAGCGCGCCGAACGTCTTGGAATTCCACGCCACGCCCGATGCCGGTTGGGCCGGGGCGGCAGCGCGCGGCGCCTCGCGCGGCGCGAGGTTGATGCCGATCGCGCGGCAGATCGCAGTGAAGGCGTCGAAGCCTGGCCCGCCGCCCTGAACCAGCGGCACGACCACGAACCCCAGCACGCATGCGGTGACGACCATCCCCGCGAGGATGATGCCGACCCAGAGGCGCCAGGCCCGATCGAGCGCTTCCATCGCCTAGCCCGCCCTGTCCACGTGATGGACGATCGCCTGCGGCGGCGCCTCGATGAAGAACTGCGCCAGCGGAAATCCGTAGGCGACGGCCATCAGGACCAGAACCACCACGTTCCACAATGCGAACCCGTTCAAGGCGGCCGGCACGTGGTCGGGCGGATGGACGGCGACGGCATAGCGCTGCGGCGGCACCGGCGTCAGTTTCGCCGCTTGGTCGGCATGGAAGCGCGCGAGATTCCAGATGAAGAGCAGCGCGCTCGCCAGCAGGATCGCGCCGCCGGCGACGGAAACGTCGACCCAAGGCCCCCAGGACGCGATCGCCGGATCGGCATAGTCGAAATGCGCGACCCGCCGCCATTGCCCCTCGAGGCCGAGCCAATGCCACGGGACCGTCATCACCATCATGCCGATGGCCCAGAGCCAGAGCTGCGCGCATTGAAGCTGCGGCGCCTGCGTCGCGCGTCCGGTGAGACGCGGCCAGATCTCGTAGGCGATGGCGAAATACATCATCACCACGGTGCCGCCGAAGATGAGATGGAAATGCGCCGTCACCCAGGACGTGTTGTGGACCATGGCGTTCATGCCGTAACTCATGTTGACGAGTCCGCCGCCGCCGCCGAACCACAGCATGAAGAAGGCGAGGCCGGTCGCCAACACCATCGGCCGCCGCCATGGCAGCGCGCCGATCCATCCGAAGAGACCGGTTCCGCCGCGCATGCGGCCGGCGATCTCCATCGAGGCGGTGATGGTGAAGACGGTGAGCAAGGTCGGCACCGTCACGAGCACGGTCAGCGACATCTGCACGAACTTGAACCCGGTCGAATGCTCGGGGTCCATGAACAGGTGATGGAGGCCGACCGGCAGGCTGTAGACCAGGAACAGGATGAAGCTCAGGCGCCCCATCGAGTCGCTGTAGAGCCGCCCGCCCGCCGCCTGCGGCGCCATCGTGTAGAAGGCGATGTAGGCGGGGATCAGCCAGAAATAGACAATTGCATGCAGGGTCCAGGAGAAGAGGGTGCGGGTGAGGCCGACATCGACCGTCTCGGTCAGGCCCAATGAGGCGGGAATGACGATGAAGAGGAGTTCCACTGCGACGCCGGCCGTGGTCCACAGCCACATCACCGCGTTGGAGACCGTGGCGAACATCGCGAGCGGCACCGGCCGGCCGGGATTGGCGCGCTTCCACTGCGCCATCGCCAATATCATCAGGACGCACCAGATCCAGGACCCGACGACCACGAGCACCAACCCGACATAGAAGAACGGGCTCGCCGTGAGGGGCGGATAGAACGTGTAGAGGACCGACGCGCGCCCCGAGAGCACCGTCAGCACCGTCATCGCCGTGCCGAAGATGGCGAGCGCGAAACCGAGCCACGCCCAGCGCATGCTGGGCAGCGTCCGCTCGAGCGCGGTCTCCGCGACGTAATAGCCGAACCCCATGATGAAGAATGTCGTCAGCACATAGGCCATCGCGGCGCCGTGCGCGGTGACCGAAAGATAGTAATTGTCGGGCGTCGAGAAAGGCGCGGCGAGCGGGCTCCTCACCCACATCTGCCACGCCCCCAGGACCGCGGCGGCGGCGAAGACGACGAACGCCGTCCACAGATGCGCGAGGACGAGGCGCCTAGCGGCTAGCACAGCTCGCGGTCCCGTTGGCGTCGGGCCTGAAGCTCGACTGCGGCACCACCATCACGTGAGCCGTCATCTCGCTGTGGCCGAGGCCGCAGAATTCATGGCACGGCATCAGCAGATCGCCGGTCTCGGCGAAGACGGTCCGCACCTGGCTGACATAGCCGGGGACAACCATGGTGTTCACGTTGGTGCCCGTGATCAGGATGCCGTGAATGACGTCCGGGCTGGACAGGCGCAGCGTGACCGGCTTGCCCTGGGGCACGACCACGCATTGCGGCACGAAGGCGAATTGCGCCGCGACGATCCGCGTCGTCACCTGTCCGTCGGGCGTGACATGCGTGCCGAGATTGGCCTCGGTGAACTCGCCGGCCAGGTGCAGGGTCTGCGGATCGACC
Source organism: Allostellaceae bacterium (assembly GCA_035604615.1). Lineage (GTDB taxonomy): Bacteria > Pseudomonadota > Alphaproteobacteria > ATCC43930 > CGMCC-115725 > DATJLY01. The sequence continues at coordinate 67,581 of DATNID010000012.1, read as the reverse complement.
GTTTCGATGTTGCTGGGCGGGGCCCGGTGCAGCGCGAGCGACGAGAATAGAATCGCGACGAAGATGACGCCAACCATGGCGCCCACGCCCGCCGCCCAGCGCAGCTCGTTGCGCAATATGGTGCGTTCGTCCATTGCCATCGCTTACCCCACCGGTCCGCGCGGCAGGAACACGAACAGATAGATCGCCAGCCACGCCGCCAGCAACAGAAGGACGGCCGCCCCGGAAAGCGCCATGGCGCCTCGCGGGACCGTCTTGAGGGCGCGCTCGAGCGCCGGGCCGTCGGGTTGATCGCCCTGCGAAGGGGCGGAGTCGCTGACCGCGGTCATCGGCATTCCAGTGGGTTGGTCGCGTTACGACCCATCGTCATCGCTCGGAACGCCGATGTCGTGGGCGGCGCAGACTGCCGGCTGGGAAAATGCTTTGCCTTGATATGGATCATGGCGCAGTTCCACAACGATGGTTCACACGTTCCACGCCCCTAGAGCCCGACCAGGGTCTTGGCGAGGATGTTGGTCTGGATCTCCGAGGTGCCGCCCATGATGGTGTAGGCGCGGGAATTCAGATACCGCAACGTCACCGCCAAGGTCTCCTCGTCCTCCTGCGGCAGCTGCAAATTCTCATAGAGCGGCCGCTCGCCGATCCAGCGCAGCGCATCGTCGCCGATGGCGTCCAGCGCCAGCTCGCAAATGGATTGCCTTATCTCGCTCCAGCGCAGCTTCAGGAGCGAGGAGATCGGACCCGGATGGCCGCCGGTCTGGAGCTCCGACAGCACCGTGAGGCCGAGCATCTCCATGGCGTCGAGGTCAGTGCCGATCTCCGCCATGCGGGCGAGGACGCCGGGATCGCCGGGGCAGCGCGCGCCCACCATCCGCACCAGCTTGGCGAATTGCGCGCGCACGCGGCCCGCAATGACGCTGCCGCCGCGCTCGAACTCGAGCAGGTACTTGGCAATCTCCCAGCCGTGATTCTCCTCGCCGACGCGGCCCGATTTCGGCGTCCGGACATTGTCGAAGAACACCTCGTTGAATTCATGGTCGCCGCCATTGCCGATGATCGGCCGCACGGTGATCCCCGGCCGGTCCAAATCCATCAGCAGGAAGGTGATGCCGGCCTGGCGCTTGCCTTCGCGCGAGGTGCGCACCAGGGCGAAGATGCGGTTCGATTTGTGCGCGTGGGTGGTCCAGATCTTCTGGCCGTTGACGATGTAGTCGTCGCCGTCCGAATCCGCGCGCGTCTTGAGCGAGGCGAGGTCCGAGCCCGAGCCGGGCTCGGAATAGCCTTGCGCCCAATGATCCTCGCCCGAGCGGATGCGCGGCAGGTACTTCGCCTTCTGCTCCGCGGTGCCGTAATGCATGATCACCGGCCCGACGAAATGCGAGCCCGAGCTGTTGTAGACCGGCGCGCCGGCGCGGCCGCATTCGACGTCGAAGATGTAATGCTGCACCGGCGTCCAGGCGGTGCCGCCATGCTCGACCGGCCAATGCGGCACCGACCAGCCGCGGCGGTCGAGGGCGCGGTGGAAATGGATCGATATGGCGGGATCGTCCAGGAAGCTGGTGGTGAGATCGTGCGCGCGGCGCATGGCGTCGGGCACGTTCGACGCGAGGAAGCGGCGCACCTCGTCGCGGAAGGCGATGTCCTCGGCGCTCAGGCTCAAATCCATGACGCTTCCCTCCTCAGCCCGCCGCGCTCAACAGCCCTTCGGCCGCGAGCTCCGGCCGCGCGATCATCGCGCCGTAGCGCGCGAGATGCTCGCGCGTCGTGCCGAACTTGATCTCGTAGGCGACGAGACGCTTGGCGTAGGCGCCGAGCGACAGCTCGTTGGTGGTGCCGATGGCACCGTGAAGCTGGATCGCTTCCTGATGCACCGCGCGGGCGCAACGTCCGATCTTGGCCTTGGCGCCGGCGATCGCGCGAAGCCGCCGGTCCGGCGGTCCGTCGAGCGCGAGCGTCGCCAGGCGCGAAGACGCGCGCGCCTCCTCCTCCTTCACCTTCATGGCGACGAGGCGGTGCTGCAGCGCCTGGAAGCTTGCGAGCGGCTGGCCGAACTGCACCCGCGTCTTGGCATAGTCGACCGTCGCCCTGACCATGGTCGCGATCGCGCCGATCGCGTCGGCCGAGAGCGCGGCGATGGCGCGGTGGATGACGAGCTCGATCGCGGAGCCGGCATCCTCGTTGCCGCCGAGGAGGGCGCGCGCCGGAAGCGTGACGCCGGTCAGATCGACATCGGCGGCGCGCTCGCCATTGACCATGCGATAGGGCCGCACGATGACGCCCGGTGCGTCGCTCGGCACCACGAAGACGCCGACGGTTCCGTCGAGACGCGCCGAGACGAGCAGCGTCTCCGCCATTGGCGCGCCGAGCACGACCTTCTTGGCCCCGGTAATGGCGTAGCCGCCGGCGCGGCGCACGGCCGTCGTGGGCGCATCGGCATCGTCATGGGCGAAGGCAAGGCGGCTTCGGCCAGCGATCACCGGCTCGAGCAAAGCCTTCCTTTCAGTGGCGCTGCCTAGCGCGGCGATCAGCCCGCCGCCCAGCACCACGGTCGCGAGGTAAGGCTCGACCACGAGATATTTGCCGAACGCTTCCATCAGGATCGATATTTCGGTCGCGCCGCCGCCCGAGCCGCCATCCTCTTCGGCGAAGGGCAGGCCGAGCCAGCCGAGCTCGGCGAAGATCGTCCACAGCTCCGGGGTCCAGCCGGGCTCGCCGTCGATGAGCTTCTGGAACGCGCGGAAGTCGAAGCGCGACGCCAGCAGCTTCTCGGCGCTGTCGCGCAGCATGACGTGTTCGGAGTCGAATTGCAGGTTCAAGGCCCGTCCCCCCGCTCGACCGTCGTTATTGTAGCCCGGCTCGCGCGGCTTGCGTAGCCGGTCCGCCGGGAAAGCCCTAGCATGCTAATCCGGAACCGGGGCGCGAGGAGGATTCCGATTTCGCAGGTCGTTTTAGGGTTGAGCCCGGCCCTGGTCGCGGTTGCGATCGTGGCGGTCACCTATGTGCTGATCATCGCCGATCGCATGGACCGCTCCATCATCGCGCTCCTGGGCGGCGGCGCGATGATCCTTGCCGGCGTGCTGACCCAGGCCGAGGCGATCCGCGGCATCGACTTCAACACGCTGGCGCTGCTCACCGGCATGATGGTGCTGGTCTCGATCACGCGGCGCTGCGGCGTCTACGAGTTCCTCGCCATCTGGTCAGCGCAGAAGGCCCGGGCCTCGCCGGCGGGCATCATGCTGATGCTCGCCCTCGTCACCGCAATCATATCCGCGGTCCTCAATAACGTGACGACGGTGCTGCTGGTGGCGCCGGTGACGCTGTCGATCGCGCGGCGGCTGGGGATCGCGCCTTTTCCGTTCCTGTTCGTCGAGGTGATGGCATCCAATATCGGCGGTGCCGCCACCCTCATTGGTGATCCGCCCAACATGCTGATCGGATCGGCGGCGGGGCTCAGCTTCAACGATTTCGTGCTCGGCCTCACGCCGGTCATCCTGGTCGTGATGGCGTGCCAGGCGGCCCTGTGCCACCTCATATGGGGCCGGTCGCTCGGCGCGAGCGATGCGGCGCGCGCCGAGGTGATGGCGCTCGAGGCCCGCACCGCCGTCGCCGACTGGCGGCTCCTGAAGCAGTCGGTCTCCGTCCTTGCGGTCGTTCTGCTCGCCTTGGTGCTGGAGCGCCAGATCGGGCTCGAGCCCGGCTCGATCGCGCTTTTCGGCGCGGCCGTTCTGATGCTGCTCGACAATATCGCCCACCATCGCGAGATGCAGACGCAGAAGGTGACCGAGGCTTACGGCGACATCGACTGGATCATGATCTTTTTCTTCGTGGGATTGTTCATCGTCGTGCACGGGCTGGAGCAGACCGGCATCATCGCCGCGCTCGGCCGGACGCTGGTCGCCAGCGTCCACGGCAACCTGACCGTCGCCGTCTTCGTGGTGCTGTGGGCGTCGGCGTTCCTTTCGGCGTTCATGGACAATATCCCGTTCGTCGCCGCGATGATCCCGTTGATCCGCGCGATTGCGCCGAGCCTCGGCGGCGACGAGGCGCTGGTGCCGCTATGGTGGGCGCTGTCGCTCGGCGCCTGCCTCGGCGGCAACGGCACGCTGATTGGCGCGTCGGCCAACCTGACGGCAGCCGGCATGGCGCAGCGCGAGGGCGTCGCGTTCGGCTTCGCGCTTTACAGCCGGTACGCGGCGCCGCTCACGCTCGTGTCGCTCGCCCTGTGCAGCCTCTACCTCTGGCTGCGCTACCTCTGAGCCGCCGTCAGCTTGCCGGCGAAGGCGTCGGCGATGAAGGTGTGCGCAAGCTGGTAGCCCTGGCGCGTCGCGGGCTCGTAATAGACCGCGACGCCGGGCATGTTGGCGGGCTCGTCCGTGAACGCGTGCACGACGCCGCCATAGTTCAGCATGACCCAGGACACGCCGGCAGCGTCCATTTCCTTCTCCAGCCCGTCGCGCTCGGCCTTGGGCGCGATCGGGTCGGCGGCGCCGTGGACGGCCAGAACCGCGGCCTTGACCTCGCCGCGCTTGGCCGGCATCGAGGTGGCGAACGTGCCGTGCATGGAGACGACCGCCGCGACGTCCGCTCCGGCGCGCGCGAGGTCGAGGACGTTGGCGCCGCCGAAGCAATAACCGATCGCCGCGCGGCGCTTGGTGTCGCCGATGTCGCGCTTTTCCGCCTCGCGCACCAGAGTGTCGAAGGCGGCGACGACGCGCTTGCGCGTCTCGGCCGCGTTCTTCATCAGGGGCGCCAGGAACTCCATGGGGTTTTCCTTGCCGGTCGGCTTCCCGCCTTCGCCGTACATGTCGGCGACGAAGACGATGTAGCGGTCGCTGGCGAGCATCTTCGCCACCTCGAGCACGGGCGGGATGATGCCGAGCCAATTGGGCGCCACCAGCAGCAGCGGGCGCCGCGTCCGGATGGTCTCGTCATAGACGAGCTGGCCGTGGCAGCTCAGCCCGGACACCGAATAACCGATGGTTTCGACCTTCATTTGCCTCTCCCTCGCTGGCTGGTCCCGGCCGTTCCGCGCGGCCCATCGCACACCCCCCCCATGCAACACCGCGGCCGGGAAAACTTCAAGCCGCCGCTATTCGCGCTGAAGCGGTCAATGGCAGGGGTTTGGCCGATAAGGTATGAGGGAAAGGGGTCGAGCTGCAGCCGGCTGGCGCCCGCGTCCGCTCATGGAGGTTCACCCGATGATGGAAGGCTTCACCCGCACCGAGATCAAGACCAGCTTCGCGCGTATCGTCACGGTCCACGGCGGCACGGGGCCGCCGCTGCTCCTGATGCACGGCAACCCGTTCAATCATCTCTCGTGGCGCAAGATCGCGCCGTCGCTGGCGCGCGACTTCACCGTCGTTTGCACGGACCTCCGCGGCTATGGCGACAGCGAGAAACCGCCGGCGGGCGAGAACCACGCCAATTATTCCTTCCGCGCGATGGCGCAGGACCAGGTCGAGGTGATGGCCGCGCTGGGCTTCGCCCGCTTCATGGCCGCGGGTCACGACCGGGGCGCGCGCGTGCTGCACCGCATGTGCCTCGATCATCCGGGGCGGGTCGAGAGCGCGGCCTTTCTCGACATCCTGCCCCAGCATCACCTCCTCAATCACGTCAATCTGGGATTCGCGAAATTCTCGTGGCATTGGTTCTTCATGGTGCAGCCCTATGATTTTCCCGAGCGCCTGATGTCGGCGGAACCGGAGTTCTTCCTGCGGCGCAAGCTCGCGAAGACGCCGCAGGGCCTGAGCTTCTTCGACGAGGACGCGATCCAGGACTGGATCCGCTGCATGCGCGACCCGAAGACGGTCCACGCCATGTGCGAGGACTACCGCGCGACCTTCACCGTCGATCTCGACACGGACACCAAGGATTTCGCGGCGGGGAGGCGGGTCGATTGTCCCGCTCTCGTGCTGTGGGGCGCGACGGGCGGGGTCGGCCGCGACCATAAGCCGGAACAAGTGTGGCCGCTCTACGCCGCCGACATCAAGCGCATGGCGGCGCTGCCCAGCGGACACTATCTCAGCGAGGAAGCGCCGCGCGAGACCGAGACGGAGCTGAGGCGCTTTTTTCTCCCCGGTTGAGGCGCGATAATCGCGATCCTTCGCGAAGGCGCATAGAGGAGTTTCGCAATGGCGCGCCGCCTCATCGACATCTCCATGCATCTCGAGAACGATGTGGTCTCGGACCCGCCCGGCTATGGCCCGCGGATCGAGTATCTCACGCACAAGAACACCGCCGCCGACGTGATGAAGTTCTTCCCCGGCCTCAAGCAGAGCGATCTTCCGGACGGCGAAGGCTGGGCGCTCGAATGGATTCGCCTGATGACCCATAACGGGACCCATCTCGATGCGCCCTATCATTTCCATTCGACCATGAATCGCGGCGAGCGCGCGATCACGATCGACGAGGTGCCGCTCGACTGGTGCCTGCAGCCCGGCGTCAAGCTCGACTTCCGGGAGCTGCCCGATGGCTATGTCGTCACCGCCGCGGACGTCGAGACGGAATTGGCGCGCATCGGCCATCGCCTCGAGCCGCTCGAGATCGTCGTCGTCAATACGCGCGCCGGCGCGGCCTACGGCAAGCCCGACTATGTTGCGGCCGGTTGCGGCATGGGGCGCGCGGCGACGCTTTACCTGCTCGAGCGCGGGGTCAGGCTCACCGGCACCGATGCGTGGAGCTGGGATGCGCCCTTCGTCCATACCAAGGACAAGTTCGCCGCGACCGGCGACGCCAGCCTCATCTGGGAAGGCCACAAGGCGGGCCGCGAGATCGGCTATTGCCATCTGGAGAAGCTGCACAACCTCGAGGCGCTGCCGCCGCACGGCTTCACCGTGAGCTGTTTCCCCGTGAAGATTCGCGGCGCGTCGGCGGGCTGGACCCGCGCCGTGGCGATCCTCGATTCGTAGGCGCTGCTCCCTTACTCTTGATCCAGGTCAAGGCGAGCCCTGCGCCGCCGCGCATACTGGCCGGAACAAAAAGGGGTCCCGCCATGATCAGCCGGAACCGGGATGCGAAGCCTGGCCACCATCGCGTCATTCCCGGAACGCCCGTCTTCGACGGCGCGCGGGCGCAGCAGGGCTATGCCCTCAACAAGATGTGCTTCTCCTTCAACGACGCGGGGAACCGCGCCGCTTTCGTCGCCGACGAGGACGCCTATTGCGCCAGGTTCGGCCTCACCGCCGCGCAGCGCGAGGCGGTGAGGCGGCGCGATATCACCGCGATGATCGAGGCGGGCGGCAACATCTACTATCTCGCCAAGCTCGCGGGCATCTTCGGCATGGGCGTCCAGGACATGGGCGCGCAGCAGACCGGCATGACGGTCGAAGCATTCAAGGCCAAGCTCGCGGCGGCGGGGGCCTGACATGGCGCGCATCATCGGCGGCATCGCCACCTCGCACATCCCCTCGATCGGCAACGCGATCGCCAAGGGATCGTTTGACGAACCGTACTGGAAGCCGTTCTTCGACGGCTTCGGCGCGGCCCGCGCCTGGCTCGAAGCGGCGCGGCCCGATGTCGCGATCGTGATCTACAACGATCACGGCCTGAATTTCTTTCTCGACAAGATGCCGACCTTTGCGATCGGCGCCGCGGCCGAATACCGGCATGCCGACGAGGGCTGGGGCCTGCCGGTGGCGCGTCCCTTCAAGGGCGACCCGCGCCTCTCCTGGCACCTGATCGAGGCGCTGGTCGGCGACTCCTTCGACCTCACGACCTGCCAGGAGATGCTGGTCGATCACGCCTTCACCGTGCCGATGTCGCTCCTCTTCCCCGGCGGCGGCCAATGGCCGGTGCGCGTCGTCCCGGTGGTGACCAACACCGTCCAGCATCCCCTGCCGGCGCCGCTGCGCTGCTTCCGGCTCGGCCAGGCGATCGGTCGGGCGGTGGCCTCTTATCCCGAGGATTTGCGCGTTCTGGTCGTGGGCACCGGCGGTCTTTCGCATCAGCTCGACGGCACGCGGGCGGGATTCATCAACGCGTCTTTCGACCGGATGTGCCTGGACAAGATCGTGCGCGCGCCCGAGGAGCTGGCGACCTATTCGATCCTCGACCTCACCGAAATCGCCGGCGCGCAGGGCGTCGAGCTGGTGAACTGGCTCGCCATGCGTGGCGCGCTCGGCGATGACGTGGAATTGGTCCACCGGAACTACCACGTGCCGATCTCCAACACCGCGACCGGCCTCATCGTGCTCGAGACGCCCCTATCGCGACATTGAGCGCCGGGCGATAGGGGGATAGATTCTCCCGGGAAACCTTTCGGGCGAAGAGGGAAACATGGCCAGTTCCGGGCGCGACGGTCTCGCTTACTCCGGCTACCGCACGCCGATCGAAGGCGTTCCGGACCGCGAAATCACGCAGACGGGCAGGGGCACGCCGGGCGGCGAGTATCTGCGCCGCTTCTGGCAGCCGGTCGCCTACCTGCGCGAGATCGAGGACCGCCCGCTGCGGGTGCGCGTCCTGGGCGAGGATCTGGTGGCATTCCGCGATCGCGGCGGAGCGGTCGGGGTTCTGCACCTGCATTGCTGCCATCGCGGGACCTCGCTCGAATACGGCAGGGTCGAGGCGCACGGCATCCGCTGCTGCTATCACGGCCGCGTGTTCGACGTCGACGGGACGATCCTGGAGATGCCGGGCGAGCCGGCGGCGGAGCGGCTGCGCAAGGAGTTCAAACAAGGGGCATATCCGGCGCATGTCTTCGCCGGAATCGTGTTCGCCTATATGGGTCCCATCGAGCTCAAGCCGCCGTTCCCGCGCTACGACAAGTTCGAAGTGCCGGGCATGAAGCTGGCGCCCGGGCCGCGCCTGCCGTTCGCATGCAACTGGGTGCAGGTCAAGGAAAACTCGATGGACCCGGCGCACACCGCGATCCTGCATGCCTGGGAAGGGATGTTCGCCTCGGAATTCGGCAAGTTTCCGCAGATCACCTGGTCCGAGACGCCTTCCGGCATGCTCTATGCCGCCTCGCGCCGCGTCGAGGACAAGATTTGGGTTCGTTCGACCGACATCATGATGCCGAACATCCACAGCATCACGTCGGTGTTCGAGGACGGCCGCAGCCTCAAGGACTGCGCGCCGCCCTGGATCACCATGTGGACCGTTCCCGAGGACGATCATTCGAGCCAGCAATTCGTCGTGGTTCACATGGCGCTGGACGATCCCACGCCCCTCGAGGTGCAGCACCGCGTGATGGATATCGGGCAGACGCCCAACCGCCCCTACGCCGAGCGCCAGCGCGTCCCCGGCGACTACGACGCGATGACCAGCCAGGGCTCGATCGCGCCGCATTCCTTGGAGGCGCTGGGCACGCTCGACCAGGGCGTGGTGATGTTCCGGCAGTTGCTGCGCAAGGGAATACGCGCGGTGCAGGCGGGCAACGATCCGCCCTGCCTGATGCGCGGCAACGAGGTGCTGCCGACCTTTGCCTCGGACCTGGTCGTGCCGGTGTCGGCGATGGCGGGAAATCCCGACGATCCGGACGCCTTGATGGCGTTCGCGCGCCAGACGGCGCGCGACTATCTGAAGGCGCCGCCGCTCGGCCATCGGCGCATGTCGAAGCCGGTGCCGCTCCCGGCCCGCGCCGTCGCCGCATAGCGCCGAAGGACCATCGCGATGACCGGAACCGCCAGCGACAAGCGCCTCAGTGACGACGCCTACGGCTTCATGAAGAGCCTCATCGGCATGAAGGCCGCGCTCACCGTGATGGATTTCGCCAGCAAGGAGACCGAGCTGCGCTACCGCAGCTTCTATCCGGTGGGCGAGATGCTGATCGGCATCCGCTTTCATGATATGAACCCCACCGGCCCGCAGATGCGCTTGGGCCGCTCGCTCAAGATCATGGACGGCAAGATCGTCGCCGAGCCGCGCGCCAACATCATGTTCACGCCGCCGCTCGTGCCGCATCATTCCGAGTACGGCTACGGCTTCTGGCACGTCAACGACGAGCAGGAGATGGTGCTCAACTTCAAGCTGTCGGAGACGCGGATCGTGACGGTTCTGGCCGAGGGTTTCCCCAAGCGCGGACGCCACGACCGCTTCGCCTGGTACTGCCTCAAATGCCTCAATCCCCTCTATATGCGCGAGGTCGAGACGGGACGGGTCGGGCTCCCCGGCTTCTACGCGGTCGAGGACGACGCGTTCAAGACCTTCAACGGCGATCTCGCGCTGCGCACCTGCGTCGAATGCGGCACGGTGCATCCGCCGGCTTACTCGATCTTCCCCTGGAACGACACGCCCGAAGAAAAGGCAGCGCGAGCGCTGTGGTAGCGGCTGGGCCGGCCTAATTCACGTTGCATAGAGGGGAGCATCCGACATGGCGGACCCGATCCGGCTGAGCAGCATCGAAGGCGGCGGCAATTGGTGGCTGACCTTGAACTGGGCGGCGGACGCCTTCCGCAACGCCGGAATTGAGGTCAGCGTCTCGCGCCACGGCACGGTGGGGCTCGACACGATCCGCAGGGTCGCCAAGGGCGAGGCCGACATCGCCGTCACGCTCGCGGTCGGGGCAACGCAGGCGATCAAATCGATCGGCGCCTACAAGGGCGAGACCCTGCCGATCCGCGGGCTCGCGCTGGCGCTCCATCCGGGGCATCATTTCTACAATCTCGTGCGCGCCGATCTCGGCATCCGTTCCTTCGCGGAGATCGCGCAGAAGAAGCCGAAGCTCGAGCTCTGCGTCGGCAGCGCCGGCTACATCGCGGGCCAGATCGCCAGCGCCTATCTCAAGCATTACGGCATCGACCTCTATCGCGACATCGAGGCCTGGGGCGGCCATCTGCACACGTCGTTCCCCGAGGCGGTGCCGCTCTTCGTCGCCGGCCGCGCCAACGCCCTGATGCGCGAGAACACGGCCAAGGGTCCGGCCGGCATCGCGGCGCAGCTCTGCGACGTGGTGTGCCTGTCGCTCGACCGCGACGTGGTCGATCACCTGACGCGCGAGTTCGGCACGCCCGGCGTGACCATTCCGCCGGGAACCCTGCGCGGCCAGAAGGAGCCGGTCCTCACCGTCACCGATCCGGGCTATCCCATCATCGTCAACAAGGACGTGCCCGACGACGTGGCGTACAAGCTCGCCAAGGCGCTCAACGATTCGAGCGCGCATCACTGGGTGTCGGAGGACATCTTCTACAGCATCCGCCACGCGCCCGACACGTTCGCGCCGCTGCACCCGGGCGCCGCGCGCTACTATCGCGAGATGGGCGTCTTGAAATGAAGGCATCGCTGTTCTGCACGGCGCGCTACATGGGACCGGCGCGGCACGACGTGTGGCCGCTCCCGAGCGACGTCTATTCCGGCGAGGTCGCGACCCGGTCGTTCCAGGTCACGATGGACCAGTTCCGCCGCGCCGACGAATTCGGCTTCGATTGGGTCACGGTCGCCGAGCACCACTACTCGGCCTTCTCGCTCACGCCCAACCCCATGGTGATGGCGGGCGCGCTGACCCAGGTCGTGAAGCGCGCCAAGATCGCGGTGCTGGGTCCGACCATCCCCATCCTCAACCCGGTCCGCGTGGCGGAAGAGTTCGCCATGCTCGACGCCATGTCGGGCGGCCGGGTCGTCGCCGGCATGATGCGCGGCACGCCCAACGAATACGTAACCTACAACATCAATCCCTCCGAATCGCGCGAGCGCTTCGCCGAGGCGCTGCACCTCATCCGCCGCGCCTGGACCGAGACGGAACCGTTCGGTTGGCTCGGACGCTATTACCAGTATCGCACCATCTCGATCTGGCCGCGGCCCGTCCAGAAGCCGCATCCGCCGATGTTCATGTCCGGATCGAGCCCCGAGGCGGGCGCGTTCGCGGCGGAGAACCATATCGGCATCGGCTTCGCCTTCACCACCGTGCCGATCGCGCGCAAGGCCGTGCAGCATTACCGCGCCTGCGCCAATGAGGCGGGGTGGGAGCCTTCGCCCGACCAGATCATCTATCGCGCCATGTTTCACGTCGCGGAGACCGACGAGCAGGCCTTCGCCGACATGAGCACCCTGCCGCCGCGCGTCAACTTCGCCGACCAGAATGCGGCGATCTCGGCCGCCGTTCAGGAATCGGGATATTACGGCGCCGATCTCGGCGGCCAGCGGCAAAGGAACGCGCGCCGCGAGTTGGCCGAGCGCATCGAGCTGGGCCAGGTGATCGTCGGCGGCCCGGAGACGGTGCTGGCGCAGGTGCGGCGCATCCGCGACGAGCTCGGCGCCGGCATTCTCGATCTCGTCGTCGGCGTGCAGCTCGGCGAGCGCACCATGCGCTCGATCGAGCTGTTCGGGTCGCAGGTCCTGCCGCGCATGCGGGAATTTTAGAGCATGTTCGACCCGGATAAAATCCGCAGCGCGCTCATGTCCCTCTCCGCGCGAAGCGGGGAGAGGGAAGGGACCCGTCGTCAAAGCGACGGGGAGGGTGAGGTGTTTTTCTGCGCCATGACAGCGCTTCCCATCGACACCCACCTCACCATCGACCGCATGCGGTCGATCTCTCCCCCCACAAGCGGGCGGAGAGGGCTGTCAGCGGCTCCGTCAATGTGGAGTCTGCTTCAGCCATGAACGCGCCGGTGTTCACGGAGCGTAGCATCGCGGCCGGCGGCAGCGTTCTCCGCTGCCTCGAAGCCGGATCGGGCGAGACGCTGGTCTGCCTGCTCGACGGGGCGGGCCTCCGGTCTGCGCGGGCGCACGCGCTGATGGCGGAGCAGCGGCGCGTCCTCGTCTTCGCGCCGCCCGAGGGCGCGGCGGCGCCCGCCTTCGCGCGCAGCATCTCTGCCGCAATGGAAACGCTCGGGATCGAGCGCTGCGACGTGGTGGGGCAAGGTGACGGCGCCGCGGCGGCGCTGTTTCTCGCCCTCGCCAGGCCGGGGACGATCGGCGCGGTCGCGCTGGTCGCTCCGACCGCGCTCGCCGATGGCGGCCAGGGCATCGCTCCTCGCCTCGCAGAGCTGAAATGCCCGGTGCTGGCGTTGTTCGGAACCAGGGACGCGATCGCGCCGCCTGAGCATGGCGGCCGTTACCGCGCGCTCCTGCCCGATTGCCATCTCATGTTCGTCTATGACGCGGCGCATGCCGTCGAGACGGAGCGGCCGGAAGCGCTCGCCTCGATCGCGCTCGAGTTCTTCGAGCGGCGGGACCTGTTCCTGGTCAACCGCGACAGCGGAAAGACGTTTCCCTAGCAGCTACAGCTCGACAAGGATCCGTCCGCCCTCGATACTTGTCTTGAAGACGCGCAGGCGCATGACGCTGTCGAGCCCGACGGCGGCGCCGGTCTCGAGGTCGAAGCGGAAGAAATGCCAGGGACAGGTGACGACGGCGCCGGCGATCTTGCCGAGCCCGATCGGCCCGTCGACATGTGGGCAGCGATTCTCGAAGGCGACGACCCTGCCTCCCAGCCCGCCGAGCCGCGCCACGGCGATCTGGGTTCCGTCCGGCAGCCTCCGGCGCAGGGCGCGACGGTCCGGAATCTCGTCGATGTCGCAGATCGCCACCATGCCCATGTCCGGCCGCGTCTCCCCGCTCACGGCGCTTGGCGCGCCTCTCGTTCCTGGTCGCCGTCGAGCGAAGCGTCGAAGCCATAGCTCGGCGGATGGACCGCGCCGCAGCGCGGACAGGTCCGCATTAGCGTTTGCGCGTTGAACAGCCGGACCCGGCCCTCGGCGAATTCGAGAAAACGCTCAAAATGCTGACGCGGCACGGCGAACGACGCGCCCGCCATGCGGCCCGCGCATTTCGGGCAGATCCACAGGCAGGTTGCCTCGCCTGGCTTGCCCTGCGCGCCGCCGACGATCAGCGCGTAGTTATGGCCGTCCGCGCCCGGCGCGTCGATCCACACGGTATCGACATCGACAACGATCCAGAAGCCGAAGAGATGCGCCACCTCGAACGGCGTGCCCGCCGGAATGCGATGCATGACCGGGCGCGAAGCGGCGCGCGGGATGGGGAGGACGCCGTCATCCTGCCAATGATGCAGGAAATAGGCCGCTTTGCCCGGCTTCTGCGGGCCGCTCCAGATGGAATACTCGCCGTGCAGCACCCATTTGCCGCCGGTATCCGCCATCGAGCGGACGAAGGATAGTTCCGGAGCGGGAATGTCCGAGGCGTCGATCTGCTTCATCGGGTCGGCGCCCGTTACCACGCCTTTCGCGCGTCGCGCTCCGCCGGCGTGTCGTGCTGCATGAAGCCGCTGTAGCCGAGCGGATTGACGAGACCGCATTCCGGGCAGGTCCGGTGGCGCGCATCGCCGTTATATTCGGCGATGGCGGCCCGCTCGAACGGCCAGAAGCCCTGGAAGCCCGCCGTCCCAGTGACGTATTCGCGCATGAAGACCAAGGTGGTGCAGCGGTCGCAATACCAGGCCACGCGGTCGCACTCGTTGCCGACCGGGTGGCCCATGACGATGAGTAGATGCGCCGGCGCCGTGTCGGTCGGCGGCAAGGGGATGATGATCTCGTCCTTGTCGTTGATGTGCCAGTAGCCGAACATGTGCTGCGTGTGATGCGGCGTGCCGGCGCGCGTGACATGGATCATCAAGGGCGTGCGCGCGACCTCGACCACGCCGTGCGAGCCGATCTCGAAATTCTTGCGCGTCTTGACGAGGTCGGTCGTGCCCTTGCGGCCCTCGCCGAAACCTTCGGCGGTGTCGTGCGCGACGGCGCGGATGCCATAAATATTGTCGCCGACCGGGCGGAAGCCGGCGAATTTGCGGATGATCTTCTTGTCGAGAAAGTCCCAATCTTCCGCGATCTTCTCCAGCGGCTCCTTCACGTAGACATCCGAGTACAGCATCGCTTCCTCCCGACCGCAGGCGCAAGGTCCACATTACCGCGCCGGCTCCGAGCCGCGCAACCGGACGGCTCAGGCGAGCTCGACGATCTCCGGCGCCAGCGTGCCGAGCCGCTTGGCGCCCAATGGCGTCACCACGACGGAATCGCCCCACACGATGTCGGCGCGGCCCTCGCAGGTCACGACGGGCTTGGCGATGAACGCGGCGTTGGTCTCGATCACCCAGCGTTTGATCTCCTCGGCGGCGGAGAAGACATACATCGGGCTGTCGTCGCCGAGCCCGCGTCCATGCATTAGGAACTTGATTCTGTACCTGGTCCCGTTCGCCAAGGCCTCGGTGCGGCGGGCAAGCTCGCCGAGGGTGACGCCCGGGCGCATCTCCGCACAGCACAGCTGCACCGCCTCCTGCTGCAGGCGCCACATGTCGCGATAGGCATCCGGCAGTTTTCCCAGAACCGCCATCTGGGTCACCTGGCCGCAATAGCCTGCGTACCGCCCTTCGACCTCGACGCGGAGAAAATCGCCGGGCTCGAAGCGGCGCTGCGTCGGCGGTCCGGCCGACACGAGGCGGCCGGGGGCGCCCGCCGACCACATGATCATCGCCGGCACCTCGCCGCCGCGCTCGATCATGGCGCCGAGCATGGCGGCATAGATGACGCATTCGCTCGCGCCCGGCCGAGTGGTGTTCCTCATCGCCTCGATCGCCGCCTCGGCGAGGGCGACGCTGCGGCGCAGGAACTCGATCTCCTCGTCGCTCTTGACGTAGCGCGCGACATCGAGGAGCTGCGTGCAATCGACCAGCTCGGCGTCGGACCACTCGGCCGCAAGCTTCTCGTAAAAGACGTGCGGAACAATGCCGTCCGAAAAGCGCGGCACGCCGGCGAGGCCGGCGAGGCCGATGCGCGGCTTGCCGAGACGCAGCTCCTTGAGCCGGGCGATGATCCCGTCGCCGAAGGCGCGTCCGCTGGTGCGGATGTCATCGACCCAGTCTTGCTGCTCGCGCCAATTCCCGGGCGAAACGTCGGGCACCGTCACGACGGTGACATCGCCTTCGCGCGGGAAGACGACGCCGACCTCGAAGGAGTAGCCCCCGATCCCGCTGAGATAGCGGCAATAGGCCGAGAAATGGTCGTGATGCCCGGTATGGGGCGGCGCCACGATCACATCGATGCCGTCGCGCGCCATCAGCGCGCGAACGCGCTGCCACCGCCGGTCGCGCTCGGCCTGCGAGAAATGCGGCACTGTGCCGCGCCGGCCCCTACGCGCCCGGTGCGCGGTAGTTGACGGTCTTCTGCAGCGCCCTGTCGACCTCCTCGCCGGTCACGAGCGAAGTCGTCTTGGTGTGCACCAGCCCGGTCGACGATACGGCGAATGCCAGCGCCGTCGCGGTCGTGACATCGGGCAGGTCAAGGATGACGATCGCGTCGCGTTCGCCGAGCGACCAATAGAAGACCTCGACCTTGCCGCCGAGGTCTTCGACCATCCGGGTCACGACCGCCCTGCGGCTCGCCGCCCGCTCGCGTTGCAGGCCTTTCAGGCCCTCGGCGGTGTAGGACGCCTCGATCAGAAATTTCGCCATGGGATCACCCCCTCGTTGGTGTCGAGGGCATGATCTTCCGATTCGTCGTCACGGACAAGGGAATCGGAAACTGACGCTATTTCTTCAGCATCCGCCGGACCGCCTTGCCCAATCGGAAGGCACCATCCGTCCAATCGCCGCTCGGCGCGGCGGGCGCGGTCGATTGCTTGATCGCCTTAGCGGTTTGGCCGAGGCGGAACATGACGTCGCTCCAATCCCCCTTGGGCGCACCGGCCTCCTTGAGCTGCGCTTCGAGGCGGTTCTTGAGCGTCTCGGCATTTTCGCGCTCGTGTTCGGTGGCGGCCGGATCGCGGATGAGGCGGCCGATCGCCCGCAGCTTACGGCGCATCGCGCCAACCGCCGTCTCGGGTTTGTCAGTGGTCATCGCGCGTCAGACGCCCTCGATCACGGGGAGAACCAGCACCGACGGGTGCTCGGCGGAATGGTGGATCGTGTCGGCGCCGATCTTGTCGGGATTGTAGTAGTGCGTCCACAATACGTCGGTGAGCGCCGAATCGCCGTTGACGAGCTCGAGGCGCACGCAGCTTCCTTTCCTGAAGCGATGCGCCATAGGCTCGATGCTGATGTCGAAGCGATAGATCTTGCCGGGCTCGATCGGCTGGGGATCGGTGTGGGTGTGATAGGACTCCATCTCAGTGCTCTTGGCCGGATCGAGCGCGCGGTGGGACGCCCGCAGCCAGCCCTTGGTAATCCAGAAATAATTTGGATTGAGCTCCTTGGCGCGATCCTCCACGGCTTGCGGCAGCTGCTCGGACAGCTTGACGAAGAAATCTGTGTCGCTGCGGGTCGAGGACGCAAAGAGCGTGAGCTTGATCGGCCCGGCGATCTCAAGATCCTGTGCCAGCGGCGATGTCGTAAAGGTGAGGACGCGCCGCGCCGGATCGGGCGCGCCGTTGGGCCCGACGCCGATCACGCCGAACATCCATCCCGGATTGGGATAGGTGTAGGCGGTGGCGGCGGCGCCGGTGGCTGCCTCGCGCACCAGGCTGCCGTCGTTGAGCGAGGTGACGCTGCCGTTCTTGCCGGCGGAGAGATGCCAAGTCGTGTAGCGCACGGAGGGCGGCGGCCAGGAAGCGGCGCTCCGGAATGTGTCGGCGCCGCGTACGAACCACTCGACCTCGGGGCGGCTCTCCCAGTCCGTCGCCTTGCCCTTGAGGAAGTGCTCATAGAACGGCAGCAGCAACTTTTCGTGCAGCTCGACGCTGTTGAACTCGCGGTTGGCGGCGAAGGCGTTCAGCGGACCGTTCATGCGCAGCTTCTTGAGGCCGCGCGCGCGGCGGTAGCCGTCGATATTGCCGCGCGTGTGCAGATCGACCTTGCCCCAGATGCCGATCGAGTAGAGCGGCACCTCGATCTCGCCGAGCCGCTCGGCGGCGCAGCGCTCGCGCCAGAAATCGTCATACGTGGGATGGCGCTGCACCAGGAGATTGAGGTCGCCCGTTTGCTCGCGCGGTGCCGCGCCGTTGGCGGGGTGGAGATTGATGATGCGGTTCTGGTTCCACCAATAGCTGCCGAAGAAATCGCCCAGGATGCCGCCCTGATATACCGAGGCGCGGTAGGGATCATTCATGCCGTCGAAGGCGGCGATGCAGGCGAGCGACGGCGGCTTCTGGATCGCCATCCACCATTGCGACATGCAGAAATAGGACTGGCCGATTCCGCCGACCTTGCCGTTCGACCAGGTCTGATGCCCGAGCCATTCGATCACGTCGTAGAGGTCGCGCTGCTCGTTCTTGTCGAGGAGGCGGAACTCGCCGCCCGACTTGCCGCAGCCGCGCACGTCCATGTTGGCGTAGACATAGCCGTGCCGGAGGTAGAAATCGATCGGCCCGGTCTCGCGCCACAGGAATTGCGGCGTCGCCGGCAGGAGGTTGTTGTCGTAGCGGTAGGGCGAGGGCGCAAACAGCGCCGGGAATGGCCCCGGTCCCTCCGGCATGTAGAGCGCGACGGCGATCTCGACGCCGTCATGAACCTTGATCTTGACCTCGCGTGCGGCCGGCAATGTTGCTGCGCCGTTCGGCATGGCGGTCCTCCCTCGGGCTCGACGCAGCGAGTGTTCATCGTTCGAGATCGTCCTGCAAGACGCCGGTGCGGCCCGGCGGCCGCTGTCCGACGGCGCGTTCTTATGATAGTTTCCGGCAATCGACGTCGATTGCTCGCAAGATGGGATTGGAATCATGAAGACATTGATCCTCGAGACTACCGCGCCGTTCCAGGGTCTGCCGGAGCTGGTCGCTTACGACGAAGGCCTATTCCGCAAGGAAGGGCTGGACGTCGAATGGGTCGACCGCGACGAAGGCGTCGAGAAGAAGCTGCAGACCAACGTGACCAGCCCCAAGGGCGTCACGCCCTTTGCGAGCCATGGCAGGCTCGTGGAGCAGGGCAAGGCGGACATGTACAACGCCTGCGAATGGGGCAATTACTGCCGGGTCCAGGACACCAAGGTCGGCAGCCGCCAGGTCGGCCGCCGCGGCATCGTCACCTATGCCGCGATCGTGGTGCGGCCGGACTCGCCGGTCTACACGGCGCAGCAGCTCGCGGGGCGCACCGTCGGCGTGCCGTTCTATTTCGGCACGCATTACCTGTCGCTGCACATGCTGGAAGGGTTCCTGCCGCGCGATCTGATCAACGTGTGCCGCGCGCCGAACGGCTCGCGCTACCGCTTCGATTTGATGATGAAGGGCGAGCTCGAGGCGACGACATTGACCGAGCCCTACATCTCGCTCGCGGAAAAGAAAGGCTGCCGCATCATCTGCGCCGCATTCTATCACGGCACCGAGGTCGCCTCGGACAAGGTCGATGCCGAGACCTACGCCGCCTTCAACCGCGCGGTGCGCGCGGCGGTGCGCCGCATCAACGCCGACAAGCAGGCCTATCTCCATTACTTCATCGACTATCACAAGGCCAAAGACAAGGAGATCGGCGCGCTCACGGTCGCCGACCTGCGCGCCAGCCGCATCGTGGTATGCGATCCGGCGCCCATTCCGGCCGACGAGATGCTGCGCACCTACGAATGGCTCAAGAGTTGGGGCATGCTCGAGGACACACGGTCGGCGCTCGACCTCGTCAATCTCGAAATCCAGCGCCAAGCGCATTTCGCGGCGGAATGAGAAGCTGAAGGAGCAGGGGATGGCCCGCGCGAGCGCTGCGACGAAGACCAGGGAGCAATCCGGCTATGGCGGCCTCCGGGGCTGGCTCGAGCGGGTCGAGGCGATGGGCGAGCTCATGCGCGTCGACGGCGCGCATTGGGACACCGAGATGGGCGCCATCACCCAACTCCTCACGGAAAAGAGCCGCGGCAATGCGCCCGCCATCCTGTTCGACGCCGTGCCGGGTTATCCCAAGGGCTTTCGTACGCTTTATGGGCAGTTGTCGTCGATCCGCCGCATCGCCCTGACCTTGGGCCTGCCGCTCGATTACGACCGCAAGGTCGACATCGTGAAGACCTATCACGAGCGCATGCGGCGGCTGGAGCCCATTGCGCCGCGCTGGGTCAATGACGGGCCGATCCTGCAGAACGTGATCGAGGGCAAGGACGTCGACGTCCTCAAATTCCCGGTGCCCAAGCATCACGAGAAGGACACCGCGCGCTTCATCGGCACCGCCGACTGCGTGATGACGCAGGACCCGGACGCCGGCTGGTTCAATCTCGGCGCCTATCGCTGCCAGGTCTATGACGGCAAGACGATCGGCTGCCAGATCACCGAAGGGAAGCACGGCCGCATCCACCGCGACAAGAATTTCGCGCGCGGCAAGTCGATGAAGGTGGTGGTGCTGTGCGGCCAGGACCCGCTGCTGTTCATGCTGTCCTCGAGCCCGCTGCCCGAGGGCCATGGCGAGATGGACATCGCCGGCGGCATTCGCGGCGCGCCGATCGAGGTGGTGCGCGGCCCCTATACCGGCTTCCCGATCCCGGCCGACGCCGAGATCGCGATCGAGGCCGAGGCCGTGCCCGGCAACTTGAAGCCCGAGGGACCGTTCGGCGAGTGGATGGGTTACTACTCCGACGACACGGTGGCGCGGCCCTATCTCGACGTGAAGACCATCCTCTACCGCAACGATCCGATCCTGACCTGCGCGCCGCAGCACAAGCCGATGGACGAGACCGGCCTCCTCAAAGGGATCGCGGGCTGCGCCGAGGTGTGGCGCGCGCTCGAAGCCTGCGGCGTTCCCGACGTGCTCGGCGTGTGGAACCACGAGGGCGGACCGGCGACGCGCTTCACCGTCATTCAGATCCGCCAGCGCTATCCCGGCCATGCCAGGCAGGCGCTGCACATCGCGTCCTCGTGCCAGGGCGGCGCCTATAACGGCAAATGGACCGTGGTGGTCGACGACGACATCGACGCCGGCGATCTCGACCAGGTGCTGTGGGCGATGGGGACGCGGTTCGACCCGGTGACCGACATCGACATCATCCAGAAGGCGTGGTCGTCCAAGCGCGATCCGCTCTACCTCCCTGGCAACTTCAACAACCGCCTCCTGATCGACGCCTGTATCCCCTATGACCGCAAGCTCGCCGGCACCTTCCCCACCATCGTCGATGTCAGCGCCGAGCGGCGCGCCGATCTGAAGCGCAAGTTCCCGAACATCCCCTTTCCGAAATTCTGAGACGATGGGGACGGGGACGAAAGCCATCGCGATGCGGCGGATGCTCGGCGCCGCGGCCGCGCTCATGCTGCTGGCGCCGCTCGCGGCGCGGGCCGACGCCGTCGCGGATTTCTACCAGGGCCGCAGGATCAACGTCGTCATCGGCTACAGCGTCGGCGGCGGCTACGATCTCTATGCCCGCCTCCTGGCCCAGCATCTGGGCGACCACGTTCCCGGCCATCCTGTGGTCGTGCCGCAGAACATGCCCGGCGCCGGCAGCCTCAAGGCCGCCAACTATCTCTATTCGGTCGCGGCGCCCGACGGCACGACCATCGGCACGTTCGGCCGCGGCATGGGGATCGAGCCGCTGATGGGCCACGGCGCCGATTACGACGGGCGCAAATTCACCTGGCTCGGCAGCATCACCAAGGATGTCTCGACCTGCGTCGCGTCCGCCGCCTCGCCGATCAAGGCATGGAAGGACATCTTCGACCACGAATACGTGGTGGGCGGCGAGGGCGCGGGCTCTGATCCCGACGTGTTCGCGCTGCTGATCAAGAACGTGTTCGGCGCGCGGATCAAGCTCGTCACCGGCTTTCCCGGCACTGCCGACACCGTGCTGGCGATGGAGCGCGGCGAGATCGACGGGTTGTGCGGCCTTTCCTACAGCACCATCAAGAGCCGCCATCCGGACTGGCGCGGGCAGGGCAAGGCGGTGATCCTGGTGCAGGCCGCGCTCGCCAAGGATAAGGACCTGCCGGACGTGCCGATGCTCCTCGACCTCGCCAAGACGCCGGAGCAGGTGCAGATCCTGAAGCTGATCCTGGCGAGCCAGGCGATGGCGCGTCCCTTCGTGGCGCCGCCCGGCATTCCCGCGGACCGCAAGGACGCGCTGCGCAAGGGATTCGCCGAGACCATGACCGATTCGGACTTTCTCGCCGACGCGAAAAAGATCGACGCCGACGTGAACCCGGTCGATGGCGCCGCCATCGACGCGCTGCTGGCCGAGCTCTATGCGACGCCGCCGGACGTGGTCGCCAAGGCGGCGCAGGCCATTGCCAAATAGGATGCCGCCGCTGATCGGATCGCGCACGCTGCGCGGCGAGGACAGGCGGCTCCTCACCGGCGGCGGGCGATATCTCGACGACATCGAGATTCCCGGCGCGCTCCATGTCGCCTTCGTGCGCAGCAGCCAGGCGCATGCGCTGGTCAACGGCATCGACGCGACCGCGGCGCGCGCGCTTCCTGGCGTGACGGCGGTTTTGACGCTCGACGACATTGCCAAGGTCGTCACGCAGCAGCGCTTGCCGCGCGGCGCGCGCGCGACGCGGCAGCCCGAAGGCAGCACGCCTCTGATCCTCGCCGGCAAGGAAGTCGCTTTCGTCGGCGAGCCGGTGGCGATGGTCGTGGCCGAGAGCCGCTACGTCGCCGAGGACGCGGCCGCACTCGTCCAGATCGATTACGAGCCGCTCCCGGCGCACGCCGATTGCCGCAAGGCGGTGGCGTCCGGTGCGCCCATGGTGCGCAGCGGCATGAAGTCGAACGTGCTGGCGAGCTTCAAGGTCGGCTACGGCGACATCGATGCCGCCTTCAAGGGCGCGGCGCATGTCTTTCGCGACGAGCTTTGGCAGCATCGCGGCTCCGGCCATCCCCTCGAAGGACGCGGCATCGCGGTCGAGAACCGGACCGCGGAGGACGCGCTCGTGGTCTGGGCCTCGACTCAGATGCCGAACGATCTGTTCCACGCGCTCGCGACCTTGCTCGATCTCGACGAGAACCGGCTGCGCGTCCGCACGCCGGATGTCGGCGGCGGGTTCGGGCCGAAATACTGCGTTTATCCCGAGGACGTCGCGGTGGCGGCGGCGGCGAAGCTGCTTGGCCGCTCGCTCCAATGGGTCGAGGACCGCAGCGAGCATTTCCTCGCCGCCATCCAGGAGCGCGACCAGTACTGGACGCTCGAGATCGCGGTCGATGAAGAGGCGCGCATCCGCGGCATCAGGGGCACCATGTTGCACGACCAGGGCGCCTACGCGCTGAAAGACGTGAACCTGCCCTACAACTCCGCGACCTCGGTCACCGGCCCCTATATCGTGCCCTCATTCGCGCTCGAGGTCGTGATCGCCCACACCAACAAGGCGGCGGCCTCGTCGGTGCGCGGCGCCGGCCATCCGCAATCCTGCTTCGCGATGGAGCGGATGTTGGACTTGGTCGCGCGCGCGCTCGGGCTTGACCGCGCCGAGGTGCGGCGACGCAACCTCATCGCGGCGACGCAGATGCCTTACGAGCTTCCGTTGAAGGCGCGCTCGGGCGCACCGATCCGTTATGACAGCGGCGACTATCCCGCCTGCCAGGCCGAGATCCTCGCCGCCGCGGGCTGGGACGAGTTTCCGCGTCGGCAGAAGGCGGCGCTGGCGGAGGGCCGCCATATCGGCATCGGCCTCGCGCATACCGTCAAGGGGACCGGCCGCGGGCCGTTCGAAACCGGCGCGGTGCGCATCGCGGCGTCGGGGCGGGTCTCGATTCACACCGGCGCTGCCATGATGGGGCAGGGGCTCGCGACTGCGCTCCAGCAAATCTGCGCCGACCAGCTTGGCGTCAGCGCCGAGGACGTGACCGTCGTCGCCGGCGACACCGCGATGGCGCCGCTGGGGCTCGGCGGGTTCGCCAGCCGCCAGCTCGTCACCGCGGGCTCGACCGTGATGCTGGCCTCGCGCGCGGTCGCGGCCAAGGCGAAGAAGCTGGCGAGCCGCCTGCTCGAGGTCGGCGAGGACGATCTCGAGCTGGCGGAAGGCGAGGTTCGCGTCGTCGGAGTGCGCCAGCGCGGCATCAGTCTTGGCGAACTCGCCGGCGTGCTGCGCGGCGCGCCCGGCTATTCCTTCCCGCCCGGCATCGATCCCGGGCTCGACAGCAACGTGAACTTCATGAACGACGCGCTGGCCTATGCCAATGGCTGCCATGTCGCCGAGGTCGAGGTCGATGTCGAGACCGGCTTCGTGCGCATCTTTCGCTATTTGGCGATGCAGGATTCCGGGCGGCTGATCAATCCGATGATCGTCGACGGCCAGGCCCATGGCGGGATCGTGCACGGCATCGGCAACGCGCTCTACGAGTGGATGCGCTTCGACGACGCGGCGCAGCCCGTCACCATGAGCTTCGCCGAGTATCTGCTGCCGGCCGCGACCGAGCTGCCGATGTTCCAGACTTTCTACAAGGAATCGCTGTCGCCGAATAACCCGCTCGGCGCCAAGGGCGCGGGCGAGGTCGGCACGACGCCGGCGGCTGCGGCGGTGCTGTCGGCGGTCGAGGACGCGCTCGGCCCCTACGGCGTGCGCATCTCCGGTCTGCCGCTCGATCCGCCGCATCTTCTCGCGCTCATCGCCAAGGGACGGGGCAAGGCCTAGCCTTGCGCCCGCAACAGGAGGCTCACCCCGTGTCGCACCCGGATCTGAGGACATGGCTCAAGCAATTGGAGGCGGCGGGCGATCTCCAGATCGTCACCGGCGCCGAGCGCGAGCAGGAGATCGGCGGCATCGTCGACCTCTATCAGCGCAAGTCCGGCCGCAAGGCGGTGCTGTTCGACGAGATTCCCGGCTATCCGCGCGGATTCCGCGTGGTGGCGAACATTCTCACTTCGGCAAAGCGCATCGCGATGACGCTCGGCCTGCCGCCGGGCACCACCGAGATCGAGCTGGTGCGCTATTGGCGCAACTACATGAAGGAGGCGAAAACCATCCCGCCCGTGCCGGTCAATGACGGCGCGGTGCTGGAGAATGTCAGCTTCGGCGACGACATCGACCTGTTGAAGATTCCGACTCCGCGCTGGCACGAGCATGACGGCGGTCATTACATCGGCACTGGCTGCATGGTCATCATGAAGGACCCGGATTCGGGCTGGATCAATTACGGCGCCTATCGCATCCAGGTCCACGGACCGCGCCTCGCCTCGGTGATGACGTCGAAGGGCAAGCACGGCAACCTCATCATGCGGCGCTATCACGAGCGCGGCGAGACATGCCCGATCGCCGTCGTCGCCGGAATGCATCCCGCCCTCTTCATGGTCGCGGGGCTCGAGATTCCTTACGGCCGCAACGAATACGACGCTGCGGGCGGATTGATCGGCGAGGCGGTTCGCGTCGTCGCCGGCCCGCGCACTGGCCTGCCGATCCCGGCCGACGCGGAGATCGCGTTCGAGGGCACGGTGGCGCCGGGCGATCTGGTCGACGAGGGACCGCTCGGCGAATGGACCGGCTATTACGCCGGCGGCAAGAAGCGCGAGCCGGCGATCCGGGTGGAATCGTTCCTCTACCGCAACGACCCGATCCTCCTGGGCGCGGTGCCGGCGGTGCCGCCCAACGACGACACCTATTACCGCGGCACCTATCGCGCCGGCGCGGTGTGGCATCAGCTCGAGGCCGCGGGCGTGCCCGAGGTGAAAGGCGTGTGGTCGCACGAGGCCGGCGGCAGCCGGATGTGGCTCACCGTCGCGATCAAGCAGATGTATGGCGGGCATTCCAAGCAGGCGGGCCTCATCGCGTCCCAATGCCACGCCGGCGCCTATGCCAACCGCTGGGTCGTGGTGGTCGACGACGACATCAACCCGGCCGACATGAACGAGGTGATCTGGGCCATGTGCACGCGGTTCGAGCCGCGCGAGGGGATGGAGCTGCTGCGCGGCTGCTGGAGCACAGTGCTCGACCCGATGGCCTACGACCCCGACGATCCGCGCAACGCGCGCGTGGTGATCGACGCGTGCAGGCCGTGGCGCAAGCGCGACGATTTTCCGCAGGTCGTGCGCTCGAGCAAGGCGCTCGACGAGCGCGTCATCGCCAAATTCGCGAAATTCCTGCCGCGCGACGGGTGACGGCCGGTTGCGGCGGGATCGCGCGTTAGGCTATATGGCGGCCATCATCGAGCGGAGATTGTTCATGCGCACCAGCCTGGCGATTCCTCTGGCCGCGATCATCTTCACGGCGTTCGCCGCCAGCGCGCTGGCGCAGACGCCCGACCCGGCGAAATGGGCGGAGGTGCAGCGCAAGGCCAAGGAAGAGGGACAGGTCGTCGTCATCGGTCCGGCCGCCCCGGGCCTGCGGTCGGGATTGATCGCCGCGTTCAAGGATCGCTACGGCATCGAGCTCAATTATCTCGGCCTCAACCCGGGCGAGGCGATCGCGCGCATCGACACGGAGTCGAAGGCGGGCAAAGTCACCATCGACAATTATCTCGGCGGCTCGTCGAGCTGCTGGGCCATGTCGCCGCGCGGCGAGATCGAGAACATCAACGGCAAGATCATCGATCCCGACGTCCTGCAGCCGTCGGTGTGGCGCTCGGGCAAGCTCAAGTTCAACGAGGCGGGACCGATGGACAACCCGCCCGCGGACTACAGATGCTCTCTCCAGACTGCCGAATGGGTGATGACCGACCTCTTCGTCAACACCAGCATGATCAAGAAAGACGAGATCACCTCGTGGAAGGACCTGCTGAAGCCGCAATACAAGGGCAAGATCGCCGCCTATGACCCGCGCCGCTCGGGGCCGGGACAGACGCCGGTGGGCTATCTCGCGGCGCTGTTCGGCGACGCTTATTTGAAGGACCTTTATGTCGGCCAGGACATCAAGCTCACCGCCGACAACCGGCAGCTCGCCGAATGGGTGGCGCGCGGCGAATACCCGATCGGCATCGCGCTGGTGCAGTTCGCGGTCGAGATCTACCGCAAGCAGGGCCTGCCGATCGAGCGCATCTATCCCCAGGACGGCCAGGGCTCCCTGACCGGCGGCTTCAGCGTCGTGATGATCATCAAGAACGCGCCGCACCCCAACGCCGCGCAGCTTTTCGTCAACTGGTTCGCGACCAAGGAAGCGCAGACCATCTACGAAAACGAGATGATGGAAACCTCGCTGCGCACCGACATCGTTGGCACGAACCTGCCCGATTACGTCCGCCCGAAGCCGGGGGTGGCATATCCGGTCGACGATTATTCCTACGAGCACTACTCCAAGATCCGCAACCCCGCGGTCCAGGTGCTGTCGAAAGAGCTCGAACGCTAGGGCCGATGCCGATATGGGGAAAGGCGGTCCTTCACGTCGAATCCCTCTCCGCCCCGTTGGAGCGGGGAGGGCAGGGTGAGGTGGGGCGCGACGACAACGCGGCGGCTCCGAGCGGGCGGGGGCGCCTTCTCAGCTAGCCTCTCCCCCACGGCGTTGGGGGAGGGATGAAAAGGGGCGGCGTGTAACTTGGGTGCTGCACCACCCGCCGACGAACCGGTCCTGCGCATTCGCGGCCTGGTGAAGACCTATGGCGCGGTGCGCGCGGTGGACGACGTGTCGTTCGACCTGCGCGCGGGCGAGGTTCTGACGCTGCTCGGGCCTTCCGGCTGCGGCAAGAGCACGACGCTGCGCATGATCGCCGGGCTCGAACAGCCCGACGGCGGCGAGGTCTGGGTGCGCGGCCGGCTGGTGGCGTCCGCGGCGAAGCAAATCATGGTCCCGCCGGAAGGGCGCAAGGTCGGGCTGGTGTTCCAGTCCTACGCCATCTGGCCGCACATGACCGTGGCGGACAACATCGCCTATCCGCTCAAGGTGCGCCGCATCGACCGCGACACCATCGCCGCCAAGGTCGCGGACATCATCCGCCTGGTGAAGCTCGACGGGCTGGCGGGCCGCGTGCCGAACGAGCTCAGCGGCGGCCAGCAGCAGCGCGTGGCCTTGGCGCGCGCGCTCGTCTATGAGCCCGATCTGCTGCTCCTCGACGAGCCGCTGAGCAATCTCGATTCGGTCCTGCGCAAGGAGATGCGCGCGCAATTGAAGGCGCTGCAGTCGCGGCTCGCGACCACGGTGCTCTACGTCACGCACGACCAGGAAGAGGCGATGTCGCTGTCGAGCCGCGTCGTGGTGATGAATCACGGCCGCATCGAGCAGATCGACGCGCCCGCCGCCGTCTACGAGCGGCCCGCGACGCGCTTCGTCCAGGATTTCGTGGGCCAGACGATCCGGCTGCGCGGCATCGCCGAGGGCGACGGCACGCGCATTCGGATCGGCGGCAGCACGCTCGCGGTGCGAGAGGCGATGCGCGCGGGCGCGGCGGTCGAGGTGTCGATGCGGCCCGAAGACGTACTGCTGCTGAGCGAGGCGGGGGCCGGCGATTCAGGCCTCGCGGGGCAAATCGTCGAGGTGACCTATTACGGCGACCGCCTGGAATGCGCCATCCGCATCGACGGGGCGGAAGACCAGATGGTCGTCGTCAACGCGGAGAAGCGCCAGAGCGTCGCGGCCGGCGACCGGGTCTTTCTCGGCATCGACACGGCGCGGGTAAAGTTATGGCCGATCTGAGCGAAGCCGCGCCGTGGACCTCGTCGCCGCGGGTCCAGCTTGCGCTGGGCGGCGCGGCGTTCGCGCTGGTCGCGCTGGTGACGATTGCGCCGGTGATCGTGGTCGTGGTCGGCGCCTTCGACGGCAATGTCTGGCGCGAGACGTTTCTCGACAGTCCCTACAACCGCAATGCCATCTTCTACAGCTTCCTGCTCGGCCTGCGCGCGCCGATCGCGGCGCTCATCGGGTTCCTGATCGCGTGGCTGCTCATCCGCATCCGGCTGCCGGGCGGACGGTTCATCGAATTCGCCATGTGGGTGACGTTCTTCATCCCGCTGCTGCCGGTGACCTTGAGCTGGATCCTGCTGCTCAATCCGCGCTACGGCCTCATCAACCAGCTTCTGATGAAGCTGCCGTTCGTGACATCGCCGCCCTTCGACATCTATTCGGTGGGCGGGATCTTGTGGGTGCACATCGTCGCGTCCTCGGTGCCGGTGATGGTGGTCCTGCTCGGCCCGGCGATCCGCCAGCTCGACGCGTCGTTCGAGGAGGTGGGGCGCGTCTCGGGCTCCGGCCCCTTCGAGGTGTTCCGCAAGATCACGCTGCCGATTCTGGCGCCCGCGATCCTGACCGGAACGCTCGCCGGCTTCATCAAGAGCCTCGAGGCCTTCGAGGTCGAGCAATTGCTCGGGCGGCCCTCGGACATCTTCGTCTATTCCACGCGCATATACGATCTCGTGTCGTGGGAGCCGCCGAAATTCGCCAGCGCGATGGCGCTCAGTACGTTCGTGCTGTTCGTTCTCCTCATCATCGCCGTGGCCTATCAGCGCCTCAGCCTGCGCAGCGATTACGCCACCATCCTCGGCCGCGGCGCGAGCTTCCGGCAGTTGCAGATCGGGCGCATGCGCTGGGTCGTCGCGGGGGCGCTGTGGCTCGTCGTCGCGGTGTCGCTGCTGCTGCCGCTCGTCATGCTGGTGTGCGGCTCGTTCATGAAGCTGTTCGGCTTCTTCACAATCGCCGCGCCCTATACGGTGCAGCATTGGCGCGATGTGCTCGGCGATCCCACCTTCCTGAGCTCGCTGACGAATTCCCTGGTGCTGAGTGCGGGGGCGGGCGGCGGCGGCGTGCTGGTCTATGCCGTCGTGGCCTATCTCATCGTGCGCTCGCGCCTGCCGGGGCGGCGCGTGGTCGATCTCCTCGCCTGGCTGCCGTGGTCGATTCCGGGCATCCTGCTCGGCGTGTCGGTGCTGTGGCTGATCCTGGCGAGCAAGATGCTGTCGTTCCTCTATGGCAGCCTCGCCTCGCTGGTCCTTATCATGATCGTCGCGCAGATGCCGATCGGCGTTCACATGATGAAGACCTCGATCCGCCAGATCGCGGTCGAGCTGGAGCATTCGTCGCGCGTCTGCGGCGCGGGGCCGATGCGGACGTTCTTCGCGATCGTGCTGCCGCTCATCCGGCCCATGCTGGTCAGCATCTTCGTCATCGTCTTCATCTCGGCGCTGCGCGACATCTCGACCATCATCATGCTCGCCAGCGCCAGGAGCCAGACGCTGTCGCTGCTGATGATGCAGTTCGCGTCGTCCTCGAATTTGGAGGCGAGCGCGGTCATCGGCATTGTCACCACCGCGATCGTCGTCTTCGTCGCGTTGGTGGCGCGGCGCTTCGGCCTTCAGGTCACGGTGCAGCGCTAGCGATGAGGCACTGGCCGCAGCCGGTGTCGAAGCCGGCGATCGGCTCGTACATCACGCGCTCGGCTTTGCGGCCGGCGAAGGCGCCGGCGAGCATGATCCAGCTTCTGATCTCGCCGGTGGCGGTTCCCGTGGCGCTGATCTCGGCGTCCGAAAGCGCGGCCAGTGCCTCGCCCCGCCCGGCGCAGAAATCGTCGAGGAAGCGCCGGTCGAAATCGGCGTCGATGAAGCCCTGCTGCGCCGAGCCCACCGAATGGGAGAGCCCGCCGGTGGCGATGATGGCGACGCGCTTTTTCGCATCCCAGCGCGCGATCGCGTCGGCGAGCCAGCGTCCGACCGCATAGCAGCGCCGCGGGCTCGGCAGCGGTGGGGCGGCGCAGTTGATGAAGATCGGCACGGTGGGACAGCTTCCCTCGGGGTCGAGCCGGCTCAGCGGCACCACGAAGCCGTGATCGACCTCCCAGCTTTCGGTCACCGCCCAATCGACGCCTTCGTCGAGGCCGCGCTCGACGAGATAGCGCGCGAATGCCAAGTCGCTCTTCACGCGGTGATAAGGGATGCCGAAATCGCGCGTCTTCGCCTCGACCGGGCCGGCGTATTCGTCGAACATGCCGATGCAGAAGGCGGGCATGTTGTCGATGAAGAACTTGTTGACGTGCTCGGCCGAGACGATCAGCGCCACGTCGGGCGCGGCCTCGGCGAGCGCGGCGGCGAGACGGCGATAGCCGGCGTCGAAGGCGGCGACCTGGCGCGGCTCGCCGAGATCGCGGGCATTGACGATGTGCGCCAGATGCGACGTCGCGAGGCCGAGGCAAAGCTGCGCCATGACCCTTCACCCCTCGGCGGCGACGGCGGCGGGAAAGCTCTCCGGCGCCTTGCCGTGCAGCATGTAGTAGCGATAAACGAGGTTCGGTAGTACGCCGAGCTCGAGAAGATGCTTCCACTCGGGGCCCATGAGCGCCTGTCGCTCCTCCGGGCGTAGCTCGTACGCCGCAATGAAGTCCGCCTTTTTGTCGGCGACGACAGCGCGGGCGTCGGGCCGCCTCGTCAGGTCGAAGATCGCGCGGTTGATGGCGTAGCGCGGCGAGCCCGGCGGCGGGTCCGACGACTTGCCGCTCATGTCACTCTGCCGCCTTGAGGGCGAAGCTTTTGAGATGCTCGATCGTCTCCGCCGCCGTCACGATGGTCGCGTATTTCGTGTTGAGGTCGTAGAGCGTGACGTCGTGGAAGAACTGCGAGCGGTCGAAGCATCCGTCCGACACGACGAAGGTCGGGTAGCCGTGCGAGATGCCGTCGACCGCGGTGGCGCGCACGCAGCCCGACGTGGACGTGCCCATCAGGATCAGCGAATCGACGCCGTTGCGCACCAGATAGATCGACAGCGGGGTCAGGAAGAAGGCGCTTGCCTTGGTCTTGCGGATGACGAATTCGCCGTCGATGGGGGCGATCTCGTCGGCGATCGGCGTCGAATGCAGCTTCTTCGAGCGTTCGCCGCTTTCGTTCTTGACCGACCCGCCGCAGGCCGCGCGGTAGTCGGGATCGCCCTTGGTGTAGATCACCGGGATGCGCGCCGCGCGCGCGGCGTCGAGCACCTGGCGCATGCGCGGCAAGGTCTCCCACGCCGAAGTGCCGCAGCTCGTCGAGTACTCGTTGATCGCCTCCAGCACGTCCTGCGGCTTGGAGCCGGTGAAGGAGCGCACCACGTCGACGATGAGGAGCGCGGGCGTCCGGCCCCAGGCCTGGCGCCCGCCGAAATCGGCGCGCTCGAGGATGAGCCGGTCGCGCTCGGGAACGACAGTCTTCCAGCTTTCGGTCATGGTCGATCGTCCTTTCCGGCTGAAGTCGGGGCCTTGGCCTTCGCGCCCTGTTTCCTCTGGATGCCGCGATTATGCTTGCTCGCGAGCTTGCGCCATTCGGTGATGATGACGTCGGGGCGATAGAGGTATTCCCGGTTCCAGCCGTCTTCCTCGGCGTAGAACCGCTCCATCGCCTCGCGCGCGATCACGTCCTCGTTGTTGAACTTGTTGACCACCATGTCCTTCCACACGGCGTCCATCTCGCGCGTGAATTTCTCGATTTGAGCCTCGGTCTTCACGCGCCGGCCCCAGGTCACGATGTAGTGGTGCGAATGCGCGTCCTGCGGCACGTACCATTCGAACTGGATGCTGTCGCTGGTGGGAAAAGGATCGACCTTGAGGCCGCAAGGAAGCCACAGCGAGGTGTCGGTCACGTTCGCCATCGAGGGCTCGCCGCCCGGCCGGTACTGGCTTTCGACCTTGACGCCCTCGATCTCCGTCTCCCACACCGAGGTGCGCCGGCCCGCGCCCTTGAGCACGCCCTTGGGCGCGCCCTCCTTGTCGATCACCATGCCCTCGCGCGTCATGAAGTAGCTCGCGAGCGGGAGCTGCTTGCGCGCCGCGTTGATGAGGCCGGAATTGCGGTGGATGTAGATATGCGAGGCGTCGACGCCGTTCTCGGCCGCGAGGCGCCAGTTGCTCTTGACGATCTCGTGGTCGCCGTTGGGATAGATGGCGAGGTCTTCGTCGAGGAAGCCTGGCTGCAGATCGAGCGCCAGCGCGTGCGGCGTCTCGTCGCCGATGAAGACGAAGACGACGTTCTTGCGCTCGTCCACCGGATAGGATTTGAGCGCCAGCGTGCCGATCAGCGCGCTGTCCGGATCGGTGACGATCGCGACCAGGCCGCCGGTGCGGAAATCGTAGGTGAAGCCGTGATACCAGCAGCTGATCGTGTTCTTGCTGTGGCATTCCGGCCGCCTGGACAATTGCACGCCGCGATGGGCGCAGCGGTCCTCGATGGCGTGGACCTTGCCGTCGATGCGCTTGAACAGGATGCGCTCGCCGAGCATCTCCTGGCCGAGGCACTGGCCTTCCGCGAGCTGCTTGCTGAAGAAGGCGGGATACCAGTGATTGCGGAAGCCGAGGCTCGCTTCGAGATAGGGCTGCCACGGCTTGCGCACGAAGTCGTCGCCCTCGATCGCCGGCCCTGCCTCGTCCGCCATCGTCAAGCGCCCCTCAATGGCTCAGGAAATCGAGCACCAGGCGGTTGAACGTCGCCGCGTGCTCGACCTGCGCCCAATGGCCGCAGCGCGTGAAGATGTGCATCTGCGCGTCCGGCACGATCCGGGTGATCCGGAGCCCGACATCGAGCGCGCCGAAGCGGTCGTCCATGCCCCAGACGGCGAGCAGCTTGGCCTTGAGCTTGGGGAGTTCCGGGCCGAGGTCTTCGCGCGGAATCTCGCCCTGGCGCTTGCCGAAGAGTTCCACCACTTCGGGATCGATGCTCGCCTGGTAGCGCTCCTCGAAGGTCGCCTCGGTGAGGAACGACGAATCGTAGACGATCGTCTGCAACAGCGCGCGCAGCTTCTCGCGCGACGGGCCGGCGCCCTTGTAGTAGGCGGCGATCATCTTGATTCCCTCGACCGGGAAGGGCGCGAAAATCGGCGGCATCGGCGTGCTGCCGATGATGACGACGTGGCTGAGGCGCTCGGGATAGTCGAGGCCGAGCTTCATCGCCACCTGGCCGCCCATCGAATTGCCGACGATGTGCGTCTTGTCGATGCCGAGCGCCGCCATGAACCCGTTGAGGAGGCGCGCGTTGTATTTGAGCCGCGGCTCCTTCAAGACGATCTTGTCGCTCTTGCCGTATTGCGGCATGTCGTAAAGGATGACGCGGTACTTTTCCGCGAACGGCCCGGCATTGAGCTTGAAATTGCTCTCCGCGCTGGCGCCCGGCCCGGCGCCGTGGATGCAGATGAGCGAAGAACCGCTGCCCAGCTCCTGATAATGAAGCCGGACGCCTTCAACGGTGACGAATTTGCTCTCGAGCGCTGCCGCCATGACGATGATCTCCCTTGCAAAGATTATGCGCCGCGCTCAGGCCTGGCGCAAGCATCCGACGTCCGCGCGCGTCCGCGTGCAGGTGTCGACGATGGAATAGACGAGCTTGCGGCACGTCGCCGCGAAGTCGGGCGGATAGGACACGCCCATGCCGCCCAGACCCTGGCGGTATTCCTCCGGCGTCTTCTCCGGCGTGCTGGCCCAGCCGGTCCGCGCCGTCGGGATGCCGAGATTGCGGATCATCGAAATGTCGGTCTGGCCCGAGGTGCGCGGCGGCGTCGGATGCGGCTTGCCCTCGATCTCTTCCCAGGCGCGGATCGCGGATTTGATGATCCAGCTGTCGGGATCGGTCGAGGCGCCGGGGAGCGAGGCGGTCATCTCCCATTCCAGCTCGATCTCGGGATATCGGGCAAGAATGGCGGCGATCGCCTCCTCGAACTGCGCCTTCACTTCGGCCGGCGGCGTGCGCGGATTGCAGCGTATGTCGAGAAAGATCTCGGTCGTCGCCGAGGGGAAGGCGACGCGGTCGGGCCAGCCCGAGCGCACCGTCGCGATCCACCCCTGCGCCGTCACCTGGCCCGAGCTGTTGCGCTCGGTATAGCGCGGCAGCCATTCCTCGAGCGCGAGGATGACCTTCGCCGCCGGCACGATCGAGCTGCGGAAACGCGGCAAGTTGTGCGGCATGCCGGCATAGCCCAGCGTGCCCTTGACCGCGACCTTGAACCAGCACAGGCCGGGCTCCTCGTGCATGACCGCGTTGCCCGGCTTCATCACCAAGGCGAAATCGGTATGGACGCCGCGGGTGAGGAGATGCGATACGCCATCGCTCAAGCCGCGGTTGCCGGGCGCGGCGAGGTCGACCGGCATGCCGCCCCCGGCATACGCCACGACGAGATCGCCCTTCAATGGCACCCCGGCCGCCCGCACCACCCGAACCGCCTCGGCCAGGGTCGTCACCATCGCCTTGGGATTGGAGGCGCCGAGGCCGATGACGAGCCCGTTCTCCTCGCGCACTTCGGGGATCATGTCGGGGCGCAGATGGGGGCCGACCCACGGCAGATCGTCCGCATTGCCCTCGAGATGCGTGTCGATGGGCGCATAGAGGAGGAGCGACGGGCCGCCGCCGCTGCCGCGGATGCGCCCGATCGCGTTGCCCGACTGCTCGCCCATCGGCTGATAGGTCGCCTCGACCCCGATCGCGGCGAGATAGCGGGTCATGTATTCGCTCGCCGCGCGCTCGCGTCCCGTGGGGCTGTGGATCGCGGTGATCTCGCGGTTGAGCCGGTAGAGGCGATCGATGTCGATGAGCGCGGCGGCGGCGTCGAACCAGGCGCGCTGCTCCGGCGACAGATCGGGATGGGGCATTGGGTGGTCTCCTGCGCTTGCGCGCCGCGACGGTCTTGCCAGAGCGGCCGGCCTGGCCTTGACTGGCGGCTTCGATCTCGGCGCAGGCGATCCAGCATGACGACGCGACTCACCATCCGCAAGCCCGACGACTGGCATCTCCATGTCCGCGACGGGGCGATGCTGAAGGCGTCGCTGCCTTGGACGGCGCGGCATTTCGGCCGCGCCATCGTCATGCCCAACTTGCTGCCGCCGGTGGCGACGGCCAAGGACGCCGAGTCATATCGCGCGCGCGTCATCGCGGCGTTGCCGCCGGGCGCAAAGTTCACGCCGCTGATGACGTGCTACCTCACCGACAACACCGATCCCGACGATGTCGAAGCGGGTTTCAAGGCGGGCATCTTCACCGGCGTCAAATACTATCCCGCCAACGCCACCACCAACTCGGCAGCCGGCGTCACCGATCTCGCCAAGGTGCGGCGCGTCCTGGCGCGCATGGAGAAGATCGGCATGCCGTTCCTCATGCACGGCGAGGAGGCCGATGCCGAGATCGACGTGTTCGACCGCGAGGCCGTGTTCATCGAGCGCCGCCTCGCGCCGATGATCCGCGAGTTTCCCGGCCTCATCCTGATCATGGAGCATCTCTCGTCCAAGCTCGCGGTCGATTTCGTGCGCGCCCACGCGCCGCAACTGGGCGCGACGATCACGCCCTATCACCTGATGCTCAACCGCACCGATTGGCTGGGCTGGGGCTTGAAGCCCTATATGTACTGCATGCCGGTAATCAAGACCGAGGCGGACCGCCGCGCGCTGGTCGAGGCCGCGACCTCGGGCGACAAGTGCTTCTTCCTCGGCACCGATTCGGCGCCCCATCCCGTGAACCGCAAGCTCGCCGTCACCGGCGCCGCAGGATTGTTCAATTCGCCGGTGGCGATCGAGTCCTATGCCAAGGTGTTCGCCTCGGTGGGCAGGCTCGACACGCTCGAGGCCTTCGCCTCGCTCAACGGCCCGGCGCATTACCGCCTGAAGCCCAATGAAGAGACCATCACCCTCGAGGCGGTGCCGTGGGTTGCGCCGGAAGAGATCAAGATCGACGGCCCCGACGAGCACGCCTTTATCTATCGCGGCGGCGAGACCATCGAGTGGCGCGTCGTGGAGTAGTGCGCGTGTTTGGATGCTGGAATCGCACTTTCTCGTCCCTCGCCCCCACGCAGTGGGGGAGAGGGTAGGGTGAGGGGGCGCTTCAGCTCGCGCGGTGTCAGCGCGTATTCGTCACGCCCCACCTCACCCTGCCCTCTCCGCCCCAACGGGGCGGAGAGGGATTCATGGCGTCACGGACGCAGCATGATGCGGCCGCGGGCGGTGCGGTTTTCGATCGCGGCGAGCGCCTCGGCGAAGCGCGCCAGCGGCAGGACCTGGCGCGGACCCAGCGCCAGCTTGCCCGCCGCGAAGAACGCGAAGATCTCGGCGAAGCAGGCGGCGACCTGCGCCGGCGCGCGCTTGCGATAGTCGCTGATCTGCAGCCCGCTGACCTCGATGTTCTTGAGCAGCAGGTAATTCGCCTTGATGGTCGGGATGCGCCCGGCCGCGAAGCCGATGACGACGAGCCGCCCGCGCCACGCGAGCGCACGCAGAGCGGCATCGAATACGTCGCCGCCCACGGGATCGAGAATCACGTCGGCGCCCTTGCCATCGGTCGCCGCATAAACCTGCGCGCGCAAACTGTCGTGGAGATCGGGCTGCGACAAATCGATGATCGCGTCAGCGCCCGCCGCGCGCAGCAGGTCGAACTTCGCCGGCGAGGCGCCGCCCGCCAGCACCTTGGCGCCCATCGCCTTGGCGAGCTGGACGGCGGCATGGCCCACGGCCCCGGTCGCGCCCAGCGCCAGCACGGTTTCGCCTGGCATCAGGCGTCCGCGCTCCTTGAGCGCGAACCAGGCGGTGTCGTAGGCAAGGCTGATCGCGGCCGCGTCCTCGAACGACAGGACGTCGGGCAGGCGGTAGCATTGATCCGCCGCGACCGAAACCAGTTCGGCATAGCCGCCATACTCCGCCATGGCGAGCACGCGGTCGCCCGTCTTGAGCGTGGTCACGTCTGCGCCGGCCGCGCGCACCACGCCCGCCGGACCCTTGCCCGGGATGAAGGGAAGCTTCGGTGCAAACTGGTAGCCGCCGCCGATCACCAGAAGGTCGACGTAATTGACCGGTGCGGCGCGCACCTCGACCAGGACCTCATGCGCGCCGGGCACGGGGTCGGGAATTTCGGCGATGGCGGCGCGCTCGGGCGCCCCGAACTCGCGGACCAGCACGGCGCGCATCAATCAGCTCCTCGCCTGCCAGCGCACCGGCGCCGGCGTGAGCAATCCCCGTTCGACCCGGCTCGCCAATTCGCGCTTGAGGATTTTTCCGCTGGCGGTGAGCGGCAGCGCGCCGATCGCCATGAAATATTCGGGCATGTCGTAGCGCGACAGGCCCAAGCCATCGAGATGCGCAAGCAGCTCTTCGGCCGTGGCGGCGCGGCCGGCGTGGAACTCGACCGCGAGGCAGACCTTCTCGCCGAGCCTTGCATCGGCAATGGGGAAGGCCGCGGCGCGCGCCACCGCCTCGTGCCGCATCGCCAGCGCCTCGATCCGCGCCGGATAGATGTTGTGACCGCCGCGGATGATCACGTCCTTCTTGCGGCCGGTGACGCGCAGATAGCCGTCCTCGTCGATCGCGCCGAG
Organism: Allostellaceae bacterium; assembly: GCA_035604615.1. Taxonomy (GTDB): domain Bacteria; phylum Pseudomonadota; class Alphaproteobacteria; order ATCC43930; family CGMCC-115725; genus DATJLY01. The sequence goes on along the minus strand of DATNID010000012.1, from coordinate 29,718 downwards.
ATCGCCGGTCATGAACCAGCCCGCGGCGTTGAACGAGTCCTCGGTCGCCGCTTGGTCGTCGAAATATCCCAACATCAAGCTCGCGCCACGGCCGCCGATCTGGCCGATCTCGCCCACCGGCATCTCGCGGTCGGGATCGTCCTGGCGGAAGATGCGGATCTCGTAGCCGGCGCAGCATCTTCCCGAGGTCGCGATGATCCGCTCCGGCTTGTCGTCGGGCAGCGTGTATTGGTGCGAGCAGGTCTCGGTCATGCCATAGCCGCTTTGCGGCACCACGCCGTGAGCCAGGAGCGCCGCCACCACCTCGCTGGGAATGGCCGCGCCGGAGATGCGGAAGCCCTTCACGCGGCCCAGCTCCTTGCGCCCGCGCGCGCGCAGCTCGGCGAGGAGATCGATCGCATGGGTAGGCACGCCCACGAGATAGGTAGCTCCGGTCTCGTCGAGCCGGTCGATCAGGCTCGCGCCCCGGGGCAAGTCGTGGATCACCAGCTCGCCACCGACGGTCATGGCGAGGATCAGCGCGCCGATGCCGAGATTGTGGCTCAAGGGGCTCAGCGTGTAGACGATGGTGCGCCGATCGAGCCGCCAGTCCTTGGCCACCGCGCGCACCGTCGCGAGCAGCGTGTTGTCGCTGTGCATGACGCCCTTGGGCGCGCCGGTCGTGCCCGAGGTGAATGCCAAATAGATGACGCGGTTGGGGTCGCGGTTCCATTCGGTCGCGAGCGGCTCGCCGAGCAGCCCGGCGAAGGCCGCGGCGTCTCCCGCCGTGACGCGATAGGCATGGCGCAGCGAGCCGAGCGCGGCGGTGGCGGCGAAGACGTCGCTGCGCCCGGCATCGGCGCCATAGCCGGGCTGCGCCACCAAGGCGGCGGCGCGGATGCGTTCCATCAGCGCAGCCGCGTCGGCGACGGTGTGGTCGCGATGGAACGAGGGGCTGCAGACATAGGCGTTGCGCGCGCAGGCGAGGATGGTGACCGCGGCCTCGATGCCGCTGGGGAGCCACAGCGCGACGCGCTCGCCCGGCCTTAGCCCCCGCCGCGCCAGATCGCCGGCGAAGGCGTCGACTTCTTGCAGCAACGCGCGATAGGTGAGGCGGCGCGCGCGGTCGCGGATGGCACAGTCATCGGGCGCGCGCTCGGCATGGGTGCGCAGCAATCCGTAGATCGTCTCGTCGCGCCACGCGCCGGTGCGGTAATGCTCGGCGAGCCGGCCGGAATCGAGCAAGGTCAGGAGCGTGCCTTGCCGCATCGCCTAGCGCCCCGCGCGCGCGAGGATCGCCCGCAGCCGAAGCGGCGTCACCGGCAGCTCGGTCACTGCGCCCGGCATGCCGATGGCGGCGTCGATCGCCGAGGCGATGGCGGCGCCCACGGCGGTGATGCCGCTTTCGCCCGCGCCCTTGATGCCGAGCGGGTTGCACGGGCTCGGCGCGTCCTCGGTCAGCAGGATGTCGAGGGGCGGCATCTCGCCGATGCCGGGCAGCAGGTAGTCGGCGAGGGACACCGACAGCGGCTGGCCCTCGGCGTCATAGACGAATTCCTCGTAGAGCGCGCCGCCCAGCCCTTGCGCGAAGCCGCCGGCGATCTGGCCCTCGACCATCATGGGATTGACGGCGCGGCCGATGTCGTAGGCGGAGAGATAGCGCTCGACCGCGACGGCGCCCGTTTCGCGGTCGACCCGCACCACCGCGATGTGGACGCCGTAGGGATAGACCTGGTGCTCGGTGGTGAACCAGCCGGTGACCGAAAGGCCCGGCTCGCGCTCGCCGCGCGTCCGCGAGCCCGGCGCCAGGTGGCGCGCAATCTCTCCCAGGCTCATCGAGGCGCCGACCGGCGCGTCGCGCCGCACGACCGCGCCGTCGACGATGGCGAGCGCCTCCTTGGGCGCCTGCATCAGCTCGGCGGCGAGGTCGATCGCCTTGTCGCGCAGCTTGAGCGCCGCCACGTGCGTGGCCGAGCCGGTCATCACCGTAGCGCGCGAGGCGTGGGCGCCGATGCCGTGCTCGATCTGGTCGGTGCGGCCGTGGACGACGCGGATGCGGCGGTAATCGACGCCCAGCGCGTCGGCGCAGATCTGCGCCATCGCGGTCTCGAATCCTTGGCCGATCGAGGCGCCGCCGGTCACAACTTCTACCTGGCCGCCGGTGTCGACGCCGATGCGCACGCCGTCGGTGGGCCCGAGGCCGCTCTTTTCGACGAAGAGCGCGAGCCCCGCGCCGACCGCCTCGCCCGCGCCCCGCCTTCGCGCGAGGTCGGTCCCGAGATCGCGCCAGCCGATCCGCTCGAGCGCTTTTTCCAGGAGGCCGATATAGTCGCCGGAATCGTATTCGATCTCCTCGCCCAGCGCCTCGAGCGGTCGCGCATAGGGCATCTCGTCGGGACCGATCGCGTTGCGCCGCCGCACCTCGATGGGGTCGATGCCGAGCTTCTGCCCGATCGCGTCGATGAGCCGCTCGCGCACGAAGGTGCTCTCGAAGCGGCCGGGCGCGCGATATGTCGCGGCCGGGGTCTTGTTGGTGAGGCGGACATGGCCGACCGCGCGATAGGCCGGCACGCGGTAGGGGCCCGGCAGGATGCCGCAGGTCATGTGCGGCACGCGCACGCCGTGGGTGCGGAGATAGGCCCCCTGGTCGTGGAAGAACTCGTCGTCGATGGCGAGGATGCGCCCCTCTGCGTCGAGCGCGGCGCGGATGCGGTGGCGCTGCTGGCGCGATTGGTTTGCGGCGATCAGGTGCTCGCGCCGGTCCTCGATCCACTTGACCGGGCGCTCGAAGCGGATCGCGGCGACGCACACCAGCACGTCCTCGGGATAAAGCTCGCCGCGGACGCCGAAGCCGCCGCCGACATTACCCTCGTACATGTGGACGCCTGCCAGGCCGCGACCGAGCATGCGCGCGATCGCCTCGCGGTTGCGATGCGGCACCTTGGCGGCGCCGTGGAACTCGAGCAGGTCGCGCGAAGCGTCATAGCGCGCGACCGCGCCGCGCGTCTCGAGCGGCACGCCGGAATGGCGCCCGATGGCGAGATCCAGCGCGACCGTCGCGTGCGCCGCGCGGAACGCGGCCTCGACGTCGCCATAGCCCTGGCGCACGATCTCGGCCGTGGTCGAGCGGCCGGGCTCGAACTCGCCGGGCGCCGCGTCGGCCGACATGAGAGGCGGGAGCGGCTCGATCTCGATGGCGACGAGATCGGCGGCGTCCTCGGCGCGATAGGCGTCGTCGGCGAACACCACCGCGACCGGCTCGCCGACATAGCGCACGCGGCCCTGCGCGAGCACCGGCTGGCGGTAGGGCGCGAGCCGCTCGATGCTGCCCTCGCGGAAGTCGATGAGCGGCACCTCGGGAATGTCTGCGGCGGTCCATACGGCGAAGACGCCGGGCGCCGCCTTGGCGGCCTCGGTCGCGACCGACAGGATGCGCCCATGCGCGTAGGACGAACGCACCACGCGCATGTGGAGCTGGTGCGGAAAGGAGATGTCGGCGACGAAGCGCCCGCGCCCGGTGAGGAGCGGCGGGTCCTCGAGCCGGGTCACGGACTGGCCGACATAGGGCGCGGACTTGAGCACGCCGGCGATGCTATGGCACGGGATCGGCGCCAGCAAGGCGGATCGGCTCAGCGCATCACCGCGGCGCGGTCGCCGACGCGGGTCACCAGCAGCGCCATGACCATGGCGATCGCGACCGTGATGACGCCGACCACCGACGCGTCCTCGAGCTTGCCCGAGGTGGCATAGCCGAACATCAGCAGCGGCAGCGTCTGCGTGCCCGGCGTCGCCACCAGTACGGTCGCGCTGATGTCCTTCATCGCGGCCATGAACGAGATCACGAACACGTTGGCGATCATCGGCGCGATCAGCGGTACGGTGATCCGCCGCACCGTCCCCAGCGGCGTGGCGCCGCTGATGAGCGCCGATTCCTCGAGTTCGCGCGAGACCTGCGAGATCGATGCCTCGAATATGTGGGTGGCGAAGGGCAGGCCCTGGACCATGAGGACGACGACCAGCGCCAAGGCGGTGCCGTAGGCGAGCCTGAGCGCCGGCACGTTGAGGAAGATGGTAATGAAGGCGGTGCCCAGCAGCACGCCGGGGATCGCCCAGGGCAGCCAGATCGCCAGCGACAAGGCGGACTTGCCCCAGAAATCGTTGCGCGCGATGAACCAGGCGAGCCCGAGATAGAGCATCGTCCCCAGGCTTGCCACCACCGCGCCGATATAGAGCGACTGCCGCATCGCGCCGGCGAAGGACGGGCTTTCGAGGACGCTGGACCAGTGCGCCATGGTCCAGGGATGGGCGAGGTTGAAGAAGCCGAAGAGCCGGCTGAACGAACTCAGCGTCACCATCGCGAAAGGCAGCACCACCGTCGCAATCAGTGCCGCGAAGAGGAGCGCGGAGATGAGGTACGAGAACCGCGTCCGCGCGCGCGCGAGGAAGCGCCCGCCCTTGCCCGTCATGGTCGCGACCATGCTGCCCCAGCGTAAAAGGAAGCGATAGCACACGACGAGCGCGAACAGGATCACGAGAAAGAACGTGCTCAGCGCCATCGCCTGCGGCTCGTCCGGCGGCGTGAAGCGCAGCAGGTTGAAGATGCGCGTCGAGTAGACCAGGATTCCCGCCGGCACGCCCAGCACCTGCTCGACCTCGAACGCCTCGAGCGAGCGGATGAGGCCGGCGACGAAGGCGGTCAGCAAGGTCGGCACGATCAAGGGCAGGGTCACGCGGCGCAGGGTGGTGAGCGTGCCGGCGCCCGACATGGTCGCGGCCTCCTCGTACGAGGAGTCGATGAAGCGCTGCGCCGGCTCGATCAGGATCACCATGATGGGAATGGTGGTGAGCGTCAGGTGCACCCAGGAGATGCCCGCCAGCGAATAGATGTCGAGCAGCGGGCCGTGCAGCCCGAGCAGCGACTCGGCATAGACGTTGACGAGCCCGTAATGGGGATCGAGCAGCAGGATCCAGCCGAGAGTCGCGGGCAGGATCGGCAGGAAGAAGGCGAGCCACAGCGCGTACATGATGCTGCGCTTGCCGAACACGTCGTTGCGCGCGAGGTACCACGCGACGAAGAACGCGACTACCAGCGCCACCGGAACGCGCAGGCTCAGCAGGAACGAGTAGCCGATCGAGACCAGCGTCTGCGAACTGTCGAGGGCGCGCCGCCACGGCTCGAGCGACGGCTGGAAGTCGTTGAAGGGATTGCCGTCGCTGAAGCTGCCGAGGGTGATGACCACGACCGGCATGACGCAGACGAGCGCCACCGCAGCGAGACCCGACCAGCCGAGGAGGCCGAGCGCAAGCGCGCGCGGCCTAGCCATCGCGCGAGAGCGCTGCCCGCATCAGAACGGCGCAGTCGAGCACGTGACGCTTGGGGCGCGGCCGGTTGGGCGAGGAGGACGGCAGGTCCTGGCTGGGATCGGTCTTGCCGACGATGAAATGCGGCCCGCCGCCCTTGAGCGCCAGGGCCACGCGCGCGCCGAGCGCGGCAGCGTCCGCCGGGCCATGCACCTGCGCCGCGTCCCACCCGGCGGCGAGCGCGAGGCGCAGGAGGTCGAGCCCGAACGACGTCGCGGTCGGCTCCTTGCCGTCGCCGGTGCCCCACACGCCGTTGTCGAGCACCAGCACGACGAGATTGTCCGGCTTCATCCGCCACGCCGTCGACAGCACGGTCGACCCGGCGAAGAACGAGCCTTCGCCCTCGATTGCCAGCACGCGCCGCTTGGGACAGGCGAGCGCCACGCCCAGCGCCACCGCCGAGGCATAGCCCATGTCCATGTTGTAGATCGTCTCCGGCAGGTCGGCGCGGTCGTAGAGCAGGCCGGCATTGGCGCCGGGCCCGGTGATCACCACCGCGTCGCCGCGCGAAGCCGCCACCGCGTCCATCGCCTCGAGCCGGTTCATTGGCGCGCTCCGGCGACGAAGGGCGGGATCAGGAGGCCGAACGACGTGAGCTGGCCGCGCGCCGTCTGCACCACGCGATGGATGAGGGACTCGAGCGACTGGCCTTCGCTGGCGACCGCGTAGGGAATGCCGAGGCCCTTGAACACGCCTTCGGCCAGCAGCACCGTCGCGCCGTGATAGTCGAAAGGCTCGCCCGCGCCGCCGCTGTGGCTCGCGACGATGACCACGGGCGTGCGCTGCACCTGGGCGCGCGCCAGGATGAGGCCGCTATAGCCGAGGCCGGACGCCTCCATCATGCAGACCGGATTGCGGCCGCCCAGCGCGAGCCCGACCGCGATGGCGACGCCCTCGTCCTCGCGCGCGCACGGGACCATGGTCATGCCCGGGCTTTTCTGGAACGCGCGAATGACCGCGGTGAGGCAACTGTCGGGCAGATAGACGCAGGCATCGACGCCCGCGCGCACCGCGCCGCGCAGCAGGGATGCTGGCGCGTCCTGCGTCACCGGTTGCCCAGCGCCTCGCTCACCAGCTTCACCACCGCGTCGCGGCTGAAATAGACCTCTTCGTTGTAGGCCTCGTAGTATTTCACGCCGTCCCGCGGCACCAGGTAGTCGGGGAGGCCGGTGTGGATGTCGGTGCGCCGGCTCGTCTCCAGCATCACCGCCTCATACATTTCCTGCCCCGGGCGGCTCATGTACCAGTTTATGAAGACGGTGGCGGCGTTGGGGTGGGGCACGCCCTTCGCTTCCTTCAGGACGCTGAATCCGCCGGTCAAGTATCCCGGCGCGTCCTCCGGCAGCACCACCGCGAGATTGGTGAAGCCTTCGTGCCGGAAGCGTTCGACCTGGGCCTGGATGGCGCCGAACACGATCGGCGTGATGCCGCGCGCCACGTTCTCGACCAGCAGCCGGTTGTCGGAGGTGAAGGTCACCGCCTGGTCGACGAACAGGGCCTTGATGTAGTCGATGCCGAAGACGTTGTAGATCCAGGCCGACGAGCCTTGCCCCGGTCCCGGCGTGCGCAGATCGTCGGACGCGATCTTGCCGTGGTATTTGGGGTCGAGCAGATCGCGCCAGCTCTTGATCGCGGCGGGATCGACCATGTCCTTGTTCACCAGCAGCCAGCCGAACACGTACTCGGCCCCCTGCAGCAGGAACTGTGACGAGTTGTCCATCCACTTGAGCTTGCCCTCGCGGAAGTTCTTGGGCGCAACCCCCGGCAGCATGAGCTGGGGCGCGACCGGCTCCAGCATGCCGTCGCGCATCATCGGCCTGAGCTCGCGGCCGCCGCCTATGAGGATGTCGATGGTCAGGTTCTTGGCCCGCGCCTCGGCCTCGAGCCGCGCCGATTGCTGCGAGGTGCCGCCGCCGAGGAAGTTGAGCTCAATGCCGGTGTCGCGCTTGAACGCGGCCGCCATCGGCTCGGCGAGCGCGGCGAAGGCGGCGACGGTGACCTGGCCTTCGGCCCGCGCCTTGGCCAGCACCGTCGCCCATTCGGGCGGCGCCCCTGCCTGCCAGTCCGACGCGGCGGATTGCGCCCCGGCCGCGCCGATGATCGCGGTGGCGCCGATGCCGCCGAGGATGGTTCGGCGCGAGACTGCTTGCTGCTGCACGAGACGATGATTCCCTTGCTGGTTCAGTCATTGAGTACGCCAATTTAGAGCAAATGCCGTTGGAAGGGAATCTATAGCGCGCTCTTGTCCCTCTCCGCGCGAAGTGAGGGGTATGCGCCAACGATAAAATGATACCTTGACGAAGTCGCGACAAACGAAGCGGCGCTGTATGTCTGGGATAAGGTCTATTACAGGGACGGATTTGGGAAAAAGCGATGGACCAAATCCTGCCACCGATACGAGCAAGACTGCATTGATCCGGTTCATCGGATGAATGGCAGCGCAATACGCGCGCGACAGCATCGATTCGGTAACAGTACCGACGAGGATGAATCCGAACCAGAGGCGACGCCCGAACAAGACTTACCACCGCTTACGAGATGGTGGCGCGGTCTCTAAGGCGCGTGTGGCGGGTGCTACATAGTACCGCCTATTCCTGGTCCGTCTTATGGCGGCGCGACCTATTCGGCCGCGTCGCCCATGGCGGTGAAGGCGGAAGCGCGAACAGCGAGCGGCCGAGAAGCAGCCCAATACGCCGTCGCCATGAAAACGGACCCCGCCACGGCGTTTCCCAGCGTTACCCAGATCATGTTGTAGGCAAAGCCGCCCCAGGTGACCGTATCGGGATGCGACGAGAAAAGCGCAATGAGAAGCAGTGTCATGTTGGCGATCGAATGCTCGTAGCCGCTACCGATGAATCCGAACAGGCACCAGAAGATGGCGATGCACTTCGCCGCATCGCTTTGCGTCCGCCCGGCCATCCAGATCGCGAGGCAGACGAGCCAATTGCAGAGAACCGCCCGGGCAAAGAGCGAGACCGCCGGCGCCGTCATCTTTGCCGTGGCGACGGCCATGATGAAGTTGCTTTTCGAATGGAGCATCGCTCCGCCGCCGCCGGCGACAAACAACAGCGCGAGCACAGCGCAGCCCGCGAGATTGCCGAGCCACGACATCGTCCAGCAAGCGCCCAGCTCGCCGAGCGTCACCTTGCCCCGCAGCACGCCCAATGACATGACCATGGTGTGCCCGGTGAACAGTTCCGAGCCTGCGAGGATAACGAGCGTCAGGGCTATTCCGAACGATGCGCCCATGATCAACCCGCGATACGCCGGATCGGCATCCGAACCGATGCTGAAGATCAGGATGATCCCGAGTCCGACATAGGCTCCGGCCATCATCGCGCTGATCCAGAAGCCCAGGGGCGAGCGCTTGAGGAACGCGCTCTTTGCGACCGCGCTCGCCGCAAACTGATCGACGGTTTCGAGAAACATGGTTCACCTCGCTCCGCTTGGAATCGTGGCCGCAAGAAACATGCCACGCGCGAAACTGCCATCTGGCGGACCTTCCGCCTGGGCCAGGTACGGTGCTGCCTATTTTTGTGTCAATTCGTGCATGCAAATGCTTCCGTGGCATGCGACTCGACCCTGCACAAGGAATGATCAGCGCTTCGATTTGGCGCATCGAGATTGGGCATTTGCGCCGCAAAACGACTTTGCCGTTACGCACTTGCAGCGCGGCCCGAATTTTGCACCGGGATGCTTGATACAGGCGTCACCGGCGCGGATAGGCGGATGAGCGATGAGCCCGGACTGAGCGAAGAGCAAAAACGCTATCTTGAAGGCTTTATGAGTGGCATAGCGGCGCGGCACGGGAGTGTCGTGCCAGCGTCGTCGCCCGAAGGCCCGCCCGACATCCATCGCGCGGCGCAGGATCGCTTTCTGGCACAGGGGAAGGCGCTGGTACCGGAAGAACTCGCGAAGCGCCAAGGCCACCCGCTGGACATGTGGGACGAGATCACCGCCAACGTCGCCGCTGACCGCTTTCCCAAGGGCATCGACGTCTACCGCCACAAGTTCTTCGGCCTGTTCTACGCCGCGCCCGCGCAGGACGCCTTCATGTGCCGACTGCGCATGCCGAATGGCATCCTGAACTCTCACCAGCTTCGCGGGATCGCCGATATCGCCGAGCATCGAGGCCGCGGCTACGCGGATGTCACGACGCGCGCCAATCTGCAGATCCGCGAGATTCGCGCGGCCGATGCCTTGGCGGTCCTGATGGCGTTGCAGGATCTGGGCCTCACGTCGCGCGGCGCTGGCGCCGACAATATCCGTAACATCACCGGCAGCCCCACGGCCGGGATCGATCCGCAGGAACTCATCGACACCCGGCCCCTAGCGCGCACGCTCCACTACCATATCCTCAACCACCGCGAGCTTTACGGGCTGCCGCGCAAGTTCAACATCGCCTTCGACGGCGGCGGCCAGATCGGCGTGCTCGAGGACACGAATGACATCGGCTTCGCCGCCGTCCGGGTCGATGACGGCGCCGGAATCGCACCGGGCGTCTATTTCCGCATGCAGTTGGGCGGCATCACCGGCCACGGCGACTTCGCCCGCGATAGCGGCGTTGTGCTCGCGCCGGAGCAGTGCGTGCCCATAGCTGTGGCGGTGGTGCGCGTCTTCATCGCGTCGGGCGACCGCACCGACCGCAAGCGGGCGCGGCTCAAATATGTGCTCGATGCCTGGGGTATCGAGAAATTCATGGCCGAGGTCGAGAAGGAATTGCCGTTCAAGCCCTTGCACCTGCCGCTTTCGGCCTGCGCGCCGCGGGGGCCGGTGCTGAAGCACGGCCATATCGGCATGCATCCCCAGAATCAGGGCGGCCTCTCTTATGCCGGCATCGCGCTGCCGGTCGGACGGCTGGGCGCGAAGGAAATGCGCGGTCTCGCCGACATCGCGGCCGAGCTGGGCAGCGGCACCATCCGTCTCACCGTGTGGCAGAACGTCATTCTGTCCGACATCCCGAACGATCGCGTCGCCGAATTGCAGGCCCGCGTGACGGCACTCGGCCTCGATACGAAGGCGAGCGGCATTCGCGGCGGACTTGTCGCCTGCACCGGCAATACCGGCTGCAAGTTTTCCGCCACCGACACCAAGGGGCAGGCACTGCTGATCGCCGACTATCTCGACAAGAAGATCGCGCTCGATCAGCCGGTGAACATCCACCTCACGGGCTGTCCCAATTCATGCGCGCAGCATTACGTTGGCGATATCGGCTTGCTGGGCATCAAGGTCGGCGAGGACCTGGTCGACGGTTATACGATCATGGTTGGCGGCGGCGCGGGAAGCCACCGGGCGCTCGCGCGGGAGCTGTACCAGAACGTGCCGATGGCCGAGGTGCCGGCGCGGCTCGAGCGCATCCTCGCGGCTTATCTGGCGCGGCGGTCCGGTGCGGCCGAGTCGTTCCAGGATTTCACGCGGCGCCATTCGGTCGAGGAGCTGAAGCGCCTGTGCGACCCGCCCGACGCGGCGGCGGCCTAGCGCGATGGGCTACGAGGTGCCAATCCTGCCGGACAGCGCGCCGTTCAACGGCGCCGAGAGGGCGTGGCTCAATGGCTGGATCGCGGCCTATTTCGCCGTCGGCACGGCCGTCCCGCCGGCGGTTTCTCCGGTCGAGGAATTTCCATGGCATGACATGACCCTGCCGCTCGAGGAGCGTCTGCTTCTGGCCGATGGCCGGCCCTTGCCGCGCCGGCTCATGGCGGCGATGGCGCAGCAGGATTGCGGCCAATGCGGCTATCTCTGTCAGAGCTACGCCGAGGCCATTACCAACGGCACGGAGCCTAGCCTCGCCCGCTGCGTGCCCGGCGGCAAGGCGACCGCGCGCGCGCTCAAGGAGCTGATGGAAACGGCCCCGGCGCCGACGGCTCCGGTCAAGCCCGCGCTCGCGCCTGCACCGGCAGCGGTCACGCCGACCGTCTCGGCGCGCGTTTCGGCGCGGCTCGAATCTGCACACCGCCTCAATCGCGAGGGCTCCGCCAAGGACACCCGCCACGTAACCTTCGACATTGCCGAAACCGGCCTTTCCTACGAGGTCGGCGACAGTCTCGCCGTCCACGCCGCCAACTGTCCCGAAATCGTCGCGGCGATCATCGACTGTCTCAAGTCGCGCGCCGAGGATGAGGTCGATTGTCCCGACGGCACAAGACGGACCTTGCACGACGCGTTGAGCCTGGTCTGCGACATCGCCAGGCCCTCCGACGACGCGATCGAAGTCCTCGCCTCGCGCGCACCCCAAGCCGATGAATCGAATCGGCTTCAGGCGCTGGCCGAGGGATATCCTGGCGCCGCGCCGGAGGAGGCCGACCTGCTCGATCTTCTTCTCGCCTTTCCCTCGGCGCGGCCGCCCGTGCAGGAGCTGGTTTTGGCGCTGGGCGTGTTGCAGCCGCGGCTCTATTCGATCGCGTCCTCGCTCAAGCAAGAGCGCGACGCCGTCCACCTCACCGTTTCTGCCGTGCGGTGGCAGAGGCGCGGTCGCCTGCGCACGGGCGTCGCCTCCGTCTTTCTCGCCGAGCGCGCCGCACCGGGCGCCGCGGTGCCGGTCTACGTGCAGCAGGCGCACGGTTTTCGCCTGCCCGCCGACGGCGATGCGCCGATTATCATGATCGGTCCCGGAACCGGCGTCGCACCATTTCGCGCCTTCTTGCAGGAACGGCGTGCGATCGGCGCCAAGGGCCGCAATTGGCTGTTTTTCGGCGACCAGCACCGCGCCTCGGATTTTCTCTACGAGGAGGAGTTGACCGGCTACCACCGGGGCGGGTTGCTGACGCATCTCGACATCGCTTTTTCGCGCGACCAGGCGGAGCGGATCTATGTCCAGCAGCGCATGCGGGAGAGCGCCGCCGAATTGTGGGCCTGGATCCAGGACGGCGCACACATCTTCGTCTGCGGCGCGGTGACGATGGCGAAGGATGTCGATGCCGCGCTCGCCGCGATCATCGCGCGGCAAGGCGCGATGGGAATGGGCGCCGCGAAATCGCGCCTTGCCGAACTGGCGCGCGCCCAGCGCTATCTGAAGGACGTGTATTGATGCGAGAACCGTATTTTCCGGTGTGTCTCGATCTTGTCGGGCGGCGCTGCCTGGTCGTCGGCTCGAACGCCGAGGCTGCTCGCAGGTCCGCAATGGTCGAGCGCGCCGGCGCCATCGTCGTCAGGCTCGCGGCTCTCGCGGGCGCGCCCGTGGAGCTCGACGGGATGGCGCTCGTCGTCATTTCCGGGGCGCCGTACGACCAAGCGGCAGCACTGTCGCGACGCTGCCAGGACCGATTCATTCCGGTCAATGTTGTGGACGAGCCAACCTTGTGCAGCTTCGTGATGCCCGCGCTGGTCGAGCGCGGCTCGGTGACGGTGGCGATCTCGACCGGCGGTCGGTCGCCGTTGCTGGCGAAGCTGCTGCGGCAGGCGATTGATCGAATCCTTCCGGCTCGGCTCGGAGACCTTGCCGAACTCGCCGGAGAAGCGCGCCCGCTGGTGCGCGAACGCATCGCCGATCCGTCGCACAGGCTGCGGCTCTGGGTACGCGTGCTCACCGGACCGGTCGCCGCGCTCGCGCTTGCCGGGCGGAAGGATGCGGCACGCGCCGCGCTGGCGGGCGTCGTCGCCGCCGCTAGCAAAATGCGCCGCGCCGCGTGAACCGCTACGCCGGGTCAGTATCGCTTGTAAGACAAGAACTTGCCGCTCATGGTCAAGCGCACGCGATCGCCCTTCGGGTCCGGCTGACGTTCGAACGCCATGTCGAAGTCGATCGCGCTCATTATGCCGTCGCCGAATTCCTCCTCGATAAGCGCCTTCAGGGTCGGGCCATAGACCTGCAGCAGCTCGTAAAAGCGATAGATCAAGGGGTCTGTCGGCACCGTAGTCGGAAGCCCGCCGCGATAAGGCACTTCCTGTAGCAGCCCGACCTCGTCCTCGTCGAGGCCAAGAATGCGGCCGGCCGCCTCGGCCTCGCTCTTCTCCAGCTTCATTTGCCCCAGTAGTGCGGCCGTGCAAAAGATCGGGGAAAGCGGGCCGATCTCGCGCGCGATGGCTTGCCAAGAGAGACGCTTTTTTCGCCGGATCGCCGTGATCTTCTCCGTCAATTGGGCACGCGTCATGGCTCCTCCTCCGCTGCCGAGAACGCCTGTGACTGCCATAGCAACATTTATGCCAGCACTGCGCAGGATCGGCACGCAGGCAGCGAAACGACGCCTGCGATCTCGCCCTTGTCCATGAGGCCGAATTGGCTCAACATGCGAGAAAATTCACGTTCATCCGAGGAATGTCGGCTAAGACCTGCCTCGCGCGACAGCAACGCGAACGGCTTGCTGGGCCGGGCCTAAAATGGAATTCTGTCTCCGTAATTGATCGCCCGGCAACACAGGCTGAAAGGACCATGCCTCCATGATCGGCACGACTTTGCCACGGGTTACCGTCCTGGCTCTCGCCGCTACGATCCTGTGGGGGTGTGGCGGCATGAAATCGGCGAGCTCGCCGTGGTACGAATCGCCGCCCGGCCTTACCGCCGCGAATGGCGCCACGGTCAGCATGAGCGAGAATCAGGCCGGCGGCACCGTCCCGGATGGCGACACCCGCGTTGTCGCCATCGACGGCCAGCCGGTCAGCGCGATGGAATGGGACAAGGTCGTGCTCCCGCCCGGCCCGCATACGCTGGGCGTCGAGTACAACGGCGTGGCCGCGGTCGCGACCGTACCGATCCAAGCGGCTCTGCGGCCCGGCGATACCTACGTGGTCAAGGGACAAAGGACCGGTCCGTGCGATGCCGACCTATGGGTGGAGGATCACGGCTCGAATCAGGCGCCGAGCGCCAAGATCGGTACGCATCTGACGGCGAAGGTGTCCCCGTACGGGTCGTCGGTCTTCGCCGTCGCGTGCAATTAAGATAAAACCCGACCGAGGAATTCGCGCCTAACCATGAGGGAGACTGCCGAGACGGTGCTCCCTTGCGCTCATTTCGCACGCGAATGCGTTTTACCGACCTTACACGTTAGGCAAAAATCGCATAATCCGCGAAATGGAGCGCCTGAGGGCGCTGTCAGCACTCAGCACTTCTCGGAAGAACCGAGGAGCACCACGAAGGTCCGTTGACGATGCTAAAGCGGAATCGATTGACGCGTGCGCGTAATGACGAGATTGACCGGACATCGACGCTCGGTTTTGCTGCGATGCACGGCGCACGGCGCACGGCGCGCTCCAAGACCTGTTATAATTAATTAGCGATCACTGACCTTGGAGTAAGTCCGTGAGGCGGCGCGAGTTCATTACGCTTTTGGGCGGCGCAGCGGTGTGGCCGCCGACGGCGCGCGCGCAGCGGTCACCGTTTGTGGTTGGCATAATCGGCGATGCGCCGATTTGGCATTACTTCCGCGACGGCATGCGCGACCTCGGTTATGTCGAGGGTCAGAACGTCAGGTTTGAATTGCGAGGCAATGAAGGCGAGCCCGATCGGTTCTCGGAAGCCGCAAAGGAACTTGTCGGCATCCCGGTGGACGTGATCGTGGCGAATGGCTCGATCTCAGCACAAGCTGCCCAGATAGCGACCCGCACGATCCCAATCGTGATGATCGCAGTCGGCGATCCTGTTCGCGCTGGACTGGTTGCAAGCCTCGCTCGGCCAAGCGGAAATATAACCGGCAACTCGATTCTCGGCCCGGACGTCGCTCCCAAGCGGGTGCAGTTTCTCAAAGAGGTTATCCCCTCCGTCGTGCGGCTGGCCCTTCTCTTGAACTCGAATAATGCCTCGAATGTGGTCCTGCGCGACGAGGTCGAGGCCGCAACGCCGGCCTTGGGCATAAGCCTTATTCCTATCGAGGCGCGCACGGTCGCTGAGCTTGATAGGAACTTGGCCGCCATGCTGAGCGAGCATCCCGACGCGCTGCTCGTGACCGGTGATCCACTTCATCAACTGAATATACAAAAGATCATCAGATTTCTTGCAGACAACCGAATTCCCGGGATGTTCCAGATACGCGAGAACGTCATTGCGGGAGGTTTGATGTCATATGGCGCAAGTCTGCCCGATCTGTTTCGGCGTGGCGCCACCTATGTGCACAAGATCCTTCAAGGTACGAAGCCGTCCGACTTGCCCGTTGAACAGCCGACGAAATTCGAGCTGGTGATCGACCTCAAAACCGCCAATGCTCTCGGCCTTACCATTCCGCCGAGCACGCTCGCCATCGCCGATGAGGTAATCGAATGAGGTCGGCGACTTTGGCCTCTGGCACGAATGCGAAGTGTTGCTATGTCCGCCTTGCGGCCGCTTTCGGTGCATCATCGGACGTGATGAGCTCGCCGCGGGGCTGGTGCTGTTGACCCCGAACGGACCTTCGATGCGTGATAAAGCGCATCGCAAGTGCAGCGATTGTGCCAACGCAACTAAGGTCCACGGATACTGCCCCGGGGCGCCAGAGCTGCACTTGAACGTACGCAGGAGAGCCGCGCAGTGCAGTCTCGCGCGCCGCGGATTAGGGCACGCGCGCTGGACCTTCGTCGGCGGCCCGCCTAGAGTGCAAGCTGCCAGCGGGAGAACCATCGCATGACACGGCATCCAGGGATGGCGGCGCTCGCCCTCGCGCTCGCCGCGTTCCTTTTCATACCGGCTGGCGCTTTCGCCCAGGACGGGGGCAAGATCGCTCACGTCGGCCTTCTCTCGCCCGGCCTGCCAAATGTCGGTCTCTTGGGCCCTGCGCTCGTCGCTGATTTCGCACGGCTCGGCTATATCGACGGCAAGACCATAACCTTCGAGCGCCGCGCCGCGCAGGGCAAGCCCGAGCGCCTGCCCGAGCTCGTGCAGGAGCTCGTCGCAAGCCATGTCGATGTCATCATCACCTCGAGCTATCCCGCCGCGATCGCCGCCAAGGAGCACGCGGGCAGCACCCCACTCGTCGTCGTCCAGTCGGGCGACCCTGTTGCGACGCACCTCGTCGCGAGCCTGGCGCGGCCGGGCGGCAACATCACCGGCGTGTCGGAAATCGCCGGCGAACTTTCCGCGAAGCGCCTACAGCTCCTCAAGGAGGCGGTGCCGTCGATCCATTCCGTCGCCGTGCTGTGGAATGCTGACGATCTCGGGATGACGCTGCGCTACCGCGCGGCGGAGGAGGTGGCACCGCAGCTCGGCCTGGTCATCGTGCCGCTGGGCGTTCATGCGCCCGACGATTTCGAGACGGCCTTCGCCGAGATGACCAAGACGCCGCCGGACGCGATCCTGATGGTGACGGACATCCTCACCAATCTGAACCGTCAGCGGGTCATAGAGTTCGCCGCCGCACACCGCATGCCCACCATTTTCGAATATGATTCGTACGCTCATGATGGCGGCATGTTGGCGTATGGACCGAATGTCGAAGACATTTACGATCGCGCCGCGGGTCTTGCTGCCCGCATCCTCCGCGGGGCGAAACCCGAAGAACTGCCGCTCGAGCTGCCGACGCGCTTCCAGTTCGCTATCAACCTCAAGACCGCGAAGGCGATCGGCGTCTCGATCCCTCAGGCGATCCAGGTCCGCGCCGACGATGTAATCGAATGAGCCGCCGCCACACCAGATCGCGAATTCCAGATCGGTGATGTCGCCATCGAGGCCGAGATCGAGTTTCTCGCGGATTTGATCTTGCCGACGACCCAATTCGATCTCGTCGTCAACCGAAAGACCGCGAATGCGCTCGACTTCGCCAGCCCGCCGACGCTTCGATCCGCGCCAACGAGGTGATCGAGAGAATCTGTTTATGGCACCTTTCCGAATTGCCGCCAGGCCCGCGTCGTGGCCGCTTTCGGTGCATCATCGGACGTGGTGCACGCCTAGCGCGACCGGTGGCGGATGACCCTATCTGAGCTTGAGGATGAGCTGTCCGGAGCGCAGAACGACGTTACCCGGCTCGCGGACCTCTTGCTGGAAGCCGCTCGCCTCAACGACGGGGGAACATGACGATAACGATGTCCTTCCCGCCGCGGCACCGACCGCCCCTCCTATAATGTGGCGGCGCGCCCAGCAACGATGCTAGCCTTCGCGCATGACCCTCATCGCCTCTGATCCCGCCAACGCGGACATGATCGAATATTGGAACGGCACGGGCGGCGACGCCTGGATTGCGCGGCAGGAAGCGCAAGACGCTGACATCGCGCTCGTCACGGGCAAGCTGCTCGCGCGCGCCGAGCTGCGTCCGGATGAGCACGTCATCGACATCGGCTGCGGCACTGGCAATGTCACAGTCGAAGCGATCCGCCTCGTCTCGCCCAAGGGACGGGTCCTCGGCGTCGACATATCGGGGCCGATGCTTGAGCGCGCGAAGGCGCAGCTCTCCGGCGCCGGGAACGTGACGCTCGTCCAGGCCGACGCCACTGTCTATCCGTTTTCCGAAGCCGCGTTCAATGCCGCGGTGTCGCGGATGGGCGTCATGTTCTTTGCCGAGCCGGCCAAAAGCTTCGCCAATATCCGGCGCGCGCTCCGGCCCGGCGGACGGCTCGCCTTTGCCTGCTGGCGCGGGCTCGAGGAGAACCCGTGGGTCTCTGTCCCCTTGGGTGCCGCGCGCTCCCACGCGCCCGCGCAGAAGCCGCCCAGCCCCGACGATCCCGGCCCGTTCTCGTTCGGCTCCGAGTCGCGCGTGCGCGGCATCCTCGGCGCGGCCGGCTTCGCGGAGCCCGCCTTCGAAAGGCTCGATCTCGAGCGCGACCTCGCGCAGGGGTGCGGGCTCGAGCACGCGGTCGCGTCTGCCATGAAGAGCGGTCCCGTGATGCGCCTCTTCGCGAAAGCGCCACCCGAAGCGGTGCGCGTCGCAACGGAAGCCGTGCGCGGCGGGCTCGCGCCTTTCGCGCGCGGCGATCGTGTGCCTATGGCTGCCGCCGTGTGGATCGTCACCGCGTGCAATCCCTGAGCGCCGAGGTTATCGGCTACTTCCCGACAATCCGATAAGGGCTTTCGGCGTTTCGCGCCGCCGTAGCACCGCCGAGAGTCGTATTCACGCCGCTTCATGACATGTCCCGAGCGTCTCCGCCGGCACGCGCCATCGACGGTCATTCGATCTTCACCGAAGCAGCTTCTCAGAGGATGCGGCGGAGGGGCGGTTTTGGTATCATCCTGTTAGGATCATCCGATGCGACATAGTCGGGGATGCCGGCATGAGCAATCACAAGCACAGCGCGCCCTTGTCCGACATGGTGCTGCGCGTCAAGGCGCTGGAATCACTGCTGGTCGAGAAGGGGCTGGTCGATCCTGCGGCGGTCGATGCCCTAGTCGAGGCCTACGAAACCAAGATCGGCCCGCGCAACGGCGCGAAAGTCGTAGCGCGCGCCTGGACCGATCCCGCTTTCAAGGCGCGACTGCTCAAGGACGGCACCGCAGCGATTGCCGAGTTGGGCTTCACCGGGCTCCAGGGCGAGGACATTCTGGTCGTCGAGAACACGCCCAACCTGCACAACCTCGTCGTCTGCACTCTGTGCTCGTGCTATCCATGGTCGGTCCTCGGCCTGCCGCCAACCTGGTACAAATCGCCGCCCTACCGCGCCCGCGCCGTGCGCGATCCACGTGGCGTGCTGCGCGAGTTCGGCGTCGAGCTCGGGGCCGATGTCGAGGTTCGAGTGTGGGATAGCACGGCCGAGCTGCGCTACATCGTGCTGCCCGAGCGGCCAGCTGGCAGCGAGGGTCTGAGCGAGGACACACTTGCCGCGCTGGTGACGCGCGATGCGATGATCGGTGTCGCTAAAGTCCCTACCCCGCGCGAGAGGGTCGCATGAACGGCATTCACGACATGGGTGGCATGGACGGGTTCGGCCCGATCGAGCGCGAAGCGGACGAGCCGGTGTTCCACGAGCCGTGGGAGGGCCGCATCTTCGCCCTCAACATGGCGGCGGGCGCCTTAGGCAAATGGAATCTCGACCGCGCGCGCTACATGCGCGAGCAATCCGATCCGGTCGAATATCTGACCCTCGGCTATTACGAAGGCTGGGTTCTCCGGCTCGAGGCGATGGGGGTGGAGTTCGGCCTCTTCACGCGCGAAGAGCTCGAGCGCAAGCGGACCGCGCTTGCCGCGGCGGAGAAAAGCTGATGCCTGTGCTGACCGCGGCGATGGTGCCTCTCCTCGTGACCAAGGGCCGCTCGGCGCGGCGCGACGACGCCGTGCCGGCTCGGTTCAAGCCGGGCGATCAAATCGTCGCCAAGGTAATGAGCCCGCTCACGCATACGCGGCTGCCGCGCTATGTCCGCGGCCGGCGGGGCGTGATCGAGCGCGATCATGGCGTGTTCGTGTTTCCGGACACCAATGCGCTCTTCGCAGGGCCGCATCCGCAGCACGTTTACAACGTTCGGTTCAGCGCACGCGAACTCTGGGGCCCGGAAGGGGCGGCGACGGACGCGATCTATATCGATCTCTGGGATTCCTATCTGGATCGGGCCTGAGGCGCGCATGGCGGAAAGCACGCCGATCGATGCCTTGCCGGCGCTGCCGCGGGACGAAGGCGGTCCGGTCTTTGCGGAGCCATGGCAGGCGCAGGCCTTTGCCATGGCCGTATCCTTGTCGCAGCGCGGCTGCTTCACTTGGCCGGAATGGGCCGCGGCGCTCGCCGCGGAAAACGCCGCACGTGGCGACGATACGGGCACGCGCTATTACGAGCTGTGGCTTGCAGCGCTTGAAAAGCTTGTCACCGCGAAGGGCCTGCTCGGCGCAGCCGAGCTGGCCCAGCGCAAGGTCGCGTGGGAAGAGGCCGTCGGCCATACCGAGTTCGGCCATCCGATCGAGCTCGATCACCACCACGACCCTCAGAGATGAGGCACCGACCCAAGGTTCGTTCGAGTGGTGGAATGGCTTCTAGCAGACAAACATAGTGAGCGGCGTCTGGCCGTCCCGGCGGAAGCGCTGGCGGCACTTTTGCGAAACGCCGCCACACCAGCGTTGCGGCCGCTGTCGGTGCATCATCGGACGTACCGTGGGAGTCACGGGTCTTGTGCTGCTGACCCTCAGCAGAGATCAAGTGCAGCAGATCGAACAGCAGACGGCCGGCGGCGGTCAAAGATCTGGGGGAGCGGTAAGTTCAATCCATACCGGCGTCGCCAGACCTTCCCATCACTGCGTGCCCTTCGGATAAACGTACTTTCCAAGCGGGAGGAACAGCACGGCGGCGATGATGAGCGCCACAAAAAAAGCTCGCAACACCGGGTCATAGCTGTGGAAATGGTCGTGGCCAAAGCCGAGGAAGGACGGTCCAACACCGATTCCGATGACGAAAGCGGCGAAAATCAAGCCATAAAGCGTAGCGAACGAGTGGCGGCCGAAATAGCGGCTGACGAAGAAGCCCAGCATGTCCACCTCGGCGCCGATCGCGAGACCGATGCAGATGGCTGCGAAGAACGGCGCCGGACTGCCGGCATGCGTCAGCAGGAGGCCGACGCCAAGCGGCGGCAGCAGCATGACGATAGCCGAGAAAATCGGACCGTTGACGAAGTCGAGACCCAGTCCGACGATGATGCGCGAGGCCATCGCCGCAAGGCCCGATGTGCCGAGGAGGGCCACGGCCGCAACCGGCGAGTAGCCGCGATCCATCAGGAGCGGGACGAAATGGCCGCTCAAGATTCCGTTGCAGGCTGTTCCCTCGAGCAAGAAGATGACGAAAAGCAGCCAGAATTGCCGCGTCCCGGTGACAGCCATCTTGGTCGAAATGCCGAACGGCTGCGGTCCATCCGCCGGATGGGCGCGCGCGGCCCGCATGTGCTCGATAAAGCCGGGCGGCTCGCGCACAAACAACGCGATCATCGAGAAGCCCAGCACGAATGTCGTCATGCCGACAGCCACATACGCCATCCGCCAGCCGAACGCCTTGATGAAAAATTCCGCGAGCGCCGGCAGCGTCAGCGTGCCCAGTCCAACCCCGCAGGTGGCAATGCCGAGCGCCAGCCCGCGCTCCTTGTCGAACCAGGCGGTGATCGATTTGGAAAAGACCATCGGTCCGAGGCAGACACCGAAGCCCGACGCGCAAGCGACCATGATGAAGATCGCCCAAAAGGCATTGGCGCTCAACAACGAGAAGCTGCACAGCGCGAGCGCGTAAAGAATCGTCGCGGGCAGTGTCACTCGGCGGATGCCAAAGCGATCGATCAAGTTGCCGAAGAGCGGCGTCATGATAGGCGAGACGACCGCGCTCGCCAGAAGCGACGACGAGAACATGCCGCGCGACCAATGGAACTCCGTCGTCACTGGCACCATGAACACGTTGGTAGTGAAGATGACCGCCGGACCTGGTCCGACGACGTTGCCGATCAGCGACGCGGCAACAATCCACCAGCGATTCTGCAAAGCCGGTCGGCTCTCGATAAGTCCCGTGCTCGCCACGGCGCATCTCCCCGGTTAGTTAGATATTTTTGTATGTCCATTGTCGTCGAGGTGATACCCCCCGTCAACGTGCGCCACCACTCGTGCAGGAGAGCGGCGAAAGCAATTTTGTGTGAGCCCGGTGAGCGCAACGCCGTTAGGTTGTTGTCGATGGTCGGCAAGCCCGGCGTTCGACCTCAACCAAGGGGTCGTCGTCGGCTCGATCGTCCTGTTCGCGCCGCTCGGCCCCGACCGCTACCCGGCGGCCCACCGCCACGCGCAGAGGCGGCCTCGCGCGACGGCGCGCCGGCCTGACCTATTCCGCGGCGGCGCGCGCGCCCTAGCTTCGCGTCGTGGCGGCGGCGTCGATTACGGGGCGGTGGCACCTTGGCGCCCCGGCTGGCGGCCCTATACGCACGGAAGCCGCCGTCCTAACGCCAAGTCGGCCAGATCGCGCCCACGGGCCGCGTCGTGGCGCACGTGGCGGCGATTAAGGGGCGTTCAGCGTCAGCGTTCGTCGGGCCGGCAACGCCGCTGTGTTGCCCCTCGCCAGGGCCACTGGGCGCTCCGTGGCGTGGCCTGGCCGCTCAAGGGCGCTTGAGTAGGTCCGGCCGGTCGGATCGCGCCACACGGCTACGTCGTCGCGCGCCCGGCCGTCGTCGCACACGGCGCGCTTCGCGGCGCGCTCGACGCTCCACTGCGCGCGAAACAATGATCGAACATTGAACGAGTCGCGTGCTGCATGCGTGCTGCATGGAACATTTGGGAATGTTTTGGAAAGGGCGGAAATGCGCCATTTTCCTTGGGCAAATGTTGCAGCACGGTTTGACGAAAACAAAACCGTCCGGAGGCGGCAGAAGTGCCTATTTTCATTGGGTTTGTGAGTTGGTTGTGGACGCAGTCTTCTGCGAACCCGTCTCCGCCGCCAAATCCCTGTTAAACAGGGAATTTACAGGGAATTTCTCGATTTTGGGGCCGATTGGCGCCGACGGGATCTGAAAAAGCCTCCGCCTTGCAGTGGGTTACAAGCAAATTGCCTAAGACAAGGAACAGGGAATTTGTGTTGGCCTATCAGGGAATCGATGATGAGGATCAGGGAATTTAATTTTGGGATCAGCGAAGGACGGTAGGCTGTGGCACAATCGACTGCGTGACGATCACGCCCGACATACTCCCCGACGAAATCTACGCGCTGAAGGCGGCGCTGGTCGCCGAGCGCGCCGAACCGATCATCGTCACGGCCAAATTGAACGATGTCGACCCTCAGGCTTGGCATGCCGACCTCCTGTCGCGCATCGTCGAGCATCCTGCCCTCAGGATCAACGAATTGCTGCCCTTGAACTGGCGATCTTTGGCACCTACTTGCCAGCCCGCCGGACCGTGGCTGCGATAGGTCACGTTTTCACTATCAGCCGTGTCGCCGAAATGCTCGGTGAGGACGAAGAATGGTTGCAGGAACTCTCTATCAACATGTTCCCTGAAGATGGTTGTCTGCATGTCATCGGCAAAGGCGATGAGACGATCACAGCCTTCACGGATTACGGCGTGGAGTGTCTCAAGGACCTCATCAGAGATAGCAAACGCTGAAGCCGACTGCCGCTACGAACCGGTGGAGTTCGAGATGCAGACCGGATTAGCTTAACCAAGCGGCATCCAAACCGGCAGCAGGCCAAAGTGACCTTGCTGCGCATGGAACGGAGAGAGGCAAAGATGATCGTCCGCCGGGATTTCCCTTTATCGCGAGCCGATGTAGTTTGCACGCTGCTTCGTCACGCATGAGGTTGCGGAGTGACCAGCCGCTACGTGACCGTAACGTCGGAATTGCGGGCCTATTTGCACGACGCGACCTTGCGCGAGCACGATTGCGCCCGGCAATTGCGGGCCGAGACAAGCGCCCTTTCGGATGGCGGGCTCATGGTTTCGCCGGAGCAGGGGCAGTTTATGGCGTTCCTCGTCCGCGTCATCGGTGCGAAGCGCTGCCTCGAGATCGGAACCTTCACGGGCTACAGCGCGCTCGTCGTCGCGTTGGCGCTGCCGGAGGACGGCTACCTTGTAACCTGTGACATCGACCCGATACGCGCGGGCGTTGGGCGGCGCTATTGGGAAGCGGCAGGAATGGGCGGCCGCATCGATCTGCGGGTGGGGCCGGCGCTCGCGACGCTCGATCTGCTGTTGGCCCAGAGCGCCGGAGGCAGTTTCGATTTCGCTTTCATCGATGCCGACAAGGAAAACATCGAGGCGTATTACGAGCGATGCTTGCGCCTGCTGCGGTCGGGCGGCCTCATCATGATCGACAACATTTTGAGACGCGGCTGGGTCGCCGATCCCGCGGTCAAGCACAGCTCCGTCAAGATGCTGCGCGCCTTCACGCGGAAGCTGCGCCAGGATGAGCGCATCGACTTCGCCCTGCTCCCGATTACCGATGGCATCGCGCTCGCGAGCAAGCGGCTGGACAATCGGTAGGCGACGTTCTTTAGTCCAATCCGTCCGCTCGACGGGGGAAAACGTGTCGTCTTCGAAATCGAGTGAGGTGATCCGCCGGGACATGCTGGCCCAGCCTGTCGCCTATTTCCCCCCGCGTACGGAGACCGAACGACGGCTCGAGGGCATCTGGCGCGAGGTGCTCAACATGGACCGTGTCGGGATCGAGGACGACTTCAACGATCTCGGCGGCGATTCCTTTCTCGCGGCGGTCATCTTCGGCGAGATCGAGGAAATCTTCACCATCACCATCCCGATGGCAACGCTACTGGTCGCTCCGAGCATCGCACGGTTGGCGCGAAAGGTCGACGAGCTGGTATCGGCGCGGGAGCTTCAGCCATGATCGTGCCCGTCCGCCAGTCTGGCGCACGGCCGCCCGTGTTCCTGGTGCATGGGCTTTACGGCGTATCGTCCCATAGCATCGCGTTCGCACAAGCGCTGACGCCGGATCGGCCGTTCTTCGCCGTCTTCGCGCGGGGGCTCGACGGCAGCGAGCGTCCCTGCGCCAGCGCCGCCGAAATGGCGGCGAACTATGCGCAAGAGGTCCGCGCCGTCGAACCGAATGGCCCCTATGCCCTCGTTGGGCAGTGTGCCGGAGGTTTGCTGGTCGTCGAGATTGCGCGCGCGCTATCGGCGGCAGGCGCGTCGCTCGCGAGCGTACTGCTGATCGACCCGCCGCCGCTGCCCTTTCCCGACCAACGATACCGGTTCGCCGATAGCCATCCGCGCGTGCTTCAGCAGCTCTACGACAACGCGCTCGACGCATTCCGGCGCAAGGACGCGAGTGCGAACCTGCCTTTCGATCTCCACGATCCTCGGCAGATGCATATCGCCGCCTCGGTCGCGGTCCAAACGGCTGCCGCTTTGTCGGGCTATCAGCCGGGGCCATATTCCGGCGCCATCGATCTCATCGTGAGCGCCAAGCGCGCATCGGCATTTTCTCAGTCGGGCCTTCCCTGGCAGAATATCCTCCTCGGCCCCCGACGAGTGCATGTCCTGCCGGGCGACCATTTCGCCGTCACGCGCGAGCAGTTCGGCGAACTCCTTCGCCTGATGAGGCTTGTCCTGGACGGTTCGGCCGATCCGGCCGCGACCGTGGCGATGGACGTGCGGGCGCTGCTATGAACCTCATCGAGCCCATTCTTCGACACGCCACGCTGCAACCGGACGTCATTGCCATTATAGATTCCGATCGCTCGATCACGTATGGGGAGCTTGCACCGCTCGTTCTCTGCACCGCAAGCCACCTGGCGGCACACGGCGTCGAGGCCGGCGATCGGGTCGGGGTCTGCCTCAAGGACAACGGGCAGCACCTCGTTGCGTTGCTGGCGGTGAGTCGGATGGGCGCGGTCGTCGTCCCCATCGACTGGCGCGCGCGGCCCGCCGAACAGGAGCGCGTCGCATCCGCGCTCGGGGTCAAGCTGGCCCTGGTCGAGCCGGAAAGCAGGGCGGGTTTCCATTGTCCCGCGGTACCGCTCGATGCCGCATGGCACCGCGGCGTCGGCACGGCGGCGCCGTGTGCCGAATCGTCCTGCGAATGGGATGCGCCGTTCCACCTTACCTCGACCTCGGGGACGACGACGGGCGCCCCGAAATTCTTGCTGAAGACGCATCTTCAGCTCTATTTCACCATCGCTATCCTGTTCGACCTGCTGTCGTTGCCGCGGGGCTGCCGCCTGCTCTCGACGCGGCCACTTTATTTTGGCAGCGCCCGTCAGCGCATCGTGGGCCATCTCTGTCGCGGTGACGGGGTCATTGTTCACCCGCCACTTGTCACCGCCGAGGAGTATGTGGCGCTCGCCACCCGGCACAACGCCACAGTCGGGTCGATTGGGCCGCCCTTTCTGCGCCAGTTGCTGCGCTTGTCGACCGCGGGAGGTTTGCTTCTGCCAGGCATGATGGCGCTCTGCTGTGGCGGGTCGCCCCTTCTCGCCGAAGAAAAGCTGGAAACAGCCGAGAGGATTACGCCGAACTTTTTCGAGAATTACAGCACTGCCGCCGCCGGGGTGGTCGCCATGCTCCGCCCGGAGGATATTCGCCGCCGGCCTGCCAGCGTCGGGCGACCACATCCGCTGGTGGCGGTGGAGGTGGTCGGGAACGACGACCGACGACTCGAGCCCGGTGCCGTCGGATTGCTCCGCTGTCGCAGCCCCGCGCTCGGCACCGGCGTAACCGGACCGGGCGGCTGGGAGGCAGCGGGTGAGGGCTTCCGCGACGGCTGGTATTACCCAGGGGAATACGCGGTGATCGACGAGGATGGCTACGTCTTCGCCAACGGCCGCACAGTCGAGACCATTATGCGGGGGAACGCAAAGATCCATCCGCCGGAGATTGAAACGGTGTTGTGTCAGCACGAGGCGGTGGCCGAGGCGGCGGTCATCGGCCGTCCCGCCGGCGGGGACACTGAGATCGTCGCCTTCGTGATCGGCCGGCGACCGGTTGGAGGTGGTGAACTCCTGGCTCACTGCCGGCGCCACCTTACCCCCTACAAGGTCCCGCAGCGCGTCATCGTGCTGGCTGAAATGCCGCGTAACGCCGCCGGAAAGATCGCCAAATCCGAGCTGCGCCGCCGGCTTGACATCGATGCGACAGCGAACGGCGACGAAGCGGTGTCCGGCGGGGACAACAGGCTCGTCATCTAGCCAACGAGAGACCCATGACGGGTACGGCCGGCATCTTCGATCGTCTCGCGAGCTGGGCGACGGGCCGGCCAACGCGCCATTCTGCCGCGGTGTTGGAACTCGCGACGACGCTGCTGGCGAAGGGACAGGCGGTCGAAGCCGCTGCCTGGTGCGAGCGTGTACTGCGCGACGACCCCGATCACGCCGATGCCCTGCTTCTTTTGGTGGAAATCGGCGTCACGCGCGGCGATTGGGACGGTGCGCTTCGCGCGCTATCGCGATTGCGGGCAGCGAATCCGGGTGACGCTGGAACGATCGAGCGCATGGCGTCCGGCTTCCGTCGCGCTGGCGACCCGGACCAGGCCGCTGATCTGCTGCACGCCGCGCTGCGACGCCAGCCGGCGTCGGCCGTCTTGTTGTGCGAGCTTGGCGACGCCGAAGCTGCGCGCGGGCGCTTTAGCGAGGCGCTTGCCGCCTATGAGGGGGCTCTCGCTGCCACGCCTGGCAAAAGCCGCACGGCGACACAGCGCGCCATCCTCGTGCTGCGCCAAAGCTGGGGACCGCCCGGCGCGGCCCCGGCCGACAAACGCCAGCCGCCACGCCTCGACGGGCGCGTCATGTGCTCGGAGCTCGGCACGAGAGGCCGCTTCGGCAGTCAGTTGGCGCAATATATGGCCGTGCGAATCTGCGGTCATCTCTACGGTCTCAGGGTCGAGGTGCCAGAGTGGGTGGGACGCTGGCTTTTCGATCTCGATGACCCCTACCCGGGTGCGGCGCTTCCCGATCAGTGCGACTCCGAACTCCTGAAACAGAAACTGTTCGAGGGGACGGCCCGGCAATTCGTTGCGGAGCATGATCTGTCTGGGCTCTTCTTCGTCCACACGTCGCGTTATCGTCCGCACCGCCCCTTCATCCAAACGCTGTTCCGGCCGGGCGAGCGGGCGACTCCGGTCGTGAATGACCTGTACGCTCGGTTGCGACAGCGGGGCGGAACGGTGATCGCGCTCCATCTCGGCCGCGGCAATGAGTCAATGGGCGCAACGCCTCTCTCATGGTGCATCGCTTGGCTCGACACCGTCTGGCGAACTGTCGACGCTCCCGTGCTTTACCTTGCCGGCGACCGGCACGATGCGGAGGCGTTCAAGGCTTTTGCTCCCGTCCGCGCCGACGAGTTGGGCGTAGGCGTTCCTGGCGCCGCGTTCTTCACGGACTTCCACGTCTTCACGCAAGCCGATCTCGTCGCGATTTCCGGCAGCAGCGATGCCTTCGTGGCCAGCATGCTGAATCGGACAGCGCGAGACTTCGTGCGACCTGATCCGGTCGAGCGGCGGCTGGTCTCCTACGATCCATGGGACGCGCCCCTGTGGCAACGCGATGCGGGCAAGGCGAGCGTCCCGCCTTAGCGAAATAGCCAACCCGTGGTATTGGAGCCGAAACGCGCTTCTATTTCGGCGATGCCTGGAATGCGCCATAGCAAGGCTTCGTCGTTCAGCTTGCTTTGGGCCGGATCGAGAAGGGAGTCGATTTCGCGCTCGCCGTCGGCGCCGAGATCGGTGGATTTTAGGCCCAGAAAGCGAAAAACGGACTTGATGCGCCACAGCCGGTCTGCCCGATCCCCGGGCGCGAAGAACTGCTCATACACGAGCTCGAGGCAAGGGACGCCAGCATCGGCCAGGCGCGCCTTGGCTTCGCAAAGTACCTGCTCTTCCCGGGCCAACTCGGTCTCGATCCGCCGGTCATCGAGGCGACGAAAAGGGAACCATCTCAGCGACGTGCGATAGTCGTGCGCTGGAGTTGCGGACTGATAGATGAGCGTTTGACGAGCGATCTCCGAGGACACGATGCGCCGCAAGATGTTGGAGCGTCGCAGCAACAGTACGCGCCCGAATGAGGTCAGCAGTTCGAAGTGAAGGCGCGTATCGCCTTCGAACGGCGGCCAACCCATCGCATTCCAGACATGCTTGATGCCGTTGTGGTCGCGGGCGATCAGCTCGAGCGCTTGATGCAATTCGTCGACGGTCTGGACGACTGCGGAAGTGTCCGACGCGGCGCGGTCGGGACTAAATGGCTCGTGCCTGCAACGGATCGCCGGGTGACATTCGAGCGCCCGCATGAGCGTCGTGCTTCCGGTGCGGGAGAGAGCGAAAATCAGAAATTTGTCGGCGAGTTGTCGACCGTCCGCTCGGATCCGCGTCGTGCGCCGATTATCCTCATGGCCAATCGAAGGCGGTCCGCGCGCAAAGCCGATATCCAATGATAACCGCGTCAGCACGCCGAGGGTGGTGAACAGCATGTCAACCGGCCAGCGGTGCGCCGGTCGGCCGCTCTCCGCCCTCATGCGCGCCGCGTGCGCCAAGGCGCGCTTCGGCCAATAGAGCAGAGAACGCCGATCTGGCGGCCACATCGAACGATCGACAGGTGCCTTCTCCAGAGCCATCTCGCGTCTCAACCATTGCCCATAGCGGTAATAGCGCCGCACATGAGCCCCCAACGAACTCGTCATGTCGTGATAAACGAACCACGAGAGATCGAGGCGAAAGACGGCACGATGAAGCCACAGGCGGTATCCGAGATTGCGGTCTTCGGTCGTCAGCATCGCTTCATCGAAGCCCCCGACGCGCTCGAATACCGATCGACGCACGGCAAGATTCGCCGTCACGGGTACCGCCGCGCCCTCGAGCAGGTAGGGCAGCGGATGGCAGCCGGCCTCGGCCAGGAATCTTGCGAAAAGTCGCGCGCGTTGCGAGATCAGCGGCTGAGTCGTCCCGCACACGACGTCAACGTCGGAATTCTCCGCGACGATGCCGTCGAGCCAGTCGAGCCAATAAGCCGGCGGCACGCAGTCATCGTCGATGAACACGAGAAATGTGCGATCGGCATGTGCCGCACCGAGATTTCGTGCCGCCGCCGGCCCGCCGTTCTTGGGCGCAATCACGTATTCTACAATGTCGCGATTGCGTTCGATGACGGCGGCGTAGCGGTCGTCATGC
>DATNID010000011.1:0-21981 GCA_035604615.1 Allostellaceae bacterium | reverse complement strand
TCTCGATAATGGCGCTGATAAAACTAATCGCCGCTATCGCGGCGTGGCGCAGGTAATCTAATGTCGCATGCACCTATTGCGTCCGTAACTTCTTCGCCGCTTTCTTTCGCTTCTTTGCCGCCTTCGATTTCAGCTTTGGCTGATACGCCAAAATCTTGTCAACGATCTTGTCGAGTATCTCGGGCGGCTTGGTGCTACTCATTGGATCAGCGCCTTGTAAGTGAGTCGCTTCCCAGCAACGCCATCGACGAAACTGTTGAGGCGGTTGAGGGTGTGACGGCTCACGTTCCCGTCGTTGAGTCGGAATGTGAACTCATCGACGTAGCGGCGCAAGTGCTTGGCGCTCGCGTGATGATAGACGCCATGCAAGCCGCGCTTCATCACGGCCCAGACGCTTTCGATGTTGTTGGTCGAAACACCGTCGCGGTTGTATTCGCCCGCAGCATGCACAATCGTCTCGTGCGTGTAGTCTTTGCCCAAGCCGTTGTATCCGGCCCACTCATCCGTATGAATGGTCGAGCCGACTTCCACACTCGCCTTGATCTCGGCACCGAGCGTGCGCGCATCCGTCCCTGCGACGGGACGCGCCTTGGTGCGCCCGTTGCGCTCACGCATGCCGAGAACCGGCGTCTTGCCGACACCGCCCCGTCCAGCGTGGAGCTTCTTGTGCGCGTGCTTGTTGCTCTCCTTCCCGCCGATGTAGGTCTCGTCAATGGCGACGATCCCTTGCAGCTTGGCAAGATCGTCGCCGCACGCTTCGCGGAGCCGATGCAGGACGAACCAAGCCGACTTCTGGGTGATGCCGATTTCCTTGGCGAGCTGCATGGACGAGATGCCCTTGCGCGCGGTGACGAGCAGGTACATCGCATAAATCCACTTGTGCAGCGGGACGTGCGACCGCTCGAAAATCGTGCCGGTGCGAACGGTGAAGTCTTCCTTGCATTGGTTGCAGCGATAGAAGCCGCCAGCGCGCGCCGTGATCCGTTCTCCCATGCCGCACACTGGGCAACGAGGACCGTTCGGCCAAAGCCGTCCTTCAAGATATGTCCGCGCGGTTTCCTGATCTGGGAACATCGCGAAAAGCTGGAAGGTGCTGATGGTGGACTTGCTCATTTCCGCCTCGCTCAATGGGCAAAATCTACCCGAAATGAGCGAGGGAGTCAAGTATATAATTCCCCAAATGACGGACATTCCGGCGGGCGAGCCCGCGCTCCGCGCCATCACCATGCCGGCCGACGCCAATCCCGGCGGCGACATTTTCGGCGGCTGGCTCCTGTCGCAGATGGACCTCGCCGGCGGCTCGGTGGCGGTGCGCCGCGCCCAGGGGCGGGTGGCGACGGTGGCATTGACCGGCATGAGCTTCCACCTCCCGGTTTTCATCGGCGACGAGGTGAGTTGCTACGCCGAAATCGTCAAGATCGGCCGGACTTCGATCACGGTGCGGGTCGAAAGCTGGGCGCGGCGCCAGATGAGCGGCGAGCGCGTGAAGGTGACCGAGGGGCTCTTCACCTACGTCGCGATCGGACCCGACCGCCGCCCGCGCCCCCTCACCCCGGACGCCTGAGTGGCGGATCAGCGGAAGCGGCCGCGGATGTAGAACCCGCCATAAAACGCCGGCCGGCAGGGATAGGGTGTGTAGCAATAAGGATAAGGATAGGGGTAGGGGTAGGCGGGATACGGCGGATAGTAGTAGGAAGGCGGATAGACCGGGACTGCGGCGACTTGAGGTGATGGCGGCGGGGGTGGCGGCACGGAAGCCTGCGGCGCCGGCTGCTGCTGCGTCACGACCTTCCAGCTTCCATCGGGCTGCTGGCAGGTGGTGCCGTGGGCTTCCTGCGGCTGACCGCCGACCGTGATGGTCTGCTGGAATTCGCGGCAAGTCTGCGACGCGGCGCTGGCTTGGGGCGCGGCTTGGGGCGCGGGCGGCGCAACCATGACGACCGGTCTGGGCGGCGGGGGAGGCACGACGCATCCGGCGCAGGCTAACGCGATCCCGGTTGATATCGATAAGAACGCCCGTGTCGTCACGTTGCCCGTCCTTCGACCGTTGTGGTCAGTCTTCCACCGCTGCGCTGCCGCTCACAAGCATATTGTGATCGGGCCGCGCCGAAACCAGAGACGCCCGCGCGTCGATGTTCGGGAGCATTCTTTCCGGCGCGGTTTGGCGCGGCTGTCGCGGCGAACTATTTTGCCGAACTATTTTGCCGAACTATTTTGGTTGACCGCGCGCGGCGATCCCCCTCAGCATTGGGCCGGGGAAATCCTTTTTAGCATATCGAACGGCGAATCGGGGCAGGCGGGATGCAGGAAAGCCGAAGCGTCCTCGAGGCGGTGATCGGCAAGGGCGGAGACTTGACGACCGCGCTGCGCAGCGGCGATCCGGCGCTGGTCCGGCGGCTGGTGGATTCGGTGCGCCGGCTCTCCGTGCTCGCCGAGGTCGCCGACACGGTCACCGAGCGGCTCTCGCTCGACCACCAGCTGCCGCGGATGATCGCGCTGATCACCGAGGTGTTCGACGCCGAGCGGGCGACGCTGTTCCTGCTCGATCCCGACGCCGGCGAGCTGTTCTCGCGGGTCGCGGCGGGCGACGGCATACAGGAGATCCGCATCCCGGCGACCGCCGGCATCGCCGGCGCGGTGTTCCAGTCGGGCAAGGCCGAAATCGTCGCCGACGCCTACAAGGACGCGCGCTTTAACCAGGAGGTGGACCGGCAGACCGGCTACGTCACTCGCAACATCCTGTGCGTGCCGCTGCGCAACCGCCAGGGGGCGGTGATCGGCGTGACGCAGGTGCTCAACAAGCGCGACGGCGGCTTCACCGAGACCGACTTGGCGCTGCTCGAGGCGGTGAACCGCCAGGCGGCCAACGCGATCGAGGAGGCGCGGCTCGTTGAGCAGCTCGAGCGCGCCCGGAGCGAGGAGGCCGAGCTCCTCGCCATCACCGAGGCGATCTCGACCGAGCTGCAGCTCGACGTGCTGCTCGGCCGGATCATGCATACGACGCAGCAATTCCTCCAGGTCGAGCGCGCGACCTTGTTCATCCACGACCAGGCGACCGACGAGCTGTGGTCGAAGGTGGCCGAGGGCGGCGAGCAGAAGGTGATCCGCGTTCCGGCCGGCGCCGGGCTCGTCGGCGCGGCGTTCCGCTCGGGCGAGGTGCTTGACATTCCCGATGCCTACGCCGATCCCCGCTTCAACCGCACGGTTGACCTGGCGACGGGCTTCCGCACGCGCAACATGCTGTGCGTGTCGCTGGTCGATCGCGCCGGCCAGCATATCGGCGTGGTCCAGGTGCTGAACAAGCATGGCGGGCCGTTCACGCCGGTCGACATCAGGCGCCTCAAGGCGTTCTGCGCGCAGATCGCCATCTCGATCCACAACGCGCAGCTCTTCTCCGACGTGCTCGCGCTGAAGAATTACAACGAGAGCATCCTGAAGTCGCTGTCGAACGGCGTCGTGACGCTCGATCCGAAGCTCAACATCGCCAAGCTCAATGAGGCAGCGGAGCGAATCCTCGGCATGACCGCGGACGAGGTGCTCGGACGTCCGGCGGAGCACGTCTTCGGCAACCGCAACGCCTGGGTGAGCCGCAGCCTCGAATTTGTCGTCGGCATGCATACGAACGACTACCATGCCGATTCCGAATTCATGCTCCCGGACGGGAGCACGCGCGCGGTCAATCTCACCACCGCGCCGCTGCTCGATCTCGACGACAAGGCGATCGGCTACATGCTCGTGTTCGAGGACATCACCCGCGAGAAGCGCGTGCGCAACACGATGTCGCGCTACATGGCGAAGGAAGTCGTCGATCGGCTCTTGGCGAGCGGCGAAGACGTGATGAAGGGCAGCTCGCACATCGCCACAGTGCTGTTCTCCGACATCCGCCAGTTCACCATGCTGACCGAGGCGATGAGCCCGCAGCAGACCGTGGCGATGCTCAACGAATACTTCACCGAGATGGTCGAGGTCGTGCTGTCGCACGGCGGCATGCTCGACAAATATATCGGCGATGCGCTGATGGCGATCTTCGGCGCGCCGGTCGAGGACGTGGCCGATCCCGACAAGGCGCTGATGGTGGCGACCGACATGATCCGCGCGCTGGAGCAGCTCAATGCGCGCCGCGTCGCGGAGGGGGTTGGGGCCATCGACATCGGCGTCGGCGTCGCCACCGGCGAGGTGCTCGCCGGCTCGGTCGGGTCGGTCAAGCGCATGGAATACACGGTGATCGGCGATACCGTGAATCTCGCGGCCCGGCTCGAGAGCGCCAACAAGCATTACGGCACCAGGGTGCTGATCTCCGGCCCCACCGCCGATGCGCTGCGCTCGTCCGTCGTGCTGCGCCGGCTCGACCTGCTCCAGGTCAAGGGCAAGACGCGGCCGACCGCGGTTTATGAATCGCTCGGCCACCACACCAATCACAGTTTCCCGAACCTGGCGCGCGTCATCTCGCTCTACGAGCAAGGCTTCGCCTGCTATCAGAAGCGCGATTGGACCGGCGCGATGGCGAAATTCGGCGAGGCGCTGGAACTGGCTCCGAACGACCGTCCCTCGCGCGTCTTTCTCGACCGTTGCCGCTATTCGCAGCGCCATCCGCCGTCCGACGAATGGAACGGCGTTTGGATCATGGAAGAGAAATAGCTCGCCTCACGGCGCCGCCAGGACGGCGTGGCACTCGGCCGGCAGCACGGGCAGCTTCGGCCGCGTCGGCGCCGGATGGGGCGGTGGCGGACGCTGGTCGCGCACCCACGATTCGAGGATCGCGTCGCAGCCGTCGCCCGGCGGGACCGGGGCCTGGGTCTCGCACTCGGGCGAGCCTGCGGGGCAGCTCAGCCGGACATGGAAATGATCGTCGTGCCCGAACCACGGGCGGAGCCGGTGCAGCCACGCATTGTCCCCCGGCGGAACCGAGCGGCACAGCTTGGCCTTTATCACCGGGTTGACGAAGATGCGGTCGACGCGCGGGTCGGTCGCGGCGAGGCGCAGGAGGGTGACCTGGCGCGGGCCGAAGTGCCTGGGATCGACTTCGTGCCAGCTCGGCAGCAGCATCGACGGCATCGCGATCGTCTCGCGCGCGGCGGGAACCAGCAGCGCGGTCGACCCGAGCGTGAACCAGAGGTCGACGTCGAGGCCGGTCTGGTGGCTGGCATGGCCGAACGGCAACGGCCCGCCGCGCGGCTGCGCCATGTCGCCGACATAGAACGCCGGCAGCCCGGCAGTGAGCGCACGCCGGCCCAGCCGCTCGACGAAATCGACCGTGTCCGGATGGCCATAGAAGCGCCGCCGGCTGAGGCGGATCACCTCGTAGCCGGGACCGTCGGGGGGCAGCTCCGCCGCGCCTGAGATGCAGCCATGCGCCGCGCCGCCGATCGCCAGCGCCGCGCCCGCCGAGGGATGGAGCGCGCGGCTCCACGGATTGGCGTCATCGGCGCGGGCGGCCATGGCCAGCGCCATGAGCGCCAGGACGGCGGCAGGGCGGCGCAAGAAATCGACTTTAACCATCTTCCGGCCGGATGAGCGTGGCACAGCGCGAAGAATTATAGTCAATTGTGGGCCAAGTCACACTTTGGTGTGACGGAGTTGCCACATAATAGCCCAGAGTTTTCTCGCGAGGCCGCGTTGTCATCTTCTCTCCACCGGATTTCTGCTATTTTTTCCAACAAGGTGACGAACTGTGTCGCCCGAGAGCCGTCATGCGCATGCACCGACATATAGCCATCGCTTTCCTCGGCCTGGCCGCCATTCTCGTCGCCGGGCCCGGGCGCAGCGAGGGACTCGACAAGGCTCCGACGCCGGTCGCCGCGCGCATCCGCGCGTTGCTCGATACCACTGCGGACCAGGACGCGAGTTCCAGCGGGTCAAGCCTCACGCATTTCTATGCCGCGCGCCATGACGAGCCGGCGTGGAGCGACCCGGCGCGCGTGGCGGCGCTGACATCGTCCCTCGCCGCCGCTTCCGATCACGGTCTCGAAGCGAGCTTCCCCAAAGCGGCCCTGTCCGCGGGCGACGACCCGGCCGCGCGCGATGTCGCGCTGACCCGCCTCGCGCTCGCCTATGCGACGGCGCTGGCGTCCGGGAGGGTTGCGCCCTCGAACCTCGAGACCGACTGGGCAATACCGGCGCCGGGTTTCGACGCCGCCACGGGCCTCGCGACCGCTCTGACGCACGATCTCGGCGCCTGGTTCGACGGGTTGGCGCCGCACCATCCCCAATACCGGCGGCTGATGACCGCGCTGGCGCGCTATCGCGGCATCGCCGAGGGCGGAGGATGGGCGACCATTTCGCGCGGCGATCCCTTGAAGCTCGGCATGATCGACCCGCGCGTCCACGTCCTCCGCAAGCGGCTCGAGGCCGAGGGCGATCTGCGCCCGCAGGCCGCGCCGCCGGCGCCCGCCGCCGATGGCGCAGGTCCGATCCGGCGCGTCGCGGCGGTTGTCGGCGGCACGGATGCGCCGCCGCCGGCCGATGCCGCACCGCCCGCCGACGACCCGGATGCGGTCTACGATGCCGCGGTGGAGACGGCCGTGCGCCGCTTCCAGCGCCGCAATGGCATCGCCGTCGACGGCGCGGTCGGCCCGCGCACGCTCGCCGCGATGAACCTGACGGTGCGCGCGCGGGTCGAGCAGATCGAGCTCAATCTCGAGCGCTGGCGGGCGCTGCCGCACGATCTCGGCGCCAGCTACATGATGGTGAACGTGCCGTCCGAGACGCTCGACATCGTCGATCAGTCCGCGTCGGTGATGGCGATGAAGGTGGTGGTCGGCGATCTCGGCCACCCGACGCCGGTGGTGCGCACCACCATGATCGGGGTCACGTTCAATCCGTTCTGGAAGATCCCGGCCTCGATCATGACCAAGGAAATCCTGCCCAAATCCAAGCGCGACCACGCCTATCTCGCCAAGAACGACATCGTGTTCGCGTCGGGACAGGGCTGGGAGCAATTGCCGGGGCCGAAGAACCCGTTGGGCCAGCTCAAGTTCGAATCGCCCAACCAGTTCGACGTCTATCTCCACGACACGCCGTCGCGGGTCGCCTTCAAGCGCTTCTTCCGGGCGCAGAGCCATGGCTGCGTCCGGCTCGAGCGCGCCGCCGACCTTGCCGGGCTGGTGCTGCGCGACGCGGGCTGGGACCCGCAGCAGATATCCGAGGCGGTCGCGACCGGCGCCAACCGGCGCGTCGATCTGAAGCGTCGCTGGCGGGTCTACATCCTCTACGCCACGAGCTTCGTCGACGACGACGGGACGGTCGAGTTCCGCGACGATCTCTACGGCCGCGACGGCCGCCTGCGCGCCGCGCTCGCGGCACTGCACGCCGCCCGCAAACCGACTCTTTAGCGTACAATCGCGCCTCCGGGCACGATGCGCCGCGATCCCGCCTAGGATTCGAGGCAGGGGATCGCAGGGAGCGGCGTCGGCCGCGAAAGCATGGTTGACCGAATGGCGAACGGCTCCGCCCTGATCCGCCACGTCAGCGACCGGCTCGGCTACGGGCCGCGGCCCGGCGACCTCGACCGGATCGCCGAGACGGGTGTCGATCGCTGGATTGACCAGCAGCTCCACCCCGCCTCGATCCCCGTGCCGCCGCAGCTCGACCAGCGGATGGCGCAATTCGTCACGCTGAGGATGTCGCCGCCGCAACTGTTCGTCGAATACGGGCCGCGCGTCGGGCTCGAGCCCGGCGCCAAGCCGACGCCCGAAGAGCAGCAGGAGCGCGCCCGCCGCCTGCAATTCGTCGTCGGCGAAGCAATCGCGGCGCGGCTCATGCGGGCGATCGAGAGCCCGCGCCAGCTCGAGGAGCTGCTCGCCGAATTCTGGTTCAATCACTTCAACGTCTTCATCGGCAAGGAGCTCGACCGGCTGTGGACCGGCGCCTATGTCGAGGAGGCGATCCGGCCGCATCTGTTCGGCCGCTTCCGAGATCTCCTGGGCGCCACCGCCAAGCATCCGGCGATGCTGTTCTATCTCGACAACTGGCTCAACACGGCGCCCGGCAGCCCGGGGGCGCGGGGCCAATTCGAGGGGCTGAACGAGAATTACGCGCGCGAACTCATGGAGCTGCACACGCTGGGCGTCGATGGCGGCTACAGCCAGGCCGACGTGATCGCGCTGGCGCGCATCCTGACCGGCTGGACCATCGGTCCGATCGGCCCCGGCCGGCAGGGACAGCAGCCGCGCGTGACGTCGTTCCTCGGCCCGATGCGCATCTTCCGCGGCGGCGAGCGCCCGCGCGTCGAAGGGCCGCGCGCCTTGGGCCCGCGCGGCCAGGGGCGCGGCGTCTTCGTGTTCGACCCCGACCGGCATGACGGCACGGACAAGACCTTGCTCGGGCGGTTGATCCGCGGCCGCGGGATCGAGGAGGGCGAAGAGGCGCTCGACATGCTGGCGCGAAGTCCGGCGACCGCGCGCCACATCTCGCTCAAGCTGGCGCAGTTCTTGCTCGCCGATCATCCCGACAAGCAAGTGGTCGACGCCATGGCCAAGACGTTCCTCGGCAGCGACGGCGACATCACCGCGGTGCTGCGCACGCTGTTCGCGAGCGAGGCCTTCCGCGCGCCATCCTCGTTCGGCACGCGCTTCAAGACGCCTTATCGCTATGTCGTCTCGGCGGTGCGCGCGGCGGGCGTGCCGGTAGTGAATTTCCGGCCGCTCGAAGGTATCCTCAACCAGCTCGGCGAGCGGCCCTATGCCTGCCTCACGCCCGATGGCTACAAGTCGAGCGAGGATGCCTGGCTCAATCCCGACGCGATGATGCGGCGGGTCTCGTTCGCGGTCGCCTTCGCGCGCGGCAACATGCGCCTCGAGCTGCCGCCGGAAGAGGGCATGGAACAAGGCGCGCCGCCGCCGCTGCGGCCTCCCGCCCAACGCGGCACCGTGGTCGATCCCGCCGCGCTCTTGAAGACGCTGGGGGAGGACCGGTTCTCGCAGCGCACCCTTGCGGCCATCATCGGCGCCGCGCCCGAGCTGCGGTCGGCGATGCTGCTGGGCGCGCCCGAGTTCATGCGGTTCTAGGAGAGAGCGACATGCTGCGACGCGAATTCCTCCGCCTTTCGACCGCCGCTGCCGGGCTGTCGATCATCGATATCGGCGCGCGCGCCTGGGCCGCGAGCGGCGATGACGCGTCGCCGCGTCGCCTTGTCGTGGTGCTGCTGCGCGGCGCGGTCGACGGGCTGAACGTCGTCGTCCCCTATTCCGATACGATCTATTACGAGGCGCGCCCCACCATCGCCGTGCCGCGCGCGCGCCAGCAAGACGGGGCGCTCGATCTCGATGGCCGCTTCGGCCTACACCCCGCGCTCGCGCCGCTGATGCCGATGTGGCAGGAGCGCAGCCTCGCCTTCATCCATGCGGCGGGCTCGCCCGATCCGACGCGCTCGCATTTCGACGCGCAGGACTACATGGAAAGCGGCACGCCCGGCCGCAAGGCGACGCCGGACGGGTGGATGAACCGGCTCCTGGCGCAGCTCCCGGGCAAGCGCAGCGCGACCACGGGCGTGGCCTTCGGGCCGACATTGCCGCGCAGCTTCGCCGGCGAGATGCGCGTCACCAACATCGCCACCGGCCGCGCCGCCAACAACCCGATGCCGATCGACCGGCCGATCATCAATGCCGCGTTCGATCAGCTCTATTCGGGCGACGATCCGCTGAGCCGCGCCTACCGCGAAGGCGTCGGCGCGCGCGCCAAGCTGCTCGACGATCTGCAGCAGGACATGGTGCAGGCCGACCACGGCGCGCCCTCGCCGGTGGGTTTCGCCCAGGACACGCAGCATCTCGTCGATCTGATCAAGCGCGATCCCGGCGTGCAGCTCGCCTTCTTCGATCTCGGCGGCTGGGACACGCATGTGAACCAGGGCACGTCGGAGGGCCAGCTTGCCAATCACCTGAAGCCGCTGGCAGAGGGGCTTGGCGTGCTGGCGCGCGGCTTGGGCGCGTCCTACCGCGATACCGTGATCGTTGTGATGTCGGAATTCGGCCGCACCGTGCACGAGAACGGCAATCGCGGCACCGATCACGGTCACGGCAACGCGATGTGGGTCATGGGCGGCGCGGTCAAGGGCGGCCGCGTCTACGGCGTCTGGCCCGGCCTGACGGACAGTGCGCTCTATCAGGGACGCGACCTCGCGGTGACGACGGATTTCCGCAGCGCGCTTGCGCTGGTGCTCGAGCGCCACCTGCGGCTCGACAAGCACGCGCTCGATCTGGTTTTTCCCGGCGCTCCGCCGGCGCCCGCCGCCATCACCGGCATGGTGTGACGCGCGGCACGGCATTGTGCCCCTCTCTCCGCCGTTCTATTTTCGCAACGATCGAGACAGGATAAACGCGTAGGCGGGGGCTTCGCTCATGGTTGAGTTCGGCATCGGGCAGCCGGTTCGGCGCAAGGAAGATTTGCGCCTCCTCACCGGGCGGGGACAATACGTCCCGGACATTTCCCTGCCAAACATGGTCTTTGCAGCAATGGTGCGCTCGCCGCACGCGCATGCGCTTGTCCGGGCCATCGATTCGAGCGCAGCGCGTTCGGTGCCCGGCGTCATCGCGATCTTCACCGGCGCCGATTTCGACGCCGACGGCCGCAATCCCATACCCCATGCCGCCGCCATTACGGGCGCGCCCGACGTGACGATCCGGGTGCGGCCGGGCGGCACGGTCTTCACCGTGTCCTTGGCGACGCTCGCGACCGCGCGCGCGCGCTATGTCGGCGAGCCGGTGGCGATGGTGATCGCCGAATCCCACGACGCCGCCAAGGACGGCGCCGAGCGCGTCGTGGTCGATTACGAGCCTTTGCCGGCGGTGGCGCGGGCGAGCGACGCGATCGCGCCTGGAGCGCCGCTGGTGTGGGACGAATGCGCCGCCAACATGAGCGTCGACGGCGATGTCGGCGATGCGGCCGCGACCGAGACGGCGTTCAAACGCGCCAAGCACGTGGTCAAGCTCGACACCTGGATCCAACGCGTCACCGGCGCGCCGATGGAGCCGCGCACCGCGATCGGCACCTACGATCCCGCGACCAAGCGCTACACCATCTATGCCGGCAGCGGCGGCGGCGTGGTGCGCGAGAAGCAGACGCTCGCCAAGGTGCTGGGCGTGCCGGAAGAGTCATGCCGCGCGGTGTGCGGCGACATGGGCGGGAATTTCGGTACGCGGAATACCTTCTTTCCGGAATATGGACTTTTGCCCTGGGCGGCGCAGAAGGTCGGGCGGCCGGTCAAGTGGTCGGGCGACCGCACTGAATGCTTCGTCAGCGACTACCAGGGCCGCGACCTCACGGTGACGGCCGAGCTGGCGCTCGACGGCGAGGGGAATTTCCTCGGGCTTCGCGGCACCAACATGAGCAATGTCGGCGCCTATACCGCGCATTTCACGCCGCTGCGGAAGGGGCTCGGCATCATGTCCGGGGTCTATCGCATCCCGGCGGTGCATTTCCGCGGCTGCGCCGTGCTGACCAACACGATCCCGACGACGCCCTATCGCAGCGCCGGCCGGCCCGAGGCGATCTACGTGATCGAGCGCCTCGTCGACATGGCGGCCGAGCAGTGCGGCTTCGACCGGGTCGCGCTGCGCCGCCGCAATCTCGTCCCGGTCGATGCCTTCCCCTACACCAACGGCGTCGGCATCACCTACGACAATGGCGAGTACGAGCGCGGCATGGACACGGCGCTGGCGCTCGCCGACTGGCAGGGCTTCGCCGCGCGCAAGGCCGAGTCGCGCGCGCGCGGCATGCTGCGCGGCATCGGCTTCGCCAACTACATCGAGGGCGCGGGCGGCGCCCCGCGCGAGCGCGCCGAGGTCACGATCGAGCCCCGAGGCCGCGTCGAGCTGGTGCTCGGCACCATGAACAGCGGCCAGGGCCACGAGACCAGCTTCGCGCAGCTTCTGACCGAATGGCTCGGCGTGCCGTTCGAATCGGTGGATTTCGTGGCGCACGACACCGATCGCGTTTCGGCGGGCGGCGGCTCGCATTCGGGCCGCTCGATGCGCATCGCCAGCCTCGCCATCGGCATCGCCTCGGACGAGATCGTCGACAAGGGCCGGAAGATCGCGGCCCACATGCTCGAGGTGCATCCCGTCGATGTCGAGTTCACGCGCGGCACCTTCTCGGTCAAGGGCACCGACCGCCGCGTCGGCATTTTCGACGTCGCCAAGGCGGCGACGACGCGCAAGGACCTGCCGCAAGAGCTGCAAGGCAAGCTCGACGGCATCGGCGACCACACGGTTTCCGTCGGCGCGTTTCCCTCCGGCACGCATGTGTGCGAGGTCGAGATCGATCCCGACACCGGCCACGTCGAATTGAAGCGCTGGTCCGGCGTCGACGATGTCGGGCTCGCGGTCAATCCGCTGATCCTGCACGGCCAAACGCACGGCGCGGCGGCGCAGGGGATCGGCCAGGCGCTGATCGAGCAGGCCTATTACGACCCCAAGAGCGGCCAGATGCTGACCGCGTCGTTCATGGACTACGCCATGCCGCGCGCGGATTTTCTGCCGTCGTTCGACTGCAAGCTGATCGAGGTGCCGGCGACCAGCCACCGCTATGGCGTGCGGCCCGGCGGCGAGGGCGGCACCACGCCCGCGCTCGGCGCCGTCATCAACGCCGTGGTCGATGCGCTTAGGGAATACGGCATCAAGCACATCGAGATGCCGGCCACATCGGAGCGCGTCTGGCAGGCGATCCACGCCGCGCGGGGCTAGCACAGTGCGCCCTTCGACTACGCTGCGCTCCGCTCAGAGTGAGGACCGTTCTTTGTGCCATAAAGATTTTCCCTCATCCTGAGCGAAGTCGAAGGACGCACGGCGTTCGTGCAATCGGAGAAGGCGTAACCTGACGATGTTCGATCTCGTCACCATCGGCGGCGGCTTCTCCGGCCTCACCACCGCCTGCCGCGCCGCCGAGCTGGGCCTCAAGGCCGCGGTCTTGGAGCGCCGCGGCGAAGAGCGCTACCCCTGCAGCTCGCGCTGGTCCACCGGCGTCTTCGGCGTGATGCAGATCTCGCTGATGAACGCGCCCGACGTGCTGATCGAGGCCTTCACCACCGGCACGGGCGGCACCTGCAAGGCGGAGCTCGTCGAAGCGGTCGCACGCAACGCGCGGCGCGCCAAGGAATGGCTCGAGGAGCAGGGCGCAAGCTTCACGGTCGAAGGCTCGCTCGAGCGCAGCCAGCACGTGCTCGCGCCGCCGCGCCGCTTCGACGTGCCGGGGCTCGATTGGGAAGGGCGCGGCGCGGATACGTTGATGCGGCGCATGGAAGCCAATCTCGTCACGCGCGGCGGCGAAGTGCTGCGCGGCACCAAGGTCGAGGCGCTGATCGTCGAGGGCGGGCGCTGCGTTGGAGTCTCGGCCCGACGCGGCGGCGCTGCCATGCGCATCGAGGCGGCCAACACGGTCATCGCCGATGGCGGCTTCGCGGCCAACCCGGAGATGATCAGGCGCCACATCGTGCCGCGTCCCGAGCGCGTGCTGGCCCGGGTCGGGCCCGAGGCCAAGGGCGACGGCATCCGCATGGCCGAGGCTGCGGGCGCGGCGATCGGCGGGTTCGGCGAATTCTACGGCCATGTCCATCACCGCGACGCCATGACCAACGCTTCGCTGTGGCCCTATCCGCATTTCGACGCGCTCGCGATGGCGAGCATGGTCGTGGGGCCGGACGGGCGGCGCTTTGGCGACGAGGGGCTGGGCGGCGTCTATCTCGCCAACCGCATCGCGCGGTTGCCCGATCCGCTGAGCGCGGTGATCGTGTTCGACGACGCGATCTGGTCCGGCGCGCCCGGTCATGCCGGGCCGGTGCCGTGCAACGGGACCTTGTACGAGGGTGGCGGATCGCTTCTGAGCGCGCCCGATCTCGACGAACTCGCGCGCCGGGCCGGCCTTCCGGCGGCCGCCTTGGCCGAGACCGTGCGCGCGCACAACGCCGCCGCGCAAGGGCACAAGCTGCCGATCGCCCAGCCGCCCTTCCA
Source organism: Allostellaceae bacterium (assembly GCA_035604615.1). GTDB lineage: Bacteria > Pseudomonadota > Alphaproteobacteria > ATCC43930 > CGMCC-115725 > DATJLY01. The sequence goes on along the minus strand of DATNID010000011.1, from coordinate 8,041 downwards.
CGCGGCGCCGCTTTGCGCCGGGATCACCGGCACCATGGGCGGCGTCGTGATCGATGCGCACGCACGGGCGCTGCGCCCCGACTTCACGGTCTTTCCCGGCCTCTATGCGGTGGGCACGCCGGTCGCCGGCCTCGAAGGCGGCCCCCACGCGGGCTATGCCGGCGGATTGTGCAAGGCCTTCGTGCTCGGCCTTCTTGCGGCGGAGCACATGGCGCAGGCGCGCTAGACCGTCGCGCTCCTGTGATACACTGCGGCCCGGCATGGCGGGGGAGAGGGCCGTGAAGCAGCAACCTGTCGCGTGCACGACGCGGCGCACGGTCCTCGCCGTTCTCGCGCCGATCGGGTTGCGTCCCTATCGCGCGATCGCGCAGGCCGCCGCAAAGCGGCCAGTGATCGGCGGTCTCTACGGCGCGACGGAAGCGGTAGCGTCCGAGTTCATAGGCATCTTTCTCGGCGGGATGCGCGACCTCGGATATGTCGAGGGCCGCGACTTCGACTTGGTCAATCGCTTCGCGAACGGTCAATTCGAGCGCTTGCCCGGTTTGGCCAACGAACTCATCGAGCTCAATCCCGCCGTGATCGTCACGCCGACCGGTGAAATCGCCGCGTTCGCGTTGCGGGCAGCGTCGAAGACGGTCCCGATCGTCAGCCCCACGCTCAGCGATCCGGTGCGGTCGGGACTGGTCGCGAGCTTTGCGCGGCCGGGCGGCAACGTGACCGGGATTTCGAATGTGGTCGAGCATCTATCGCAAAAGTACATCGAGCTCGCGCTCTTGGTGCTTCCTGGCGTCGCCAAGATCGGCATCCTGCTCAACCTCGATGCCGGAAAGACCACGTCGATCCAGCGCGCCGAGATGGAAGAAGCCGCCGCCAAGTTTGGCGTCCAGACGCAGACGGCCGACGCCCATGTCCCCGGCGACCTCGAAGCCGCCTTCCGAACGCTCGCCGACGGGCATGCCGGAATCGTCGTGGTGGGCAATGACGGAATGTTCGTGACCCAGCGCCAGCGGATCAACGCGCTGGCGGCAGTGGTGCGGCTGCCTTGCATCTACCCCGCGCGCGAGTTCGTCGCGGACGGCGGGCTCATCAGCTATGGCACCAATCTGCGGGAGAATTTCCGGCGGGCGGCGGTCTACGTGGTGAAAATCCTAAAAGGCGCTTCGCCGGCCGATCTTCCGGTCGAGTTTCCCACCAAGCTCGAACTCGTCATCAACCTCAAGACCGCGAAGACGCTCGGCATAACCATTCCGCCGACCCTCCTTGCGCGCGCCGACGAGGTGATCGAATAACGCGCTCGCCACGCGTCGCCGTCTCGGCGATACTGGCGCGACCTCCAGCCGGGAGATGCCGCATGAGCCGGGCGCGGACGATCGATGTGGGCGAGCTGCTCGAGAGCCGGCCGCTCAATCGCTATCACATCTTCATCGCGGTGCTGGGCTTCCTGGTGCTGTGGGTCGACGGGCTCGATTTCAGCGCCGGCATGGTCGGCGCGCCCGCGATCCTGCGCGAATTCCACGCCGGGCGCGGCGCCATGGGCAACGTGTTCGGCGCCGGCAGCTTCGGCGCGATGCTCGGCGCGCTGCTGTTCGGCTATGTCGCCGACCGCTGGGGGCGCAGGGTCGGCATCATCGCGTCGGTCCTGGCCTATAGCGTCGCGACGCTCGCCTCGGCCTATGCGAGCTCGCTCAACGAGCTGATGGTGCTGCGCTTCATCACCGGCATGGGCGTCGCCGGCGTGGTCCCCAACACCATATCGCTCTTGACCGAGACCGCACCCCGCCGCTACCGCGCCAGTTTCGTCATGTTGACCTTGATCGGCATCGCCGCCGGCAATTCGAGCGCTGGATTGGTGGCGGGCTGGTTCATGGCCGCGAATGGCTGGCAGATCGTGTTCGTGACCGGCGGCGTGGTCGGCTTGCTGATGAGCGTGCTGCTGTTCTTCGTGCTGCCGGAATCGATCCGCTTTCTGGCGGTGAAGAATCCTGACGGGCCGCAGCTCCGGCGCCTCGTCGCGCGGCTCGCGCCCGATCTCGACCTTTCCGCCGGGACGGGCTTCGTGCTGGCGCAGCCCAAGCGCGAGGGCGTCGCCCTGAAGCAGCTCTTCACCGGCGATCAGCGCATCGCGACGCCGCTCCTATGGGTCGGGTATTTCACCGAGGCGCTGACCTTCATGACGCTTTTGAGCTGGATGTCGGTGTTCCTGGTGAGCGCCGGCTTGACCCAGACGCAAGCGGCCTTCGCTTTCTCTTACGCCGGCATGGGCGGCATCTGCGCGGTCCTGGTGATGGCGCGCATCCTCGACCGGTTCGGGCCGGTGGCGCTGGTGGCGAGCGCGCTCGCGGCGATCGTCTCGGTCAGCCTCATGGGCGCCGATCTGCCGCAGACCGCGATCATCGCCATGGCGATCCTGGGCGTCGCCTTCTGCACCGGCACGCACAACGCGCTCAACGGCACGGTCGGCATGTTCTATCCCACTGCGATCCGCGGCAAGGGCGTGGGCTATGCGACCGGCATGGGGCGGGTCGGGCTGATGGTGGGGCCGGTGGTGACGGGCTGGCTCCTGGCCGCGAACCTGCCGCTGCAGGACGTGCTCTATGTCGTGGCGGCGCCCTATGTCGTGGTGGCGCTGGCGTGCTGGGCCTTGGGGCGGCTCTATCAGCGCCGCTTCGCGACGGGCGCCGGCATCGAAGCGGCGCGGGCCGCAGACGACGCGCCCATGACGCTCGTTCAACGAAACGAATCAGCGGCGGCGAGATAGGTTTGCACGTATAGGCGCACGCCGTCCTCGAGCGGCGTCGTCGGCTTGTCGTAGCCGGCGGCGGCGAGCCGCTCCATGCGCGCCTCGGTGAAGTATTGGTACTTGTCGCGGATCTCGACGGGCGTATCGACATATTCGACGGTGGGCTCGCGGCCGAGCGCGCGGTAGACCGACGATGCGAGCTCGAGGAAGCTGCGCGCCTTGCCGCTGCCGACATTGAAGAGCCCGTTGACGCCCTCGTGGCGATAAAGAAACAACATCATGTCGACGCAATCGCCGACCCACACGAAATCGCGGCGCTGGCCGCCATCGGCGATGCCGGGGCGGTGCGAGCGGAACAGGCGGCACGGCTCGCCCTTGGCGGCGCGCGGGAAGATCTGCGCCACCACGCTCTTCATGGTGCCCTTGTGGTACTCGTTGGGGCCGTAGACGTTGAAGAATTTGAGCCCCGCCCATTGCGGCGGGCGGCGCGCGCCGCGCTCGACGAGGCGGGCCACGCGACGGTCGAAGAGATGCTTCGACCAGCCATAGGCGTTGAGCGGGCGCAGCCGCGCCAGCCCGGCCGCGCTGCCGTCGTCGTCGAACCCCTCGTCGCCGCCACCGTAGGTTGCGGCCGAGGAGGCGTAGACGAGGCGCGTCTCGTGCGCGGCGCACCACTCCCACAGCGCCAGCGACAGGGTGAAGTTGCTCGAAACGATGAGGTCGGCGTCGCGCTCGGTGGTGGACGATACGGCGCCGAGATGGAAGACGATCTCGATCTCGTTGGCGTGCTGGTCGAGGAAGGGAAAAAGACCGTCCGGCGGAACGAAGGAAGCGAGCTCGCGCTTGGCGAGGTTGCGCCACTTGTCGTCGCTGCCGAGCCGGTCGCACACGACGAGATCGGGCGACCCCGCCTCCTCGAGCGCAGCGACCAGGTTCGAGCCGATGAAGCCGGCGCCGCCGGTGACGATGATCATGGTCTCCGCGGCCGTCCGCCTAGTATTCCGAAGGCAGGCGGCCCTCTTCGTAGCCATGCGCGAGGAAATGGTCGCGCGCCGATTTGAGCGCGCCGCTGCGCACGCCTTCCGCGACGTCGGCGTATTTATCGAGGTACCACTCGTCGTCGACCTCGAATTCGCACGGCGTGCGGCCCTCGAAATAGCCGACCTCGACGAAATGATGCTTCGCCGACTTGAAGATCTTGGCCCCCACCGCCTCGGCGACGTCCGGGTACCTGGTCAAATACCAGCCCTCGTCGACCGGGACGCCGCGCAGCAGCAGCTTGAGCAGGTCGACGAATTCTTCGTATTCGTTGTTGACGCGCAGCTTGCCCTTGGCCGAGACGACTTCGAGCCGTTGTTTGATCACACTGATGGGCGGTACATAGACCACGTGATGCGCTCCCGAAATATTCGGAACGTTAGCGGCAATATATGACTAAGCCGTTATTCGATCAACCCTTGACGCCTTCGGACGACGCTTCGGCGCACCCGCGCGCAGGAGCCGCCGGCACGCGCGATAGACGTCGCCGGGCGACAGGCCGGTCAGGCAGGCGAGCCCCCTGCGGCAGTCGTCGGCCTTGAAGAGGTAGCACGGCGAGCAGGTCATCTCGCGCTCGACGGCGACCGCGGAGGCGCCAATGGGCCCCCATTCCTTGGCGTCCACGACGCCGGCATGGATGCCGACCGTGGGCACGCCCAGCCCCGCGGCGATGTGCTTGGGGCCGCTGTCGTTGCCGACGAAGAGCGCGCACGCGGCCATGAAGACCGGCAGCTCCTTGAGCTTCAGCTTGCCGACGAGCGAGGTGATCGCGTCGCGGTGGCGCACCTGTCCGACGATCTCCGCCGCGATCGCGGCATCGTCGTTGCCGCCCACGATGGCGATGTTGCAGCCGTCGCGCTCGACCAGGACATCGATGAGCGCGGCGAAGTATTCCGGCGGCCATTGCTTCATCTCGTTGCCGGCGGCGGGGTGCACGCACACCACGGGCTTGGCGAACAGCGCGCGGTGCTCCTTCTCCGGCAGGACGCGCGCCGGCTGCGACATCGGCGCGATCATCTGGCGTTCGCTCTCGCACGCCGATGCCACGGCATCGACGAGATTGACGAGGTCGCCCGCGGTGTGCTGCCGCTTGCGTACGTAGGACTGGTCGCCGCTCCATTCGAGCGCGATGTCGAGAAACGGGAACTGGCCGCGATGGTCGAACCCGGCGAGGCAGCGCGCGCCGGTATATTGCAGCACGTGGCGCGTCTCGGGATGCTTGCGCATGTCGACCGCCAGATCGAAGCGATGGGCGTCGAGCTTGCGCCGCAGCGCTATGAGGTCCGCCTCGTCGATTTCCACGCGGCCCAGCTGCGAGCGCGCATGGAAGAAATCGAAGGTGATGGTCTCGTCGACGGCGGGCTCGAGCGACCACACCGCTGCCGAGGACGAGCCCGCGAGGACCGAAATGCGGGCCTCCGGAAAATGCCGCTTCAGCCGCCGCACCGCGGGCAGCGCGATGACGCAATCGCCGATATGGTCGAGCTTGACGATCAGGATGTTGCGCACGTCGGCGGGCGACAGCGCCGGATGGCCGGCGCAATAGACCTGGGTCGGCTCCCATTCGAACGAGAAATCGTCGTGCTCCTTGGAGAGGCGCGGGTGGAAATACGGATCGCCCAGCGCGAACGCGTGGCGCCAGATGCTGTCGAAGGCGGCCTCGTTGTATTCCTCGGCGATGTGGCCGCGGCTGATCTGCTCGTGATGGATGAGCCGCGAATGCGGCGTGTAGACGTTGACGAGGCCGCGGCGCCACGCCCTGAGGCAATAATCGAGGTCGTTGTTGATGACGTTGTGGGCCTCGTCGAACCGGCCCAGCGCGTCGAAAGTCGCGCGCCGCGTCAGGAGGCAGGCACCGGTGACGGCGATGGCGTTGCGTTGCGTCAAGGCGAGACCGAAATATCCGGGCTCGTCCTCGCGCGCGTAGCGGAAGGCGTGGCGCGCCTGCCCCATGCCGGCGAGGAACATGCCCGCATGCTGCACCCGGCGGTCCGGATAGAGGAGCTGCGGGCCGACGGCGCCGACCTCGCTCCTCTGCGCATGCTCCAGGAGCGCGTCGAGCCAGTCGGGCGCGATGATCTCGATGTCGTCGTTGAGGAACAGCAGGAACTCGCCCTTCGCCTCGGCGGCGGCGAGATTGTTGAAGCGCGACCAGTTGAACGGCTCGTGCGTCTCCAGCACCTTGTCGGCATGCGCGCGGACCCAGCGCTTCCAGCGGCGCTGGTCGTCCGGAATGTTCTCGATGCAGATGATCTCGAAATTGCGGTACGCGGTCATCTTGCGCAGCGTCTCGAGGCAGGTCTTGATCAGGCCGCGCGCGGCGCAGGTGGGGATGATGATCGAGACCAGTCCCTTCGTCGTCACGTCGCGCCGCATGCGATGGGCGCCGGGCGCGCGCCCCGCCTCGACCTTGCCGGCGATCCGGCGCCGCTTCATCGCCCGCGCCAGCGCGGCGCGCTCGGCGCGCGCGTCGTCGTTGGCGGCGGCGGACATCTCGCACAGCACTGCCGGGATGTGCCGCACGGCGCGCGCCAGCTCGGTCGCGCGCAGGACGATGTCCCAGTCGCCGTGCTGCAGGAGATCGTCGACCGAGGCCGCGAGGCGGCCGACGAGATCGGCGCGCGCCCACCAGGTCCGGCCAATGTAATTGGTCGACAGGACGAGATCGGGCGACCATTGCGGCTTGAAGAAGGCATCGAGCGCACCGGTCGCCGGATTGACGCGGCGATCGTCGGCATAAATGAAATCGGCGTCGCGATGGACCGAGCTGGTGAGCGCCATCTCCATCAGCGCGTCGCAACCGAGCTCGTCTCCCGGCTTGAGAATGCCGAGGAAGCCGCCTTCCGCCACCAGCGCGCCCGGCGATTGCCGTGCCGACCGGGGCAGGATCTGCACGCGCGCGTCGCCCCCCTGCGTGCCGGCGATCACGTCGTCGCAGAGGCGCCTGGCGTTCCTGCTGCCGCCCTCGGGCGCGAGGAGGAGGCGCCAGTCGGCATAGGCCTGGGCGCGCGCGCATGCTACGGAACGCTCGACGCTGGCCGCGTCGTCGCCGTTCGCGACCGGCATCACCAGGGTGAAGGCGGGACGCCAATCGCGCTCGGCGAGCATGTGCGTCGCGAAATTGATCTCCGCTTGCGGCAATCGGCGCCGCAGCGACCACGGGCCGAAATGTTCCGGTGGCTCCTCGACCTCGACGTGGAACTCGACGGTCGCGGTCTTTCCGGCTTTGTCGCGCAGCGTCACGCCGATGAGGCGCCGCCCCTTGGGCAGGACGCGTTGCGGCAGCATCGCGGTAAAGCCGCTGCCCAGCGCGTCGCCCCAATCGGGGAAGGCGGATTGAACGTCGATGCGCCTGACGCCGTAATACGCCGAGAGCAGGTGATTGCCGTCGAGCGCGATGTCGACCGACGCAACGCCCGCCCGCGCCAGGGCCCAGCCGTTGATCTCGAGACGGTTGCGCACCGGCGACGCCACCGCGCCGCCCACCACCGCGGGCGCATCGACGACGAGCTTGAGATCGGAGCCGTCGGTGAGGCCCGCCGTCGGCGTGGACGGTGCCTCGGCCGCGACCTCGACGGCCAGCACCGGCAGCGGAATTTCGCGCTCCTCGCCGCTGCTCTTTATGCGCAGCACGACGAGATGCTCGCCCTCGAATGTGCGCTCGAGCTTGGCAGCGAACTTGAAGCCGGAGAGGCGCGCATGGGCGATGGTCGGGAAGTGATTGCCGACATCGGGACGGTCGAGGCCGATCTCGGCCAGGCCCGCCTCGGCGCCGTCGACCAGCACGGCGATCGCTTCGGTCGGCGCGCGCCCGATCGCCCAGCCGGCGACCGCGATCCTGCCGTCGCTCGCAAGCTGAATCGCGTCGCAATGCAACAGCGAATTCTGCTCCTCGCCGGCGGCGGCCGGCACGTGCGCCGGCTCCGCGCGATCTGCGATCTCGACCGGAACGATCAGCTCGCGGGTGATGCCGCCCAATGAGATCGCTTGGATCTTGAGCGATTTGCGCCCGGACCCGAAGCGGCGCAGGTCGGTCTTGAAGCGGAAACCCGAGAAGCGCGCGTTGGGAAATTCCGGATGTGACGCCGCCACGTCCTCGCGCGGCTTGCCATAGTCGGCGGCGCCGATCCGTTCCTCCTCGAGGAAGAGCTGCACGCTGACCAGCGGGGCCAGCGAAACCGCCCAGCCCTCGACCTGGAGAATGCCGCGCTCGTCGACCGAAAGCTGATCGACGTGAAGCTGCATCGGCGGACGGCGCAGGCC
>DATNID010000010.1:0-119929 GCA_035604615.1 Allostellaceae bacterium | reverse complement strand
CCCGCCGATCTATCCGCCGCCGCTGGTGTACGCACCACCGCCCGTTTATTACGTGCCGCCGCCGCCGATCGTCTATCCGCCGCCCGCCTATTACACGCCGCCGCCGCCCTACGCCGCGCCGCCGCCTTATGCACAGGCGCCGCCTTACGCTGCCTCCGCCGCACCGGTTGCGGGACCGCAATGCCGCGAGTACCAGTCCACCACGATGATCAACGGCCAGCCGCAGCAGATCGTCGGCACCGCCTGCCCGCAGCCGGACGGGACCTGGCGCATTGTAAAGTAGAGTCATCGCCGCGGCAGGTGCACCATTCCGGTTTTGCACTTGAGATACGGAGCGAAGCGGACTTAACATCACGCTCGGGGTCGTGACGCCCCATCACCATCGCCCAGATATATCCCCATGCGTTCAGCACCGCCTGTCGCCATTGGTCAACGTTTCCGGGACGTTCAGCAGCGCTCATTCGGCCAGCCGGGCCTCGAATGGGTTATTCAGGACCTCATCACCGGCACCGACGGGATCGCCTATGCGCGACTCGCCTGCGCTTCGGACCCGACCGCGCGCAAGACTCTGTCGTCCGCGATTCTCGGCGACCGCCACCGCTACCAGCGCCTCAACCCCTGAGTCGCCGCGGGCTCCTGGCCGCGGCCCGGGGTTTTGCATTTTGCCGCCGGATGTCCGATCATGGAGGCAGGACTTCCGAGCGGAGGACGACGATGGCGCCCGATACGATCAATCCGGCCGTGACAGAGAGCTTCAGCGTCGGCGGGGTGGAGCTGCCGCGGCCGTTCCGCGTGCGCCGGCTCGGCCATTTCGGCGTCGACATCAAGGACCCGGAGGCCGGCCGCCGCTTCTACGAGCAGCTTTTGGGCTTCCGCGTCTCGGACGAGCTGGACATGGGCGCACGCATCCCGCCCGAGCTCAAGGGCAAGGTCGGCTCGACGGTCGGCTATTTCAGCCGCCACGGCACCGATCATCATTCCTTCGTGTGGTTCCCGCGCGAGGCGCGCAAGGCGCTCTTGCCCGAGGAGGCGAAGGCCTTTCCGGAGGTGACCACCAACCAGATCACCTGGCAGGTCGGCAGCCTGCGCGAGGTGGTCTCGGGCCTCGACTACATGAAGCGGCACGACGTCCGCATCCGCCGCGCCGGCCGCGACACGCCGGGCTCGAACTGGCACTTCTATCCCTTCGACCCCGAGGGCCACACCAACGAGCTCTATTACGGCATCGAGCAGATCGGCTGGGACGGCTGCAGCAAGCCGCCGTCGCTCCATAAGATCAGCTACCACAAGCCGCCCGACCTGCCGCACCGCTCCGAATACGCCGAGGTGACCCAGGAGCTCGACACCAATGTCGATCCGCGCACCGGCTGGCGGACCAAAGAATGGCTGGAGGAGAAATACGACGTGGGCGGCGTGCTGTTGGGGCGGCCGTTCAAGGTCGTGCGCATCGGCCCGGTGCGGCTCTTCGTCAAGGACATGGACAAGGTCACTGCGTTCTATCGCGACACGCTCGGTCTCACCGTCACCGAGGAGGTCACCTGGCGCGGCCATCGCTGCGTCTTCCTGCGCTGCAATACCGAGCACCACACCATGGCGCTCTACCCGGTCGCGCTCCGCGCCGAATTGGGATTGCGGCCCGATTCGACGCTGATGGCGTTCGGCCTCCAGGTCGGCGACTACGCGCAACTCAAGGACGCGGTGAGCTTCCTCAAGCGCGAGGGCGTGACCATCAAGTATCTGCCGCCCGAGCTGTTCCCCGGCATCGACTATTCCGCCTTCGCGCTCGATCCCGACGGCCACGCCATGCAGCTCTACTACTACATGGAGCAGATCGGCTGGGACGGAAAGCCGCGCCCGGCCTCGGCCCGTCCCAAGATCGACAACGCCAAATGGCCCGAGAAAGTGGCGGCGCAGCCCGACACGTTCCTCGGCGAAGCCTTCCTGGGGCCGCTCGGCTGAGATAGCGGCGGCAGCCCCACCCTCACCCCAACCCTCTCCCGCCTTGCGGGAGAGGGAGGGACCCATCGCAGAGCGATGGGATGGTGAGGGCTAGAGAAGCGCGGCAGGGAGAATCATCATGGACGCAGCGGGCGCCGTTCCCAACGGCATCGGCCAGGCCGTGCAGCGCAAGGAGGATTTGCGCTTTCTCACCGGCAAGGGCAGCTATGGCGACGATCTGACCTTGCCGGGCCTCGCCCACGCGGTGCTGGTGCGCTCGCCGCATGCCCACGCGCGCATCCGTTCCATCGACAAGCGCGCGGCGCTCGCGGCGCCGGGCGTGCTCGCGGTCCTGACCGGGGCGGACTACATCGCCGATGGCTTGAAGCCCATTCCGCACAATCCCGGCGTGGTCGGCGCGCCCGACGTGGTGGTGCGGCTGCGCATGACGGCGCCGATCCCGACCTCCGACTATCCCATGCCGGCCGACAAGGCGCGCTTCGTCGGCGAGCCCGTGGCCATGGTGGTGGCCGACACGATCGAGCGCGCCAAGGACGCGGCCGAGCTGGTTGAGATCGACTACGAGGCGCTGCCGGCGGTGACGCACGTCATCGACGCGCTGAAGCCGGGCGCGCCGCTGCTGTGGGACGCGGCGCCGGGCAATCTCTGCGTCGATGTCGAGGTCGGCGACGAGCAGGCCGCCGCCGCCGCCTTCGCGCGCGCCGCCCACGTGGTGCGGCTCGAGACCTGGATCCAGCGCGTCACCGGCGTGCCGATGGAGACGCGCACCTCGACCGGCGACTACGACGCGGCGAGCGGGCACTACACGCTCTATGCCGGCACCGGCAGCGGCGTCTCGGCCGAGCGCATGCAGCTGTCCCACATCCTGGGCGTGCCGCCCGAGAAGGTGCGCTGCGCCTGCAAGGACATGGGCGGCAATTTCGGCACCCGCAACTTCTTCTTCCCGGAATACGCGCTGCTGCCGTGGGCGGCGCGCAAGGTGGGGCGGCCGGTGAAGTGGACCTGCGAGCGGCGCGAGGCGTTCCTCAGCGACTATCAGGGCCGCGACCTCGCGGTCGAGGCCGAGCTGGCGCTCGACAAGGACGGCAACTTCCTCGCCATTCGCGGCGTCAATTCGAGCAATCTCGGCGCCCATGCCGCCGCCTTCGTGTCGCTGCGCAAGGGGCTCGGCCTGATGTCGAGCGTTTACCGCATTCCGGCGGGCTATTTCCGCGGCCGCGGCGCCGTCACCAATACGGTCCCGACCACGCCCTACCGCAGCGCGGGCCGGCCCGAGGCGATCTTCGTGATGGAGCGGCTGGTCGATCTCGCGGCGCGGCAATGCGGCTTCGATCCCGTGGAGCTGCGCCGCCGCAACATGATCCCGCCCGAGGCGCAGCCTTATCCCAACCCGCTCGGCCTCACCTACGACAATGGCCGCTATCGCGAGGCGATGGAGACGATCCTGAAGCTCGCCGACCACGCGGGTTTCCCGGTGCGCAAGGCGGAGGCCTTGAAGCGCGGCAAGCGCCGCGGCATCGGCGTCTCGAACTATATCGAGATCACCAGCGGCGCGCCGCGCGAGCGCACCGAGATCACCGTGCTGCCCGACCGCAAGGTCGAGCTGGTGATGGGCACCATGTCCACCGGTCAGGGACATGAAACGAGCTTCGCCCAGCTCGTCACCGAATGGCTCGGCGTGCCGTTCGAGAGCATCTCCTACGTCGCGCACGACACGGCGCGGGTCGCGGGCGGCGGCGGTTCGCATTCCGGCCGGTCGATGAAGATGGCGACCATCGTGGTCGGCAAGGCGACCGATACGATCGTCGAGAAGGGCGCCAAGATCGCGGCTCATCTGCTCGAGGTCGGCGAGCCCGACATCGAGTTCGAACGCGGCCGCTTCCGCGTCGCCGGCACCGACCGCGACATCGGCATCTTCGAGGTCGCTACCGCCGCTGTCGAACGCAAGGACCTTCCGGCGGAGCTGAAGGGCCCGCTCGGCGCCGTCTCGGACGAGACCATCCCGCTCGCGAGCTTCCCCTATGGCACCCAAGTGTGCGAGGTCGAGGTCGATCCCGACACCGGCCATGTCGATCTGGTGCGCTATGCCGCGATCGACGATGTCGGGCGCGCGGTGAACCCGCTCATCCTGCATGGACAAACTCATGGCGGCATCGCCCAGGGCGTGGGCCAGGCGCTGTGGGAGAACTCGTACTACGACCCCAAGACCGGACAGCTCATCGCCGCGACCATGATGGACTACACCATGCCGCGCGCCGACGGCCTGCCCTCGTTCACGACCGAATTGAGCGAAGTGCCGGCGCCGTCGAACCGCCTGGGCGTGCGCTCCGGCGGCGAGGGCGGCACCACGCCGGCGCTCGCCGTGGTGATCAACGCCATCGTCGACGCGCTGGCCGAATACGGCGTCAGCCATATCGACATGCCGGCCACGCCCGAGAAAGTCTGGCGCGCCATCCATGGGCGCGCCGGCCGCGCGTGATGGCGAGTGACGGATTTCTTTACAATCCTCGGCCCGCAAATCGAATGAGCCTCACGAATCCGCCAGTTTTTATGGCGGCGCGATTCTTGCATCGTTCCGGGATCGTGGCCGGATCAGGCCAGGTATCCGCAGGGGGATTTCATGCACGGTAAGCTCATCATCGCCGCAACCGGCGTCGCCACATTGCTGCTGACCAGCGGCATCGCGATTGCCGGCCCGGCCCCGGCCGCCGTGCCCGAGCCGGCGTCGCTGACATTGATGGCTGGCGGCATCGGCGTTCTCGCCCTGGTCCGCCGCTTCCGCAAAAAGAAATAGCCGCCGGCGTTCCGGCGGATGGGCGGCGTCACGCTCGAGGCGGTCGTGCCGACGATCGTTCTGCTCGTGGCGGGATCGCTCGAAATGGTTCGGCGGTGGCGGCCCATGTCGGACGCCACGGCGCGCCGCTGGACCGCCAATCTTGTGCTTTTCGGGGGCTGCTACGCCGTCGGCTATCTCATGGCGCCGCTGGTCGCCTTTCTCGTGGCGCTGGCGAACATTCATCTCGGCCTCATGGAGCGCGTCGAGGGTCCGATACTGCGCGCCGCCGCCGCGATCGTCGTCCTCGACCTTCTCGATTACGCGCTGCATCGCGCGTCGCACAAGGTGGCTTGGCTGTGGCGCGTTCACCAGCCTCACCATTCCGACCTCGAACTCGACGTCACGACCGCGTTGCGGCATCATCCGTTCGAGGCGGCGGTCACCTCGATCGTCCTCGGCGGCGGCGGCACGCTGCTCGGGTTCGCGCCGCGCGAGATCGCGATCTATGGCGCTTTGGCAATCTCGGTTCAGATGATCGCGCACGCCAATATCGTCCTGCCGCAACGCCTGACCGACCTGCTCGCGCCGGTGCTGGTCACGCCCGATTTCCATCGCCTCCACCATTCGCGAACGCGGGCCGAGGCCGATGCCAATTACGGGCAGGTCTTCAGCTTTTGGGACCGGCTGTTCGGCACGCGGTGCGTGGGCGACGCCGGCAATGTCGCGTTCGGCGTCGACGGGTACATCGAGCCGGCGTCCCAACGCCTGTCCCGGGTCCTGGCGCAACCGCTATTGCCGGGCTGAGCGTTTTCGCGGGGATGTCCTATTTCACGTACTGGTTGTCGAAGAGCGCGTCGTAGTTCGCCAGCTCGTCCTCGCCCTTCATGAAGCCGGCGTCCTCGTTCATGCGGTCGGCGTTGACGAGGCCCGCGACGGTGGTCACGGGCGGGCGGGGCAGCATCGTGCGCACCGCGTCGAACGCGGCCGCGAGCACGAGAACGTCGAGCGTCGTGAAGCGCTTGCGCAAGAGCGCGATCGATTCGTCGCGATGCTCGTAGGCGAAATCCACCGCCTCGGCGATGCCGCGCCCCATCTTGACGCAGACCGAATGGCGGTCCACGCAGAATTGCGGCCGCGTCACCAGTATCGCCGACGAGAACGGCGTGTATTTGGCGGGCTCGCCCGAGTTGCCGTTGGCGATGATGGTGCCGGTCCCGTTGGCCGTCACCAGTTGCGCCCACGGCGCGCCCAGCGAGAACCCGTCGATCGCGTTGCGCGACAGGGCGGACAGCATGTCCGGCGGCTGCATCGGCGTCACGATCACGTCGTCGGGCCGGAGCCCGCCTTCCTTCGCCACGACTTTGAGATAGGCGTCGGAGATGGTGTTGACGCCGCCGATCGCGAAGCGGCGGCCTTTGAGAATTTGCGCGCGCACGTTGAGAGGCGCGTTCGGATCGAAATGCGCGGCGTCGGCGAGGTCCTTGCGCAGCACGACATACTCGCCGGAAGTGTTGTTGAGCGACGCGATGGTGAGGAGCTTCTGCCCGTGCGCCGCCGCGCGCGTGATCGACGCGCCGGACGAGAACGAGAAATCGGACGACCCGGAAATGACCGCATTCATCGCGCCGATCCCTGCGATGAAGGCGACCTTGACATCGAGTTCGTGCTTCTCCCACAGGTGCAGATCCTCGGCGATGTATTCGGCGAGGAAGCCGATGGTGATGGCGGGCATGGTCAGAGTGGTGTGCTCGACCTCGGCGGTGGCCGGGGTCGCGGCGGCGAGCCAGCACACACCGGCCAATGCGGCGAGGATGGGGCGGAACGGGGGCGTCGTCATCGCCTGCTTCCTCCTATGGGTGCGTCGCCCGATCCTACTTTCCGGCGGGTCTTCTGTTAATATCGCTGCATGAGCGAGCCCGCGGCACCGGCGCCGCCATCCGACTCGCCCGAGGCGGAGGCGCGTGCGCTTTTCGCGCGCGCCATGGAGCGCCAGCGCGCGGGCGACCTCGACGGAGCGGTGGAGCTCTATGGCCAGCTGCTCCAACGCTTCCCCGTCATTGCCGATGCCTACAACAATCTCGGCGTCATCCTCAAGATGCAGCATCGCCTGCCGGCGGCGATCGCGTGCCTCAGACGTGCGCTGCGCTTCGCGCCGCAGTCGGTCGCGATCAACTCCAATCTCGGCAACCTGTTGTGGATGGCGCTCGAGTTCGACCATGCCATGGCGGCGTTCCGCCGCGCGCTGGCGCTCGACCCGAACCTGCCCGAGGTGCATCACAATCTCGGGCTCCTGCAGTTCAGCCTCGGCAACTTCGCCGAGGCGGTCGAGTGCTACGAGCGCGGGCTGGCGCTGGCGCCGGCGAACCGGCTCGTGCAATGGGACCGGGCGCTGGCGCTGCTGGCGGGCGGCGACTACGCGCGCGGCTTTGCGGCCTACGATCTGCGCTTCGACGTCTCCGACCCGTCGCTCGGCTACGACGCGCGGCTGCAAGCGGTGCGCGGCATGAGCCTGAAGCTGTGGCAGGGCGAGTCGCCTTCCGGCCGCACCCTCTATGTCTACGCCGAGCAGGGACTCGGCGACACGCTCCAGTTCGCGCGCTTCCTGCCGCTTTTGGCGCAGCGCGGCGCGCGCATCGTGTTCGACTGCCAGCCCGACCTGTTGCGGCTCATGGCCACCCTCCCCGGCATCGCCGAGTTGCGCCAGGACGGCGCGCCGGTGCCACAGGCGGATTTCCACCTGCCGCTCCTGAGCCTGCCGCACCGGCTCGGCATCACGCTGGCGACGGTGCCGGCGCAGGTGCCATATCTCGCCGCGCCGGCGGCGGGACCGAGCCTCGCGCGGCCGCCGGGCACGCGGCTCGCGGTCGGCATCGTCTGGGCCGGCCGTGCGCTCCACACCAACGACCACAATCGCTCGATCGCGCTCGAGGAGTTCCTGGCACTGGCCGATCTGCCCGGCGTCGCCCTCTACAGCCTGCAGAAAGGTCCGCGCAGCGGCGACATCGCGGCGCTGGGCGCGCGCGCTCTGGTTCGCGACTTGGCGCCCGCAATTGGCGATTTCGCCGATACCGCGCGGCTCGTCATGCAGCTCGATCTGGTGATTGCGGCGGACACCGCCGTCGTCCACCTCGCCGGCGCGCTCGGCAAGCCGGCCTACGTGCTGCTGCCCTTCACGCCCGACTGGCGCTGGCTGGGCGGGCGCGAGGACACGCCATGGTATCCGAGCCTGCGCCTGTTCCGCCAGCGCGTCCCGCGCGACTGGAAGGGCGTGATGGCGCGCGTGCGCGAGGCGCTCGCCGGGCCGCTCGGCGCCGCGCCGTGAAGATCAGCGTGGTGATCCCGTGCCATAACGCGGCATCGCATCTCGAGCGGGCGGTCGCCTCGGTCGTGGCGCAAGGCATCGCCGAGACCGAGATCATAATCGTCGACGACGCCTCGAGCGACGCCACCGCCGAGGTGGCGCGCGAGCTGAGGCAACGCGTCGCGAACCTGACGCTCATTCGGCTTGCCGCCAATCTCGGGCCCGGGGCGGCGCGCAACGCGGGACTCGAGCGCGCGTGCGGCGCGTGCGTCGCCTTCCTCGACGCCGACGACGCCTATAGCGCCGGCGTGTTCGCCCTGGCGCTGGATCGGCTCGAAGCGCTGCCCTGGGCGGATGCTTTTGCGTTCGGCGTGCACCTGGTCGACGCCCATCGCCAGGTTCATCCGCTCCAGCTTGCGCTCATCGCCAACTCGATCCCCGGCAACGTCGTCGTGCGGCGCGCGTTTGCCGCATCGATCGGCGGCTTTCCCGCCGACCCGGCGCTCCGCGGCGCGCGCGCCGGCGAGGACGTCGCGTTTCGCCTCGCGCTCAGGCGCTGGGGCGCGATCGTTACGAGCGACGCGGTCCATCTCGACTACGCGGTGCGGCGCGGCAGCCATTTCGACCGTTTCCTCGATACGACGCACGTGGTCGGCGACCGCATCGCCGTCGCGCTTCCCGACGAGGAGGCGCGCCGCGCGCGCGTGGCGACCAACGCCCATCTCGCGCGCGCGGACGCGGCCATGCTTGCCGCCATCGGCGATCCGAAGCTGTGCACGGTTCCATGCGAGATCGCCGGACGGCGCTTCGATTTCGAGACCTTCGACCGGCCGGACGCGGTGGCCGAGGCGCGCGCGGCGCTGGCAGGGACCGCGTTGCCGCCGCTTGCCCCGGTGCGCACCATCCTCGACGTGGGCGCGGGGACGGGCGCGGACGCGGTCCGGCTCGCCGCTACTTACCAAGCGGCGCGGGTGATCGCGCTCGAGCCCGCGCGCGAGGCCCATGTGCTGCTGCGGCGCAATGCCGCCGCGCATCCCAATCTCGAGCCCTATCGCGTCGGGCTGGGCAGCGGCGAGGCGCCCTTCGTCGATCCCGACCCGTTCCTCGCCGCGCTCGGCGTCGGGGCGCTCGACCTGGTGCGTTTGGACGCGAGGGGTTTCGCGCCGTCGGCCGCCGCCGAGATGGCGGACCGGCTGCGCGGCGCCGGGGCGGTCCTGGTGCGCTATCCTCCCGGCGCGGACATTGGCTTGTGGGTGCGGCGCGGGCTGGCGCTTGCGGCCGGGGAACGCGATATTGGGCCGGCTTGAGACAAGAAAGAGGTGGCGACGATGAGACAGTCTTTGCGGCACGCGGCGGCGGTCGCGCTCCTCGCGGGGCTCGCTGCCGCGGTGCCGGCGCGCGCCGACGACGCGATCGCCAAGCTCGGCAGCCAGCCGCTGACGGCCGCCGACTTCAAAGAGCTGCTCGACGGTTTCACGCCGCAGCAGCGCGAGCAGGCCGCCAAGGAGCCGAAAGTCGCGGCCCAGCTCGTGCGCACGGCGGTCGGGCGCAAGGTGGTGCTGGCCGAGGCCGCCAAGCAGTCCTGGGACAAGAAGCCCGAGGTCGCGGCGCAGATCGCGCGCGGCCGCGACGATATCGTGATCGCGTCCTATCTTCGCTCGGTCAGCCTCCCGCCCGCCGGCTTTCCCAGCGATGCCGAGATTCACGCCGCCTTCGACGCCAATCGCGAGCGCTTCCACCAGTATCACGTGGCGCAGATCTACTTTGCCGACCCGCCCGGGGCGAGCAAGGAGACGCTCGCCGAAGTCGAGCGCAAGGCGCGCGACATGACCAAGAAGGCCAAGGCCAAGGGCGCCGATTTCGCGGCGCTGGCGCGGGCCAATTCCGACGATACGGCGAGCGCGGCGAAGGGCGGCGATCTCGGCTGGCTGCCGGAAAGCCAGATCCTGCCCGAGATATTGGGCGCCGTCGCGGCAAGCGGCGAGAAGGGCGTGACCGATCCCGTCCATGTCGGCGGCGGCTGGCACGTCCTGACCATGCTGGGCCGCAAGCAGGCCGACTTCGCGCAGGTGCACGACCAGATCGCCAACGCGCTGCGCGAGAACAAGTTCGCGCAATCGCAGCAGGCCTATGTTGACAAGCTGCTCGAGGACCAGCATCTCAGCATCGACGAGACCGCGGCCGCCGCGCTGTTCGCGCCCAAGAAATAGCGCCCATCCCATGGCCGAGCCGACCGCGACCAGCAATTTCCATCTCAACTACGATCCGGAGGAGGATCGCCTCCTGGTGTCGGTTGACCTGCCGGACGGCAAGGAATACGCGATGGCGATGACGCGGCGGCTGGCGAAGCTGTTGGTCGGCGCGCTCGCCGACATGCACGCGAGCCGGCGCGCCAAGGCGCTCGGCAGCCATCAGCAGATGCGCGACACGGTGCTGAGTTTCGAGCACGAGCGGGCGGTCGCGGAGGGCTTCTCGTCGGGCGGCACGCGCTCCAACCTGCCGAAGAAGCCCCTCTTCGCCCCGCCCCGCCTGGTGCGCGAAGTGAAGCTCACGCCCAGGGACGACGGCGGCACCACGATGGTGCTCGACGACAAGGCGCGCGCGCTGACCTTCGACCTTAATCAGCCGCGGCTGCACAGCTTCATGGCCGGCGTGCTCGACCTCGCCGCGCATGCGCACTGGGACCTGCCGGTAATCGCCGCCTGGCTCGAGCGCGCCGACGCGGGGGATGCGGCGCCGAAGGTCGTGCATTGATCTACCCCCCACCCTTCCCTCCCCCGCACGCGGGGGAGGGTTTACTCGGTGAATTCCCTCTCCCGCACGCGGGGGAGGGTTAGGGAGGGGGCGAAGCCTCGCTTACGCGCGCGCGTATTTGCCGCGGCCGAAGAAGCGGTCGGTGTCCTCGGGCTTGGCGTGCTCGCGCACCGAGGGGATAGTCTCGACCTTGGCGAGCGCGCGCTTCACCGCGGGCCGCGCCGCGATCGCCTCGAACCAGCGCGCCAAATTTGGATTGTCGGCCCATTTGACGCCCTGGAAATCGTGCTGCCGCGTCCACGGGAAGGTCGCGATGTCGGCGATCGAATAATCGGGTCCGCCGAGATAGGCCGACTGGCCCAACCGCTTCTCCAGCACGTCATAGAGCCGCTTCACCTCGGTCTGGTAGCGCGACACCGAGTAGTCGTTATTGCCGGTGGCGAAGCGCTTGAAATGCACGAACTGGCCGAACATCGGCCCGATGCCCGACATCTGCACCATGAGCCACTGGATCACGTCGTAGCGCCGGGCCATGTCCTGCGGCATGAACTTGCCGGACTTCTCGGCGAGATACATGAGGATCGCGCCCGACTCGAAGCAGGTATACGGCTTGCCGCCGGGCCCCTCGTGATCGACGATCACCGGGATCTTGCCGTTGGGATTGAGCTTCAGGAACTCGGGCGCGAACTGGTCGCCCTTCCACACATCGACGAAGATCGGCTTGTAGGCGAGCTCGGTCTCCTCGAGCATGATGAAGACCTTCTGCACGTTGGGGCTGGTCAGGGCATAGAAGTCGATCATCGCTTGCGCTCCCTTGTCGCGTTCTTCTTATCCAAGCCCACGTCCCCGCCCCTGTCCAGGCCCGGCCCGGCGATGCACGGTTGACCGCGCCCAGCGCATGCGATGGAATCGCGATCAACCGCGGGAGGCGCGCCATGATCATCGACATCCACACTCACGTCCACACGCCCGAGGACAACGCCAAGCCCTATTGGAAGGGCCGCAGCCCTATGACGATCGAGAATGTGCTCGAGGCGCAGCAGCTCGCCGGCGTCGACGTGACGGTAGTGAGCAATCCCCTGCACGAGCTGCGCGACATGGACCGCGCGCAGCAATTGAAATGCGTCGAGGCGCAGAACCGCTATGTCGCGATGCTGCAGGAAAAGCACGACAGCATCTTCGGCTGGGCGACGACGGTGCCCTATGGCGGCGACAAGTTCATGCGCGAGTTCGAGCGCGCGGTGAAGGAGGACGGCTTGAAGGGCGCCTGGATCCTGTCGAGCCTCCAGGGCCAGTATCCCGACGACGAGGAGGCGTTGCCTTTCTTCCAGCTCCTCACGGAGCTCGACGTGCCGGTCATCATCCATCCGCCGTCGGTGGGATTCGGCGAGGAGCGGCTCAACATCTATCGCCTCGCCTCGAGCGTCGGGCGGCCGATGGATTTGGCGCTCGCGCTTTCGCGTCTCATCGTCAAGGGCATCTTCGAGCGCTTCCCGACCCTGAAGCTCGGCGGCAGCCATCTCGGCGGCGGCATCTGCGAGATGATCGGGCGCATGGATTACGCCTACACGCTCGGCGACGAGGCCTATTTCCTCGGCAAGTACGAGCCCATGCTGATCACCAAGAAGCCCTCCGAGTATCTCAAGATGATGTATCTCGAATCGACCTGCTACCACGCGCCGGCGGCGCGCTGCGCGGTCGAGACGGTGGGCGCCGACCATTTCCTGTTCGGCACCGATGCGCCGCCATTGAAATCGCTGAAGAAGCAGGGCGTGGCGCTGATCAAGGAGCTGCGCCTCTCGCCCGCCGACGAGCAGAAGGTCTATTGCGACAACGCGAAGCGGCTGCTCAGGATTTGAGCTTCTCGCGCGTCACCACGACATCGCCCGCCGCCGTGAGCCGCACCAGGTTGACGGTAGCGGCGAGGTCGGGCGAGCCCGAGTAATAGGCCGCGACCGGACCGGCGCCGACCTTGATGGCGCGGTTCCAGTGGCCGAGCGCGACGTAGTCCGCGCCGGTGGCGGCGATCTCGTCGTCGCTGATGAGCCAGGACGGGCACAGCCGCGCCAAGGGATCGGGCGCCGGCTCGTAATGTCCGTGCGCCATCGCCACCTGCCAGCGCGTGCGCCGCGGCCGCGGCCGGCGCAACGGCTCCATGTTGCCATAGTCGCGATGGGCGTGGCCCCAGATCTCGAGATCGAACTCGGGAAAATGCACCGCCTCGTCGTGGGTGAATCCTAGCACCGAGACGTTGGGGACCGTGGCGATGCGGCCGCGGTGGAAGGCCGATTCGGGGATCAGCGGATCGTGGTTGCCCGGCAGGATCACCACCGGCAGGCGCGCCTCCTCGAGCGCGCGCGCCGCCTGGTCGAGCAGGTCGAGCGGCAGGCGGTTGTGCTCGAAAGTGTCGCCGGCGAGGATCAGCACGTCGGCCCCGAGCGCGCGCGCGGTCATCACGACCAGCCGCAGCGCCGCGGTGCCGTCCTCGCTGCCGCTGTCGACGTGAACGTCGGAGCTGTGCACCAGGACCACGTCGCGCGGCGTGGGATCGGAAAAAGGCGGACGCGTCATGGGGCCGCAGGATAGAGCGTCGGCCGCCGAGCCGCTATCCCCCGACGGGGTTTTTGGCTAGAACTGCCGCGCCACGGGATCGACGGCTGGAGACCATGTCCGAGAGCGGCGACTGGCGGAAGAGCCACGACGGCAGGGTGGCGGCGCCGGTGCGGCTCGCGGTCACGGCGTGACGCGCCGGACGGCGGCATAGGGGGGATGGAAGCGTTGGCGCAAGCGAACCCGATCGACATCGCGCGGCTCCTCGACGACGGCCGGTTCAGCCGCCGTCAGGTGGTCGTCGTTGTGCTGTGCGGCCTGATGCTGATGCTCGACGGCTATGACGGCATGGAGATCGCCTATGTCGCGCCCAGCCTGGCGCGGCTGTGGCACCTCACGCCGGCGACGCTGTCGCTCATCTTCACCGGCAGCGGCATCAGCGCGATCCTGGGCTCGCTCATCATCGGCCCGCTCGCCGATCGCCACGGGCGACGGCTGATGATGCTCGGCGGCACGGTGGTGATGGGCGCGGCCTCGCTCATGGGCGCGCTCGCGTCGGGACCGATGGAGTTCCTGACATGGCGCCTGGTGTGCGGCCTCGGGCTCGCCGCCGTCATGCCCAACGCCATCGCGCTTGGCGCCGAGTTCGCGCCGGCCAGGGTCCGCTCCCTCACGGTGATCGCGTTCTATTCGGGCTACGCGGTCGGCGCCTCGATCGGCGCCGGGCTGTCGGCTCAGCTCATTCCTGCCTATGGCTGGCAGATCGTGCTCATCATCGGCGGCGCGGTGCCGGTCGCGGTGGCGCTGCTGTCGCTGCCGGTGCTGCCGGAATCCTTGCGCTTCCTGGCGCTGCGCCGGCCGCGCAGCCCGACGATCCGCGCCGAGCTTGGGCGCATCGACCGGCGCTGGCGGTTCGGCGACGACACGGTCTTCACGACCACGGAGCGGCCGGCGACGCGCACGCCGGTGCGCGACCTCTTCCGCGAGGGACGGGCGCCGGTGACGCTGCTGCTGTGGCTGATCTTCACCATGAACATCATGGAGCTGATCTTCCTGTCGAGCTGGACGCCGACCTTGCTGCACAATTCCGGCATCGCGCTCGACCGCGCGCTCAACGTCTCGATGGTGATGCAGATCGGCGCCATCCTCGGCGGGCTGGTCACCGCGTTCGGCATGGACCGCTTGGGACCGCCGGCGGCGCTGCTGCCGGCGCATGTGCTGGGCGTGTTCGCGGTCGCCGCGTTCGGGATCTCGATCGGCGCGGGTCCGACCATGTTCATCGTCGCGGCATTGATGGGCGCGGGCGTGATGGGGACGCAGAACGGCATGAACGGCTTCGCCGCGATACTCTATCCGACGGCGATGCGGGCGACCGGCGTCGGCATGACGTTGGGCGTCGGGCGCATCGGCTCGATCCTCGGCCCCATCCTCGGCGGCGCGGTGGTGGCAATGGGGCTCGCGGTGCCGAGCATCTATGCGATTGCCGCCGTGCCGCCGCTCATCTCGACGGCGGCGATCTTCACGCTGTGGCGGATGAGCCGCGCCGTGCTCCGCCGCAGAAGCGAGACGCTGACGGCCGCCGCGGGCGAGTGACCCCGTTGCGTTCGATGCGCGCGGCTGGCTAGGATTCCGGCGCGTTCTCGCGAAAGGACCGAGCAATGGCGATCAACGGCATCGAGAGCCTGGTCTACGGCGTCGACGACGTGGCCAAGGCGACGCGCTTCTTCGACGATTTCGGCCTCGTGGCCGAGCGGCGCGACGACAAGGGCGCCGATTTCCGGCTCGGCGAGGGCTCGTCGGTGCTGATCCGCGCGATGGACGATCCGTCGCTGCCGCCGCCTTGGGCGCCGGGGCCGGGCCCGCGCGAGCTGATCTGGGGCGTCGACAGCCGCGCCGCGCTCGAGGCGATCGCCGACGACATGGCCAAGGACCGTCCCGCGCGGCGCGACAATGACGGCACCGTCCACACGATCGACGATGCCGGCCTGCGCATCGGCTTCCGCCTCTACCAGCGCACGCCGCCCCAGGACCCGGCGCAGCTGGAGAACGGGCTCGGCACCATCCGGCGCTGGAACCAGCTGCGCAAATGGTACCGGCGCGCTCGCCCGCAAGTGCTGCACCATGCCGTCTTCTTCGTGCCCGACGTCGACAAGGGCGTGTCGTTCTATGTGAAGCGGCTCGACTTCCGCATCACCGACATGATCCGCCACGCCGGCGTGTTCATGCGCTGCGACGGGCGCAACGACCATCACAACCTGTTCTTCATCCGCGCCAAGGAGGCGCGCTTCAACCACGTCGCGTTCGGGGTCGAGAACATCGACGAGATGATGACCGGCGTCAACGAGCTGCAGCGCCGCGGCTGGGCCAGCAAGGAAGGGCTGGGGCGGCACCGCGCCACCTCGATCATCTTCTGCTATGTCGAATGCCCGGCCGGCGGCTCGTGCGAATACATGTGCGACAGCGACTATCTCACCGACGCGTGGCAGCCGCAGCTGTGGGAGCCGGGATTCGCCAATCATCATTGGCTCGCAGACTGGCATGCCAACGAGCCGGCGCCGGAATGGAAGGTGCGCGTCCTGCCGACGCCGCTGCCGAGCTTTGCCGAGGCCTGCGCCCTATGAAATCATCGCTGGTCGCGTTCGCCGTGGCGCTCGGAATGATCGGCGCCGCCCGCGCCGCCGACGCGCCGACGAACGCCGCGCTGATCGAGGATATCGTGGTCGGCAACCACATCCTCTACGACCAAGCGGTGGTCGACGGGTTTGGCCATCTGAGCGGCCGCAACCCGCAGAACGCCGGCCACTTCTTCATGGCGCGCGCGGTGGCGCCCGGGCTGGTCACCGCCGACGACATCATGGAGTTCGATCTCGACGGCAAGGCCATCGATGCGCGCGGACGCCGCCCCTATGTCGAGCGCTTCATCCATGCCGAGGTCTACCGCGCCCGGCCCGACGTGATGGCGGTGGTGCACAGCCATTCGCCGGGCGTGCTGCCGTTCGGCGTCAGCCAGACGCCGCTCCGGGCGATGGTGATGACCGGATCGTTCCTGGGCGACGGCGCGCCGGTGTTCGATGCGGCCGCGGCCGGCGGCACGTTCGGGTTCCTCATCAACACGCCGGAGCTCGGCAAGGCGCTGGCCAAGACGCTGGGTAACGGCACCGTGGTGCTGATGCGCGCCCATGGCGACACGGTGGTCGGCCGCGGCGTGCGCCAGGCAGTGTCGAACGCCATCTACACCGAAATCGCCGCAAGGCTCGAGATGCAGGCGCTGTCGCTCGGTTCGCACATCACCTGGCTTTCGCCGCAGGAGATCAAGAACCAGGAGACCGTCGCCAACAGCCCCAACATCACCGGCGGCGGCGACCGCACCTGGGACATGTGGAAGGCCCAGGCCGAGCGCCACAGCCGCTAGAAGGCATCACCATGACCGATCCCGCGCTCGGCGAACTCCTCGCCGACCTCGTCGCCGCCAATCACGTCCTTTACGACCAGCAAGTGCTGGACGGGCTGGGCCATGTCAGCGTGCGCGATCCGCGCGACCCGCAGCGCTTCCTCATGGCGCGCGCCTTGGCGCCGGGCCTGGTCGCGGCGGACGACATCCTGACCTTCGATCTCGACGGCAAGGCGGTCGAGGCGACGCGGCACGCGGTCTATATCGAGCGCTTCATCCACGCCGAGATCTACCGCTCCCGCGGCGACGCCAATGCCGTGGTGCACAGCCATTCGCCGGCGGTGATCCCGTTCGGCGTCACCACCAAGCCGATGCAGCCGGTCTCGGGCACCGCCGCGTTCCTCGCCTTGGGCGTGCCGGTGTTCGAGATCCGCGATCTGGTCGCCGCCTCGGACCTGCTCATCAGCACCGCCGAGCTCGGCAAGGCGCTCGCCCGCACCTTGGGCAGCGGCGCGGTGGCGCTGCTGCGCGGGCACGGCAACGTGGTGGTGGGATCGGAGCTGCGCGAGGTGGTGTCGCGCGCGATATATACCGAGATCAACGCGCGCCTGCAGATGCAGGCGATCGCCATCGGCGGGCCGATCAACTACGTCTCCGCAGACGAGGCGGCGGCGATCGGCCGCATGGGCGCCACCCGCGGCCGCGAGGGCTTGCAGCGCAGTTGGGCCATGTGGAGAGAACAGGCCGAGCGTCACCGCCGGTAGTGCATCCTTCGACCGAGCGAGCGCGACATGACCGCCACTGTCGAGGCCACACGGCCCAGGCGCCTCGAGCTGTTCCTGCTGCTGGGCGCGCTCACCGCCTTCGCGCCGCTCACCACCGACATCTACGTGCCGGCGATGCCGGCGTTGCAGCGCGCCTTCGCCGCCTCGGCGGAAGCGGTCCAGCTCACCCTCACAACTTATTTCATCGGCTTCGCGCTGGGCCAGGCGTTCTATGGGCCGATCGCCGACCGCCACGGCCGCAAGCTGCCGCTCTATATCGGCATGTCACTCTATGTGCTCGCCTCGCTCGGCTGCAGCCTGGCGCCGTCGATCGCCGCGGTCGCGGCGTTGCGCTTCGTCCAGGCGGTGGGCGCCTGCGCCGGCATCGTCATCGCGCGCGCCGTGGTGAGCGACCTGTTCGAGGCGCGCGAGGCGGCACGGGTCTTCGCCATGCTGACCATGGTGATGGGCGTGGCGCCGGTCGTGGCGCCCAGTGTCGGGGCCTATCTCCTGGTGTGGTTCGGCTGGGACGCGATCTTCTGGGCGCTGGCCGCCTTCGGCTTCGCCTGTCTCGTTGCGGCGGGCTTGCGGCTCCCCGAGACCAAGCCCAGGGGCTCGACCTCGCCCATTGCGTTCGGCGAGGTGCTGGTACGCTATCGCATGATCGGCCGGGACCGGCGTTTCCTCGCCTATGTCGTGCCGGGCGCGTTCGGCATGGGCGGGATGTTCGCCTATATCGCCGGATCGTCGTTCGTCTTCATCGGCCATTTCGGCTTCACGCCCGGCCAGTACGCGCTGCTGTTCGGGCTCAATTCCTTCGCCATCGTCTCGGGGGCGCAAGTGAACCGGCTGCTGCTGCGCTGGCGGCGTCCGGAGCAGATGTTCCGCACCGCGCTCCTGGTGCAGTTCGCCGCCGCCGCGTCGCTGCTCGCGATGGCGCTCGCCGGCCCGGCCGGCGCGTGGGAGATCGCGCTGCCGCTGTTCTGCTATCTCGCCACCATCGGCTTCGTCTATCCCAACACGACGGCGCTGGCGATGTCGTCGTTCCGGCACCAGGCGGGCTCGGCCTCGGCGCTCCTCGGCGCGACGCAGTCGAGCCTCGCCGCCTTCACCGCCATCGTGGTCGGCGCGATCGGCGGCGAGACCGCGCTGCCGATGGCGCTCGTCATCGCGCTCTATTCGCTGCTCGCGGTGTGGGCCAGCCGCCGCATCCTGCCGGGAGCCCCCGCCTAGAGTCATCGGCAGCGAGTGGATCATGCCCTCCTGCGATGCGGCGCTGCATCCCGGTACTCAAGGCAGCCGCCCGCCGACAGATCGATGAAGCAATGGCCCCGCCGCACGCGTCTGCGCGGCGGGGCCACGCACCAATTACGCCCGCCGCATTGAGGGGAATGGGCTGGCGCAAGAGCATTCTGCAGGGTTAACGCTGACGATCCGTTACCAGGCCGATCGGCGGTCTTCATACATTTGCAATTCGCGGGAGCTCGGTCAGGAAACTTTACAATAGCCAGGCGCAACCATCTCCGCGCAGAGAATATGTAATTGATTTCATTATGTTAGCGCAGAATGGCCCGTTTTTTGCTCACCCTCCGGAGGGTAGCCGGGCCGGGGCCATGTGAGAGGCAAAGCGCCTGACGCCGCGACCGATCATGCGGGAAGGTGATAGTGCCGATGACAGACCGCCCCGACAGGCTCGTCCTGCGCGCAATGGACCGGCTCCAAATGCAGCGACCCAAGAGCGTTGCTCTGCCTTCATTGACGATCCCACATCTTGTCGTCGCCAAGTCTTCTGCACAGAACCACGAATCCAGCGACGATGTGCCGCCGGTGACTGCGCCGTCGAGGTCCGAGGCACCCGCATTCCGTG
Organism: Allostellaceae bacterium; assembly: GCA_035604615.1. GTDB lineage: Bacteria > Pseudomonadota > Alphaproteobacteria > ATCC43930 > CGMCC-115725 > DATJLY01. The sequence continues at coordinate 100,567 of DATNID010000010.1, read as the reverse complement.
CAAGCCGCGGCGAGAGGCTTTTGCCGAAGCTACGATCGGTGGCGCGGTGGCTGTCCATCGCGTTCGGCTGTGTCGGGCTCGTGCTCTCCGCAAGGGCTTTCTTGCTTCACCTGCCGACCGAGCGGGGTTCGATTAAAGCCGCCCCGGCGATGCCAGTGGCGCCTCCGGCCCCGCCCAGCGTCGCTCCGACGGAAGCCGCTCCGGCGATGCCAGTGGCGCCCCCGGCACCACCCAGCGTCGTTCCGACGGAAGCCGCGCGGCCCGCGCCCCAAGGAGACGATCTCGTCACGCTTGGAAACGGCCTCTTGAAGACCGGAGACATCGCATCCGCTCGATTGTATTTCGAGCGCGCCGCAGAGACAGGGAATGCCCACGCCGCATACCTGGTCGGGAGGACCTACAACGCCGGCTTTCTCTCGGCGCTTGGGGTAAGGGGCATGCTTGGCGATCCTGACACGGCTGTCCGCTGGTATCAGCGTGCACGCGACCTCGGCGATCCCGACGCAACTCGAGTCCTTCTTGGACTCAGCGACGCGGAATTGTCCGGCGCTCCGCCGCCCGGTAATCCCTGAATACAGGCGTGGACATCACTCCCGTTGGACATGTGCCCGGTCGGCTTGACTCGATTGGCGACAGGCAGCACCCTGCTCCCGACGCTGGTGTCCAAGGGAGAACGAAATCATGGCGCGTCCCGTCATCATCATGAGCATCACCGATGTCGAGCCCATGGGATCAGGAGGCGCTCGCGAAGGGCGGGCGACCTACAAGCAGTTTCCGCTCGAGACCGGCGTCCCCGGCACCGCTTTGGAATTCTCGTGGAACTCCTACGACACGGGATACGCGACCCCGCGGCACAAGCACGCCTTCGACCAATTCCGCTACGCGCTCGACGGCGATCGCCAGATCAAGGACGGCTATCTGAAGCCGGGCGAATGCGGCTTCTATCCCGAGGGCGTCTCGTACGGCCCGCAATTGCAGAAGATGCCGAGCACCGGTCTCGGCCTGCAGTTCCAAGGCCCCGAAGGCATCCCCTACGAGACCCATGCCGAGCTGCAGGCGGCGCGCAAGCGGCTGACGGCGAAGGGCGGAATCTTTGCCAACGGCATCTATACTCAGATCCTCCCGAACGGCCGAAAGATCAACAAGGATGGCCACGCCGCGTGCTGGGAAGAGGCGGCCGGGCAGAAGTTTCGCTACCCGCCCCCGCGCTTCGCATCGCCGATCGTCATGAAGGGGGATAACGCGCGCTGGGTGATGGACCGGAAGCTCGCCGGCGTGGAGCACAAGCATCTCGGCACCTTCGGCGAGCGGCGCTCCGCCGCGCGGCTGATGCGGCTCGCGCCCGGCGCGCGCATCCCCGCTCATCGCAGCGAGGACGCCGAGATTTTCTACCTGATCGACGGCTCTATCACCTATGACGGCAAGACGTGGCTGGGCGGCAAGACGGCGGACCGCGGCACCTACATGTTCATTCCGCACGGCGGCGCCGAGGTGAAGGAGATCGGGACGGAGACCGGCGGCACCTTCTTCATCCTGTCATTGCCGCTCGTCGCGGACATTGAAATGGAGCTCAAGGGCGAGCGGCAGGTCGCCTGAAGACACCAGCCGAGCTCCGCCGCGGATCGACACGTTGAACGAGAAAGACCGACTTTCCCGCAACGTCGATACCGTGAAATTGATTGTGAATTGACGTTGGCCGAACAGGCGGCAGCCCGCAGCCGACGAGATCCGAGACGGATCACGAGCTGCCCTCCGGCGGAGCGCGGCGAACGTCCACAGCGCCTTCAGCACCGGTCAAGGGGTGCAAAATTCCGGTCCGATTATGCGCGTGCCGCCTGTTCCGGTCACGGACGATGGCCACGCCGATTAGGTTTCAACCTTGGGCGCCGCGGACGCGGTCGATGAGCGGGCCCGCGTCGGCCGGCGCCGCGTCGCCGCGCCACGCCACATGCCCGTCCGGGCGCACCAGCACCAGCGGGAACGCGCACAGGCGCGCCATCTCCTCATTGTCGAGCGTGACCAGCTTGAGCGGCACGCCGGCGCGCGAAGCCGCCGCCGCGATCGCCTCGCCCGAGGGCGGCGCGGCGCCCAAGCGCAGCAGGACGAACCCGTCGCCGAAGAGATCGAGGCTCGAGCGTCCGTCGGCGAGCCAGACATGGGGCGCGCGCACGCCGGGCCGCGCCGACTGGCGATAATTCGCTTCATAGTCCAGCGGCGGCAAGGCGGGGTCGGAACAGATCACCGGCGAACCCTCGTAGCAGAAGCCCAGCCGCAAGGTGTAGCTCGCCATGAAGGTGGTGATGCTGTGGCTCTCGGCGATCGCGGCGCGCGAATGCTGGCGCGCGCGTTCCCCTTCCGGCGTCGCGTCGTCGAGCGCGGGATCGCCCGGCGTTCCGACCGCGTCGTAGAACTGATCGGTGCAATAGGTCGTGTTGCGCACCGCCACCGGACGGCGCTCGATCTCGTAGGAATCGAGCAGCCCCTCCCCGCCCCAGCCCTCGAGCGAAGCGGCGAGCTTCCAGCCGAGATCGACCGCGTCGGCGAGGCCCGTGTTCATGCCGAGCCCGCCGGTCGGCGAGTTCTGATGCGCCGAATCCCCGGCCAGGAACACGCGGCCCTCGCGATAATGATCGGCGACGAATTCGAGCCGGTACCAGCGCAGCACCGAGATGATTTCGTAGGCGAACGGCCTGCCGCCGATGCGCCGCACGCAGTCATCCGGATCGAAACTGTCGTCGAGCCCGGTCAGCACGGTGAGGCGCCACAGCTCCTTGCCGTCGATGGCGATGAGCTCGGACCAGCAGCCGGTCGCGTCGACGAAGCGGGTGAGCCGGCACCAGCCCTTGTCGTGCATCAGCCCCAGCTCGGATGAGCGGATGAAGATGGTGACCGAGAGATCGAGCTTGCCGGCGCCGCCAAGGCCGATCCCCAACTGCTCGCGCACCGTGCTCTGCGCGCCGTCGCAGCCGACCAGGTAGCGCGCGCGAATTTGCGATTTATCGCCGGTCTTCACGTCGACCACGGTCGCGGTGACGCCGTCGGCGTCGGCCTCGAACGATTCGAAGCGGGTGAAATAGCGCAAGCTGACGCCGTCGAGGGTGCGCGCGAAATCGCGCAGGATCGGGTCGAAATAGAGCTGCGGGCAGTGGCGGTCGCGCACCGGCGAGAACGGATGATGGGGCTGCGCCGCATAGGACGGGATGCGGGTGCGGCCCAGCTCGTAGCCGGTCATGGTGGTGACGTAGATCATGTCGAGCGGATGATGCGGCGGCCAGCCGGCGGCGATGACGCGGTCGGCGATGCCCCAGCGGCGGCAGAACTCCATGCTGCGGACATGGACGTTCGACATCTTGGGAACCGCGATGTTGCCGTCGCGCGTCTCGACCAGGAGCGTGCCGACGCCGCGCAATCCCAGCTCGATCGCGAGGCCAAGCCCGACCGGTCCGCCGCCCGCAATCAGCACCGGAATTTCCTGCACGCGCCTCGTCCCATCTCTTCCCATGCCGAGTGTCGGCCGTCCCCGCGCCCGCGGCAAGGTGCTTGACGCCGCATCGCCGCAAAATGCCCAATCCGCGTACAACGAGGCGAGGAGCGTCCATGGCAATCTTCCGCGAGCACCGCATCCCGAGCCCGGGCAGCCGGCCCTACATCTTCACCTTCGGGCCCGACGGCAATCTCTGGGTGTGCGAGAGCGGCGCCGGAAAGATCGGCCGCCTGTCGCTTGGCGACGGACGCTTCACCGAGTTCGCGGTCCCCACGCCGGGAAGCCGCCCGATCGGCATAACCCAGGGCGTCGACCGCAATCTCTGGTTCACCGAGAATGGTGGCCACAAGATCGGCCGCATCACGCCGCAGGGCGAGATCACCGAGTTTCCCCTGCCGACGCCCAACGCCGGCCCGGATGGGCTGAACCTCGGCCCCGACGGCAATGTCTGGTTCGCCGAGCGCGACGCGGGCCAGGTCGGCCGTATCACGCGGCACGGAAAGATCACCGAATTCGGCGGCTTCCCCAAAGACGCGCATCCGCTCGCGCCGCTGATGATGGAAGACGAGATCTGGTGGAGCGATCCGCCGGGCAGCCGCATCTTCCGCATGGCGCTCGACGGAACCATCCTCGGCCATTCGAGCGCGCGCCCCGGCGGCGGCCCGCGCGCGATGCTGCCGTGCTCCGACGGCAATGTCTGGTTCGTGCTGGCAGAGAGCCACGCCATCGGCCGCATCGACCGCAAGAGCTTCGCCATCGTCGAATTCCCCCTGCCGCGCGCCCAGTCGAGCCCGCGCAGCATCATCGAGGCCGATGGCGATATCTGGTTCACCGACGCCGGCGCGAACCTAATTGGCCGCATGGACTTTGCCGGCAGGCTGATCGATGAATATCCGGTGCCGACGCCCAACGCGGGCCTGCGCGCTATGAAGCTCCATCCCGACGGCCGCATTTTCTTCAGCGAGTACGATGCGGGCCAGATCGGCGAGATGACACGAGACTAGGCCCCAGCGACTTCTGCCGGTTGAGAGTCTCGGGATCGAAACCTGCCGCGCGCTTGAAGCTCGCGGCGATCTCTTCGAGCTCGCGGCGCGGGATCACATCTTCGATGCGCGCGAAGCCGCCGGGCGCGCGGTCCTCAGCCATCTGCATCACGATTTCGGGACCGTATTGCCGGTTGCGCAGGATGACCTCGTTCATCGCCGGCCTCCGGATCGCATCGTAGGCTGCGAGCGCCGCCATCGGATCTGACTCGTTCGCGAGCGCGGCGGCGAGCACGCGCGCATCGACCACAGCCTGGCTCCCGGCCTGCGAGCCCACCGGCCGCATCGCGTGGGCCGCGTCGCCCAGAAGCGTCGCCCGGCCGAAGCTCCAGCGTGCGAGCGGATCGTGGTCGGTCTCGGGATATTCGTAGATGTCCTCGGTCGCGGCGATCAGGTCGTCCGGACGAATCCAATCGAAGTTCCAGCCGGCGAAGGCGGCGAAGAAGCGCTCCTTCGCGACCTTGCGGTCCCAGCTTTCGCGCTCGGGCACGCCGCCCTGGTCATTGAGATGCACCAGCCAGTTGACCAGCACGCGCCCCGGCGCGGCGCGGCGCATGGGATAGATCACCGCGCGCTGGCGGTAATGGCCGATCATCACCTGGCTGCGCCCGTCGAGATAGGGCGCCGCCTCGACTGCGCCGCGCCACTGAATGCCGCCGCTCGGCACCGGCGTCGCCTCATCGGGATGGAGCTGGCGGCGCACGGTCGAATGGATGCCGTCGGCACCAATCAGCACGTCGGCGCGTTCCGGCGGCAGCTCACGGCCCGTGGTGCGTTCGAGGAGCCGCGCCGTGATGCCGCCATCCGTTTCCGCGAACGACACGAGCTGACGCCCTGTGCGGATGTTCTCCGCGCCGATCCGCGCGCGCGTGGCTTCGAGCAGGATCATCAGCAGGTCGCCGCGATGGATCGAGTATTGCGGCCATCGATAGCCCGCGCCGAGGCCGCGCTTCTCGCTCCAGATGAGCTGCCCATGCCGGTTGTAGTAGGCGAGCGTCGAGGTCTCGATCGCGGTCGCGGCCAGCGCGTCGCCGAGCCCTAGCTCGATCAGTTCGCGCACCGCGTTGGGCTGTAGATTGATGCCGAGGCCGAGCGCTTCGATGCGCGGCACCGCTTCGATCACGCAACACTCGATCCCGACCGCGTCGAGGCTCAGCGCCGCCGCGAGCCCGCCGATACCGCCGCCGATGATGAGCGCCTTCATGCGCGAAGCCCTCGAACCTGCCGCCCGCCGCATTGAGCATGCGATCACCGCCCTTGACAAGGAGCGCAGGCAGCCGATCCTCGTCCGCGGGGAGGATCGCCCGATGCCAAACGCGAAGCCGCCGTTCCGCGCCGAACATGTCGGCAGCCTGCTGCGCCCCGCCGCGATCAAGGAGGCGCGCGCGCGTCATGCCGAAGGCAAGCTCGGGCGCGGCGAGCTCACCACCATCGAAGACGCGGCCATCACCCGCGTCATCGCGCGGCAGGAGGAAGTCGGGCTCAAGGTCGTCACCGACGGCGAGATCCGCCGCGCCGCATGGCAGTGGGATTTCCTCGCCGGGCTTGACGGCGTCGAGTCAGCGGCCTCGGCGACCGGCGTCAATTTCAAGGGCGCCACCACGCCCGCCACCACGATCAAGGTGGTCGGCAGGGTCGGCGTCGGCCGGCACCCGATGCTCGACCATTTCGCGTTCGTGCAGCGACATACGCGGGTCCAGGCGAAGATGTGCATCCCCTCGCCCACCCATCTTGCCTCCACCACGCGCGACTGGCGCAGCGTGGTCGACCGCACCATCTATCCCGAGCTCGAGCCGCTGTTCCACGATCTCGCGTTGGCATACCGCAAGACGATCCGCGCCTTCGCCGATGCCGGCTGCACTTATCTGCAACTCGACGACTGCAACTTCGCCTTCCTGTGCGATCCCGTTGTGCAGCAGCGCCTGACGGCGCAGGGCGACGATCCGCAAGCAATGCTGCGCGCCTATGCCAAGCTGGTCGCCGATTCATTGGTCGAACGGCCGCCCGGCATGACCATCATGATGCATAGCTGCCGCGGCAATTTCCGCTCCACCTGGCTCACCGAAGGAAGCTGGGAGGCGGTCGCGGACGTGCTGTTCAATTCCGTGCCGGTCGACGGCTATTTCCTCGAATACGACAGCGAGCGCGCCGGCGGGTTCGAGCCGCTGCGCTTCATGCCCAAGGGCAAGCAGGTCGTGCTCGGCCTGATGAGCAGCAAGCTCGCCCCGATCGAGCCCAAGGACGCGATCAAGCGCCGCATCGACGAGGCGACCCGCTATGTCGAGCTCGACCGCCTGCATCTGAGCCCGCAATGCGGTTTCGCCAGCACCGAGCAGGGCAACGTCATGAGCGAGGACGAGCAGTGGCGCAAGCTCGCCGCCGTCGTATCGATCGCGCGCGAAGTGTGGCGCGCGTGACGCCTGTCGCCGTCGGCGCGCCTAACCCGGGATGATCGGGAGCAGCAGGCAGTTCTGCCGCGCGCCCCCGAAATGGAGCGCGTTGCTGCCGCCGAAGATCGCGGGCGGCCGGTCCTTCGGGTGGTTGTGGCGGAACGGCCCCACCGTCGCGCGCGGCTTGTAATCGACAGAACCGATGCGCGTCGGCGGGTCCTCGGGATCGCAGTCGCGGCCCTGGATGGTGAGGCCGATGCGGTAGCCCTTGGGCACCACGATCGAGGTCGGCCAGATTTCGATCTGAACCTCGACCGGCTCACCCGCCCGCAACGGCTGCGCCTCGTCGTGCGTGTGATAAGGATGATAGGGCAGGCTCAGCTTCGGATCGAGCTTTCGGTGGGAGGCACGCAGCCAGCCATAGGCCAGCGCCGCGCGCGGATCGCTCGCGCCTTGGAACACCACCTCCTGCCCGTCGGGCGCGAAAAGCCGCAGCGTCGGGAAGAAATCGGCGTCGTTGGTGCTCGACGAGACCGTGAGGGTCAGCGCGACCGGGCCGGTGATCTCCGTCTCGGCCTCGAACGGCGGGGTGACGAAGGCGAGACCGTTGCCCATCGCCTCGTACTCGAGACGCGCCTCGCCGCGCGGCGCCTCGCGCGTCAATTCGCGGGTCGCGGGATCGAGATGGAACCGGGTCCAGCGCGTGCGCGCCAGCGGCCATTCGCGCTCGGGCCGCTCGACGAAACGGTCGAGATGGCGGACTTGCAGCAGCACCGGCGGCTGGTTCTCCCAGCCGGTCTTCTCGCCCTTGAGGAAATGGCCGAAGAAGCGCTTCTGCATGGCGACGCCATAGTCGGTGTAGAAATGCGTCCAATGCGTGTCGCCGTGGACCTCAAGCCATTTGCGCGTCGAGGCGGCGCGGACGAAGCCGTCGATATTGCCGCGCAGATGGAGGCCATGCCCGCCCCAGTTGCCGGCGCTCAGGAGCGGCACGGTGATCTTGTCCATGTCCGGTGTGCGCTCGCGGTGGACCTGGTCGTCGAGCGCGTGATCGACGATCCATTGCGCCATGTCGGCGCGGTTCTTGGCGAGCTCCGCGTCCGACAGGGTCTCGGGCCCGGCGACCAGTTCGCCGTCCCAGCGGCTCTTCGGCCCGCGCTCGCCGACGCCATGCTGCACGTTCATGATCTGGCGCGGGAACATGCTGAGCATGAAATCGCTGACGATGCCGCCGTGGCGCGTGATGTCGCGGTAGCAGTCGTAGGCGCCCTCCCAGACGCAAATCGCGGCGAGGTGCGGCGGCTGCAGCGCGGCGACGTACCATTGCGTGCGCGCGTAATACGAGATGCCGTTGAGGCCGATCTTGCCGTTCGACCAGGGCTGACGCGCCGCCCATTCGATGCAGTCGTGATAGTCGCGAATCTCGCGCGGCGACCACGGGTTGAGATAGCCCGGCGAGCGGCCCGAGCCGCGCGCATCGACCCGGATCACGACATAGCCGTCGGGAACCCATTTCTCCGGATCGACCACCTCCCAGTTCGGGTAGGAATTGGTCGAGCCCGCCATCGTGTCGGGATGCTCGGCCGCCATGCGCTCCCAGGCGTGGCGATGCAGTTCCCGGAAATCGAGGCTCTTGCCATAGGCGCCTTGCGTCATGATGACGGGATAGCGTCCCTCCGCGACGGGGCGGAACACGTCGCAGCGCAGCACGATCCCGTCGTCCATTGGGATCGCCATGTCCCAGGTGATCCGCATGTTGTGGCGGGTTTCGCTGCGTTCCTCGATCATGCTCCCCTCCCCGGTTCGGCGCGCTCGGGACGATACTAGGCGCGTTGCGGCCGCCGCGTAAGGGCGCACGACTCGGATCGGCCGTCGTTTTCCCCCGGAAAATTCATGGTCCCTGTGACGCCTTTCACAAGAGCGTCCGCGCGACGTTCGTATCGTTAACAGCGCATGAAGTTGCCGCGCAGGAGAGCATCGGCGCTCGGCTGAATCGCTCGCGACGAAGACGGAACGTGAACATGCCAAACGATCAAAACCAAGCCCCCGCCGCGCTGGGCGTGATCGCCAAGGTCTTCTTGCCCTTCGCCGCCGCCTACTTCCTGTCATATCTTTTCCGCACCATCAACGGGACGATCTCGGGCGCGCTGATGGCCGATTTCCAGCTCGATGCGGGCAATCTCGGCCTGCTGACGGCGTTCTATTTCCTGTCCTTCGCGGCCGCGCAACTGCCGCTCGGCGCGCTCATCGACTCGTTCGGCCCCCGCCGCGTGCAAAGCGGCCTCCTTCTCTTTGCGGCCCTGGGCGCCGGCGGTTTCGCCCTCGCGGGATCGCTGCAAACCCTTGTGCTCGGCCGCATGCTGATCGGTCTCGGCGTGTCCGGCGCGCTCATGGCCGGTCTCAAGGGACTGGTCTTGTGGATTCCAAAGGAACGGATCGCGCTGTTCAACGGCTGCTTCATCATGTTCGGCGGTCTCGGAGCGATCGCGGCGACGAAGCCGGTCGAGATGGTGCTGCATGTTCTCGATTGGCGCGGCGTGTTCCTGGTTCTGGCAGTGCTGACATGGATTGCCGCGCGGTTGATCTGGACCCTGGTGCCGGAGAGCCCGGCCGCCGGAAAGCAAACGAAATGGAAGGATGTCGCCGGCGGCATGGGCCAGGCATTCGGCAGCCCGATGTTCTGGCGCTTGGCCCCGCTCTCCGCGCTCGTGATCGCCACCGCGTGGTCGGCCCAGGGCTTGTGGGCGGCGCGCTGGTTCGCCGATGTCGAGGCCCTCGATGCAACCGCGGTGGCCTCGCGCCTGTTCTGGATGTCCGTGACCTTAACGGCCGGTGCCGTTCTCATCGGCATCGTCGCCGACCGGGTCAAGCGATACGGCGTGTCGTCGAGCGTCATCTTCGGCAGCGCGTGCGGCCTGTTCATGGTCATCCAGCTCGCGGTGATCGAACGCGCGCCGATCCCCGACGCCGCGCTATGGGCCGGGTTCGCGGTCTTCGGCGGCATGACGGTCCTGAGCTACTCGATGATTGCCGAGCATTTCCCCCAGGACGCGATTGGCCGCACCAACGGCGCGCTCAATGTCCTCCATATCGGAACCGCGTTTGTCCTGCAGTATGCGACCGGCGTGATCGCCTCGTTTTGGGCCGTCGATGCCGCGGGGCACTATCCTGTCGCGGCCTATCGTGCGGCCTTCGGCCTGCCGCTGCTGCTCGAGGTCGCGGCGTTGGTCTGGTTCCTGATGCCGCTTCGAAACCCGAAAGCCGAACCCGCGAGGACACGCGCAGCCGGCGGATAAATAATGGTCTTGAAATGTTCTCATGGTCTGCTCCGTTGCGTGCCGTTGGGGAGACGGGCATGCGCGATCTTGCCGCGAACCTGGATGATTATTTCCGTAGCCGCTTCGGCACGACCCTCGAGCGGGCCCTGGCGGACGCCACGGCAGGCGTGGTGACGCCGGCCTTGGGGCGCCATGTGGAGATCGTGTGCGACCCCGCGAGCTCCTACGTCCATGACGATGACGGCTTGTCCGAACACTTCCAGGGCGCGCTCGCCGTCGAGGGCATCTCGTATCGCTTCAGATGCTCGGTCTTCACCGACGGCGGCGGCGCGCGGTTCGTCGAATCGATCGATCAGCTCGAACTGGTCGATTGGAGCGTCCGCTTGGCGATGCCCTGCGGGAACGCCGAGTCCGGGTGACGCTTGCCGATCTCCGCTTGAGAGGCGGCGGTCTGTCGGCGAAGATATGGCGTCATCGGGCGAGGCCGGAATATGAGCCACGATCGCGCCACCACCGACAATTCGTTGATCCGCCGTCTCGCGGCGGGCGAGACCGCGCTGTGCATGGCGATCCGCATCTCGCGCCTGCCACGCATCGTCCACCTGGCGCGCGCCGCCGGGTTCGACGCGATTTATGTCGACATGGAGCACAGCACGATCGCGCTCGAGACCACCGCCGAGCTTTGCCTCGCGTCATGGAGCATCGGGCTCCCGGCGCTGGTGCGGGTGCCGACGCACGATCCAAACCTTATCAGCCGGGTGCTGGAAGGCGGCGCGGCCGGGATCATCGCGCCGCATGTCGATACGGCCGCGCAAGCGCTGGCGGTCGTCTCGGCGGCGCGCTTCCGTCCGCTCGGCCACCGCGCGATGGCGGGTGCGGGCGTCGCCATCGGCTATGCGCCGATCCCCCCGGCCGAGGCGGAGGAGCTTCTCGGCAACCGCACCATGGTGGTGGCGATGGTCGAGTCCGCCGAGGCGATCGCCAATGCCGACGCCATCGCCGCCGTGCGCGGCGTCGACATGCTGCTGGTCGGCACCGGCGATCTCACCGAGGAGCTCGGCATTCCCGGCAAGACCGACCACCCCAAGGTGCTCGAGGCCTATGAGCGCGCGGCCGCGGCGTGCCGCCGCAACGGCAAGTGGCTCGGCATCGCCGGCATCAAGGGCGAATCGCCGATGCTGCCGCAGCTTTATCGCCTTGGCGCGCGGTTCCTCTCGACCCGCAACGACGAGGCGCTGCTCTTGAAGGCAGCGCGCGACGAGACCCGGACCTTGCGCCAGCTTTTCGCGGGGTGACACGGATGTTCCGATCGGACGGCTGGGGCTGGCGCGCGCGGATCGGCTTGCTGGTCCCCCAAGCGGACATCTGTCCTGAGGCCGAGTTCGGGGCCATGGCGCCCGAAGGCGTTTCGATTCACGCGACACGGGTGCGGTTCCCTGAGATGCCCAAGGAGGGCACGATCCCATTGGCTGGCGCCAGCGCGCTCAGCGCCTATCTCGAGCCGCCGCTGCTCGACGACGCGGCGGAACTCATGGCGTCGGCGCCGATGCACGCCATCGCGTTATGCTTCACCAACACCAGCTTTCTTGGGTCCGTCGCGGCGGATCGGGCGCTCGTCGCGCGTTTGGAGCGGCGGACCGGCGGCGTCCCGCTGATCGTCACCTGTCTCTCGGCGCTGGCCGGGCTGACGGCGCTCGGCGCTCGGCGCCTCGCCTTCATCAACCCGCCGTGGGTCGAGCCTAGCATCACGATGGCCGGCGCATCCTATTTCGCCGGCGCGGGCTTGGAGATCGTGCTCGCTGAGTCGGTCGACATGCCGCGCATTCAAGGCGACGTGCAACCGGGCCGACTTTACGAATGGGCCCGCGCGCACGTTCCCGCCAGCGCCGACGCGGTCTTCATCGGCGGCAACGGTTTCCGCGCCGTCGGCGCGATCGAGGCGCTCGAGGAGGATTTGGGCCGGCCGGTGCTGAGCGCGAACCAGGTGCTGCTGTGGCACGGCTTGCACCTCGCCGGCACCAAGGCGCGCGTCGTGGGCTATGGCCGCCTCTTCGACGTGGCGCTGCCGCACTGATCCGGGCTGCTATACTGGGCGCCGGCAAGGAAGAGGCGCATGATGGAACCAGGCGGCGACCAATCTCCGCCCATCGTCATTATCGGCGGCGGCCCGGTGGGCATGATGGTGGCGATGAATTTGGCCGTGCTTGGCGTGCGCTCGGTCGTGGTGAACACCGAAACGGACACGCGCTTCCACCCGAAGGGCAGCACCCAGAACGCGCGCACCATGGAGCATTACCGGCGCCTCGGCCTGACGCCGGCGATCCGTCGCGTCGGCCTGCCGGCGGAGCACCCGACCGATGTGGGATACTTCACCACGCTCAACGGCCGCGAGATCGCCCGCCTGCCGATGCTGTCCGAGGCCGAGAAGATGCGGCGCGTCAAGCAGGCCCCGGTCACCGATCAGCAGCCCGAGCCGCTGTTCCGCTGCAACCAGATGTATGTCGAGCGCGAGCTTCATGCCCATTTGAAGACGCTGCCCGCCGTCGAGCTTCGCTATGGCTGGCGCTGCACCGGCTTCGCCGATCGCGGCGACCGCGTCGATGTCGAGCTCGAGCAGGTCGCGACCGGACGGCGCGAGAGCCGGACCTGCGCCTATCTCGTCGGCGCCGATGGCGGGCAGGGCGTGGTGCGCCGCGGGCTCGGCATCCGCTATGGCGGCGAGGTGCTGAACCCGCAGGTCTATGGCAGCGGCGCAACCATCTCGACCCATTTGCGCGCGCCCGCGCTCTACGAGCGCATCGTCCGACGCTTTTGCTGGCAGTATTGGATCGTCAACGCGCGCGTGCGCTCGCTGCTGACGGCGCTCGACGGCGGGAACGAGTTCCTGTTCAACACACGCTGCCGCTCGATCGATGATCCGCCCGACCGCGACATGATCATGCGCCAGCTTCGCGGCAGCATCGGCGAGGACGTCGCGGTCGAGTTCCTCGCCCACACGCCGTGGACCGCGGGACAGGCGCTGGTCGCGGACGAATTCGGACGCGGCCGCGTGGTGCTGGCCGGCGATGCGGTGCATCTCTTCACGCCCACCGGCGGCTTCGGCATGAACACAGGCATCGATGACGCTGCCAATCTCGGCTGGAAGCTCGCGGCGCTGGTCCAGGGCTGGGGCGGGCCGCGCCTGCTCGCGAGCTACGAGGCCGAGCGCCGGCCGATCGCGTTCCGCAACACCGGCCACGCCAAGCGCCTGACCCGAAGCATGGCCGACGTGCCGGTGGCGAGCGAGATCGAGGACGACAGCGCGGCGGGCGACGCGGCGCGCGCGGCCGCGGGCCAAGTGCTGTCGACCTTCGGCGAGGAGTTCGCCTCGATCGGCGTGCAGCTCGGCGCGCGCTATGACGGATCGGCCATCGTCGCCGGCGACGGCACCGATCCGCCGCCCGACGATCCCGCCATCTACGTCCCCAGCGCGTGCCCCGGCGGCCGCGCGCCGCATGTGTGGATGCAGGACCGGAGCTCGCTGTTCGACCATTTCGGCCGCGTCTTCACCTTGCTGCGCCTGCCGGGCTGCCGCGAGGACGGCGCCGCGCTGGTGGCGGCGGCGCGGCGGCGCAACGTGGCGCTCACGGTATTCGACGTCGCGGTGCCCGAGGCGCGCGATCTTTACGAGCGCGACATGGCGCTCATACGCCCCGACCATCATGTCGCCTGGCGCGGCAACCGCCTGCCCGAAGATCCCGACGCGCTGCTCGCGCGAGTGACGGGATGGTGAGCGGCCTCGGGAGGATGTACGCATGAAGGTCGGTTTCATCGGATTGGGTACGCAGGGCAAGTATCTCGCGATCAATCTCGCCGCGGCGGGCCACGATCTCATGGTCTTCGACCTCAGGCGCGAGCCGCTCGAGGAGCTGGCGGCGGCGGGGGCGAAGGTGGCGTCGTCGGCGCGCGCCGTCGGCGCGCATGGCGAAGTGATCGAGATCTGCGTGCTCGACGATGCACAGCTCGATGCCGTCGTGACGGGAGCCGACGGCGTGCTGGCCGGCGCCGCCAAGGGCGCGATCGTCGCGGTGCACAGCACGGTCGAGCCGGGGACGATCACGCGGCTTGCGGCCTTGGCGGCCGAGAAAGGCATCGAGCTGATCGACGTGCCGGTGAGCGGCAGCGAATTGGGTGCCCGCGCCAAGACCATGTCCTACATGGTCGGCGGCAGCGCGCGCGCGTTCGAGGTCTGCCGCCCGCTGTTCGCGACCTCGGGGCCGAAGATCACCCATACCGGCGGCCTCGGCAGCGGCATCCGCGCCAAGCTTGCGCACCAGCTCATCATCGCGGTCAACATGCTGGCGGCCTATGAGGGCATGCGGCTCGGCGTCGAAGCCGGGCTCGCGCCGGAGATGCTGCAGAAAGTCGTGAGCGAAGGCGCGGCGCAGAGCCGCGTCGCCGACCGCTGGTTCACCATGGCGATGAACCCCAACGCGCCCAAGGTCTTCTACAAGGATTTGCAGCTCTGCCTCAAATTCGCGCACGAGCTTGGCCTGTCCGCGCCGGGTGCCGCGCTGGCGCAGCAGCTTCTCGACCGGATCGTGCCCCAGGCGCGCGACCGGGAGACCAGGTGATGCGCAGCCTCAACGGATCGGCGCGGGCGCTCGTCGATGCCGTCTCGGGCGAGATCAGCCGCGAAATCTACGTCAACGAGGACATCTATCGCGAGGAGCAGGAGCGGCTCTTCGCGCGCGCCTGGCTCTATATCGGCCACGAGGATCAGGTACGCAATCCGGGCGATTATTGCCTCACCAAGATGGGCGAGGAGTCGGTGATCCTGACCCGCGACCGCGCGGGGCAAGTCCACGCCTTCCTCAATTCCTGCCGCCATCGCGGCATGAAGGTATGCCGCTATGACGACGGCAACACGCGCGCCTTCATCTGTCCCTATCACGCCTGGACCTACGATCTCGACGGGCGCCTCATTGGCGTCCAGGACTATGAGAACAGCTACCGCCCGCCGTTCGACCGCGCGAAGTGGGGCCTCGTCGAAGTGGCGCAGCTTGCGATCTTCCGCGGCACCATCTGGGCAACCTGGGACAAGGGCGCGCCGTCCTTCGACGATTTCCTCGGCGAGGCGAAGTTCGCGCTGGAATTGGGCCTCTGCCCTTGGGACGGCGGCAACGGCGCGACCGAGCTTCTGGGCAGCACCCAGAAATGGATCGTGCCCTGCAACTGGAAATTCATCGCCGAGAATTTCGCCGGCGACGCGCTTCACGTGGTGAGCCACCGCTCGGTCGACATGGTCGGGATCGGGCCGACCAAGGGGCCGGGCCGGCGCGACGATTACGGCAAGCCGCATCTCGCCGCATATCCCGGCGGGCACGGCGTCAATTACGGCGTGACCCCGCCGGTGAAGGAGCGCCGCAACTACGCCGCCTCGCCGGCGACATCCGCCTATTTCCAAAGCTGCTGGGAAAAGCGCCTGGCGCGGCTCGGCGACAAGGCCGGCATCGTGCCGCTCATCGGCACCATCTTCCCCAACATGTCGTTCCACCTGCAGCAGCCGCGCACCATCCTCGTCTCGCACCCGCGCGGCCCCTGCGAGACCGAGATGTGGCGGGTCTATCTGGTCGACAAGGACGCGCCGGACGAGGTGAAGAGCTTCCTGCGCAGCTACTACATCCGCTATTCCGGTCCCGCCGGCATGACCGAGCAGGACGACATGGAGAACTGGAGCTACGCGACGCAGGCAAGCCGCGGCACCATCGCGCGGCGCCTGACCTATCACTACAAGGCCGGGCTCGGCACCGAGGCGGGGACGAGCGACCTCATCCCCGGCGGCGTCACCGAGCGCAACACCAGCGAGCAGAACCCGCGCGCGCTCTATCGCCGCTGGGCCGAGTACATGGACGCCGACGATTGGAGCGCGCTGCGATGAGCGGCGACGAGCCGTCGCCGTCGCGGCTCGCCTATCTCAGCCTCATGCGCGAGGTCGAGGACCTTTATTACGAGGAGGCCGATCTTCTCGACGAGCGGCGCTACGAGGCGTGGCTCGAGCTTTTCGCCGCGGACGCGATCTATTGGATGCCGATGCGCAAGAACGTGCCGTGGGAAGAGCGCGACCGCGACATCACCGCCGAGGACGACGTGTCCTGGATCCAGGACGACAAGGAGACCCTGGAGAAACGCGTGCGCCAGCTCCTCACCGGCATCCATTGGGCCGAGGAGCCGCTGTCGCGCGTCTCCCACCTCGTCACCAACGTGCGCCTCGCCGCGCCCGCCGACCGGCTCGACGAGGGCGCGTCGATGAATGTCAAAACCCGCTTCTTCGTCTATCGCAACCGGCTCGAGACCGAGACCGATGTGCTGGTCGGGCGGCGCGAGGATGTGCTGCGCCGGGTCGATGGACGATTGAAGATCGCGCGCCGCAAGATCATCATCGAGCAAAGCGTGCTCATGGCCAAGAACCTGACCGTGTTCCTGTGAGCGCCGCCGAGGAGGAACGCATGCACCAGCGAGCCGAGATCGATGTCGGCGAGACCTTGGAGGCGACGAAGCTCGGGCGCTTCCATCTCATCACGGTCGGGCTGTGCGCCCTGGTCGTGGTGGTGGACGGGCTCGATTTCGGCGCCGGCAACGTCGCCGCGCCCGCGATCCTCAAGGCGTTCTCGGCGCAGCGCAGCGAGATGGGGCTGGTGTTCGGCTGGATGTATTTCGGCATCCTGCTCGGCAGCCTGTTGTTCGGCTATATCGGCGACCGGTTCGGCCGCCGCCCCGGCCTCATCATCGGCGTCCTGACCTACACGCTGCCGGCGCTCGCCGCCGCCTATGCGGGCTCGATGCAGGAACTGATGGTGCTGCGCTTCATCACCGGGCTCGGCATCGGCGGCGTCATCCCCAACACCATCGCGCTCGCCACCGAGAACGCGCCCAAGCGCTATCGCGCCAGCCTCGTGATCATCGTGTTCGTGGGCTACGCCGCCGGCTCGGCCACGATCGCCCAGGTCGCCGCGCGCTTCATCCCGACGCAGGGCTGGCCGGTAGTGTTCCTGGTCGCGGGCGTGGTCGGCATCGTGCTGAGCCTGGTGCTCGCGGCGTGCCTGCCGGAATCGATCCGCTGGCTCGCGCTGAACAAGCCGCAATCCGCGGCCTTGCGGGTGCAGATGCGCCGCCTCGCGCCGCAGATCGAGACCGGCCCCGAGACGCGCTTCGTCCTGCGCCAGGAATCGCGGGCCGGATCGTTCTCGCCCAGGCTCCTCTTCGCCGGCAACCGCAGCGTCGCGACGCCGCTGCTGTGGTTGGCCTATTTCGCCGAGGCGCTCACCTTCATGACGCTCCTGTCGTGGCTGCCGCTGCTGATGGTGCAGGCGGGCCTGTCGCAAAGCGACGCGGCGCTCACCCTGTCCTACGGCTCGATGGGCGGCATCGCGGTGATGGTGTCGCTGGCGCGGCCGCTCGACAAATGGGGGCCGATGGCGACCGTGGCGGGCGCGATCACGGTGATCGCGGCGCTGGTCGCGATGGGGACGCAAGGCCTCACCGCCGCGACCATGATGGCGCTGGCCGTCGCCGCCACCATGTGCGGCACCGGCACGCACAACTCGTTGAACGGCACGGTCGGCATCTTCTATCCGACCGCGATCCGCGGCAACGGCGTCGGCTATGCCACCGGCATGGGACGGATCGCGTCGATCATCGGCCCGACGCTCACCGGATTTCTGCTGTCGGCGAAGCTGCCGCTGCACGACATGCTGTATCTGATGGCGGCTCCATACGTGGTCGTGGTGTTCGCTTGCATCGCGCTGGGCCTGCTCTACAAGCGCAGGTTCGCGGCTGGAGTAGTCGACACGGCGCCGCTCGTCGTCGCGCCCGAAGGCGGCGCCTAGGAAAGGAAAGCACGATGGAGCGAGCCCTTCCCCCCTTCCGCGCCGACCATATCGGCAGCCTCATCCGGCCGCAGTCGCTGATCGAAGCGCGGCGCGACTTCATGGCGGGCAAGCTCGCCAAGGACGCGCTGCGCCTTCTCGAGGACGACGCCATCCGCGGCGTCGTCAAGCTGCAGGAGGAGGTCGGCTTCCACGCCATCACCGACGGCGAGTTCCGCCGCGTCAGCTACCTGACCGAATTCCTCAACCCGATCGGCGTCGAGCTGCAGTCGCACAAGAGCCCGGACCTCGTCTACCACGACGACGCCGGCCGCACCGCGCCCGCGACCTTGGCGCTGGTCAACCGCAGGATAAGCTGGAGCGGGTCGGTCAACGTCGCCGGCTTCGACTTCCTCAAGGCGCTGACGCGCGAGACGCCGAAGGTCACGATCCCCGCCCCGACGCAGGTCCATCTCTTCGCCTCGCGCGACGGCATCTCGCGCGCCGTTTATCCCGACATCGCGGTTTTCTGGGACGACATGGTCGCGGCCTATGCCGCCGAGCTTCAGGCGCTGGGCGCGGCCGGGTGCCGCTATGTCCAGCTCGACGAGACCAGCATCCCCAAGCTCGCCGACCCCGCGATCCAGGCGGTCGTCACGGGGCGCGGCCAGGATTGGCGCCAGGTGCTGCACACCTATATCGACGTGATGAACCGCATCATCCGCAGCGCGCCCAAGGACATGGTGGTCGCGGTCCATCATTGCCGCGGCAACAATGCCGGCATGTGGCAGTCGCAGGCGGGCTACGAGGCGGTGGCCGAGCTGATGTTCTCGACCATGGAAGCGAAGTCCTATCTCCTCGAGTTCGACACGCCGCGGGCCGGCGACTTCACGCCGCTGCGCTTCATGCCCAAGGACAAGGTCGCGCTCCTGGGCCTCATTTCGACCAAGGACAACCGGATCGAGAGCGCGGACGAGCTGAAGCGGCGCATCGACGAGGCGGCCAAGGTCATGCCGCTCGACCGGCTCTGCCTGGGGCCGCAATGCGGCTTCTCCTGCGGCTTCGCCGGCTCGCCCCTCACCTATGACAGCCAGGTGAGGAAGATGCAGCGCATCGCCGAGGTGGCGCGCGCGGTGTGGAACGCCTGAGCCCGGAGACTCCATGAAGGTTGGCATTTTCGACCATGTCGAGCGCTCGGACCGGCCGCTCGCCATCGAGTACGACGAGCGCCTGGAGTTCGTGGCGGCCGCCGACGAGGCCGGGTTCTATTGCTATCACGTGGCCGAGCATCACTGCACGCCGCTCAATATGGTGCCGGCGCCGGGCGTATATCTCGGCGCGGTGGCGCGCGCCACCAAGCGCATACATCTTGGGCCGCTTGTCTATCTCCTGCCGCTCGCGTCGCCGCTCCGGATGATCAAGGAGATTTGCATGCTCGACCATCTGAGCCACGGGCGGCTCGAGGTCGGCGTCGGGCGTGGCGTGTCGCCGTTCGAGCTCAACTACCACAAGATCGACCACGCCGAATCGCGCGACATCTTCATCGATGCGTTCCAATGCATAAGCGCCGGACTCGCCGACGAGAAATTCAGCTATGCCGGGAAATATTACAGCTATACCGACGTGCCGATGCCGATGCGGCCCTATCAGAAGCCGCACCCGCCCTTCTGGTACGGCGCGTCCAACATTGTGGGCGCGGCCTGGAGCGGCGAGCACGGCATGAACTTCACCGCCAACGGGCCGACATCGGCCGCCAAGGTCAACATCGACGCCCTCAAGGCGGCGCTGAAGACGCGCGGCGGCCCGGCGGTGGCGAAGCCGGAATTCCCCGGCGGCGCGGCGGTCGGCGTGCTGCGCCACATCGTCGTCGCCGACACGGACGAAGACGCGGTGCGCATCGCCAAGCCCGCCTTCGAGTACCACCTCGCCAGCCTCAACTACCTGCGCCGGATGCACGGCGTGACCGCGACCGGCCTCAACGTCAGGCGCGGCACCACCTGGGAAGAATGCGTCGCCGGCGGCGTGGCCATCGCCGGTAATCCCGAGACCGTGCGCGCCGAGATTGCGCGCCAGGCCGCGGAGATGGGCGTCAACTATCTGCTGGCCTATCTGTTCTTCGGCACCTTGGGCTTCGCCGACGCCAAGCGCTCGCTCGCGCTTTTCGGCCGCGAGGTGCTGCCCAAGCTCGCGTCTATATGAGGTAGGGCGCGTCGCCCTGGACCGTGGTGCGGTGCATGTGGCGGCGCTGCTCCGGCGGGCAGCCATGCGCGTAGTGGACGACGCAGCGATTGTCCCAGAATACGATGTCGTGCGCCTGCCAATGATGGCGGTAGATGAAGCGCGGCTCGGTCGAATGGGCGAAGAGGAGCGCCAGCAGATCGCGGCTCTCGTTCTCCGGGATATCGAGGATGCGCGCGGTGAAGCCCTCGTTGACGAAGAGCGCGCGGCGCCGCGTCTCCGGGTGGGTGCGCACCACGGGATGGACGACCTCGCGCACCTCTTCCTTCTGCGCCTCGGTCAAGGGCGGGCGGAAGGTGCTGCCGGCCATCTTGTCGTAGCTGTTGCGGTAGGAATGAACCGCGCGCATCCCCTCGATGCGGCGCTTCATGTCCGCCGGCAGAGCGTCATAGGCCGCATACATGCTGGCGAAGGACGTGTCGCCCTCGTCTTCCGGCAGCTCCATGGCGTGCAGCAGCGAGCCGAGGCTCGGCTCGGCGGCATAGGACAAGTCCGAATGCCAATAGCGCCCGGCATCGCCGAGGCCGATGGGCTTGCCGTTCTCCATGACGTTGGAGACGAGCAGGATCTCAGGGTGCCCGGGCAGCAGGAACTGCCGCAGCACGTGGATCATCAGCGGACCGAAGCGGCGGCTGAACGCGATGTGCTGCTCGGGCGTGATGTCCTGGCCGCGCAGGACGAGCACGCCGTTGCTGTCCAGGAAGGCGCGGCGCACCGCGGCGAAGCCCGCCTCGTCGAGCGGGCGCGTGAGGTCGAGCCCTTCGATCTCCGCCCCCAGCGGCGCGGCGAACCGGCGAAAGCGGAAGGGGGCGGTTCCGGTCGCAGCGTCCATCGTCGTCGCGCCCTCCCTAGTTGCGCGCCGCAGTATAGGGGTAGATCAGGTTTCCCGTCTTGAACTTGGCGGGCCACAGCACGGGCTGGTGCGGCCAGCCGCGGAACTGGTCGATGCCGTTGCCGGTGATGTGCTGGAACTGGCCGAAGAGGGCGCGCGTCTCGTCCCACTCGCCGTCCTTGCCGAAGGCGATGTCGCCGACCGGGGTATGGAACCTGTGCGTGCGCACATAAGCGGCGATCTTGTCCTGGTCGAAGCCCTTGGTCGCGGTCACCGCCTCGGCCAGGATCTGCATCGCCGCGAAGGCATAGGGCGGGAAGGTGTATCCCAGCGGGTCGATGCCCTGCGCAGGCGCCTTCTCCTGGTAGGCGCGCAGCACGGCGGCCGTCTCCGGGTTCGCCATGATGTCGTCGACCACGAAGGCCGCGTTGTTGACGATGCCGTTGAGGAGCGGCCCCAACTGCATGGCGGTGGCGGTGATCTGCGGCCCCACCATGGCGCCGCCGAACATCTTGGTGTCGAGCCCGATCTCGTTGGCAGCGCGGATGATGCCGACCGAATCGGGCGGATAGGACGCGACATAGACGATGTCGGGATGGACCGCCTGGATCGCGCGCAGAATGGGCGTGTAGTCGGTGTTCGAAGGCGGGTAGCTCTTGTCGTAGACGATCTCGAAGCCGAACTTGGCCGCCAATTCGCGCGCGCCGTCGGTGGCGTTGCGCGCGTATTCGGCGTCGGCCCCGACGATTGCGACGGTCCGCGGCTTTGGAGTCTGCGCCGCCGCAAGCGTGAAATATCCCTCCGAGAACGACGCTTTCGGGTTAGGCCCGGACGGGATCATCGAGAAGTAGTTCGCGTAGTGGAAATTGCTGTTGGCCGCGTTGGCGAGCAGCCCGATCGTGGTCTTGCCGTACTGCATGATGATGGGGAGCGCCGCCGCCACCATGTTGGTGGCATAGGGCCCGATCAGGAGATCGACCTTGTCCACATTGATGAGCTTGGCGTAGATGCCGGGCACCACCGAGGGATTGGTCTGGTCGTCGTAATAAACCAGCTCCACCGGGCGGCCGAGCAACCCGCCCTTGGCGTTCACCTGGTCGCGCCACAGCTCGAAGGTCAGCAGGATCTGCTTGCCGATCGCCGCGGTGCCGCCGGTCAAGGCCATGCTGAACCCGATCCTAACCGGTTCGGCGGCCGTCGCGGTCCAGCAGAAAAGCGCGGCGGCGAGCGCCAAGGCCGCGCACGGCGTCGTTCGAGTGGCCATCGCACCCTCCCTGCTCGCACCTTCGCCGTCATGCGCGGCGATTGAACCGTTCACCACTTCGCCGTCAGCTCATTGGCGAAAACCTGGCGCCAGTCGGCACCCGGCGGCACCATCGTGTCGTGCGGCCGGAGGCCGCGATACGTGGCGGGATCGACGCCTTTGGGCCGCTCGCCGCGCTCCACCGCGCGCGTCGCCTCGAGCAGCAGCCGGCGCATGGTGATGATGGCGCGATCGGAGGTGCCGAGCGTTTCCCGCGCACGGTCGACGATCGGCCCCATCCCCTCCTGCAGCGCAATGTCCTGGGTGTTGAGGCCCTTGATGCCGGTGAAGGTACGCGTCCTCTGGGCCTCGCGGTCGACCAGGAAGTCGTTGTCGCGGTGGCGCTTCAGGCGGAACGTGCCGGGGATGAGATCGTCCTTGGCGCGCCCCGCGTGGCTCTCCCACGCGGCGATGAACTCCGGCGTCAGCTTCACCGTCTCGTCATAGCCCAGCGCCCAATTGAAGACATGCGTGTGCTCGTCGTCGACCGGGACCCAGATATGGCCGTCGAGCTTCGGCACGTTGGCACGGCCGCCCGAATAGGCCATCGTGCTGGCGCGCATCTGCTGGGTCGGCATGACGTAGTGATAGACGCGGACGTAATTCCCCTCCTCGCCGCTCTTGCGCGTCGAGACATAGGTATAGCCGCAATCGGTGACCTCGACATCGATGCGCGGCGCGCCATCGCGCGTGCGAAGCATCTTCGGGTTCGAGAGGTCGTTGTTATGCAGGAACGACGAATGCGCGGTGTCGAGCCCGCCCTCGAGCGCCTGGAGGAAATTGGCCGACTCGAAGGTCTTGGACACGTGGCGATGGGTCGCGGGCGCGCGCGTCCATTCGTAGTCCGGCAGCGCCGGCATCTCCTTGCGCGGGCCGAGATAAGCCCACACCACGCCGCCGCGCTCGACCGCGGGATAGGCCAGCAGCTTCACCTCCGCCTTCATCGGCGTGTCGGCGGGCTCGGACGGCATGTCGACGCAATTGCCGTCGACGTCGAACTTCCAGCCGTGATAGACGCAGCGCAAGCCGCAATCCTCGTTGCGGCCGAAGAACAGCGGCGCGCGGCGATGGGCGCAGAACGCATCGACCAGGCCGACCCGGCCGGTGGTGTCGCGGAACGCGAGCAGATTCTCGCCGAGCAGCCGCACGCGGACCGGCGCACTGTCCGGCTCCGGCAATTCGGACGACAGCGCCGCCGGCTGCCAGTACCGGCGCAACAGCTCGCCCATCGGCGTGCCCGCGGCGACGCGGACCAGGCGCTCGTTGTCATGGTGGCTCAGCACGGCTTCCCTCTCAGCTCCAGGGGGCGACGGTGATGTGGATCGAGCGCTCCGCCGTCTCGCCGCCGGTCATCCGAAGCGCCTCGTCGACGTCCTTGAGTCCGACCACGTGGCTCGACATGCGCTCCAGCGGAAAGCGGTTCGACGCCATGGTCCGCAGCGCCAGCTCCACCGCCCCGAAGCTGTGGCCACGCGTCCCGCGCAGGATCACTTGCCTGTTGATGACCTGGTTGATGTCGAAGCCCGGGACCGCGCCCTTGCGCGCCGCCGCCAGCAGCACGCCGCGCTTCCGGAGCAGCGCGACCGACGGATTGACGATCTCGGGCCCGGCGCCGCTCACGTCGATGACGATGTCGGCCATGCGTCCGCCGGTGATGCGCGTCACCTCCGCCACGAGGTCGGCCTGGTCGACGGCGATGGTATGATCGGCGCCCAGCTCGCGTGCGACCTGCATGCGCCGCTCGTCGCGCGCCAGGCCGGAGACGATGATAAGCTCGGCGCCCACCGTCTTGGCGGCGATGACGCAGCCGAGCCCCTGCTGTCCCGGTCCCTGCACCACCACCGTCTTGCCCGGCCCCGCGCCGCCGTCCAGGAAGGCCCATTGGAAGCCGTTGCCGATCGGCAGCGCCATGGCGGCGATGTGCATCTTCAGGCCCGGCGGCACGCGGTGCACGACAGTGCGCGGGTGCATGTAGAGATACTGGCTGTAGCCGCCCCACAGCGCCGGCGCCACCGCCAGCGGCGTCGAGCCATAGCGCACGCTTCCGGCGAGGCGGGTGTCGGTCTCGAGGCACGAACGGTACTCGCCGGTGCGGCAATATTCGCAGTGGCCGCACGGCAGGTATTCCTCGAGCGCGACCACGTCGCCCTCGTTGACGCCCCAGCGCGCGCGGGCGATGTCGCCGAGCCGCTCGATGGTGCCGATCATCTCGTGCCCGAGTATGCGCGGCCCCGGCTTGGCGTTGAGATACATCGGCCAGTCGCTGCCGCAGACGCCGGCGGCCTCGATGCGCATGAGGCCGGCGTCGGGCGCGATCTCGGGCAGCGGGAATTCGCGCAACTCGGTGCGGCGCGGCTCGACCGCGACGGCGGCGAGCGCGGCGGTGCGGGACGAGGACGGAGCCAAGCGATCGGCCTCCTTCGCGTGGGCGGCCGGGCGGTCTGGTGCCACGGCCGGGCGGATGCGGTATCATCATAGTCCTCATTGCCGCCACAGAACAAATGAGGAGTGCGCGAAGGCGGGCGCGCTCGATCTCGCAATATAGAGGGAACGCATGAACGCACATGACGCCGTCCGCGAGAAACGCAAGCAGTTCCGCAGGTTGCTGCGGCGCAAAAAGCTAACCGTCATGCCCGGCGGGTTCAGCCCGCTCTATGCGCGGCTGGCGCAGCAGGCCGGGTTCGAATCGTTCTTCCTCGCCGGCTCGCAATTATCCGCGTTTCTCTACGGCGTGCCGGACAACGGCATCATCGGCCTGCGCGAGCTGGTCGACCATTCGCGCCACATGGCGGCCGCCGCCGACATCCCGATCCTGGTCGACGCCGACACGGGGTTCGGCAATGCCGTCAACGTCTATCACGCGGTGAAGGAAGTGGCGCGCGCCGGCGTCGCCGCGATGCAGATCGAGGACCAGGAGGCGCCCAAGAAATCGGCCACCAACGCCGGACGGCGCTGCATCTCGGCCGAGGAAGCGATCGGCAAGATCCAGGCCGCGGTCGCGGCGCGCGATGAGGTCGATCCCGAATTCTCGATCTGCGCCCGCTGCGACACGCTCGGCGCCGAGGGCGGCAGTTTCAAGGAGGCGCTCGAGCGCTGCATCGCCTATGTCAAGGAGGGCGGCGCCGACTTCATCTGGCTCAACTCGGTCGAGACGCGCGAGGATTTGAAACGCGCCTGCGCCAGGATTCCGGCCCCGGTGCTGACGATCTGGGGCGGCAAGGACGCGCCGCCGACCTTCGAGGAACAAGAGGCGCTCGGCGTCCGCATCGCGCTCATCCCGACCGTGGCCGCGACGGTCGGGCTGCAGGCGGCGTGGGAGGTGATGAACGACATGCGCGCGCGCGGCACGCGGGCAATGGCGGAATGGAACAAGCACGCCAAGGAAAATCCCTGGGGGCGGCCGGACATGGACATGCTGCTCGGATATTCCAAGGTGCGCGAGATCGAGCAGCGCTACATCCCCGCCTCGTTGCAACGCGACTATGCCAAGACCTGGGGCCACAAGGTCGACTACACCACCGTCTCCGCCGCGCCCGAGAAGCGCCGGCGCAAAGCCTAGCAAAGGGAGAGCCATGCCGATCGAATTGCGCCACGATCCGGGCGCCAAGCGGCGCAGGCTGCGCGCGCTGCTGGCGCGGCCGGAGCTGCTGGTCATGCCCGGCGGGTTCAGCCCCGTCTATGCCAGCGCCGCCGAGCGCGCGGGCTTCGAATCGTTCTTCGTCGCCGGCTCGCAGATGTCGGGCTTCCTGATGGGCGTGCCGGATACCGGCATCATCGGGCTGCGCGACATCGTCGATCACGCGCGCCATGTCGCTTCCGCGACCTCGATCCCGATCCTGCTCGACGCCGATACGGGGTTCGGCAACGCGGTCAATGTGCATTACGCGGTGCAGGAGATCGTGCGCAGCGGCGTCGCCGCCTTGCAGCTCGAGGACCAGGAGGCGCCCAAGAAATCCGGCACCGGCGGCGGGCGGCGCTGCATCCCGCTCGACGAGGCGGTGGGCAAGATCAGGGCCGCCTGCGCCGCGCGCGACGCGATCGACCCGGATTTCGTGGTGTGCGCGCGTTGCGACTCGATCGGCGCCGAAGGCTGGACCATGGAAGAGACGGTCGCGCGCTGCGTGGCATACGCGAAGGGCGGCGGCGCCGATCTGGTCTGGCTCAACGCGGTGCAAACGCGGGCGCAGCTCGAGGAAGTGTGCGCCAAGACCAACGCGCCGGTCCTGTGCAACTGGTGGAGCGAAGTGGAGCCACCGCCCACGTTCGAGGAATACGCGCGGCTCGGCGTCAAGGTCGCGCTCTTCCCGACCTTCGTCTCGTCGGCAGGCCTGCAAGGCGCGTGGGAGCTGCTCAACGACTTCAAGGCGCGGGGCGAGGCGGCGATCACCGACTGGCGTCAGCGCTCGCGCCAAGGGAAGTGGGGCGCGGCCGATTATCGCGGCCTCACCGGCCACCCCGCCGTGCGGCAGCTCGAGCTCGACTTCCTGCCGCAATCGGCGCAGCGCGACTACGCCAGCAACCGCGCCAAGCGGTAAGCGCGCCTCACTCGGCGGCGCGGTGCGCCTGCGCCACCGGCTTCGGCATCGGGTTGCGGCCGACGAAATAGGCGGTGTTGGGATCGCGGGTCGGATCGAGCTTTGCCTCGGCCAGCCCGCGCCGCAGCATCGCCATCTGCCGGTCGTTGATCTTGTTGGTCGGCTGGCGCAGCGGCCCGCCATTCATGCCCTGAAGCCAGCCCTGGTAGTTCCACACCATGCGATTGAGGAAGCCGGTGAAGGGCGTGCCGCCGTTGGCGAGCCCGTTGGCCGCGCGCGCCGGCTGGATGCGCCAGTAGATCTCCATCGCCTCGTCGAACTTCTTCTCGCGCGCGAGCTGGAACATGCGCGGCACCGAATTGCCGTAGAAATGCGTGTTGGAGGTGCCGCTGTACTGGAACTCCATCACCGACATCAGCGGGATGACGTCGGCCTCGATCGGGCACGAGATGATCACCTGGTCGCGGAACAGGCGATAGGCGTCGGTGAGCCCGCCCTTCAGGGGCATGCCGCCCTCGGCCTTGATGGCGATGATGTTGGGCACGTCCTGGAGCAGGCGGCGCAGCAGCGCGGGCTCGAGATCGGAGGGATGGAGCCGCCCGAAATTCCATAGCGGCACCTGGAACAGCATCACGCCGAGCTTGGTCCCGTCGCAGAACGCCTTGGTGTAATCGTAGACCTCCTGCGACGTGGTCGGATAGAAGTTCGCGGGATAGGACAGCAGCACATAATCCGCGCCCGCCGCCTCGGTCAGCCGCACCGCCTCGATATTCTCCTCGAGCGTGTTGAAGCTGGCGTGGTGGACGATGCGCAGCCGCCCCTTGGCCTCGTCCGCCGCCCATTCGGTGACGCTACGGTATTCGTCGAGCGTCAGCGCGACCTCGGAGACGATGAGCGCGCCCTCGAAGCCCAGCTCGATGCAGCGCCGTACGTCGTGGCGCACGCCACGCTCGTTCATGCCGCGCAGGTCGGATGTGTAGGACGGGATGATGACGCAGTCGCACCCGGTCATGTGCTCGCGGGCCCACGCGCGAGCTTCGTTCTTCCTGTAACGCGCCATGATCGTTCCTCCTCAGTCGGATTTGATCGCCAATTCCATCGGCAGCTCGACGCCGAGCCCGCGCCGCTCGGCCTCGCGCCACGCGAGCTCGGCGACCGCGAGGTCCTGCAGCGACTGCCCGACCGAGCGGTACATCGGATAGCGCGCCGCGCGCAGCCGGTCGTCCGCCAGGCCCAGCATCAGCGCGTTGAGCGTGACGAACTTGTGCTCGAACGTGATGCCGTCTTTCGCCGCCGTCTGGAAACATCCCGTCTCGGTCATCACCTCGTGCGGCATGTCGGCGACGATGAGATCGGCCTTGGCGATGGCGGCGTTGTCGATCTCGAAATGCTCGGGCAAGGTCGCGCCGATCGAGGCCACCAGCACGCCCGGCTCGATCCACGCGCCCTCGAGCGCCGGCTTGCCGTCGAGCGTGCGGGTCGCGCCGACGATGAGGCTCGCGCCGTCGACCGCCTCGCGCGCCGAACCGACCGCGCGGCACGGCACGCCCAGCTCGTCGACGACCATGCGGGCGTAGGCCTCGCGGCGCGCCGGCGTGGGGCTGTAGACGGTGACGCGCTCGATCGGACGCACCGCGGCGATGGCGCGGACATGGGCGCGCGCCTCGGCGCCGCTGCCGAGCATGGCGACGCGCGCCTTGCCGGGGCGGGCCATGCGGTCGACCGCGACCGCGGTGGTGGCGCCGGTGCGCCAGGCGGTGATGGTGTTGGCGTCGAGCAGCGCCTTCAGCTCGCCGCTCTCCTGGTCGAACAGGCTGATCATGTAGCGCACACGGCGCCCGCGCGGGAAGCAGAACTGCTTCACCCCCATCACGCTCCCTCCCGGCAGCACGCCGGTGAGCGTCCGCATCCAGATGCCCTTGCCGCGCGCCAAGGTGCGCGGCGGGCCGGCGAAGGGCGGATGCTCGACCGCATAGACATCGCGCAGCTTGGCGATCATGGCTGGCCAGGCGAGCACTTGTTTCGCGACCTCGTCCGAGACGAAGACCGGGCGCGTCATCGCGATTTCCCCGTGGCAGCTTGCATCGATGAATCGTGTCACGGAACCGCGCCGGACACAACCCGCTCGTCGCCGCGACGCCATTCCGCGCGCGCACGATTTGCGCCATCATGCGGACGGAGAATTCGGGCGGCGCCAAGAAGAATGAGCGGCAGGGACGCGAATCGGGCCGACCGCGAGGTCGAGAAAGGCTCCTGGGGCGAGCTGTTCAGCGGCGGGCGCGGCCTATACACCGCGCTGGTGATCGGCGGCATCGCCATGCACGGGACGCAGATCCTGGTGATCGCCATCATCATGCCGACCATCGTCGCCGATATCGGCGGCGCGGTTTATTACACCTGGGCGGCGATGATCTACACCATCGGCTCGATCGTGGGCGCGTCCTCGACCGGGGCGGTGTGGTCGAAATTCGGCGCCCGCAACGGCTATGCGCTGGGCGCGGCGATCTTCGCGCTGGGCACGACGGTGTGCGCGCTGGCGCCCGACATGGCCACGCTCGTCGTCGCGCGCGGCGCGCAGGGCTGGGCCGGCGGGCTGGTGTCGGGCGGCGGCACTGCGCTCATCGCCAGCCTCTACGACGCGCGGCTCCGCACGCGCATCCTGGCGCTGTCGCAGGGCGCCTTCACCCTGTGCCATCTCAGCGGCCCGATCGTCGGCGGGGTGTTCGCCACCATCCATTGGTGGCGCGGCTCGTTCTGGCTGATGGTGCCGTTCATGGTCGCATTCGCGATCCTGGCGCGCCTCAAGATTCCCGATCGGCTCGACACCGAGGCCGAGCGCGGCCGCCTGCCGCCCTTCCCGCTCTTCCGCCTGGCGACGCTCGCGATCGGCGTGTTCTGCGTCGCCGCCACCGGACCGATCGACAACACCATCATGCGGATCGCGCTCATCGCCGCGGCGGTCGGACTGGTTGGTTTGGCGTTCCGGCTCGACCGCGACGCCGGCAACCGGCTCTTTCCCTCGCGCGCCTTGTCGCTGACCGCGCCGGTCGGTCTGTCATTGTGGATATTGACGCTGCACGGGATGTCGCAGACATCGGTGACCTTGTTCTTGCCGCTGCTGCTGCAGGTGGTGCATGGCGTCTCGCCGCTGTTCGTCAATTTCGTCACCATCATCATCTCGTTCGGGTGGACCGTCGGCACGGTCTGGTCGTCCGGCTGGTCGGGCGCGCGCGAGCGCGTGGCATTGTGGGCGGGACCGCTGCTCGCCTTCGTGTCGCTCGTCACCATCACGCTCGTCGCGCGCCTGCCGGCGCTCGAAGTGCTGGCGGGGTCCGCCTTCGTCATGGGGATCGGCGTCGGCATCTACAACGTGCATCTCGTCGCCCGCACCATGGCGGGCGCGGCGGAGGGCGAGCAGCGCGTCACCGCGGCCGCGCTCACCTCCATCCGCTCGCTCGGAACGGCGTTCGGCGCCGCCATCGCCGGCGTGATCGCAAACGCGGCCGGACTCGGCGATGCGACCGAGCCCGAGGCGGTCGCGCACGCCGTCACCTCCGTCTATGTCTTCTGCTGGATCCCGCTCGGGCTCGCGGTGGTGTTCATGTTCCGCTTCCTGCGCATCGCCATGCCGCGGGCCGCGCCCGTGCCGGCCAGCGCCGATTGAGCGCGCCCCTTGCGCCGCCGCCGCCGCAGTGACAGAACAGGCGTACCACTCAGCGAGGAGACCGGCCATGGCAGACGACAAGCCGCCTTATCGCGCCGAGCACGTTGGCAGCTTCCCACGGCCCGAGACGCTGTTGCTGGCGCGCGACGATTTCGCCGCGGGCAAGATGAAGCGCGACGAATTGAAGCGCATCGAGCGCGACGCCATCGCCGAGATCGTGGCGATGCAGGAGCGGGTCGGCATCGGCGCCATCACCGACGGCGAGTTTCCCAAGACCGGCTGGCGCGAGTTCCTGTTCGAGAAATGCGACGGGTTCTCCAAGGAAGCCTCGCCGCCCGCCTTCATGTTCCGCATGTATGACGGTACCGAATGGGCGGCAATGGGCGAGCCCAAGGTGGTGGGCCCCCTCAAGCGGCGCGAGCCGCTCTCGGCCGACGATTTCTCGGTCCTGAAGGCGATGACCAAGCGGCCGATCAAGGCCAACGTGCCGACTCCGTCGATCGCGCATTTCAACGGCGACATGCTGCTCGATCGCAAGGTCTATCCGACGCGCGCGCCCTTCTTCGCCGATCTTGCCCGCATCATGCGCGAGGAGGTGGCCGATCTCGCTGCGCGCGGCTGCACGTACCTGCAGATGGACGAGGTGCCGCTCGCGGTGCTGTGCGATCCCAAGAATCGCGACATCGTCAAGGGACGCGGCGAAAATCCGGACGAGCTGATCGACACCTATATCGACGCCATCAACCAATCGATCAAGGACCGGCCCGCCGGCATGACCGTGTGCGTCCATTTCTGCCGCGGCAACCGCGACCATGGCATGGCCGACGGCGGCTACGAGCCGATCGCCGACCGCATCTTCAACCGCCTCAATGTCGACGGGTTCTTCCTCGAATACGATACGCCGCGCGCCGGCGATTTCACGCCGCTGCGCTTCCTGCCCAAGGGCAAGAAGGCGGTGCTCGGCCTGGTGTCGACCAAGCTCGCCGCGATCGAGACCTCGGACGCATTGAAGCGGCGCATCGACGAGGCCGCGCGCTCGGCGCCGCTCGAGCAGCTATGCCTGTCGCCGCAATGCGGCTTCTCGAGCAACGCGCGCCGCGGTCGGCTGCCTCACGACGCCGTCGAGCGCAAGCTCGCCCGCATCGTCGAGGTGGCGCGCCAGGTGTGGGGCTGACGCGGCATGAAATTCGGCTATTTCACGCTCAGCGACAACCACTACGCCGACAATCCACGCGGGGCCAACGAGACCATTCTCAATATCGTCGACCAGGCGATCTACGCCGAAGAGGTCGGATTTCATTCCGCCTGGATCGGCGAGCATCACTTCAGCTCGCTGGGCGTGCTGTCCTGCCCCGACCTCGCGCTCGCCCACATCGCGGCGCGCACCAAGCGCATCAGGCTCGCGCCGGCCGTCAATGTTCTGCCTTTGCACCATCCGATCCGCGTCGCCGAGCAATGGGCGACGCTCGACCTCCTGAGTGACGGCCGCGTCGATTTCGCCACCGGCCGCGGCTATGACCGCAACGAGTACGGACCGCTCCAGGCCAATTTCGCCGAGAACGCCGCGGTCTTCGCCGAGGGCATCGAGATCGTGCAGCGCCTGTGGACGAGCGCCGCGCCGCTCACTCACCATGGCAAATACTATCAATTCGACGATGTGCGCATCACGCCGATGCCGCTGCAGCGGCCGATCCCGACCTATATCGGTTCGTTCTCGAAGCCTTCGATCGAGCTGACGGCGCGGCTCGGGCTGGGGCTCGTGGTGGCTGCGGGCGCGGCGTCCTCGATCCATGGCGGGCTGAAGCAGGCGGCGGACACCTACCGCGAGGCATGCGCCGCCCAGGGGCGCGCGCCCGGCCGGCTGGTGACCAGCTATTTCATCCACTTCGCCGACACGAAGCAGCAGGAGCGCGCGGCGCGCGAGCGGCAGCTGCGCTACCACAAGGAATGCACCTCGCACGCGCTCCCGGGCGATCCGGCCACGGCGCCGGCGAATTACAGCTACTTCGCGCCGATCGTCGCGCGCTACCAAACGATGAAGCCGGAGGAATTCACCGAGAACGCGGTGCTGCTCGGCTCGCCGGCGCAGATCGCCGACACCTTGAAGCGCAAGGTCGAGGCGGCCGGGTACGACGAGGCGATCCTCTATTTCAACCTCGGCCTCAAGCCGCACGCGCAGGTCAAGGACGAGATGGCCCGCTTCATGGCCGAAGTCGCGCCGTTCTTCGTTTCCTAAGACGAATCGGCGGTCGTCTCGAAGTTGGCGCCGCACGCGGTGGCGCGCTAGCGTCCGCTCGGTGGCAGGCCGAGGATGGCATGGCGGCTTACGACGATTTCTACCACCGGCTCGAGCCCTTGCGTTCCGCCGCCGGCGTGTTCGACGAGCGCGAATACGCGGCCGCGCCGCCGGATTGGTGGCTCGCCCTCTCGGACATTCGCGGCTCGACCTCTGCCGTGGCGGCCGGGCGCCATGCCGAGGTCAATTTCGCCGCCGCCGCGTTGATCGCCGCCTTGGTCAATCTGTGCGGCTCGATCCCCTACCAGTTCGCCGGCGATGGCGCGGTGGCGTTGGTGCCACCCGAGCACGGCGCTTCGGCGCGGCGCGTTCTGGGCCGGACCCGCGGCTTTGCCGCGCGCGAGTTCGGGCTCGATTTGCGGGTCGGCATAGTGCCGGTCTCGATCCTGACGAGCCGCGGCGCCGCCGTCCTGGTCGGGCGCTACGAGCCCTCCCCGGGCAGCGCCTATGCGGTGTTTCGCGGCGGCGGCATCGAGCTGCTCGAGCGCGCGGTCAAGGGCACGGGCGAGCCGGCGCTGGCGCGTCTCGCCATGGTCGAGGACAGCGAGGACGACGGCGTCACGCCCGATCTCACCGGCCTGTCATGCCGCTGGACCCCGGTCCAGGCGGCGCGCGGGCGCATGGTGTCGCTGGTTCTGCGCGCGGCCGATCACGCTTCGCTCCATGCCGAGATCGCGCGCATCGCCGGCGTGCCAAATCTCAAGGCGGTCTCGGAGGAAGCGCTCGAGGCGCGCTGGCCGCCCCAGGGGCTCGAGCGCGAGGCCCGCGCGCGGCACGGCAAGTGGCCGCTGCCACTGATGAAGCTCCTCGTTGGTCTGGACACGCTGATCGCCTATGTGTTCGTGCATTTCGGGCTGCGGCTCGGGCGCTTCGATGCCAAGCGCTATGTCGGCGAGGTCGCCAAGGGCGCGGTCGATTTCGCGCGCTTCGACGAGAGCCTGTGCGTGGTGTTCGACTGTCCCGCCGACCGCGTCGATGCGGTGCGCGCATATCTCGACGAGTGCGCGAAGAGCGGCGATCTACGCTACGGCATGTGCGTTTCGGACCATGCGGTGATGACCTGCCTCGTGACCTCCGCCGCGGCCGGCCAGCACGTCCATTTCGTCGATGGCGGCGATGGCGGCTACACCCGCGCCGCGACCGAGCTCAAAGCCAAGGCCGGCTGAGCGCCGCGTCTAGAACTTCGGCGGCGCGAGCGGGTCGATGTCGAGCCAGTTGGTCGCGCGCGGGAAGCGGATGGCGAGCCCGCGGATGCGGCTGTAATCGAGCTCGGCCTCGAGCCCGAACGGCAGCGTGCCCGAGGCGTGCTGGTCGAGCGCGTCGAGCAGCAGGCGGCGCGCGCGCACGATCACCGCGTCGCTGGTGCCGAGATATTCCGCGCTGCGGTCGGCGATCGGCCCCATCGATTCCTCGATGATGAAAGGGTATCACCTATAATATCAATAGGTTAGCATGGTCTTGGTCTTGGGCTTGGTCACAACGGCGAATCCGCTGGCAGTATGCCGATTGATGCGGGCAACCGCCCTGGACAGCAGGCGCGTGACATGACTATATAGATAGTGAGCCGCCTGGACGCTGGATAAGGCAACGGCAGGGCGGTCGCGGTCGCAGGGGATGGGCACCTGCATAAACCGCTCTACTGAGAACCCACGCCGACGCCGTGGTGCATCCCGTAGCGGGTTGCGCTTTCACCCCGCAAGGGCGGCAACTTCGGACACCTGATGCAGCCGCTACGCGCCTCCCTCTGCATCGGGTACGTACCATGACCACCACCACCGAAAACACGGCCTACAGGCCGCGTGTCATGCTGACCTTCGATCATCTCTGCAAGATGTTCGGATGCAGCCGTGACGCCATCTATGACTACTGCCATCGCGGCGTCATCCCGCAACCGCTCAAGCTCGGTGTTTCCAAGCAGGCCCCGTTGCGATGGTACGCGGATGAGATCGAGGAAGCGCTTGCTAAGCTCCCTCGCGCCCGTCTCCGGCCGCACAAGCCTGCCGAGCTTGCGGCTAAGAGGAGGGCGCGGCCATGAGCCTCATGAAAGTTGTTCTCACCGTCGCAGGTGAAACTTGCGCCTGTTGCGGGATGGAGTGCTGGGACGAAGGCAACCCGCGTGACGATCACCCGGACTATCCGTGGGAGAAATGCGTCACCTGCGGATACGATGCCCGTCCGCCCATAGACTGCATAGACCGCGTGACCGTTCCGCTTGATCGGCTGCTGCCCCCCGAGTGTGTCGAGAACTGAGCGGACAAATAAAAACCGCGCCGTCCTGGCAGGGATGCGGCGCGGTTTGAATATCGAACTGAGGAGGCAACTATGCCCGACACACTAAGAAAAGTCAACGCGCGCCTCACATGGGCGCTCGCCTTGGCCAAGCGCGGCCGTCCCGTCATCGGCATCAGCCCTGGTGAGAAGGTGCCGTTCCCTGGGGCTTGGGAGGAGACCTGCGACCCCGACATCATCGCAGCGAGGTTCGACACCAATCCTGAGATGAACATTGCCACGCTCGGTGGTGAGCATGGCGTCATCCTCGATCTCGACGTGAAGGACGGCAAGAACGGCATCGAAGCGCTGGGCCTGCTTGAGTTGCAAAATGCGATCCTCCCGAAAACGCTCACCATCGGGACACCGACCGGTGGTCGGCATCTCTATTTCAAAGTGCCGTACCCGGTGACGAACGCGCATCACTTCGGCAAGGATGCCGGCATTGATGTCCGTGGTCATCGTGGTTATGGCCTTGTCCCTGGTTCGGCGTTGCCAAACGGCATCTACACCGTCGAGGTCAATGTGGAGATCGCAGATGCGTCGGACTGGTTATTACCGTACCTGACATCAGCCGCGGGAGAGAAGCCGGTACAGCACGATCTCCCTGAGGCCGATCGAGACAGCCCTGAGAACGAAGACCGCGCCGTGTCCTACCTGCTGGCGCGTCCTCCCGCGATCCAGGGCGAGCATGGTGACGAGCAGACCTATGTGACCGCAGCTGCGCTCGGCGATCTCGGCATCTCTGAGGATCGTGCCTTCGACCTGATGGTGGAGCACTACAATCCTAGATGCGAGCCGGAGTGGGAACCAGACGAATTACGGGAGAAGGTTCGCAGCGGTTACGCCAACAGGTCGCAGCCGTTGGGATCGAAGGCCGCCGTACTGATGGCAAAGCTCGACGCCGAAACGGCACCAGCAGCGCAGGAGCCGAGCCGTGGTGAGCATCCGACCGCGCCGCCCGTGGATAGCACCATCCCCGATGATGGCGCTGAGAAGCACGCTGCGGACGAGGAGAAGGCTATCGAGAGCTACGGCTTCCGGCTGTTCGACAACTACTCGACCGACAAGCCGCCCGAATGGTTGTTGGAGGGACTGTTGCCACGCATCGGTGTCGGCATCATCAGCGGCGGAAAGGGCACCTATAAGACGGCCGTCACGCTCGACCTCGGGCTTTCCATCGTGGCACGCCAGCCGTTTGCGGCCGGTGATGGCGAGAAGGGTTTTGCCTACGTCGAGCGTCCTGACGACAAGCGCCCGGTGGTGGTGCATGTTGCAGGTGAGGGGCGCGGTGACATCGAGACCGTACGAGCACCAGCTTGGGTCGAGCAGCACAAGGTCGAGCGGCCGGTCTATCACGTCATCGGCAAGAAATTCCCAAGGCCCGACCGACCCGATGCGGTGAGGCAATTCATCGCCGCCCTGAAGCGGTCGATACCAGAAGACGGCCGACTGGCGATGGTGGTATTCGACACCACCGCCAGATTGATGCGTGGTCTCGACGAGAACTCGGCACGTGACGCCGGCTACGTCATCGACCTCGCCGACAAGCTCGTCGAAGAATGCAACTGCTTCGTCGCGCTGATCCACCATACCAACGCGCAAGGAACGAGGCACCGCGGCTCGACCGTCCTTGAGGACGATCCCGGTGTCTCCATTAAGCTCGACAAGGTGGAGGGCACCGTGACCATCTCCAACGCTTTCCAGCGCGAGGGGCATGAGGCCAAGCCGTTCAAGATGCGGGCGCGTCCCGTCACCGTCGAGACCTCAAGCGGCCCGCGGCATACCTTCGTGCTCGATCGTGTCAGGGATCGTGACGGGCACGATCCTGTGACGCCGGAACCCCTCATGGACAGACCACGGCCGAAACCGTCGCTCATGCAAGAGTTCCTAGAAGTGATGCGGGCGGCTCGGGCACGGGGGGAACGCACCACGGAACTGAAGAACGTCGCCCAGAGCGTCGCATGGGTAAGGACGGCGCCGGGCGGATCGGCCGAGGGGCAGGTCGCCGGCCTTCTCGTTGCAGGGATCGTCCGGGAGATCAGGCAGCACTGCACCCCGCACTCGAATGGCCGCGGACGGCCGCCGTCACCTGGGCTGCTCGTAAAGTTCCTGACGGCCGCCTACCGAACCCAAGGCGACAACTTCTTCCGGCTGCCAGACGAGCCGGAGCAGCCCGACGAGGAGATCGAAGGACTGCCTTGAGAGAACTGACGCCACGATATTGGTATCAGATTCTTGAGGCTTGAGCCGCCTCCCACCCTTACAGGGGTGGGAGGGTGCGGCTCAGAGTGCCTTGTGAGGGGTGCGGCTCACTGCGGCTCAGGGTGCGGCTCAGTAGTAATATCAATGGTTTGGCGTATGTTTTGAGCCGCAGTGAGCCGCAGTGAGCCGCAGGCTGAGCCGCAGGGGTGCGGTTCAGGGTGCGGCTCAGTCATTCTAGCGTCCAGGGGGCTACTTTGGTGGACACGCTCTGCACCATCGGGCGCGCGACCGCCGCCAAGGTTAATCGGTCAAGGTTAATGCCCATTAACCATTAACCATGCCGGCACAGTGCGCAAAAAGCCGCCGAGCCCGTCGTGGAGCCCGGCGGCTGGGGCCGGTGCCGGCGTCAGGACAGCGTGATCCCGAGGCGCTTGACCAGCAGCGCGACCGAGGAGGCGTACCAGCGGCCACCACGGCGTGATGGGAAGGACTGCTCATTGAGACCGGCGGCAATACCGGCGAGCGTCGTGACGCCCTTGGCGATCAGCGCGTCGGCGGCGAAGCGGAGATCACTGGCAAAGTCATCCGCCGCGCGCTGGATACCGTCGAGACGAGCACCGATGCCATGCTCCTCCTGGTATCTGCGCAGCGCCGCGGCACCGTTCGGGTTGCCGAGCCTGACACCACGAGATTTCGCTGCTTGCAACGCCGCAATGGTGCGTCGTGAGATCGCATCGGCTTCCGCTTCGGCGACGATGGCGAGGATGCCCAACGTCAACTTGCCAGCATTGGGATTGTCGGCGAAAATCACTGATACACCGGCTTTTTTCGCATCATCAAGCAGCGTCAGCACATGTGCGGCGTGGCGGCCGATGCGATCGAGCTTAGAGCAGATAAGCCCGGCATGGGCAGCCGTCGCGTGCTGGATGGCTTTAGCAAGCTCGGGACGGTCATCGCGCTTGCCGCTGAGGACTTCAACATACTCGTGGAGAAGCACACCACCGAGCCCGACCATCCCGGCGACGGATTGGCGCTGCGCTTCGATGCCGAGCGATGCGGCGCCGCCACCCTTCGCGGTCGAGATGCGCAGGTAGGAGATGAATTTGCTCATGGAGACCTCGCTTTCTCGCCGATTCCAATCATCGGCATCGAACGTTGCCGATGACTGTACGCCGTTCGCCGTTGCCGACAAGTAGAATCGACGTTAAGAACCAATGAAATGATAGAATTCGATGCGATGATGCTTGACTCGCGACGATGAAATGACTACATTCTCAATATCAAGCCCGCCGTGGCACCAATAAAGACCACCCGGCAAGCACTTTTACTTGAACCACCGCCGCCACGACATCCTACGCATCAGGGGCTAAGAACCGTTCCTCCATTTGGTTTGGTTTTTCTACTGCGGTATCTGAGACCCTTTTCCGCTCTGGTCTTTTTGCTTGTGGTGTAGAGCGCATCCGGCGTAGACTGCCCGCGCGCTGAGCGGTACTATGCTCGGCATGGCAACCGAACTCCGCGACCTCACCATCACGAGACCGAACCGGCAGGGCGAAGTCCACCTGCCGACCGAGTTCCGTGCTGAGCCGTTTCTCCGCGCACTGGCGAGCGTCGGCACCGTTCGCGGTGCCTGTCGCAGCCTCAACATGTCACCGTCCAGCGTTCACTCGCTGCGCCGCCGATCGCCTGAGTTCCGCTTGCAGGTGCAGGAGGCGATGTCTGCGTTCTCCGACCTCCTGCATGAGCGGGCGAGGTCGCTGGCGATGGGCGAGGTCATGCGTCCTCAGTATTTCGAGGGCAAGGTTGTCGGCAATCATCCTGCCGTTGACAGCGCGACGGCGAGCGTGCTGCTGAGGCTTCTTGAGCGGCATGATCGCTCGTGGGCGATGTCGCGTAACCTCAATGTGAACACCACCACCGATCACGGCGAGGCTGCGCTCCGCATCAGCCTCAGCGAGTTCGGGAAGCTATCGCATGAGAGTAAAGAGGCGATGAAGTCCGTCCTGCTCGAACTCCGCTCGATCCGCGCCGGCCAGGAAGGCACCGTCGTAGATGTCGAAGTCGAGACAGAGCCCGATGATGACGGTCTCAGCGACGAGGATCGGCAAACATTGGCGGAGATCAATTCATGACACCCGATGATCCGACCGAACCACCTGACATTCACGGCCCTACCGATGCCGATTTCGATCTCAGTATCGAGGATGCGCTGGCGGCGATTGGTGCCAACGATTTGGCATCGCGTCTCCCGCAGGCACCCGAGGGCTGGGTGTGGGAGATCGGCACCATGCTTGCCGCGATTCTGGGCGGTGGTCTCAGACCGCAGCCGAAAATCAACCCGCTACAACGACCGCAGAAGGATGACCGTTCCCTTTACGCCCGCTCCGTGGCGCAAGCGTCGCATATGCGCGAGATCAAGGACTGCGCCGTACTGGTGCCGAAGCCGGACAGCGCCGCCGATCATAGCGGCCGGGATGCTTGGTACGCCGATATCGGCGGGCATGAGTACCGCGTCAGAACTTCCGATGGTGTCGTGCGTGTTGCCCGTGGTCTCGTGGCTTATCAGCGGCTCTGCCGTGAGTTGTTCGAGGCTAGCCATCCGCCGGAAGCCGCGGCCGATGGTGAGCCCGAGCATGTCGATCGAGGTCGCGGTGCCGGTACTCATTTGCGCGAGACGCAAATTCTCGGCATTGATGAAGAGGGTGAGCCCAGCGCCGATGACGAGCCCGAACGGTTGCCGCCCAACGCCATAAGCCCGCGCTCGCTTCATGCTCGACGGAGACGTGAGGAAGCCGCTCGAAAAGCAGCGGCGCCCAGCATCGGCACCATCAAGAGGGGTGAGTGACCATGGCGACCCAGCGCGTCCGCGTGGCGACTCCGGTTTATATTCAGCAGGTCTCGCAACGGCTGGCGACTGCCAAGCCAATCCGCGGGAAGCCACGGCTGCGCCTCGCCGATGCCGCCGT
Source organism: Allostellaceae bacterium (assembly GCA_035604615.1). Classification (GTDB taxonomy): domain Bacteria; phylum Pseudomonadota; class Alphaproteobacteria; order ATCC43930; family CGMCC-115725; genus DATJLY01. Next base: position 60,218 of record DATNID010000010.1, on the reverse strand, counting down.
GGTGCCGACATCGTTGAACGATGATCGTGTCGTCGATATGGACAACTGGCCCGCGATTCTGCGACCGACGCGGAGACAGCGATCGTGACCGCGCGATCCATCTTGAAATACGGCACCAGCGAGATCGGCATCGCGCGTCAGGCCGTCGAGATGCTGACCGAGATGCTGAAGGCTGATTCCGATGACCGTCATACCGCTTTCAGGTTGCGTCAGGCCGAGCGTGCGCTTGCCGAACTCGATCCGAAATTTGCGAAGCAACTTGCCAGCCGTCCTGCGGTGGTCTTGACGTTCAAGCCAGCCGCGGCCAAGCCAGCAGCCAAGTTGAAGATCGAGGACGAGGACGAGCAGGAAGTCGAGGTCGTCACGACCCCGACAGCCGCGCAGCGGAGGGCGAAGAAACATGCTCGCTATCTGCTCTGGAAAAAGAGAATTGGTCGTGAAGGGATGCGCGAGATATGGCGTAAGCAGTCGGCGTGTCAGCCTGAGCTACGCCGCGCCCAGGCTCGCGCCGGATATCGTCGTAGGCGCGATGCTTTGACACCGGCTCAGCGTGAGGAGCTTCACGCCTATGAGCGTGAGAAGGCAGCAAAGGCGCGCGCCAAGTTGAAGCGTGCGAAGGCTGCATAGTCTCCATTCCTAGTCGGCTACCGCGACCTCCTCCTCAAGCGTACCTTCATAGTCACCATCGTCTCTTCTCGACTTAGTTGACCGCGGAATCGTGAGGATCGGGTCAACTACCCTTTCCAGCGTGATGCCGGATCAGGGATGACGAGAGAGGCGGTGCAATCGGTCGCGCCGACCAGCGCGCCGTGCTCACGAGATTCGCTCGTGATCCAAGCCCGACCACCGGTCGGTGCGACCGCTTCATCGGAGACGGAAAAATGGCAACCCAAGACGACGGCAGTAACCCCTCTTTGCGACGCGCACTCGAAAAGTCGGCGCGCGCCCATATCGTCGAAGGTTTGGCCGAGCGAACCCGTCTTAGGGAGCATCCTGAGGCACCACCAAACCGTTACGTCATCGGCGGCGACATCCCGAGCACGCCCGAGGCGCTGTCGAAGCACTTGAAGCTGCTGCAACAGGCCAGCGCGAAATATCATGCGCTTGTCGATCACCTGCCCGCCGCGTTGCAGAAGGCGATCGACGAGGAGCGGGCGAAGCTCGACGCCATCGAAGGACTGAGCGATCAGGCAAAGTCGCGTCATATGGAGGCGTTCAAGGTCAGGGCGGCGAAGCAGAATGCAGCCATCGGTCAAGAGGATCGCAATGCGGCGCTGAAAGAGGTTCACAAGCTCGCCGACGAGATCGAAGCGGCCGAGGCCAGCTTCAGGAGCCCGATCCAGTTCTTGATGACGAGCACATTGACCTCCGCCCGCCGGGTTTACAGCGACATGATCCGTGGTGCCGGCGCCTCGGCCCTTCAGGATTACGCGACCCGCGCGTTGAGGACTGCCGACGCTTCGCTCGCCGCGGCCGTGCTCGACCGTGCTGGCGAGCTTTCCCCGCGCGAGTCCAAGCAACTTGGTCTCGATCGTGCCGGCTTTGCAGAGGCGTTTGTGAGGACGCCAGTCGTGGCGGCTCAGGCTGCGATCCTGAGTGCCGATTTGACCCGTCGCCGCGCCCTCCTCGCCGATCAGGTAGGACGTGATGCAATCGAGCCATCGCAACTTGCCGCGCTCCACTTGGAGCACGGTCTTATCGCCCGAGAAATCGAAGCGATGACAAATTCACTGCCCGCCGAAGTCACGGCGTAACTATGGAGGCTAACATGGCCAAGCAAGCAGGTTCCTCGATTGTCGGTGGTCGCTATCCCGCGACCGATGACAGCGGCCCCGATGTCAAGGTGCCGGGCACCGTCAAGCCGATGGTGGACGACTCGAACAACCATCACACCGCCTACGGATTCAGCAGGGTCGAAGGCACCGCCGCGAGCGCGACACAAGCCGACGTATGGCCGTCGAAGCGGATGACGCCGGTAGGTCGCGGCAATGAAGACCTGTCGGTCTCCGGGATGCGGCGTCCAATCGAGCTTCGCGGCGGTCTCGCCGCTGCTGCTGCCAGTCTCAGGGATTCCCCGATGTCCGGTGATCGTCCCGTGATCGGTAAGTCGGCAAGTCCGCTCAGACCTCCGCTGCACGTCGGGAAATCCAGCATACCGGCACCGATGCGGAGGTCGGTGGTGCCGCATCGGCACGAGCACCAGCAGCGGCCGTCCCTGGCCGCGGTCGTCGTGGTCGCGGCTCAGTGAACACCCTGTAACGCCGTGCGCTGCTCCACCAGGAAGGCTCGGCCATGCCGCGTCAGGAAGACAGCGAAGCGCACGAGGTCGAGCCGGCACGGCCGCTGCGGTTAGCACCGGCACCACGCCTCGATGTCGTGGCGCTGGGCAGCCTGCTCCTCGACATCGCCGCGCGCAACGAACGCCAGGTTGTCGTGTTGATTCGATCGGATGATGGCACCGGCTGGTACGATTATCGCCCGTCGGTTGAGGCCGATGACGCCTTGGTCGGGAAGCTGACCGCGATTGCCCATGAAGTCGCCGACTATTTGAACTCCTCAAACGGGAGGAAGCCATGAGCGCGTATGGATACTCGGCATCGAACTTCGGCGTCACCTATCGCGAGGAAAAGCCGATGGCGGAGATGGTCGGTTTGCAGGACAGCATGAACAGCCTCGGTGCCGCGTTCTACGAGATCGTGAGGAAATACAAGGTCTCGCCGCGTCTGCTCGCCGACTCGCTATGCGAGCGATACGGGCTCGGCCCGCCGAGACACAATGGGAGGTCGAGATGAAACCCGAAATTTCACTGAGCGATGCAGTTGCTCATGCTTGCGAGGATCAGCGGAACCAGCAACAGATGGCGAGGAATGCCGAGCACGAGCGGCGGACAAGACCCGCTCCTCCTCCCGTTGGTGGCGCTCGTGGGCCACGGCACAATTGGGCGAGAGATCGCAGGCCCGATCCCGGCATCACGGCGGCGAATGCCCCGTGCTGGACACCGGCTCACAAGGATGACCAGGAGCAGCAGGAGCGCGCCGCCGCAGTTCGAGCCGCGGCACGAGGAGATCACGCTCCTACGCGTCCTCCCGAGCCCGGCGAAGCATCCTAATCGGCTTCCCGTGGGGTATCCCAAGCCCACGGTTGAGGCTGGCCCGCCCCGACAAAGACGCTGGACTGATGCGAGACGGCGAGGGGCGGGCTGAGTTTGGCTTGTCGTGATGCCGTCGGGTGGCGGCACCACGACTGAGGCGCTGGCCTGCTGGTGTCCCCTCTCCACCAGCAGGCCGAGCAGCCCTTAGCGGGGCCGGTGGTGTTCATCCAATCGCATAAACGGTCTGAATCTCGAAACTAGAATATCGAACTGTATTGCAAACCAATTCTCGATTTGGGCGGACTCATTTACCCGTTTTTGGTATTCGATTTCGCCGGATGCGTTCTCCTTAATTTGGTCGCGTAGCACGAGCAACCGCGTAACCCTCTCTCGTAGCTCCTCAAGGTATTTGACGACACTGGCATCCAACAGAAACACAGCATCGGAGGTTCCACGAAGGTAGGTAACATAGTCATCCGTTGACAGCCTGCCATTTCTTTGCATCGTCACAAGGAGCGTCTTTGCGGCCTCGTAAACTTTGAATCGGCGATTATACAGTTCGTGCGTTAGCCGAACGTCGGCAATCCGCTTTTGCTGCCACGCGATGTATACACCCGCGCCCGCGATCGAGGCTGCCAGTACGGGCACTCCTAATGCTTGCGCCCAGGCAATCCACGCTGGGAGACAGCTCGTCGGCATTTCGGTCTCCAAATTGAAGCTAAACTCATGGTTAGAGCGCGGCGAGCAGGTCGCGCGGAAGTTCGGCACGGCGCGGAAGGTAAATGTCGAGCAGGCGGGTGCGATCATCCGGCAGAAATTTGTCGAGCACGCTCTTGGCTTTGAGTGCGGCAGCAGGGTAGCGTTCCGCAGACCCGGTAACATTGTCTCCCAAAAATTCTATCGCTAGGATGATGGCGCCTTGTAGTGTGCTAAATTCGTCCGCGCGTCTCTTGAAATAGACGATCACCATCGCCGCCGGAATTACGGCAACGGCAAACCACCAATTCACCACGGCGCCAAGCACGGCCGCCACGACTGCCACAACGCCAGCGGCGATCATAGATTTGACGGCCGATGAGGCCGCAAGCGTTAAGGTGCGAAGGTCACTATGAACCACGGAAAAAACCAGTGTGTCGAGGTGCCACAATATCTTTGGGAGCGATCCGCCATGTAGTTTGTGATGCTTCAAGATGATTGAGTTGCACAGGTTAATCAACTCTTTGGGCAGCCACTCGAACTCCATGCGGACTGTCATGGCGTCGGCTCCTTCACGCCGGCCGACGCCGGCAACGCCAGCACCGGCTTCTCGTCGGTGGTCACGAGCGACTCGACATGATCGCTCCACGCCAGATGCGCGGCCTTCCGCTTATCGAGGAACTGGTGCATCTGGTAGACCTTCGCCACACCGGACAGCACCTTGTCATGCCCGATGCACTTGTCGAGCACAATGGGATCGTGACCGAGACGGGCGCACTCGCTGACGAAGCTCTTGCGGAAATCGTGCAGGTGGAGATCACCGAGACCTCGCTGTTCGCGTATCTCGCCGAATCGTGTCGAGACGCGATCAATCGGCTTGCTCCCCGACAGCGTGAATACAAAGGCGCTATCCGCGATCCGACCGCGCTCACCGATGACCGAGATGGCGAAGTCGCTAAGGAACACGATCCGGCTCTGCTTGTTCTTGGCGTCGGCCGCCGGGATCGTCCATTCCTTACGCTCGAAGTCGAGCGAGGCCCATTTCATTTTGCGGGTCTCGCCGATACGGGAGCCAAGCAGGATGGCGCAACGACAAGCATCGCGTTGAGGCTGATTGAGCGCTGCGACAGCTTGCCAGACATTGAGAAGGTCGGCGTCAGTCGGCAGGACATCGCGGCTACCGATGTCGCCGGCAGGAACCGGCGGTCGCATCTGGATCATGGGCGATGATGCCATGAGGGCAGCACCGCGCGGTGCCCTGTCAACGCACCATCCGAAGAATCGCTTGGCATGGCGATAGAGCCAATTCGCCATGTCGAGCTTCTGCGCCTTTACCAGGGCGACGAAGATCACCGATAGCTGGTCGGCGGTCACCTGCTCGACAAGACGATCACCGACGGCAGGAATGAGATACTTCGCCAGCGAGCCGCCGATGATCTTCCCTGTCCGTTTTGTCGCGAGGTATTGCTGCTGGTAGCGGACGAGCACGTTGCGCACGGTCAAAGCATCCGTCGAGACTGCGGCACCGCGCCGGCCAGGGCGAGCCGTGTCAATGCCCCGGCTGGCATCCGCTTTGATCTTGCCGGCAAGCTCGCGCGCCTTTGCCAGCGTGAGATAGCCGGCGGGTGCATCGCCCTCGCCCTTCCAGTACAGCCCGAGCTTGCGCCGCTGTTGCTTGGCGTTGACGCGGTAGACGAGCGTGAAGCATGGCACGCCGCGCGCACCGTAGCGGACGCCCAATCCGCCGATAGCGCCATCGGGCTTGAATACCGTCTCGCCATCCGTGGGCTTGATGGCGTCGAGCGTGCGGGCTTTCAGTTCTGGCATGGTCGCACCCTACTTGGTCACATTTGGTAACGTCGCGGCGTTCCAACGTGCCCCTATAAGGTCCGGCAAGCTACGGCATGAAATGCGAGAAAGTGCCGAATTGACGGGGCTAGAACGCACTTTATCCCGTCATGGTGCGCCATGTCACCTTAATAAACGGTTTCCTCGATGATGAAATCCTCGTAGGTGAAGTTGCGCATGATGCCGCTCCAGTGCCCATCCTTCATCGCGGCGCGGTCCTGGTGCCACGCATTGGCGACGCTGCCGCGGTCGGCGGCGTAGTCATCGGAATCGCCGGTGGTGCCCCACAGCATCTGCTCGCGATAGGCCTCGGGCACGGGGCCGAACGGGCTCATGTAATAATACCAGTGCGCGCTCCACTCGTCATCGATCGGCACCACCACGACGACGAGGCGCGGCTCGCCGTGCTCGCCGGGGATGAAGGACCAGTAGGGAAACACCACCTCGCGGATGCGGGCATAGATGCTGCCGTCGGCGAGCTCGCGCAGCGCCGCCTCGCGGAAGCCGTATTGCGTCTCGACGATCTCGAAGCGCGGGCTGGTGTTCTCGCGCGAGAAGCGGCTCAGCGCATTGTCGCCGCGCCGCGCCTGGCCCGGCGCGATCGAGCTCGAGTGCAGCATGCCGAGATGGGCGCTGTCGAGCTGGCCCTCGAAGCCTTGGAGCCAATTGCCGCGGACGACGGCACGGCGCACGATCGATTGCGCCGGCGGGCGGTGGAATTCGAAGTCGTAGAATTTGGGCGGGCTGGCGCGCCGGCCGAGATAGACCCAAACGAGCCCGCCCGCCTCGCGCACGGGATAGTGCTGCACCGGCACCGTGGCGGCGAACTCCGCGCGCCGCTCCGGCGGCTCGGACGGCGCGTCGACCACCCGCCCGGACACGTCAATCTTCCAGCCGTGGAAGATGCAGCGCAGCGCGTTGTCCTCGTTGCGCGCCAAGGACAGCGAGGCGCAGCGATGCGGGCACGCCTCGTTGAGGAAACCGACCCGCCCATCGGTGGCGCGGAAGGCGACGAAGTTCTGTCCCAGGAGGCGCACGCGCCGCGGCGGCCCGTCGGCCTCGAGGCTGGCCGAGCGCACCGCCGGGGTCCAGAACTCGCGCAGCATCTCGCCCATCGCGGTGCCCGGCCCGACCCGCGTCAGGCGCTCGTTCTCGGTCTTGGTCAGCACCGGGTTCCTCCCTCGCAACACCGGGGCGGAAGCTACGCCGCACTCCCGGTCGAGGCAATCGTTGCCATTGCCGCCGGCGCCGCGCTGGCGATGATAGGGAGCACCAGCACCAGCAACCGGAGACCGGACATGCCCGATTTCGTCGCCACCCACCGCATCACCCACGAGGCCTGCCGCAAGATGCTCGATGCCGGCGTGGACAAGGCCAACGCGCTCGGCGCCCCCGTGAGCCTCGCCGTGGTCGACGCCGGCGGCAGCCTGATCGCTTTCCTGCGCATGGACGGCGCCCGGTTCTTCTCCGGGCGGGCGACCATCAAGAAGGCGATCACCTCGGCCTCGCAGCGCCTCCCCAGCGGGTATTTCCCGAAGGAAGGCGAGGTCAGCATGCAGATTCGCATGGACGGCGACTTCACCAACATCGCCGGCGGCTTTCCTATCGTGGTCGCGGGCCAGGTAGTGGGCGGCGTCGGCGCCGGCGGCGCCAAGGTCGAGCAGGACGTCGAGATCGCCAAGGCGGCCCTGGGCGCGCTCGGTCTCGACTGAGCCCGGGGCCTGCCCGCCATTGACAGGATGGCGCGCTTGGACGAGCCTGTGGCAGCATCATCGGGCGGCCGGCGCGCCGTAACCAAGGAGCCTCTCATGGACATCGTAGGCGTTGATACCGCGGTCTTCGGCGTGGACGATCTCGAGGCCGCGCGGCGGTTCTGCCGCGACTATGGCTTCAAGGAGACCGAGCATGGCACGGCCGGAGCGAGCTTCGAGACGCTCGACGGCACCGGCGTCATGCTGCGCCATGCCTCCGACAGTTCGCTGCCGCGGGCGCCGGTCGGCGGCTCGACCGGGCGCGAGACGATCTGGGGCGTGCGCGACAAGGCCGCGCTGGAGAAGATCGGCGCCGAGCTGAGCGGCGACCGCCAGGTGCGGCGCGACGCGGCCGGCGTGCTGCACACCACCGACGATGACGGCCTCGCCATCGCCTTCCAGGTCACCAAGCGCCATGCCTACGACGCCAAGCCGAAGCTGCAAAACATTCCAGGATTGCCGCCGCAGCGGCCGATCAACTCGCGCGTCGATTTCTCCACGCTCGGCGAGGCGCGCTCGGTCGGGCATATCGTTTACTGGAGCGAGGATCCCGACCGGAGCATGAAGTTCTATCTCAACCGGCTCGGCTTCCGCATGACCGACCATGTCGGCAACAAGGCCGGCGTGTTCGCCCGGGCGGCCGGATCGCGCGACCACCACAATTTGTTCTTCATCGGCAAGCCCGGCGCGACCACCAGCTTCCAGCATCTCGAGTGCCATTTCGCCGATTTCCAGGAAGTCGTGGTCACCGGCTCCTACATCAGCCAGCAGGGCTGGAAGACGGCGCGCGGGCCGGGCCGGCACGTGATGGGCTCGAACTACTACTGGTATTTCGTGACGCCGATGGGCGGCGCGATGGAATTGTCCGCCGACATCGACCAGATCGACGACAACTGGGTTCCCGGCGAATGGAACACCCTCGCCGACATGGCGGGCTGGGTGACGACGTTCGGCGGGCCGGTGAAGCCCGATCCCATCGGGCGTCGCGCCTAGCGTCGGAAGCCGCGCGCTATTCGGCACCGGGGGTGATGTCGATCCATCCCCGGCGCCGGTAGCTCCAAGCCAGCACGAGCGGCGACAGCAGCACGAACGCGCCCCACACGGCCCAGCCGATATTGTCGAACGTGTCGGCACTGATCGACAGGGTCTCGTCGTCGACAAAGATCGACATGAGGCCGAAGACGCTCATGATCGTCCCCTCGATCAGCGCACCGCGCGACCAGTAGTAGAACGGGCCCGCGAACAGCGTGCCGATGACGGTCTTGAGCCCGACGCTGGCAACGGCGTTGGTGGCGGGCTGTCGGAAATTTCGTCGCTGAATCATGGAAGATCGGGGCGGCGCCCGCGACGCCGCGCGGGCCTATATCCGGGTCCCGCGCCGGGCGCCGCCGATCGCGCGCTCGCCGCCTGAATCGTGATCGACCTCGTCGCCGGTCGAGAAGAAATAGGTGATCGGCGTGTCGAGCACGGTGGCGATGTGAAAGAGCCGTCCGGCCGAGACCCGACTCAAGCCCCGCTCGTATTTATGCGCCTGCTGGAAAGCGACGCCGATCATCTCGGCGAGATGCTGCTGCGTCATGCCGAGAAGCAGGCGGCGTTCCCTGATGCGATGCGCCACGCGCTGGTCGATCTTCTTGGCTAGGTCCGAGGACATTATTATTGCACTCTTTCGGAGTGAACCCTCTGGCGGCGACGAATTCCGGCGTCGCCATAGATCACGACTTGCCTGGCACGGCCTTGCCCGCGGCGGGCGCGGGCTCGCTCATCAGCGCTCTCACGGCATCGAAATATTTCTGGTTGGCGTCGATCGATGCTTGGTCGAGATCGCCGTGGGAAACGCGCGCCGCGTCTTCCTTCGCGCCCTTCAATCCGAGCGCCAGCGACAGGTTCTGCCGCATGCGCGGTGTCGCGCCCGGCTCGAGCGTCAGCTTGCCCAGAATGGCGATGGCCTGGTCGTAGTCGCCCGAGAGCGCAAGCGAGAGGCCGAGATTGTTGCGCGTCGATTGGTCGTCGGGATCGATCGCCAGCGCGGCCCGGTACGATGCCTGCGCGTCGGCAGTGCGGCCGAGCATGTCGTAGGCGACGCCGCGCGCGTCGAGCGCCTTGACGTACCGCGGATCGACCGCCAGCACCGCCTCGAACTCGGCGAATGCCTTGTCCGGCGCGTGCTGGCCGAGAGCGATATGGCCGAGCAGGAAATGCGCGTCGCCGCGCTTGGGATCGAGCGCAACGGCCTGGGCGAGAACATTCGTCGCTTCGTCGGTCGCGCCCGCTGCCAGGAGAGCCTGGGCCAGCGCCACGCGCAAGCCGGCGTCCTTGGGCCGCTTGGTCACCGCCCGCTGGAACAGCCGGACCGCCGACTGATAGTCGCCGGAATCCTCGGCCGCCGCCGCGAGATGCACGTCCGATTCCGCCGAGAGACTTTCGACCTGCGAGTGTTGCGCGCTGTCCATCATGCCGGCGCAGCCGGCCACGACGAGACATGCCGAGACCAGGATCGCGGCCGTGCCGCAAGCTCGTTCCGGTCGCATCACGTTTATCCCCCGTCGATTGCGGTGGCGCCGACGCGCCCCTTATGCCGGATAACAGGCCGTCGCCGTAAGCGTGAGCGCGGGCAGCGGAAGCCCTATCAACAACGTCTTGTAGGCATAGGTCGCGGTGACCTGATAGGAGTTGATCTGGCTGCCGCCGTAGCATTGCGTCTTGTTGCCCGTCTTGATCGTGAAGGCGGCCGATGTCACCCCGTCGGCCATGGTCAGGCCCGCGGCGTAGCCCTGGATCTGGGCGGCGGTCTTGCACGCGCCGGTGGACCCGCTATCGACCGCGGCGCACCGTGCCGCGCGCTGCACCGCATAGCTCAGCGAGTTCTGCGTCCACATCACGTTGGCGAATTCCATGCCGCCGAAGATAAGGAGCAAAAGCATCGGCAGGACGACGGCGGCCTCGATCGCGGTGCTGCCGCGGCAGTCGTCGCGCAAGCTCCGCCACCGCCGCGCGAGGCGCCTGTCGCCGGGGTCGGAAGGACATCGGTCGATCATCGGTCGCTCTCCTGCCCGCGTCGCCATCTAGTTGACGCGGACTGTTTGGCTCGCGCTCATGGGGAGCGGATTGGTCATGCCCGGCCACGCGACAATGAAGCTATACGATGACTGCGCGTTGACCTGCACGTAAGTGCCGGGCGGAAAACCGGACGACGGGCAATTGGTGCCGCAAGCGCCGACCGTGAGGCTGCCGCTGGCGCCGGCGCAGCCGCAATAGGTCGAGGGCGCGGGCGTAGCCGTGATCGCGCTTTTCAGGGCGGTGGCGCTCGTCACCACGTTGGAGATGGCGGTACCGGGATTGGAGGTGTCCCAACCGTATTCGAGCGCATAGCGGGCGCCGGCCTGGGCGGCATAGTCCACCTGCATCTTCTGGAAGGTCAGCATTCCGAAATCGACGAAGCCGACCAGCGTCAGGAAGATGATCGGCGCGACGATGACGAATTCGACCGCGACGGCGCCGCGGCGGCACTGCAGCCACTGACGCAAAGTCCGCATCATCATGTCGAGGCTCCCGCATTCGACGTTGGCATGGCGTTTCCGGTCATCGCAGCTTCCCTATTCCAGCAGGGTTGCGTTGTTGGTGCCGGACGCGCCGGTGGCAAGATTGAGACCGAGGCCGCTGCACTCATCGTTGAGGAACGCCAGGCCCTGGATCGTCACGGTATAGGCGATGAGCTGGAGGCAAGAACCGCCGCTCGTGCCGCCGTTGTTGATGACGCTGATGCCGTTGAAGGCGAGGGGCTGATCCGGGAAGTAGAACGCCCCTTGGGCGGTCAGGAAACTGATGCCCTTGATGGTGTTGCTGCCCGTGGTTGGCGCGCTGCGATCCTGGAAGATCGCGATACCGGCGGTGTTCCCCGTGACGGGCGCGACGAGGTTGTCGCCGTCCGCACCGGTGCTGTCGTAGCTCGCATAATCCGTGGCGCCGAGGGCACCCCTGGTCAGCACGAGCGTCCCGTTGTGAAGGTTCAGGTCGCCGACATTGCCGACCGACGTGCATGCATTGGTGGCGGTCTGGTTCCCGCCCAGGCAATAGGCGCCGCCGGCGATGATATAAGTGCCGATAGACGTCGCGTTGGGGTTGAGCGTCACGTTCCCGCCGATGTCGGTCAGGCCCTCCCAGATCGTGTAGGTGCCGGCGCCGAGCTCCAAATCCTGGTCGCACCTAGATCCAAGTCCCAACAGCCCGCACAGCCCGTTGTTGGTGCTGAGCAGGATGCCCGGGGTGTTGGCCAACGGGTTCTGGCCGCCGATGATATCGGTCGTGCCGTCGGCGGTGATGAAGGCCGAGGTCCCGGTGAGCTGGATGGAGGGCGAGCCCGACGCGCCCTGGATGTTGTTGGTGCCGGCGCCCATGTTGATGGTGCCGGCGGTCATGACGATCGCCTGGGCGCCGGTCTGGCCGAGGATGTTGTTGGTGCCGGCGTTCATGTTCAGCGTTCCGCCGGTGGTCGAGATGCCCGCGCCGCCGTTGGCGAGGCCGACCAAGCTGCACCCGGCAGCCACGGTGGTTTTCGGTCCGCCCTGGATCGCGTTGCTGCCGGCGCCCATCGTGAAGGTGCCGCCGCTGATGCTGATGCCCGGCTGTCCGCCGCCGCCCAGGATACTGTAGTTGTTGTTGGAGCCGGCGTTCATGTTCAGCGTGCCGCCGCTCACCGCGATCGCCGGGAAGAACGAACTGTTGCACGGGCCCATGACGGTGTTGACGTGGGACGAGTCGGGAGTGCCGTTCATGGTCAGCGTGCCGCTGCTGACATTGATCGCCGCCTGACCGCTCGGCCCGACCATGGCATAGGTGCCGTTCCCCAGGGTCGCGGTCCCGCCGCCGACGCTGATGCCGTAGAGGCACGCCGTCCAGGTCTTGGTATTGAACGTGCAGGTCGATGCGTTCGTGTTGGTGAGCGTCAAGGTGCCGCCGGTCACGCTCGACTGCCAGACTAGGTTGCCGTCCGAAAGGGTAACGGCGCCGGTGTTGCTGACGGCAAGGTTGTAGACGTTGGAATTGCCGGAGCTGACGCTCAAGCTGCCGCCGGTGACGCTGGTGGTCCAGGCGGAGTTGCCGGCGGCGACGGTGACCGTCCCCCCGGTGCTGACGGTCAGCCCATACAGATTGGAACTGCCCGCATTGACGTTGAGGGTGCCGCCGCTCGCGGTCGTCGTCCAGGCGGAGATGCCGGTATTCAAGTTGGCGGTTCCGCCGGAGACGGCAAACGTGTTGAGGCTCGGCGGCGTGGCAGCGTTGCCATTGACGGTCAGGGTGCCGCCCGAGACGTTGGTTCCCCAGACGACATTGTTTGAGACCAACGTGGCGCCGCCGGAGGAGACAGTGAGCCCGTTATTAGTGCTCGACCCCCTGATCTTCGCGACGACGCCCGCGTTCACGGTGAACGTGCCGCCGCTGACAGTGATGCCGGTTCCGGCGCCGGTGCAAGCGTTGCCGCTGCCGGTGGACGGAGCGAAGAACAGGAATGTGCCGCTCGTCAGCGTGAGGCTGCTGCCCGCGGCGATCGTGGTGCCGCCGCAGATCGTCGCGGTTCCGCCGCCGGCGACGCTCAGCGACACCGTGCCCGCGACGGTCAAGGACCGGTAGCATTGGTTGGCGGTCAGCGTCGAGGAGGCGTTGATGGTTGCGGTATAGGCGCACGTCGCCCCGTTCTTAATGGTCGGAGTCGGGATGGCGGGGGCGCTAGCCTGCGCCGGTATCGCCGGCGCCGGCACCGGCGTGATGGCGTTGAGCGTGGTCGGGACCGAGGCCGTCGGCATGGTCCGGGCTGCGTAGGGATCGGGGATCGGATACGCGGCCGAGGCGCTGTAATTCTGGGTTGGCGTCTGCACCCACGTCAACGCCGCGCAGAAGAAGCAGGTGTTCTTGAGCGAGCCGCCGATCACCGCGGTGAAAGCCTTGAATTGCAAGAGAAGAGCGCCGGTGATGGTCATCGCCGACGCGCCCTTGGCATTGTCGCCGATGCTGCAGCCGTGCAGGTCGATGGAACTGAGGATCATCGGCATGGAGATGCCGGTCGTGGTCTGCTGGGTCAGCGCCAGGATGCAGAACACGCTGTTGGCCGCGCTCACCGCGCGCGTCTGGGTGGTGATGGGGAAGCTGCCCAGCATTGCCGACAGCATCTGCTTCTGGGTCTGCGTGATGATGACTTCGACGGCGGCGGCATCGCTGGTGTTGGGTCCGGTCGCCGGCGGATTGTTGACCACGATCGTGACGCCGTTCACGCCGTTGGTGAAGCCGTCCAGCTTGGCGATGGCCAGCGCTTCGTCGGTGAGGTTCGTCGAGCTGGTATTGCCGGCCTGATAGGCGAGCGCAGCCGCGAACGACGCGGCGTCCGCCACGCCCTGCGTCGCCTCGGCGGCGATGTACCAGGCGCCGACATCGACCGCTAACCCGCCGATCCCGATGAGGATCGGGAACAAGACCACCGTCAAGATCGCGACCACGCCCGACCGGTCGTCGATGAAGCGCCGCAGGAAACCGCCGCGCGACTTGCGTCCGTCCTTCTCCGTGGTGGTGTTCATGGAACCGTTCCTCATGCGACGTCTAGAGCGCCGGGCCGCCGTCCGCGGCCGAGAAAAAATAGGCAATCGGGGTGTCGAGCGCGGTTGCGATGTGATAAAGCCGGCCGGCCGGAACGCGGCTCGTGCCGCGCTCGTACTTGTGCAATTGCTGGAACGCGACGCCGATCATCTCGGCAAGGCGCTTCTGGGTGATGGCGAGATTCTGCCGCCGCTCGCGGATGCGCCTTGCGACGCGCCGGTCGATCACGCGATCGAGCGTCGCGCCCGCTTTTGCCGGCCGCGCCGCGTTGCGCTTGCTCCGCGACGGCGCGTGCGCGCCTTTCGACGCGGCGGATCGGTTCAATACTGCCCAGCCCTGCGGTCCGGCCACTTTCATCCGCCTCCCATGAAGATCGGCAGCATGCCGTCGTAGATGCGCAGGCCCAGCGGCGTGAGGATCACGATGAAGAGCGACGGCATGATGAAGACCATCAGCGGCATGGTCAGGAGGACCGGCAGACGGGCTGCCCTTTCCTCGAAGCGCGACAGTCGCATGTTGCGCATCTCGGCCGCCAGCACGCGCAGCGATTCCGCGAGCGGGGTGCCGAACTTGATCGACTGGTTGAGGGTTGCCGTCAGGCTGTGCAGCGCGGCGATGCCGGTGCGCCGCCCGAGATTCTCGAGCGCCTGGCTGCGATCCGGCAGGATGCGCATTTCCGACGCCGTGGTCGCGAGCTCCTCGGCCACGTCCGGGCTCAAGGGCCGCAGGTCGCGGCTGATTTCCTCGATCGCCTGCTCGAGATTGAGCCCCGCCTCGGCGCAGATCACCAGGAGATCGAGCGCATCGGGCATGCCGCCCTCGATGCGGATCTTGCGCGCGTTGCTGATGCGGCTGAGGATTATGTCGGGCAGTCGCCAGCCCATCGCCAACGCGAATATCACCACGATCAGCATGGTGATGGGATCGTAGTCCTCGCCCTGGACCACGACGTAGGTACCGATGCCCAGCACCACGGCGGCGCAGACCTTGAACCCGACAAAGGTGCCGAGGCGGCCCCTTCCCTTGAACCCGGCCGAACTGAGCTTTTGTTGCAGATTGTCGCGCTCGCGCGCGCCGACGATGGAGCTCCCGGCGACGAAGGAGCCGAGCTTGTCGTACAAGGTCGGAGCCTTGGGCGCCACGACCGTCGCTTCTTCGCGACGGAACACCGTACCGCGCAGCGCCTCGATGCGCTCGTGGCGATCCTCGGTGCGCCCGACATGCCACAGCCGCCACCCCGACCAGACGATCACCACGATGGCGATGGCGAGCAGCAGAATCTCGAGCACATTGAAATGGCTCGGGCCGATCTGAAAGCCGGAACGAAGGAGGTTGTTGATCAAGGGCTACCTCATCATCCGTCTGATCATGCCGGCGATCGTCAATATGCCCAGGATTTGGCTCGTGATCGCGACCCCGAACATGAAGCGCCCGCGCGGGTCGAAGATCAGGACCGACATGAGCTTGCTGTCCATCATGAACAAGCCGATGAACGCCACCACCGGGAGCAGCGACAGCACCACCGCCGACGCCTTGGCCTCGGCGGACAGCGCGCGCGACTTGACGCGCAAATCCTTGCGGCGGCGAATGACGCCGCTCAGGTTGGACAGCGTCTCGGCCAGTCCGCCGCCGGTGCGCCGCTGCAACGACAGGCTGACGACATAGAACTGGAAGTCGGGGACGCGGATCCGGTCGGCCGAGCGCTGCAGCGCGATCGCGGGATCGAAGCCGACGCGCATTTCCTCGAGGATGCGGCGGAATTCGCCGCCGACGGGATCGGGGACCTCGCGCGAGACGATGCCCATCGCATCGAGCACCGGCAGGCCCGCCTTGACGGCGCGGACGATCAGATCGAGCGCGTCCGGGAAGACGTCGAGGAACTTGCGCTGAAAGCGGCCCCGCGCCAGCTGGAGCAGCGCGATCATGCCGACGACCGCAATGCAGCCGGAAGCGATGACGGCGACCACGAACGGCAGTTGCAGAATGATCGAAGTGAGGCCGAACGCCGCTCCGCCCGCGGCGAGGCCGACGCCCAAGGTGTGCAGCGGGCCGACCCGATTGCCCGTGGCCGCATAGGCGAGGTCGAGACGCTCGCGCCACACTTTGGGCAGCGCGCGGCCGCGCATGGTCTCCTTGGGCTGGGCCAGGCGCAGCGATCCGGTCGCCGCCGTCGCTTCGCCGCGCCGCGAGGCTGCGGAGACGCCGCCGAGGCGACCCTGCAAGCCGCGCCGCCTGCGTTCGGCGAGCGTGATCGCGATCAGCCCCGCGGCCAGGAGGGTCGCGATGAAGATGGCGGTGATAAGCGGTAGGCCAAGCGGCATCATGCGGATCCTATACCGAGGGCGTCGAGCATCGGCTGCTCGAGGCCGTAATGCGCGGCACGGTCGATCAGGGACGGACGGACATGGCTCGGCTCGAAAATGCCCTCGACCATTCCGTCGCGGCCCTCGCCGCGGTACTTGAAGGTGAAGAGCTCGCGCGCGGTGATGATCTCGCCCTCGAGGCCGGTGACCTCGACGATGTTCTGCACGCGCCGGATGCCGTCGCGCATGCGCTCGATCTGGACGATCAGGTTGATGGCGCTCGCGATCTGCATGCGCATCGCGCGGAGCGGCAGGTTTTGGGTCGCCATCAGCACCATGTTCTCGAGACGGTAGAGGGCGTCGCGCGAGGAGTTGGCGTGGATCGTCGACATCGACCCGTCATGGCCGGTGTTCATGGCCTGGAGCATGTCGAAGGCTTCGGAGCCGCGCACCTCGCCGAGGATGATGCGATCGGGCCGCATGCGCAGGGCGTTGCGCAGGAGCGAGCGTTGCGCGACCTCGCCAACGCCTTCGATATTGGCCGCGCGCGTCTCCATCTGAACGACGTGGGGTTGCTGCAGGCGCAGTTCGACGGCGTCCTCGATGGTGATGATCCGCTCGACCGGATCGATGCTGCGCGACATGGCATTGAGCAGCGTCGTCTTGCCCGAGCCGGTGCCGCCGGAGATCAGGATGTTGTAGCGCGCGCGGGCGGCGATATCGAGAAAGCGCGCCATCTCCTTCGACAGGTTCCCGCCGCGCACCATGGCTTCGAGCGTGATGTTGCGCTTGGAAAACTTGCGGATCGAGATGGTGCCGCCGTTCAGCACCAGCGGCGGCAGCACGATGTTGACGCGGCTGCCGTCGGCGAGCCGGGCGTCGACCATCGGGCTCGCCTCGTCGACGCGCCTTCCGACCGCGCCGGCGATGCGCTGCACGACGGTGAACACGTGGTCCGCGTCGCGGAAGCGCGCGGTCGTCTTCTCGAGCTTGCCGTGGCGCTCGACATAGATGTGGAGCGGTCCGTTGACCAGGATGTCGGTCACCTCCTCGTCGTCGAGGAAGGGCTCGAGCGGACCCAGCCCCACCATGTCGGCGGTAAGCTCGTCGGCGAGCACGCTTTCTTCGGCGGTGTTGAGCTGAACCCGCTGCTCGGTCGCGATCTCGTGCACGATGGGGGCGATTTCCGAGCGCAGAATCTGGCGCGGCATGTTGCCGGCGACGGAAGGATCGATCCGCGTCAGCAGGATATGGCGCACCCGTTCCTTGACCTCGGACAGGTCGGTGATCTCCACCGCCTTGCCGTTGCGCGGCTCCGGCGTCGGGACGACCGCCCGGCCGGTGGATTCGACGATACGGCGACCGAAATCGTACGGCTTCATTTCCAGAATCTCCAATCGCGACGGCGCTCAGGCGTCCGTCCCGAAATTTCCGCGGCCAGCCCCTCGATCGACTCGGTGAATTTGCCCTCGGTCGCAGCCGGTACTTGGCCGCCGCCGCTCGCGGCGCCGAACACTTTCGGCTGGAAGGGAATCACCACCTTCGGCCGGACTTCGAGCGCGTCGCCCAGCTCTTCGAGGGTCAGCGAATCGCGTCCCCCCTCGCCGCTGCGGTTGATCACCATGACGTTGCGGTGATCGGCGTCGCCGACGCCGATCATCTCGCGGATGCGGACCGCGTCGCGCACCGAGCGCAGCGTCTGGTCGGCGACGATCACGCGGACATCCGCCATGCTGAGGACCTTGCGGAAGGCCGGCGTGGCGACTCGCGGCACATCGACGATGAGATAATGGAACTGCGCGCGCAGCACGGAGATGAGCGCCTCGATGCCGTCGACCGAAATGTTCAGGTCGTCGTGGAGCGATTCTTCGGCTCCGAGGACGAAGAGCCGCTCGCCGTGCATCGCCATGGCGCGCTCGACGAAGATGCTGTCGACGCGGATCGGATTCTCGAGCGCCTCGCGCAGCCCCGACGTGGGCTTGAGGTTGAGCATCAGGCCGGTGTCGCCGTTGTGAAGGTCGAGATCGAGCAGCGCGATGCGGCGGTTCTGCTTGTTGGCGAGGTACCAGGCGAGATTGACCGCGAGCGTGGTGGAGCCGACGCCGCCGCGCGTTCCGACGAACGCCACGAGCTTGGCCTGCTTCTCGCTGATGCGCGCGGCCCGCTGTCCCTCGATCGCCGCCTGCACCGATTTCGCCACCAGATAGGGCGTCAGCGGCTTGACGATGTAGTCGGTGATGCCGGCCTGCAGCAGGTCACGGTAGAGGCCGATGTCGTTGCGGTCGCCAAGCACGATGACGGTGACCCCGGGCTCGCACACCTCGGCGAGCTTGTGGATCTCGGAGATCGGCAGATCGACGCCGCTGATGTCGACGACGAGGACGTTGGGCGAGCGTTCTTCCGAAAGATACTGGATCGCCTTGCCGATGGCGCCGCGCATGACGATCGTGTTCTGGACCGACAGTTGAGACAGACATTCGCGCAGCACGCCCTCGCTCTCGGCATCGGCGAGGAACGCGACGAGCGGCGGCCGCAACGCCAGATTAGACGACGGCTGCTCCGGCGTGGTTCTCAACTGAAACAGATTCTTCATTGGCCTGTGCCTCCGCTGGCGCTGCCGCCGCTGGAAGATGCGCTCGTGCCGGACGACAACACGGTACTCGTCGTCGTCGTGGGCAATGTCTTGACCTTGTCCTGACGGTAAAGCTCGACCGCACCGGCCGCGACCGCACCGTCGCTGTAGGGCGTGCCCCGGCCTTTGAGGAGGTCCGCCGGATCGGCCACCATCGACGCTAGATTGCTCACGTCCGAGCAACCGAGATCGGGCGCGACGCGATTGTCGCCCGGGGCAGAGGGGTGGTCGACGAAGCCCGGGCAGGAGGGCGCAACCGCGACTGCGCGCGTGGCGGCGATGGTGATGGTCTGGGCCCCGGGCCGCCCGCCCGCGGTGGCGCGCTCGCCGGGAAAGAGCTTGAGCTTCGCCCGCTCGACCCCGTGCGAGACCATCGCGTCGGCCACTGTCGTCAGCCGGTTGGAAGCGACGGGGCCGTGGATTTCGGCGTGGATCGATTCCGGCCGGTCGCCGCCGAACTGGCCAACGAAAGCGTCAAGTCGGTCTCGTTCCGGCGCGGACAGGGCGCCGGTGCGCTGGTCGAGATACACGATGAACGTGTCGTTATGGCTTTCAACCTTGATCACGTCGCGCGGCGGCGCCTGGAAATCGGCGCTGGTGAACCCCTCGGGCACGGTCTTGCCGCAACCGACGAGGATCAGGGCGAGAATGCTCGCGGCGACGACGGCGAGAGGCTTTGGCTGAATATGGTTCATGCTACTCACTCCCGCGGGCTAATCGACGATGAAGCCGGCATCGCCATGAAGGCGCGCGCCGCCGACCCCCAGTTCCGACGCGGCGCCCGGCTTGGCGGATTTCGTCAACCGGTCCAGGAAGATGCGCTCGATATCTGAGGCCGGCGCATAACTGTCGGTGGGCGCCTTGAGCGATGGACCCGCCGACACCGGCCGTACGACATAGGGCGTGACGATGATGACCAGCTCCGTTTCGTTGCGCTGGAAACTCGACGACCGGAACAGGGAGCCAAGCACCGGCACGTCGCCCAGTCCCGGATACTTGTTTATATCGACGTTGGAGTTGTTCTGGATCAGTCCGGCGATGGCGAAACTCTGGCCGCTGCCGAGTTCGACCGTGGTTTCCGCCCGCCGCACGGTGAGCGCGGGAATGACAAACCCGGCGATATCGACGCCGCCGACGCTGGTCAGTTCGCTCACCTCGGGCCGAACCTTGAGGCTGATGCGTTCGGCCGTAAGCACCGTGGGCACGAAGGCGAGCGAGACGCCGAATTGCTTGAAATCGACCGTGATCGACGCGGCGGTCCCGACGCCCGAGGAGCTCTGCGCGACCGGGATCGGGAATTCGCCGCCGGCGAGGAAGCTCGCCGGCTGGCCCGACACCGCCGTCAGGTTGGGTTCCGCGAGGATGGTCACGAGTCCCTCGTCGGCGAGGGCGTCGAGGAGCGCGTTCGTGGTCGATCGGTTGTTGGTGAAATTGGCGAAAGTGCCGTTGGGCGTCGAGCCGGCGGGGAGCGCCGCCGAAGTCGGCGAGAAGAGGGCGCTGGCATTGGCGGGCGGCTTCAGGGTCGAGCCGGCCAGCGGCAAGGCTCCGGCCGCGCCGGGGAAGCCCGGCAACAATTGGTTGGTGCCGGTCAGCACGCCGAAGCTGAATCCGCCCGGAGACACGACCGACTGCCAGTTGAAGCCGAGGTCCTTGGTCACGGTGCGGGATATCTCGGCGACGCGGACCCGAAGATTGACCTGCTGCGATCCGGCGACGCGCAGCTCGTTGAGGAGCTCGACCGTGTCGCCGAGATACCGCTTCAGCGCCGCGCGCACCTTGTTGGCGGTGTCGGCGTCGGGAACGGTGCCGTCCATGACGATGCCGTTGGGCGTCGATTTCAGATTGATCATCGCGTCCGGCAGTTCCTTGTGCACCATCGCCGCGGCCTCGCCCAGCTCATAGCCGACGATGACCTGGATCGACGCCAGCGGCTTGTCGTCCTCGCCGGTGGCAAAGAGCGTCGTCTGTCCGGGCTTGCGTCCGAACACGATGACGCTGTCGCGCGACGGCACCTGCACGTCGGCGATGGCCGGATCGGCGATGAACACGCTGCGCGCCGGGCGCGGGAACTGGATGAGCTGGCCGTTGGAGACCGAAAGATGGAGCACCCGCTGCTGCTGCGCCACGGCCATGCCGGATGCGAGCAGCACGACCATGAGCACGGCCCAACCGCAACAGGCCAATGGGAAGCGCTTGCGCTTCGATCGTTCTTGATTTCCCGTTGTCATATCCCCCACCTGGCCACAGTTTCGGACTCCGTCGCGTTTCTCTTGCCGTATGCCTCTTACGTCGTGCGTGCGTCGCATCTCGCGTTCATTGCGGCTGCAAGTTCTCCGACTTGTCGCCGCGCATCACCTTGATCGGAGGCCGCTCGTCGGCGACCTCTTTCGTGGGCGTCGCCGTCCGGAGCGCCGGCGACACGTCGACCGCCCAGGCCGGCTTAATGGTGTCCGTTGCCCCCGCCGCTACCGAACCCACGGTCGCGGCGCGCAGCGTCAACGACAGCTTGCCGAGCTCGGTGGCGACATTGATCTTTTCCGCCTGCTCGGGCAGCACCTCGAGCGTCACCGTCCGGTTGGACTGGGTGGCGGGATCGACAGCAAGAACGCGGAGATTCTCGACCACGGTCTCGCCGACCGAGCGCCGCGTCAGCGGCGTGTTGTCGGCCCTGAAAGATTGGGTCAGCAGGACGTCGACATGATCGCCCGGGCTGAGCAGGCCGGCGCTGGCGCCTCCGGTCGCGATCGGAATGGCGATCGCCCGCTTGCCGCTCGTGAGCACCAGGGGCAGGAAGTCGCGGTCCGCCGGCTTGACGATGTCGGAGCGCGAAACCGCATCGCCCTGGCTCAGCGCCACGCGCAGCGCCGCGCCATAGACCTGGGCGCGCGCTTCCTCGTCGGCCTCGGGCTTGGCGGCGAGCGCGGCCGCCGGCGGCCGCACGAACTGGCCGGTCTCGACTTTCGCGGCCGGGCGCCACGTCACGTCTTGGCTGCGCAGCAACGTCCCCGGCGTCAGCGGCGACGTGGTCGCGAGGACTTCGTATTGCGGCGGCGGCGGTGGCGGCGGCGCTTGCGCCGTCTGAGTCTTGGGCTGAGGCAACCCCTGGTAGAAGAGACCCGCGACGACCGCGAGCGACAGCAGGAAGAGGAGGGCCAGTATTGTTTTGGCTCGCATATTCGCTCACCTTGTCATAGCGGTCTGGATGATGAGAAGCATGGAGCATGCCCCCGAAATAGCAACCCCGTAAGGTACGGTTGTCCGCGCCGCCTTGACGCTGGCGACGGCATCGGTCGGCGCATCGGCGGACAGGGTGTCCTCGGCCGGATGAAGCCAGGGCGCGATCCGCCTGGTCAGCAGGATCACCGGCACCAGCGCCGCGCCCAGGAGCGCGGTCAGGATGAGGAAATCGCCCAGGTCGCGGTAGCCGACCAGAAGGGTCGCCGCCGCCAGCAGTTTGGCATCGCCGCCGCCGCAGACGCCGCGCCAGAAGAGAATTGCCGTCAATACGAGGACGATTGCGGCGGCCGCCAGGGTGCGGCCGGCGGCCACGATGTCAGCCGCCAGGAGCAGGCGCGCGCAACCGAGCGCGGCAACGGCGAGCGACACCGCGTTGGGGATGCGGCGGCGCCGCAGATCCCCGTAGGCGGCCAATGCCAAGGCGCCGATCGCGAGACAGAGAACGGCTCTCTGCATCCCAGGCTCCACCCGCAGGCATAGAAGCTTGCTGGTCGGAAGCCGAGAGAGAACTCCCGACCAGCTACCACCGAGCCAAAGTCGTCAGACTTCCGAATTCACCGAAGTGCCGATCGTCGATAGCGCGTTGTTGATGTTGTTGCCAAGGAACTTGGCACCGGCAAAGATCGCCAACGCGATACCGACCGCGAGCATGGCGTATTCGATCGAGGAAACGCCGCTTTCGTCGCGGCGGAAGCGTCGAAGCAATCTGAACATCATCGTGCAGTCCCCTGAAAAGGTTAACGTGTGTCACAGATAGACTATCTTAAAGGACCGATTTCTACCTGTCGATGAATCAATTCCTGGTAGAGGCAATCGTTTCAAAAAAATTTTTCGCGAAAACTCGATAAGAAAATCGGGGCTTTAGCGTTGCTCCTCTATTGCCTCACTAGATGTTGTGGATATCCCTTGAGCACTCAACCACATGTGCCCGGACGACGGAAAAGGCATACTTTCGGCCAGGGCCATTCCGGCGCATTGTCGAAACATTGCAGCGCCTGAAATCCCGGCGGCCCCCGATCCGACCGCGCGATGGCGAAATTGAACAGCCGGGCGTGGCGCAGCCAGTCGTCGCCCTGGAATTGCGGCAATGGCGCGCCGTTGCGCACGATTTCGAGCCTCAACCGTACCCCTGTGGGGGCCAGTTTCTCGCTGACGTCGGGGCGGAATTCGAACCGCGAATAGTAGATCGGCACGTCATGGTTGAGGAAGGAATAGCCTCCGGTCGCCGCCCAATCGATGTCGAGGATGCCCAATCCGCACAATTCGGGCTGCCGGCTCGCCGCGAGGAAGGCCTCGAGATTGCCGCTCATGTGGCCGCGCTGCACCCCCAGGAACCCGTCGCTCCAGGCATAGACGGAGACCGCGGCGACGACCAACACGAAGCCCGCCCGCACGGCGATCCGCCGCGCCTCGCCGAGCCGGCCATCGAGCAACTGCAACACGCGCACGCCGCCCAGCCCGACGAGGATGGGCGCCGCCATCAAGGCGAAGCAGATGAAGCGGTACTCCTTGTGTCCGAACAGCGACAGCGTCGCGAGAGTGGCGGCCGCGGCAATGGCGAGGAGCGGCGCGCGCAGCGCCCCGAGCGGAGCCAGCACCAGGAACGGCAGCGCCGCGAACGTCCAGTAGGCGTGGATCAGGGCGAAATAATCCATCCCGGGATCGGACTGGATGGCCGTGCTGACGCCCTGCGGCACGTTGCGCACGAAATTGAGCCACACCGACTGGAACGGGCTGCCCCAGGTCAAGAAATCGAGCACGCCGAGAACCGGAACGACGATTCCGAGCGCGCCGAGCAGCAGCGGCAGCCAGCGCCGCCGCCACTCCAGGCGGCAATGCCACAGCGCGATGACGAGCAGGGTCGGCGCCATGTGGAAGCGCAGGCTGAACGCGAGGCCGAGAAGCGCGCCGGCCAACGCCATCGTGTGGCCCGTGTCGCGCGCGCCGCGCCGCTCCGCGAGCCACACGGCGGCCATGGCGCAATAGGCGGCGAGCACTTCGGTCATCACGCTGGGCGCGAAGAAGACCGCATCGAACCACACGGCGCAGAGCGCGCCCGTGACGAGCGCGGCCATCATGCCGTCGCGCAGATACGCGAGGCGAAACCCGACATAGACCACGGTGAGCGAAGCGGCCGACGCCGCGAGCCGGATCGCGTCGAGATAGACCCGGGGATCCGCGCTGACCATTGCGCACAACTTCATGATCCCTGCCAGGATGCCCGGCAGGAGCCACGACCGGATGCCGTCGAAAAACTCCCACGGCACCACGCCCGAGCCGAAGGCCAGGCGATGGCCCTGATCGAGATATTGAAAGACCTCGTCCGGATGGGTGACGTAGACCTGGGTCAGAACCACTGCCGTGCGGATCGCGAACGCCAGTCCGAGAACGGCGGCGAGCGCGAGCCGGTATGACCGAGTCGATTCGCCCTGTTTTTCGTTCGCGCTCCTCTCGCCGCCGACCGTCCCGGTTGTCATCGATCGCTCTTCGGATGGAGCCTCGTACGAATTCGGTTTGTATGGCGCAGCGGCGCGCGATGCCTTAAAAATCTTCGTCCCTGATCGCCGCCGCGCCGGCGCCCCTCACCCCGCTGGAGACCGCGATCCCAATGACTCGAACCGAACCGCCGGTTCCGCTTGCCAAGGGACGGCTTGGGCTTGAGCTCTTTCTGGTCGGATTCCTCGTTCTCTTCCTCGAGCTGGCCAGTATCCGCTGGTTCGCGGCCTATGTCGTGTTCCTGCAGTTCTTCACCAACGTCGTCCTGATCGCGTCGTTCCTGGGGATGTCGTGCGGCTGTCTCGCCGCGCGCTCGAAGCGCGACTGGCTCGGCTATTTCCCGGCCCTGGCGTTCTGGCTCGTGGCGGCGGCGTTCTTCATGTTCGTGGGCTACGACCTGTGGGGCGGATTGGCGATCGATGTCGGCAACCAAGCCTCACCCCAGGAAGTGTTCTTCGGCACCGAGTTCCGCAATCCAGACGTGGCGAAGTTCGTAGTTCCGATCGACTTGATCGCCGCCATCTTCTTCGTCGGCATCGCCTTGATGTTCGTGGGGCTGGGCCAGGTGCTGGGACGCGCGTTCGCCGCCTATCCCGACCGCGTCAAGGCCTACAGCTTCAACATCGGCGGCAGCCTCGCCGGGATCGTCGCGTTCTCGGCGCTCTCCTTCGCGCAGACGCCGCCGCTGGTCTGGTTCGCCGTGGTCGCGGCCGGCGTCGCCTACCTGCTCCACGTTCGTGGCGAGCTGACGCGCGGCCAGATGGTCCGCCTCGGGGCGCTCATGTGCCTGTTTCTGGTCACGCTCAAGCCCGGTTCGGACTTCGTGACCCGATGGTCGCCTTATTACTCGATCAACTACACCGCCGCGACCGGCGGCATCTTCGTCAACACGATCGGCTACCAGGAGATGGTGCCGTTTGCCGAGCGCGGCCCCTCCTACTCGCTCATCCACCTGCTGCAACAGCACAGCGGCGGCGCGCCGTTCAAGGACGCGCTCATCATCGGCGCCGGTTCCGGCAACGACATGGCGCACACGCTGCGCTTCGGCGTCGAGCGGCTCGACGCGGTCGAGATCGATCCCGTCATCCAGGACATCGGCATCCACGAGCACCCCGATCATCCCTATCAGGACAAGCGCGTGACGGCGCATCTCGACGACGGCCGGCATTTCCTGCGCACCACGGACCGCACCTACGACCTGGTGATCTATGCGCTGGTCGATTCGCTGATCCTCCACAGCAGCTACGCCAATATCCGGCTCGAGAGCTATCTCTTCACCGAGGAGGCGTTCGCCGACGCCAAGCGCGTCCTGAAGCCGGGCGGCCTCTTCGTCATGTACAATTATTTTCGCCAGGGATGGATCGTCGAGCGCGTCAGCGCCATGGCGGAAAAGGTGTTCGGCTGCGCGCCGCTGGTCGTCAGCCTGCCCTATCGCCCGACGGTCGACCCCAACGAGCCGACCGGCTTCACCATGATCATCGCCGGCTGCAATCCGCGCATCGCCGACGCGTTTGCCGCGCGCGGCACCTTCTGGATCAATCACGTGCCGCCCAAGAACCTGGCGGTCGACGGGTTCGACGTCCATCCGGACCGCATGCCGCCGGCCGAGCGCGCGGAGTGGGACCCGATCGCGCCGACCAAGCTCCTCCACGACGCGGCGGCGCCGATCCGCGCCAGCGACGACTGGCCGTTCCTCTATCTCCGCGGCCGGCTGATACCGGATCTGACGGCGCGCTCGATGCTGGTGCTCGGCGCGCTGGGCCTGGCGATGGTCTATCTCTTCCTGCCCAAGGCGAGAATGCGGATCGACGGCCGCATGTTCTTTCTCGGCGCCGGGTTCATGCTGCTGGAGACCAAGGCGGTGGTGCAGATGGCGCTGCTGTTCGGCAGCACGTGGCTGGTGAACTCGCTGGTGTTCTTCACCGTGCTGGTGCTGATCCTGGTGGCCAATCTCTACGTGCTCAAGCTCGCCGCGGCGAAGGACATCGCGTGGCACTATGCGGGCCTGCTTTTGCTCTTGGCGCTCGCCGTGGCGGTGCCGATCGACACGTTCCTCAACGGCGGCCTCGTCTGGCGCTATGCGCTGCCGTGCCTCCTGGCGCTCGGGCCGATGTATTTCGCGGGCGTCGTCTTCGCCCGCTCGTTCGCGGGGAACGCCGATCCCGACTACGCCTTCGGCTCCAACATCGCCGGCTCGGTGGTGGGCGGATTGAGCGAGTCGTTCTCGACGGTGCTGGGGTTCCGCTATCTGCTGCTGGTGGCGGTCGCGTTCTACCTGTTGTCGGCGTGGGGTCCCTCGATCGGCGCCAAGGGACGCTGAGGGGCCGGCCCGTTGCGGCGATGGACGACCGCGAATTTGTCGGCATAGACGCGCTGCCAATCGGGAAAGCGATCGAGCAGGCGTACCGCCGGGGTCTTGGGCTCGAACATCGTCCATTGGATCGCGTAGCGCTCGAGCAATTGGCGCAGATCGTCGTCATTGCCGCCGTTCACCGCATCGACGAAGCTGCGGATGAAGTTGTCGCCATAGAGATCGGCGCGGCCGTCGATGAACACCGGAACGCCGGAAAACACCAGGAAGCCGCCGAAGCCATAGAGATTGAGCACCGGCCCGGTGATCCCCGCTTCGCGCACCGCCTCGAGCGCCGCGACCGGCGCCACTTCCTGGTTCGGACGGAAGCGGGCCGCATCGAAGAGCGCGGCGGTGGCGAGGAAGCCGAGCGCGACGACGAGCGCGGCGATTGCGGCCGCGCGCCGCGTCGGCGCTCTTGCAACGGCTTCAATCCCCGTCGCCAGCCCCAGCGCGCGCAGATGCGCGGCCAGCGGCGCCGCCACCAAGAGCGGCGCGATGAAGCCCAGGAGTTCGGCGTTGCGCACATGCGACAGCGCCATGTGCAGCAGCAGCAGCACCATCGCCGTTCGCGTCAGCTTCAATCGCAAGCCCAGCGACAGGCCGGCGAGCGCGATCACGACGATCCAAATCTCCACCGGCTGGTAGCCGGTGAAGCTGGCGCCCTGCCATTCCGCGATCGCCGCCATGGAATAGCTCATGCGCATCAGCTCGAACGGCAGCAGCAGTCCGGCAATGAAGTTGGGCGAGACGAGCGCGCTCGCCAGCGCGAGCCCGAAGAACACGCCCCAGCGCCGCGCCGCCGCGATCCGCTCCGCGCCCTTGGCCTCGATCACCGCCTCGCTGCCGAGCAGCGCGACGAAGCCCAGCCCGACGACGAAACCGCCGTGCAGATTGCACCACAGCGTCATTACCGGCAGGAGCAGCGGCGAAGGCACGCGCCCCTCGTCGCGGGCGGCGATGATGCGCCACATCCATAGCACCATCAACGGCAAGGCGATGACATGCGGCCGCGCCAGCAGATGCTCCTCGGTGAGAAGGAACGCGAGCGTCGCGCCGAGCGCGGCGCGCGGCGGCGCGAAATGACGCATCAGCGCGCGGGTCAGGATCGCGAAGGAGGCGAAGATCGCTAGCCCCGTCGCGGCGATGACGCCGCCCCAGCCGAGCGCCTCGTAGGCAATGGCGAGGACGATCTCCGCGCCCCATTCGTGCGGGACCCACGTCTTGCCGGCGGCGGTGAACGAGAACGGGTCGTGGAAGGGGATGGCGCGGTGGGCGATGATCCATCGTCCCACGGCGATGTGGAGATGCGTGTCGCCGTCCGTCACCAGCCGGTGCGGAAAGCTCATCGCGATCGCGCACGCGCCCAATCCCACGAGCAGCGGCCAATGCCACGCGTTCAACGCGCCTGGAGCGGAGCGGGGCGTCGGATCAGGCGCCATCGACGACGCCGATCGGCGACCGGGCCGTCGCGTCCGCGGGCTCGATCTTGTCGCGTTGGGCGGAGCGGATGCGCAGCTCGTGGCGCGCGCGGTTGACGATCACGAGCAGGAGCACGACGAGCGCGAGCGGCGCCGCCGGCACATGCTCATGCGCGATGTAGCGCGACGCCAAGGGGACGATGAAGACCGCAAGGAGCGCGGATTTCTCCCACGGCAGGAAGCCTTCGCTGCGGCCCGCGCGCACCAGCCACGCCACCGCCACGAACGTCACCACGAAGTCGTAGAAGAGCGCCACCGGCGCGGCCAGCAATGCGGCGCCCGCCAGGCTCGCCGCGCGCAGCGGCAGGCTCAGCCGCCGCCGCCACACGAAACCCACGACCCCTGCCGCGCCGACGATCGCGACCCCCTGCGCGCCCCAGGCGAGCGCTGGACTTCCCCACAGCACGCGCACGGCGCCAAAGGCGTTGGTCATCGCGCCGGAATCGACATGCGTGGACTCGTAGGCGATGTGCGATCCGGCGAGCGCAACGACGAAATCGCGCCACGTGTCCGCGCCATAGACGGCGAGCGAGAGAATCACGATGCACGCGACCGTCGCGGCGGCGGAAGCGAACGCGCGCCACTGGCTGCCCGCGGCGAGCGCCACCGGGATCAGCAGCCCGAAATGCGGCTTGTAGGCGAGCGCGCCGAACAGGATCCCGGCCCAGACCGGGCTTCTGTCGAGCAGCAGAGTCGCGCCGCCGAAGAGCGAGGCCGAGAGAAATCCGTTCTGCCCGGTGCCCAAGGTCCACGGCACGGCGGGAAAGGCGAGGATCGCCACCACCGTGTCCCAGCCGCGTTCCTGCAGGATGGTGCGGATGACGAGCACGTAAGCCACGAGGCTTGCCACCTCGAAGACGACGAACGCGACGAGATAGGGCAGGACCGCCAATCCGGCGCAGATCAGCAGGTAGGTCGGCGGATAATAGAAATAGTCGTAGATGATGCCCGGCGCCGTCGCCTGCTGCTCGGCTTCATAATGCGCGGCCTGGTCGTAGGCGAGCTCGGGCGTCCCCGCGTTGGCGAGCTTGCCGGCGGCGTAGAAGCTGACGAAGTCGGTCGTCGTCGCCCGCCCGAGCTTGATGAAGACGTCGCGCTGAACCGCGACGACGAAGAGGAATCCCGCGACTTCGAGCGCGAGCAGGATGGTGGCGTAGACGAACGCGCGCCGCTGCCGCAGCCAGCTCGCGTATTTGAGATCGTCGATGAGCGATGCGGCGACAGCCGAGATCTGGGCGGCCCAGCGCCTTAGCATGATCGCCTGCGGCCGGAGTGGGATCGAGACGGGATCGGCCTGCGCGCGATGCGACCGGTGACGGATTTCTGCAGCCGGTGCATCGCTCGTTCTCCCCCGCGGAAACCATGCCCTGCCTGCGCGGATTTTTCCACCGGCCCGTGCACGCAATCGCTCCGCCCGGGCGCCGGCGCGAGTCGCATGCGACTGCGATTCGTTGCCTCGGGATGTGTCTGGAAACTTTACATGGTTGGCGGCCAAGAATTAACCAACATATTGATTTGCAGCGCGAAAGCAAGGTTGGCGTGGTTTTTGCTCCATATTTGTGACTGTAAGAATTGCGAACGTGAAAGTTTTTCCATTGAATGCCATAGCCGTACTTCATCCGCTTGAACCCGATGACGTCGAGTTGCCTTGGCGAGTCGCGTTCGCCGATCGGCTCGTGGTCGAGATGCCGTTCCTCAAGCGGATGGCGCGGCGTTGGTGCCGCCAGCGTCACGACATCGACGATCTGGTGCAGGACACGCTGCTGCGGGCGCTCGCGAACGCGCATCTGTGGCAGGCCGGGTCGAATTTGCGCGGCTGGCTCTATGCCATCATGCGCAACCAGTTTCTCGCCGGGATCGCCAAGTCGATCCGCGCGGCCGAAGCGCATTGGCTCTATGCCACAGTCACGCCGCGATCGGTGTCGCATGGCAGCGAGACGCGGCTCGTTGTGCGCGATCTCGAGGGCGCGCTCGGCCGGCTGCCGCGCAAGCAGCGCGCCGCGGTGCTTCTGGTCGGGGTCGAAGGTAACTCCTACGAACAGGTGGCGCATGCCACCGGCGCATCGGTCGATGCCATCCGCAGCGACCTTGCCCGCGCCCGCAGCCGCCTGCGCACCGAGGTCTATGCCAATGATCGCCGGCCGGCGCTGTTCGTGCGCCCCGGTTCGCGTCTGCCGCAGTACCGGTACGCGCTGGCTCGGACTTCCTGAGGCCGCGAGCTTCTACCAGGTCTTGGGCGCGCGCGGGAACTGGTAGCCCACCGCGGCAAAACCGAGCACGGTCGCGACCTCGACCAGCGTCGGATAAGACGCCGCCACCACCTCGTCCAAATAGGCGAACAGCAGCAGCACCGTGGCGCCGCTCCAGCAGGCCAGGATCAGGAGCCACGCGGACAGCGAGCGGAACGTCGGCGCGCAAACCGCCAGCACCAGCAAGCGGCAGACGCCCTCGACCGCGGGCCGCAGCGACAACAGCGCGTTCGAGTAGTCCGCGACCGAGGTGATCTGGAACGGGAGATGGACCGCGATGTAATAAGCCAGGAGATAGCTGGCGGCGAATGGCAGCAGGAACAGCAGCAAGGAAGCGGTCACCGCCGAGATCATCCCCATGCCGGTATAGCGCCACAGCCCGAACCCGAGGATCACCGCCACGGCCGCGGGAAACAGCGGCTCGACGCGATAGGGGAAGCCCGCCAGCATCGTCATCGGCAGAGAGAAATTGCCCGTTTTGGGCGTCGCGTAAACGACGGCGAATTGGGCCAGGATCACCAGCACCGGGATGATGATCACGGGGGCGACTTGCACGCGCCTCATACCGTCCCCCATGGCTGGGAGTTGCGCTTGACGATAACATTCCTGGGACCGGCCCGGTAGCGCCCTGTCACCAAGAAAAATGGGCCGTGCGCGAGGCACGGCCCAAGTTTAGGGAGGAAACGCCTAGAAGACGTACGGCATGTCGTCGGGCGACGAGCAATGCCGCACCGCAAAATATGCCTCGCTGCGATGCACAATGCAAGCCGAAAATCGCACTGCAAAAGATTTCTATGGTGCGACAAAATATCCACATTTACCGATTCGCCAGCCAAAATATGTGCGATGCACAATGGCGCAATTATCGGTGCTTGGAGAGGCGGATCGCGGTCATTCCCTGTCGCTGGCGCCCCGCCCCGGAGAGCTCAGGCGAATTCCCGGCGGATCGCCGCGCCGTGCTGGTCGAGCCTGGGCACGGCGCCCAACGGCGCGCCCGTCGGCAGTGCCGGCGGCAGCGGCATGACGACAGTCCCTGACGCGGTTGCGACCTCGCCGAGGCGGAGCTGGGGGTGCTGTGCGAAATCGGCCACCGAGTTGAGGTTGCCAAAGGCGATCTCCGCCGCCTTGAGGACGAGCCCCAGCGCGGCGCGCGGCTTGGCGGCGAAGGCGGCTTCGATCAGCACCTCGAGCGCGTCGCGGTTGGCGATGCGGCGCGGGTTGTCGCAGAAGCGCGGATCGCTCGCCAGCGCGGCGTCGCCCAGCACCTGGGCGCAGAACCGCACCCATTCGCGCTCGTTCTGGATGCCGATCACGATCGCCTTGCCGTCGCCGCAGCGATAGGCGCCGTAGGGCGCGATCGAGGGATGCTTCAATCCCACCCGCGGCGGCGCCTTGCCGCCATAGACCAGGTTCATGTAGGGCACGCTCATCCATTCCGCCGTCGCGTCGAACATCGACACGTGGATGAGCGCGCCCGCGCCAGTGCGCTCGCGCGCATAGAGCGCCTGCAGGATCGCGGCGTGGGCGTTGAGCCCGGCGGCAACGTCGGAGACGGAGACTCCGACCCGCGCGGGCGCCTCGGGCGGGCCAGTGATCTCGGTGAGCCCGGTTTCGGCTTGGATCAGGAAATCGTAGGCCTTCATGTCGCGATAAGGCCCGCTCTCGCCGTAGCCGGTGATCGAGCAGGCGATGAGACGCTTGTGGCGGGCGCACAATTCGGCCGGATCGACGCCGGCTCGCGCCGCCGCGCCGGGCGCGAGGTTCTGCACCAGCACGTCGGCGCGCGCGACGATGCGGTGGAGCAGCGCGCGGTCGCCGGCATCCTTGATGTCGAGCGCGACCGACTCCTTGCCGCGGTTGAGCCACACGAAATAGGCGCTCTCGCCCTTGGCGGCGCGGTCATAGTAGCGCGCGAAATCGCCGTCCGGCCGCTCGACCTTGATGACGCGCGCGCCGGCGTCGGCGAGCCGGCAGGTGCAGAGCGGCGCCGCCACCGCCTGCTCCAGCGCGACGACCAGCACGCCATCGAGCGCGCCGCTCACCGCGTGAACCAGTCGCTCAGGATGTCGAGGAGTGCCGCGATCACCGCGAGCGGCGCGATCCAGACAAGGCTTGCCGGGATGCGCTGGATCGCCTTCTCGGGCGCATAAGCGGCGGCGAGCGCGATCGCGGCCGCGGCGATCCCCGCCGTCACCAGCCAGCCGTAATAAAACATGCCCGGTCCCAACTTCCCCGCGGGCTGAAAAAGGAAAGCATGGAACTCGTGCGTCTTCGGCACGTAGGTGAAGACCGGCAGGTTGAAATACATCGCCGGCAGATAGAGCAGCGGAAAGGCGATCGAGAACACCGGCAGCGCCCGCATCCAGCGCATCACGTGATCCCCTGGGTGTTATTGAGCACATGGCCGGTCAGGAACGCGTACCACACAATGCCGCCGAGGATGACGGTGAGAAAGCGGCGCGTCATCGCGTGGTCCTTCTGCGCCGGCTGCCATGCCCACCAATAGGCGGGCAGGATGCCCAATCCAAGCGCGATCAGGTGCTCCTTCAATTCGAACGAGCCGACCCGCGCGTACATATGGAGCTGCTCCATCACCACGCGCGCGCCGAGGCGGTAGTTGGGATAGATGATCAGCCCGAGCGACGCCGTTAGCAGATAGAGAACGACGATGGCATTGACATAGCCCGTGCCGTTGACCGCCCTGAACCGGGTGAAGAACACTCCCGCGGGGCGGCGCACGGGGGCGAGAACGCCGAGCGCCTGGTGCGTCACCGCGCCCAGCAGCGCCACCGCCAGCAGCATGTGGACCAGCAGATAGAGGACCATCCCGACCGCTTCTCCCCGCGACCCGCCGTTGCCGCGGCGAGATCGATTTCTTGGACCGCGATGGTAGTCGGATCGCGTTTCGCGTCAATGCACGGGGTCGCCGCCGCTTGACGCGGGCGCTCGCGCCGCATCAGGCTCGGCCCCATGCGATTGCGCATTCTCGTCGGCGGCCTCGCCCTTGCGCTTGGGCTCGCGCTCTATGCCGGCATCGTCATGGCGATCGCGGCGCGCCTGCCGGAGAACGCGCTCCTCGCCTTCGGCTTCTATGCGCTGGCAGGCTTCGCCTGGCTGGTGCCGGGGTCGTACCTGACGCGCTGGATGCTGCGCGCGCCGCCCTACCGCCCGCCGCCGGCAGGCTGAAACGAACGAAACTACGCGGGCAGCGCGGCGTCGAGGCCGGAACCCGTCTGCCGCCGCAGCGACCGCAACACCTCGAGGCCCGCGTCATTGGCCGCAATGACGGCGTTCAACACGGGCTCGAGATGCGCATCGGGCAGGTCGGCGGACACGGCGTCGCAAATGGCGTCGGCGACCCCTTCGGCGGCGGTCCTGAGCGCCGCGTCGAAGTCGTAAATCCCGGAGCCGGGCTTGCTGGAGGCGGTCATGCGGGTCTCCTCGCGAATGAGGGGTGGCTTTGATATGGTTAATTACGTATGGGCGCCGGACGCGGACCTGTGAGCCGCCTCACAATTAAGAAAATATTTACCATCGGCGGCGGCTTGGGTTTAATCGCGCGATCTCCCCTTCTCGAGAAAGGCGTCACGCCATGATGCGCATTGCGGTATTGGACGACTACCAGGGCGCGGCGCTCAAATCGGCGGATTGGCAGAGCCTCCATCCCGACGCCGCCATCGAGGCCTTCCCCGAGTATATTGGCGACGAGGCGACCCTGGCGCACCGGCTCCATACCTTCGAGGGCGTGGTGCTGATGCGCGAGCGCACCCCTTTCAAGCGCAGCCTGATCGAGAAGCTGCCCAATCTCCGCCTCATCGTCACCGCTGGCATGCGCAATGCGGCGATCGATGTCGAGGCCGCGACCGAGCGGCGCATCCAGGTGTGCGGAACCGACATGCTGCCCTACCCCACCGCCGAGCTGGCCTGGGGCCTCATCCTCGCCGTCGTGCGCCACATCCCGAGCGAGGACGCGGCGACGCGCGCCGGACGCTGGCAGACGCCGGTCCTCGGCACCGCGCTCAACGGCAAGACGCTGGGGATTCTCGGCCTCGGCCGGCTCGGCAGCCAGGTGGCGCGCGTCGGCACCGCGTTCGGCATGAAGATCGCCGCCTGGAGCCCCAACCTCACCGATGCCAAGGCCGCCGAGCACGGCGCCCGCCGCGTCGCCAAGGACGAGCTCTTCGCCGCCAGCGACGTGATCACCATCCATCTCGTTCTCAGCGAGCGCTCGCGCGGCCTCGTCGGCGCGGCCGATCTCGCGCGCATGAAGCCGACGGCATACCTGGTCAACACTTCGCGCGGACCCATCGTCGACGAGAAGGCGTTGATCGACTGCCTCAAGGGGCGCCGCATCGCCGGCGCCGCGCTCGACGTCTACGACATCGAGCCCCTGCCCAAGCACCATCCGTTCCTGGCGCTCGACAACGTGGTGCTGACGCCGCATCTGGGATACGGCACCGCCGAGGCGTTCCGCCAGGTCTATGGCCACGCGGTCGAATCGATCCGCGGCTTCCTCGCCGGCAAGCCCGTGCGCCCGATCAACACGCTGCCCTGAACCCAGACGACCTCGCGACAAATGCGCGCCAAATTGCGGCGCCGCAATGCCACTAAAACCCGCCGCGATTGGGCTCCCCTCGTTAGGCTCTCGTTATGCTTGGCCTCGCTAATCTCTCCGCGCCATGGCACGCATCGCATCGCATGTCGCCCGCTTCCGCGCCGACCAGCGCGGGTCGAACGTGGTCGAGTTCGCGCTCGTCGTGCCGATCCTGCTTGCGTTCCTGTTTGGCATCTTCGAATTCGGGCAGGCGGCCTGGACCCAGGGCATCCTCGATTTCGCGGTCGAGCAAGCCGCGCGCTGCGCCTCGGTCAACACCACGGCCTGCGGCTCCTCGAGCCTGACGGCGTCTTTCGCCGCGGGGTTGACCAAGCCGCTCAACCTTCCGGCCTCGGTCTTCAACGCGAGCACGCCCGGCTGCGGCAACCTCGTCACCGCGAGCTACCAGCTCAACTTCATCGGCAACATGCCGCTCTTCGGCGCGTCGCTGTTCCCGACCTCGATCACCCTCACGTCGAGGTCGTGCTACCCGGTCTGAGCCGCGCTCAGACGCGCTCGAACGCCTGGCCCTTGGTCGAGGCGGCGAAGCCCTCGAATACCTTGTAGACCTCGGCATAGCTCGGCCGCGCCTTCATCGCCGCGAGCCAGCGCGCGATGTTGGGTTGGGAGCCGAAGTCGCAATGAATGAGCTCGCCGATGGTCACGAGCGCGACGCCGAAATAATCGGCGATGGTGATGTCGGCGCCCAGGAGATAGGTCTTGCCGGGACCAATCCAGTGGTCGTTCAGCACTTGGAGCCAGTGCTTCGACTTGTCGCGGCCCCACGCGATCGTTCCCGCCTGCACCGCCGCGTCCGCCCGCTTCAGGTTCGGGAACACCTGCGGATAGACGAGGCCATAGCCCCAATCGCGATAGAAGTTCGAGTTGAACCAGTCCAGCAGCTCGTCGACCTTGGCGCGGCGGCGCAGCTCCTTGGGATAGGCCGGCGATCCCGCCTTCTCGGCGAGATAGCGCAGGATGGTGGCGCTCTCGGTGAGGCGGAAATCGCCGTCCTCGAGCAACGGGACCAGCCGGTTGGGATTGAGCTTGGTATAGGCCTCGCCGTAATGCTCGCCCTTGAAGATGTCGACCACGACGTTCTCGACGTCGAGCCTCGCGTCGGCGATGAACTGCATCACCGGCCGGCACGTGGTCGAGGCGGGGTGCATATAGAGTTTCATCGTGCTCTCCCTGGTTGAGGCCGGTCAGTTGGCCGGCTCGGCGAGGCTCTTGCTCGCGATTTCATAGGCGTTCTTGCTGAGGTTGGGGGTCGCCAGCACGCGCTCGAGCGCGCGGCGCATCAGCTCCTGCCGCGCCTTGTCCTGGCGCCGCCACTGGCCCAGCGGTTGCAAGGTCCGCGCCGCCAACAGCGGATTGAGCGGATCGAGCGCCAGCACCTGGTCGGCGAGGAAGTCGTAGCCGGCGCCGGTCTTGTCGTGGAAGCGCACCTGATTGCCGTCGGCGAAGGCGGAGACCAGCGCGCGCACCCGGTTCGGCACCTTGATGTCGAAGGCAGGATGGCGCGTAAGGGTCTTCACCCGCGCGAGCGTGCCCGGCAGGCCCGACATCGCCTGGAGCGCAAACCATTTGTCGATCACCAGATCGTCGCCCTGCCAGCGCGCATAGAACGACGCCAGCGCCTCCGCGCGCGCCGGATGATCGATCTCGCCCAGCACGCCGAGCGCGGCGAGCACGTCGGTCATGTTGCCGCCGGACGTGAACTGTGCCACCGCGCGCGCCACCGCGTCCGCCCCGCCCGCGGCCGCGAGATAGGCCAGCGCCACGTTGCGGAGCTTGCGCCGCCCGATCGACAGCCCGTCGATGCGATAGGGGCCGGTATCGGCGAAGCGCGTATAGAGCGCGGCGAATTGGGTTTCGAGCGCGCGCCCGATCGCGGCGCGTGCCGCCTCGCGCGCGGCGTGGATCGCGTCGACATCGACCATTTCGAGCTGGTCGGCGAGATAGGACTCGCTCGGGAGCGTCATCATCTCGGCGACGAAGGCGGGGTCGCGCTCGGCGTCTTCGAGCGACGCGCGCGGCACGGCGACGAGCTCGGGATCGACCGGGGGAACCTTGCCCGCGCGATAGGCATCGACCATTGCAAGCAGGATGCGGGTCGCGACCTGCTGGCTCGCTTCCCAGCGGTTGAACGGGTCGCTGTCGTGGAGCGCGAGGAAGCGCAGCCGCTCGAGCGTCAGCCCCTTGAGCCGCACCGGCGCCGAGAAGCCGCGCAATAGCGACGGCACCGGCGGCGCCGCGACATCGACGAAGCGGAACGTCTCCTGCGCCTCTTTCAGCAGCAGGACGCGCGTGGCGCCGCCCGCCTTGGCCTCGCCCTCGAGGCTGAGCGCCATGTCGCCTCCATCGGGAGCGAGGAGGCCCATGGCGAGCGGTATGACCAGCGGCTCCTTCACCGCCTGGCCCGGCGTCGGCGGCGTCTCCTGGCGGAGGGTCAGCTCGTAGCGCCGCGCGCCCGCGTCATAGCGATCCTCGATCGTGATCTCGGGCGTGCCGGCCTGGTGATACCAGCGCCGGAAGCGCGCGAGATCGACATGGTTCGCGTCCTGCATCGCGGCGACGAAATCCTCGATCGTGACGGCGTGGTTGTCGTGGCGCTTGAAATAAAGGTCCATGCCTTTGCGGAACCCGTCGCGCCCGACGATCTTCTCGATCATCCGCGCCAGCTCGGCGCCCTTGTTGTAGACCGTCGCGGTGTAGAAATTGTCGATCCGGATATAAGTCTGCGGCTGCACCGGATGGGCCAGCGGGCCGGCATCCTCGGGGAACTGCGCCGCGCGCAGGCGGCGCACGTCGCCGATGCGGCGCACCGCGCGGCTCCCCTGGTCGGCCGAGAATTCCTGGTCGCGATAGACGGTGAGCCCTTCCTTGAGCGAGAGCTGGAACCAGTCGCGGCAGGTGACGCGGTCGCCGGTCCAGTTGTGGAAGTATTCGTGCGCGATCACGGACTCGATGCCCTGGTAGTCGATGTCGGTCGCGGTCTCGGGCTTGGCCAACACGTATTTGGTGTTGAAGACGTTGAGGCCCTTGTTCTCCATCGCGCCCATGTTGAAGTCGCTGACGGCGACGATGTTGAAGACGTCGAGATCGTATTCGAGGCCGAATTTGTCCTCGTCCCATTTCATCGCCGTCTTGAGCGACGCCATGGCGTGGCCGCATTTGCCCTCGTCGCCGCGCCTGACCCAGATGCCGAGCGGCACGGTCCTGCCGGAGCGGGTCGTGAAGCTGTCGCGCACGGCAACGAGATCGCCCGCCACCAGCGCGAAGAGATAGGAGGGCTTGGGATGGGGATCGACCCACTTGGCCCAATGGCTGCCGTCGGCGCCCTCGCCCGCCGCCACCGGGTTGCCGTTCGACAGCAGCACCGGATAGAGCCGCTTGTCGGCGACGATCGTCGCCTCGTAGCGCGCCATGGTGTCGGGACGGTCGAGGAAATAGGTGATGCGGCGGAAGCCCTCGGGCTCGCACTGGGTGCAGAAATTGCCGCCGGATTTGTAGAGGCCGCTCAACTGCGTGTTGTCCTGCGGCTTGATGCGGGTCTCGATCGCGAGCGAGAACGCCTCCGGGACGTCGGCGAGGACGAGCGCGTCGGGCTCGAGCCGGTAGCGGTTGGCGCCCAGCGCCTCGCCGTCGAGCACGACCGAGACGAGCTCCATCTCCTCGCCGTCGAGCCGCAAGGGCGCCTTGCGGTCGGATGCTGCCGGGTTGCGGCGCAACGCCAGGCGGGATTTGACAGTGGTGCTGGCCTCGCCCAGCTCGAAGGTCAGCGCGACGCTGTCGATCAGGAAGTCGGGCGCGCGATATTCCGCGAGACGGACGGTGTGATGCGGCGCGAGGTCGCGGGAGGCGTCGGGCATATCAATTTCCGCCGTATGATGGGATCAGCAACCTGCGTCCTTCGACTTCGCTCAGGATGAGGGCCGTTCTTGGTGCCATCCCCGATGATCCTCATCCTGAGCGGAGCGAAGCGTAGTCGAAGGACGCACGGCCGATGCGCAGCTCGAACCTACCGCCCCTTGAATTGCGGCTTGCGCTTTTCCATGAAGGCGCGGCGGCCCTCGACGTAGTCCTCGCTCTCGAAGCAGCGCCGCACCATCTCCTCGCAGCGCGCGCGGTCGACCTCGGCCGAGAGCTTCGTGATCTCGGCGATGATGCCCTTGGTGGCGGCGAGACTCAGAGGCGCGTTCTCGCCGATCATAGCGCAGTAGGAGCGCACGAACCCATCGAGCTCGGCGTCGGGCAGCACCCGGTTCACCAGCCCCATCCCGTGCGCCTCCGCAGCGGTGAAGCGGCGCGCGGTGTAGAAGATCTCCTTCGCGTATGCCGGCCCGACCAGCTCCACGAGGCGCACGAGCCCGCCCAGGCGATAGCCGATGCCGAGCTTCGCCGCCGGAATGCCGAACTGCGCGCTTTGCGATGCGATGCGCAGGTCGCACGACAAGGCGACGCCGACCCCGCCGCCCATGCAGAAGCCGTGGATCATGGCGATCGTCGGCTTCGAGGCGTTGAGGATGCGCTGCTGCGCGCGGTTGCCGATCTCGTCGTAGCGCGCGACGGCCTCGGGCGAGGAGCGGTTCTGCTCGAACTCCGAAATGTCGGCGCCCGAGACGAACGCCTTGTCGCCGGCGCCCTTCAGGACGATGGCACGCACCGCC
Source organism: Allostellaceae bacterium (assembly GCA_035604615.1). Taxonomy (GTDB): domain Bacteria; phylum Pseudomonadota; class Alphaproteobacteria; order ATCC43930; family CGMCC-115725; genus DATJLY01. The sequence goes on along the minus strand of DATNID010000010.1, from coordinate 20,229 downwards.
GGGTCGCGCTCGTAGGCGTCGAGAATTTCCGGGATCGCCTGCCACATATCCATCGACACGGCGTTGCGCCGCGCCGGGTTGTTGAAGACGAGCCAGCCGATCGGCCCGTCCACCTCGGCGATCATGCGCTCGGTCGGGGATAGCATCGTTTCGTTCTCCTCACACGACGCCGTCGCGGTGGAACCGCGCGATCGTCTCGCCATCATAGCCCAGCTCGCGCAGCACCTCGTCGGTGTTCTCGCCGCGCTCGGGCGTGGCGCGGCGCAGCCGCGACGGCGTGCGGCTCAACGTCACCGCCTGGCCGATGAGATCGATCTTGCCCAATGTGGGATGCTCCACCGGCTGGACGATGCCGAGATGGCGCACCTGCGGATCGGCGAACACCTCGTCCATGCGATAGATGGGACCGCACGGCACGCCGGCGCGGTTGAGGATGTCGATCCACTCGGACGACGTCTTGGTCGCCGTCACCTCTTCCATGATGGCGTTGAGCTTGTCGCGGTTCTTGAGCCGGCCCTTGGGCGTGGAGAATTCCGGATCGGTCATCAGGTTGCCGAGGCCGCTGGCGGTGCAGAAGCGCTTGAACATCTCCTGCCCGGCCGATGCGATGTTGATGTGCCCGTCCTTGGTGCGGAACACGCCCGAGGGAATGTTGGTCGGATGATTGTTGCCGGCCTGGCCCGGCACGTCCTTGGACATGGTCCAGCGCGTCGCCTGGAAATCCAGCATCGCGATCTGCGCCGCGAGGAGCGAGGATTCGACGAACTGCCCCTCGCCCGACTCTTCGCGCTCGAGCAGCGCGATCAGGATGCCCATGGCGGTGAAGATGCCGGCGGACAAGTCGGCGATCGGGATGCCGACCCTGACCGGTCCCTGACCCGGCAGGCCCGTCACTGACATCAATCCGCCCATGCCCTGCGCGATCTGGTCGACGCCGGGGCGGTCGCGGTACGGGCCGGTCTGGCCGAAGCCCGAGATGCTGGCATAGACCAGCCGCTTGTTGATCGGCTTCAGCGTCTCGTAATCGATGCCGAGGCGGAATTTGACGTCGGGCCGGTAATTTTCGACCAGCACGTCGGCGTCCTTCACCAGCGCCTTCAGGATCGCCAGCCCGTCCGGGCTTTTGAGGTTGAGCGTGATGCTGCGCTTGTTGCGGTGCAAATGCTGGAAGTCGGACCCGTGCCGCTCGCCGCCCAGGCCGCCATCGCCGTCGGCCGCCTCGACCTTGATGACCTCGGCGCCCCAGTCGGAGAGCTGGCGCACGCAGGTCGGCCCGGCGCGCACGCGCGTCAGATCGATGACCTTGAAACGGGACAGGGGCAGCTTGCTCATGGGATCGCCTCGCGCGCCCACTATCGGACCTCGCCCGGCGCGGAGCAAGGCTCTTGCCGTTGAGCGCAGGACTGCTCTATCTCATGCGCTAACGACAAGAGTGCGCGAACCGTGGCCCGACCCGCATCGCATCATGCTGCACCGCAAGACGGCACGCCGCCGACCGCGCCGCCGATGAGCGCGCGCGAATTGTGGGGCCTGGTGGCGCCGTGGCTCGGCCACGCCTTCCTCGCCGCGAGCGCGGTCCTCGGCCTGTTCACCGCGAGCGCGGCCGCGGACGGCGCGACCTATGCCGCCGGGCTCGCCACCTTCGCACTTGCAGGAGCGATCGTCGCGGTCAGGGTCAAGCGCCAGTTCGACGGGCGCGAGGTCGGGTTCCTGCTCGCGGTCTCGGTCGCGAGCAGCGACGCGCTGCTGGTGGCGGTCGCGCTCCTGACGGTGCTGGGCCTCGCCGGCGTGATCCTCGCCGCCACCGTGGGCGGCGCCGTTTACGACATCGGCATCGCGCTCTTCGGCATCTGCCTCGCGCTCATCTTCATCGAGATTAAACGCTATTTCGATAGACTGGACGCTGGCGGCTGAGTCGCCAATCTCCTCTCGACCAGAACCCCGGACCGGCTTAGGATCGCCGCAAGGGGAGGCGGAACGCTTAAGATGGACGTTCAACGTTTCATCCTCGAACACGGCGCGTGGTCCTATCTGGTAACCTTCGTCTGGACCTTCTTCGAGGGCGAGACATTTGTCTTGCTGGCCGGATTCGCCGCGGCACAGGGCGTGCTGAGCGCGCCGCTTCTGCTTCTCTCCGCGGCGCTCGGCAGCTTTGCCGGCGACCAGTGCTATTTCTGGATCGGCCGACATTTCGGCCTGCGCCTGATGGCGCGGCATCCGGACTGGCGCGCGCGGGTCGACCGCGCGCTGAGCTGGCTCAAGCGCTACGACGCGGGCTTCATCCTCACCTTCCGGTTCATCTACGGCGTGCGGAATTTCTCCTCGTTCGCGCTCGGCGTCAGCGGCATCGTGTGGCAGCGCTTCCTCACGCTCAATTTCATCGCGGCCTGGGTTTGGGCCAGCGTGTTCGTGTCGCTGGGCTTCGTCTGCGGCAGCACGGTCGAGCGCATGATGGGCCGGGTCGCGCACGATTTCAGCGTGGTCCTCCTCGCGCTCTTCGTCGTGCTTCTCGCGGGCGGCCATTTCGTGCATAAGCTTAGCCGCATCCGCCGCCGCAGGCGCACGGCCGAGGCGGCCCTCACCCGCACGTGAGGCCGCGCGCAATGAGAAGCATTTCCCGGAAACTCGCCGCCGCCGCAACCGCGCTCTCGCTCGCCGCGACCTCGGGCGCGATGCCGGCCGTGGCCGCCACCGTCGCCTGCTTCCAGACCGCCGACATGGAGGCCGACCAGGCGATGCGCTTCCAGACCGAACTGATGGTGCTGAGCGACACTTGCGGCGTCACCTCGTATCGCGACTTCACGGTGCGCAATCGCGAGCAGATCATCGCCTATCAGCACCAGCTCCTCGATCATTTCAAGCGTATCGGCGCGCGCAGCCCGCAAGCAAGCCTCGACAGCTTCCTCACCCAGATCGCCAACGAGAGCGCGCTCAAGGACGGCCGCGAGTTGCGCGAGGTGGTGTGCTCGCGCTCGGCCACGCTCTTCGTCACGGCGCAAACGCTCGACAGCGAGCATTTCCGCGTGCGCGCTTCCGAGCTGGCCACCACCAACCAGGCGACCTATCGCCGCTGCAAGTAGCGCAGGCGCAGCGCGACCGCCGCGCCGGTGCCCGCCATCGCCGCCATCGCCAGGTACGCGCGCCCGCCCCAGGCCGCATAGAGCCCGCCCGCCGCGAGCGAGGCCAAGCCGAGCCCCAGCCCGTTGACGCAGGCGTTATAGACCGTCTGCGCCGTCCCCGCCCGCGCGGGCGGCATCGCGTCGGCGAGATAGCGCATCGCGCCCCAGTGCGCGGCGGCGAAGGTGAGCGCGTGCAGCGGCTGGATCAGCACCAGCGCCGGCAGCGAGGTGACGAAGGCGGTGAGCGTCCAGCGCACGATGCCGGCGCCGCCGCCCAGCGCCAACAGCGCCGCCGGGCCCCACCGCCGCACATGGCGCGCGCCGAAATAAAACAGCGCCAGTTCGGCGATCGCGCCCACCGCCCACAGCCAGGCGATGGTGGCGTCGGGATAGCCGAGCCCTCGCCAATAAAGCGTGCCGAAGGCGTAATAGACGGCGTGGCTCGCCTGCACCAGGGCCGCCGCGGCGAGGAAGACGAAATGCTGTCGCGCCACCAGCGCGCGCCACGGCGCGCGCCACGGCGCGCGCGCGGCGCGCGGCGCCACCGTGACACGCGGCACCAAGGCGCAGCAGATCGCGGTCACCGCCATCATGCCGATCAGCAGATAGAGGATCGCCTCGCTCGACCGCCCGGTGAGGATGCGGCCGCCGACCACCGTCGCGGCGATGAAGGCGATCGTGCCCCATAGCCGCACCCGGCCATAGTCGAGCTCACCGCGCGCAGCGGCCGCGAGCGTCGTCGCGTCCGCCAGCGGAACGAGGGCCGTGACGGCGACCGCGATGAGCAGCCACGGCCCCACCATTTGAGCGAAGCCATGGGCCGGAAGACATAGCAGATAGCCCGCGACCGCGATCGCCGCGAGCATGGTCATGAATCGAGTCCTGTCGCGCACACGGTCGGCGAGCAGGCCCAGCACCGGATTGGCCGCGACCCCCAGCCACTGGCTCAACGCGTAGAGCGCGCCGATCTCCGGCGCGCCGAGCCCGCGCCCGGCGAGCCACACCGGCCAGAACGGCAACGACACGCCGGTTCCGAGGAAATACCCGGCATAGAACAGCGAGAGACGGAACGCGGCGGTCACGCGCCAGTGTCGCGGATGAAGCGCCGCCGGCGCAAGCGCGGAACACGCAACAAGGCTGCAAATGCATCCTGCGGCCTTCGACTACGCTCAGGCTGAGGAAGAATTGTTGATGGCATCAAGAAAAGCACCTCAGCCTGAGCGGAGCGAAGCGTAGTCGAAGGACGCACGGACCGCAGTCCGGCTAAATTCGTTCGCCCCGCCTCGACCGGCGCGTGGGCTTCGACTAGGGTTCGCGCGGGAGAATGATCGCGTGAATTCGCTGCTCGATCCCGGCGCGCTCGCCGCGCTCGGCTCGGTCATCGTCATCGACGTGGCGCTGGCCGGCGACAACGCGATCGCGGTCGCGATGGCCGCATCGGGCCTGCCGCCGAAGCTGCGCCGGCGGGCGATCATCGCGGGCGCGATGATCGCGACCCTGCTGCGCATCGCGCTGGCGACGATTGCGACGCGGCTGCTCGCGATCGTCGGCCTCACCTTGGCGGGCGGAGTCCTGCTGCTCTACGTCGCCTGGAAGCTCGCGCTCGAATTGCGCCGCCCCGCCGGCGGTTCCGGCGCCTCGACGGCCAGCGGTCAGGCGAAGTCGTTCCGGACGGCGCTCCTGCACATTCTCGCGGCCGACCTGTCGATGTCGCTCGACAATGTCCTCGCCATCGCCGGCGCAGCCCGCGACCACGTCCTGGTTCTCGTCCTCGGACTGGCGCTGTCGGTGGCGCTTATGGCGGTGGCATCAGGCGTGCTGGCGCGGCTGATGGAGCGCTGGCGCTGGATCGGCTGGATCGGCCTCGCGATGGTGACGTTCGTCGCCTTGCGCCTCATCCACGACGGCAGCGCCGAAGTGATCGACCGCGTGCTCCACTTATGACCGTGCCGTGCCGATGAACTGCGTGTTGTAGAGATCGGCGAAGACGCCGCCCTTGCGCATCAGCTCGGCGAAGGCGCCGCGCTCGACGATGCGCCCGTCGCTGAGAACGAGGATGACATCGGCATTGCGCACGGTCGAGAGGCGATGGGCGATGATGAAGGTGGTGCGGTCGCGGGTGAGGCTGGCGATCCCGGCCATGACCAGCGCCTCGGTCTCGACATCGAGCGCCGAGGTCGGCTCGTCGAGGATCAGGATCGGTGCGTTGCGCAGGATCGCGCGCGCGATGGTGAGACGCTGTTTCTCGCCTTCGGACAAGGTCGCGGACTCGCCCAGGATGGTGGCGTAGCCTTCGGGCAGGCTGACGATGAGGTCGTGGACGCGCGCGAGCCGCGCCGCCTGTTCGATCTCGGCGTCGCTCGCGTCGGGACGGCCATAGGCGATGTTGTCGCGCACCGAGATGGGAAAGACGAGTGGCGGCTGCAGCACCATCGCGCTCTGGCGCCGCAGGGAGTTGAGCTTGTATTCGCGCACGTCGACGCCGTCGATAAGAACCACGCCCGCGGTCGGATCGAAGAAGCGCGGCACCATGCCGAGAAGGGTGGACTTGCCCGCGCCGGTGGCGCCGACGATCGCGACCTTCATGCCGGGCGTGACGTGGAGATCGACCTCGCGCAGGATCGGCGTCTCGGGCCGGTAGCGGAAGCTGACCCCGCGCCACTCGAGCTCGCCGCGTGCGCCTTGCGGCGGGAAGGAGCGCGGTCCGTCCTTCAGCTCCTGCTCGGTTTCGAGGATCTCGAAGCAACGCTTGGCGCCGATCCTGGCGCTGGCGATCAGGCCCCAGCTCTGGGTGATCTGGTTCACCGGCGCGTAGAGCTGCGCCAGATAGGAGATGAACACCACCAGCTCGCCGACGGTGAGCGTGCCGTCCAGGACCGAGCGCGCGCCGACGAAGAGGACCAGCGACGTACCGGCGGCAATGAGCCCGTTGACCGCGGCGGAATAGAACGACTGCCAGCTATAGAGGCGGAGCGTCGCGCCGAGGCTGGCGCGGCTCGCGCCCATGAAGCGGCGATATTCGTCCTCCTCCTGGGTGAAGGCCTGCACCAGCTTCACCGAGCTCATCGCCCACTGGACCAGCGTGTAGACATGGCTCTCGCGTTCGCGCACGTCGGTCGCGATGTCGGAGATCTTGCGGTTGAAGACCGCGATAAGCGCGAACAGCAGCGGCACCACCGTGAGCGACGCCAGCGTCAGCTTCGCATCGAGCGGCAGCAGCACCGCGAGCATGCCGGCGAGCAGCACGATCGCCGAGAGGATCGGCAGCAGCCCGTTCATGATCATGGTCTGGACGGCGAAGCTGTCGGCGGTGATGCGGTACATGAGGTCGCCCACCTTCTGTCGGCTGTGGAAGGCGAGCGAGAGCCGTTGCAGATGGGCATAGAGCGCGCCGCGCATGTCGTTCACCATGCGTTGGCCCATGGCGATGGTGGTGTAGTTGTGCAGCAGCTCGAGCAGCCCGCCGCCGAACGTGACCACGACGAGGCCGAGGCATGCGGCGAGGAGCAGCGCGCCCGAAGTGAGGCCCGAGAGCCAAGACCAATCGGCGCGCTTGCCCTGGAGCACGTCGTCGATGACGAGTTGCAGGGGCCAGGGCTTCAAGAGATTGAACCCGGCGATGAGGAACACTTGGATAAGCGCCCAGCCGAAGCGCAGCCGGTAGGGCCAGAGATAGGGCAGCAGCTTGCGCGCGAGATAGCCCATCGCGGCTTACAATTACCGCTGCGTCGGCTGCAGCGGAACGAGGCCCTCGCGCCGCGCCACGGTCTCGATGATGCGGTGCATGAGCCGGCCGAACGTGACGGTGCGCCGGGCGATGATCGCTCCGTGCGCGAGGCCGATGATGCCGATGATCGCGCCCGGCACAGGCGCCTCGAGGATGAGCGCCGCCGCCGTCGCCAGCGCGTAGGCGCGCAGCACGAACGCGGCGAAGCGCGACAGCCGCATGGCGCAGCGCACGCGCAAGAGGCGCTTCTCGGCGCCGTGGTTCTCGGTGCAGACCAGGACCAGCGCCCGGGTCCACAGGCCGCGGGCGATCTTCAGGTCCCACTCGTCCCAGCCCTGGTCGGCGATGACGAAATATTTCTGCGGCACCAGGAAGCGCATCAGCCCGCCCAGCAGCGCTTCCTTTTCGTCGCCGCGCTCGCTCCAGTAGGAGAGATAGAAGGCGCGCTCCCTGAGCGACAGGCGCGGCTTCTGCATCGCCTGTTCCAGGCTGCCGGCGGGGGGCGGCGGCCGGGTCTCGCGCAGCCGCCACTTGATGCGCTCGTAGCCGCGCAGGATCGGGCCGAGGTAAATGAGGAGTGCGACCAGCGCGCGCGCCTTGATGCCGCGGAAGCGCTTGTCGATGGGTGCCTTGAGCGCGCCGTTGATGCAGATCACCCAGGTGATCACCAGCGGCGCGATCATCAGCCAGGTCCAGCCGCCCGCCACGATGGCGACCAGCGCCAGGATGATCGCCACCACGTTCCACTCGAAGGTGAGCGGCAGGAACGCGGCAAGCGAGGACGAGGGCTCGTAGAGGGTCTGGAACAGGCCGCGGCCGAACACGCCGGAATAGATCACCGGCCGGCGCGACAGCAGCAGCGCCGTCGACAGGTCGCCATAGATGCGCCCCAGCCACTTCGCCTGCCCGAACAGGTTGAAGCGGATCGGATGCTTGGAATAGACGAGCGCCTCGGCCTTGCCGTAGCCGCGCTGCTGGCCGATATAGGCCGCCACCGTGTTGCGCCGGAAATGCCACACCACCGCCGCCGGGCTGAAGCCGATCGAGTAGCCGGCGTCCTGCAGGCGCCAGCAGATGTCGACGTCGTCGCCGGCGGCGCGATAGACCGGATCGAACCCGCCGAGGCCCAGCAGCACGTCCCGCCGGAACGCCATGTTGCAGCCGGCGATGTGCTCGGCCACGTCGTCGCTCAAGAGCACATGAGTCGGGCCGCCGGGCGAGACCGCCACCGCCGCCGGAACGAGACTGTCCTCGGGCGGCGGAAAATTGGGGCCGCCGCAGGCGACGAGATCGGACGCCTCCATCTTGGCGACGAGATATGCCAACCAGTCGGCATCGGCGACGCAGTCGCTGTCGGTATAGGCCACGATCTCGCCGGTCGCGGCCTCGGCGCCGACATTGCGGGCATAGGACAGGCCCATGTTGGGCTGCGAGATGATGCGGCAATAGGGGAAACCTTCGGCGATCTCGAGGGTTCGATCCTTGGAGCCGTCATTGACGACGATCACTTCGTAGTCGGGATAGTTGAGATGCTCGAGCGAGGCGAGGCACGCCTCCATCGTGCGCTCGGAATTGTAGGCGCAGATCACCACCGAGACTCGCGGGCTGCGCGCGAGCGGCGGCGGGATCGACCCGAGATAGCGCTCCCTGACCGCCGCGAAGGCGGGCTTGGGCCGGCGCTGGCGGTCGACCAGGCCGAACGCCCAGTTCTCGATCGGGTGGCCGCCGGTGAACCATTCGTCGGTCCAGGCGAAGACGAAGCTGCCGGCGACCCCCATCGCGAAGGCGGTGCGGATCTGCCACGACAGGATGCGCGCCTGCTCCGCCTCGCCCTCGCGCATCGAATCGATGCCGAACTCGGTGAGGACGAGCGGCCGGTCCACCGCGAGATTATGGAGCCGCGCGAGATAGCGGCGGAACGGCGCCTCGTCATGGAGATAGACGTTGAAGCAGAGGAAATCGGTGAAATCGACGGTGAGATACTCGGTCGAGGGGAAGTTGGCATAGCTGACGAGGCGGTCGGGATCGACCTCCTTCACCATGGCGACGAGGCGCTTCAGGAACGCGCGCACCCGCTCGGCGCCGTGCCAGCGCACCATGTCGGGCGGGATCTCGTTGCCGATGAGATAGGCGAAGATCGCCTTGTGCCGCCCCAGGCCGCGCACCGCCTCGACCACCGCGCGTACGATGTCGCGCTGGATCTGGGCATCGTCGAGAAAGGTCACGTGCTGCGACCACGGAATGCCGACGAAGAGGCGCAGGCCCGCCACCAGCGCGAGATCGAGGAGCCACAGGGGCGGCACGGTGAAGACGCGCACGGTGTTGGCGCCCAGCTCGCGCATCAGCGCGAAGTCGCGCTCGACCATGTCGCGCTCGGGGAACTGCGCGCCGTGCGAGCCGGGACCGAACGGACCGTAGGTCACGCCCTTGACGAAGAACTTGGTCTCGCCGGCGAAGAAGAACTTGCCCCGCACCTGGATGGGCGCCGGGTCCAGCGCCGCTTGCGGCGCGATCCTGTCCGCGACGGCTTCATCGACCGGCGCCATCGACCCTCGATCTCCTTCATCCCGCATGCAGGTGACCCGGCGCGATCCTCCGCACAACCGCTAGCCTGTCAAGCGGAGCGCGGCGCGTTCGAGCGCGCGTGCCACGCCCAGGCGGTGGCGAGAATGTCGTCGAGGCCCGACACCATCGGCGTCCAACCGAGCACGGCGCGCGCCCGGCTCGCATTGGCCACCAGCACCGGCGGGTCGCCAGGCCGGCGCGCCGCCTCGCGCCGCGCGATGCTTCGCCCGGTAACGCGTTCCGCCATTTCGATCACTTCGCGTACCGAATAGCCCCGGCCGGTGCCGAGATTGAGCGCCAGGCTGGCGCCGCCCTGGCGCAGCCGGTCGAGCGCCAGCACATGCGCCGCGGCCAGGTCGTGGACGTGGATGTAGTCGCGGATGGCGGTGCCGTCCGGCGTCGGATAGTCGGTGCCGAAGATGTCGACCGCCTCGATCCGGCGTAGCGCCGCCAGCAGCACCAGCGGGATGAGATGCGTCTCGGGCTCGTGACCCTCGCCGATCTCGCCCTCGGGATCGGCGCCGGCGGCGTTGAAATAGCGCAGCGCGGCATAACGCAGGCCGCGCGCCCCGCCGAGCCAGTGCAGCATGCGCTCGATCATCAGCTTGCTCTCGCCGTAGGGATTGACCGGGCGCTGCGGCGTGTCCTCGGCGATCGGCATGGTTTCGGGCAGGCCATAGGTCGCGCAGGTCGAGGAGAACACGATCTCGCCCACCCCCACCTCGCCCATCGCCTCCAGCAGCACCAGGCTGTTGGCAACGTTGTTGCGGAAATAGAGCTCGGGCTCGCGCACCGACTCGCCGACATAGGCGAAGGCGGCGAAATGCATCACCGCTACGATCTTGTACCGGCGCAGGGTCGCGACCAGGAGGGCGCGGTCGGCGAGATCGCCGTCGACCAACGGGCCCCACCGTACCGCTTCGCGGTGGCCGCGCGAGAGATTGTCGTAGCTCACGGGTTCATAGCCGGCGCGGGCAAGCGCCTTGGCGGCGTGGCTGCCGATATAGCCTGCGCCGCCGGTCACGAGGATGGCGTTGGTCATGGGACTCCGGTTTCCGGCGGCACAACGGGCGAGGACGGAATTCCTTCCCTGTACGCGAAAGAGGCAGTTGGGGCAAGTCGCGTTCAGGCCGCGGCAAGAGGCCGCAGCCGGGGCCGATCCGCGCTTGACGTAAGCGGCGATTTTGGATTACGAATCTAGCGCTTAGCCCCGCTCATTCGCGTTCTTCGGGAGGCGGCCCGGCGGCGCCCGGCCTCGACTCGCGATGTCTTTTCCGGGCCAGGGAATTTCTCGCCCGGCTCCTTCGTTCTGTCTCGCTGACGGAGTAGAACCAGACCATGCGCATCGCGGTCATCGGCACCGGTTATGTCGGCCTCGTCTCGGGGGCATGCTTTTCCGAGTTCGGCGTCGGGGTGACCTGCGTCGACACCGACCGCAACAAGATCGAGCGGCTCCTCAAGGGCGAGATGCCGATCTACGAGCCCGGGCTCGAGCAGGTGGTGGCGACCAATGCGGCCGCCGGGCGGCTCGGCTTCACCACCGACATGGAAGCTGCGGTCGGCGGCGCCGACGCGGTGTTCATCGCCGTCGGCACCCCGTCACGGCGCGGCGACGGCCATGCGGACCTCAGCTATGTCTTCGCCGCCGCCGAAGAGATCGCGGCCGCGCTCACCGGCTACGCCGTGGTGGTGACCAAGTCGACCGTGCCGGTCGGCACCGGCCGCAAGGTCGCGGAGATCATCCGCCGCAAGCGCCCGGAGGCCAATTTCGACGTCGCCTCCAATCCCGAGTTCCTGCGCGAGGGCTCGGCGATCCAGGACTTCATGCGCCCCGACCGCGTGGTGATCGGCGCCGAGAGCGAGCGCGCCCAAGGGGTGATGCGCGAGCTCTACCGCCCGCTGTCGCTCATAGAGCGGCCCATTCTGTTCACCTCGCTCGAGACCGCCGAACTCATCAAGTACGCCGCCAACGGCTTCCTCGCCACCAAGATCGCCTTCATCAACGAGATCGCGGATTTGTGCGAGAAGGTCGGCGCCGACGTGCAGGACGTGGCGCGCGGCATCGGCCTCGATGGCCGCATCGGCCGCCTGTTCCTGCACGCGGGACCGGGCTTCGGCGGCTCGTGCTTTCCCAAGGATTGCCGCGCGCTCGTCAAGACCGCCGAGGATTCGGGCGCGCCGTTGGGCATCGTCGACGCGGTGGTGGCGGGCAATGAGCGCCGCAAGACGGACATGGCCAAGCGCGTCATCCGCGCCATGGGCGGCAGCGTCAAGGGCAAGACCATCGCCTGCCTCGGCCTCACCTTCAAGCCCAACACCGACGACATGCGCGAGTCACCGAGCCTCGCGATATTGCCGGCGCTGCGCGCCGCGGGCGCGAGCTTGCGCGCCTTCGATCCCGAGGGCGTGGACGAGGCGAAAAGGCTCCTCGACGGCGTCACGTTCTGCGCCGGCGCCTACGAGGCGATGGAGGGCGCAGATGCGCTCGTCATCATCACCGAGTGGAACGAGTTCCGCGCGCTCGACCTCGCTCGCGTCAAGTCGCTGTTGAAGACGCCGACGGTCGTCGATCTGCGCAACATCTACAAGCCCGCCGACATGGCGGAAGCGGGCTTCTATTATTTCAGCATCGGCCGCGCTCCGTCAGAGCCGCGGCGCGCGCTGCAGCGCCAGGGCGAAAGGGCGAGGTCGAGGTCATGAGCTCAACAAGAAAGCGCGTCCTCGTCACCGGCGGCGCCGGGTTCCTCGGCTCGCATCTGTGCGAGCGCCTCATCGCCGAGGGCAACGACGTGCTGTGCGTCGACAATTATTTCACCGGCCGCAAGGACAACATCGCGCATCTCCTGGTGCTGCCGCAATTCGAGGCGATGCGGCACGACGTGTGCTTCCCGCTCTATGTCGAGGTCGACGAGATCTACAACCTCGCCTGCCCGGCCTCGCCCATCCACTACCAGCACGATCCGGTGCAGACCACCAAGACCAGCGTCTCGGGCGCCATCAACATGCTGGGCCTGGCGAAGCGCCTGCGCGCGAAAATCTTCCAGGCCTCGACCTCCGAGGTCTATGGCGATCCCTCGATGCATCCGCAGCGCGAGGAGTATCGCGGCAACGTCAACCCGATCGGGCCGCGCGCCTGCTACGACGAAGGCAAGCGCTGCGCCGAGACGCTGTTCTTCGACTATTACCGCCAGCACAAATTGAAAATCCGCGTCGCCCGCATCTTCAACACCTACGGGCCGCGCATGCACCCCAATGACGGGCGCGTGGTGTCGAATTTCATCGTCCAGGCCCTGAAGGGCGATCCGATCACGCTTTACGGCGACGGCAGCCAGACGCGCGCCTTCTGCTATGTCGACGACCTGATCGAGGGGTTCGTGCGCATGATGGCCGCGCCCGACGAGATCACGGGGCCGATCAATCTCGGCAACCCGGTGGAGAACTCGGTGGCCGAGCTGGCGGCGAAGATCATCGACCTCGTAGGCTCGCGCTCCAAGATCGAGTACCGCCCGCTGCCGGTCGACGACCCGGTGCAGCGCTGCCCCGACATCTCCCGCGCGCGCGAGACGCTCAAATGGGAGCCGCACGTCACGCTCGAGACGGGCTTGCGCAACACCATCGCCTATTTCGACCGGCTGCTCACGGAGCGCGGCGAGAAGGCGGCGCCGGTGGCGAAGCTGGTGGCGCTGTAGAGAGAATGTCCTGATCCGATTAGCGGAGGGGGCGAATGTCATGGCGATAAATCCCGCCCTGATCGGTAAGGCCGGCGAACTATTGGTTGCGGCTGAACTGATGCGACGTGGGATTGAAGTGGCCCACCCAGCGTCCGATGTGGGGGTCGATATTCTGGCTTATCGGCTCGATTTCAAACAGACGGTGCCCGGCAAGGTTGTGCCGATTCAGGTCAAGACGAGGTCTGCGTCCGGATATAATTTTCAGCGGTCATGGTTTCACCGCTGCCCCGGCGTCGTGCTGGTGCATGTGTGGAATGTTGCGACCCAACCTGAGTTCTATGTTCTCGAGAGCTTGAAGAGAGTTGAAGAAGCTCTCGGACCCGTCCATGCCGCCTCGGCCTCTTGGCAAACAAACGGTGTCTATAATGTTACCGATCCGGGCGAGGAAGCGCACAAACGAATGCAGGCGCACAGGGATAAGTGGGAGCGTATCACAGCCCAGCTTGCCACCTCGCCGGTGCTAACCGGATAGGGAAGCAATAGAATTCAGCGCTGGGAACGCGGAGGGCGCAGGTCCATTCGTACCTCCGCGTCCATTGAGCATCCACCGCGTCCACTGCGCTAAACCTTATTTACCCAAGGATTGAACACCGGCGCGCGCCCGCGCGAAATCCGCGGTGTCGCGGGTGAGGTTGGTCAATCCTTCACAATTTGACGTCGCGAACCGGCATGGCCGCGCGCCGCGGCTCAATCTTCGCGCCGCGGTGCGGCGACGATTGAAGCGCGTCGATGAGCGCTTGGCCGGTCTCAGCTTCCTTGAGGCGGCAGAGCTCTTCCGCCGAAATGACCACGACCTCGTCTCGCCCATGAACCGTGACATGCTGCGGGCCGTCTGTCAGAGCCCGCCGCACCAGCTCGCCGAAACACGCCTTCGCTTTCTGCAACAGCCAGCGGTTCAGAAGCAAGATCAGGCCCTCCCGCCCCGCCGCTTTTCCGCCGCCACCCCTGGTACCTCCGCCTTCGCCAGCGCCGCGCTTTGCCGCTTCTCCAGGCGCTTAACGTCGAAATCGTCGATCAGCTCGTGGAACAGGCGGTGCCAGTTGATTTCGGCTTTCAGGTGCATGAAGACCGAGCCCAGCCCCACCGCGGCGCGGTCCATGAAGACGAACTCGCGCGGCGGCTTGACCCCGCCGAGGCGGCGCAATTCACGATGCACGTCCTCGGCCACGTCGCGGCCCAAGGGGCCGGCCTCCGCTTCCTGGATGCGGCGCTTGCGGTCCTCGAGCAGCGGCGCGTAGACGTAGCGCGCCCAGCGGTTCAACACGTCGATGAGGGCGCGGCTCAGATTCTTGAAGCCCCAGCTCTCGTAGGCCGCGACCGCGAGCGCCTCGTCGTCCTGGTCGAGCGCGCGGTAGAGGTCGATCACGCCCTTGACGAAGCTGGCCGGAAACACGCGCACGCAGCCAAAATCGAGCAGGTTGATGCCGAGGTCCGCCCGCACCGTGTAATTGCCGAGATGCGGATCGCCATGGATCACGCCGTAATAGTAAAGCGGCACGTACCAGGCGCGGAACATGGTGCGCGCGATCGCGTTGCGGTCGGCAAGCGGCGCCCCCACCGCGTCGAGCAAGGGCGTGCCGTCGAGCCAGGTCATGGTGAGAAGGCGGCGGGTCGACAGTTCCGGCACCGGCTCCGGCACCGAAATCTCCGCCTCGCGCGCGAGCATCAGGCGGTAGAGCCGCATATGCGCCTGCTCGCGCCCGTAATCCAGCTCCTCGCGCAGCCGGTCGGCGATCTCGCCGTGGACCTCGTCGGTGACGACGGAGCGGTCGTAGCGTTCATAGAGGCCGAAGACGAGCTTCAGCTGGCTGAGATCGGCCTCGACCGCCGACGCCATGTCGGGATATTGCAGCTTGCACGCCAGCACGCGGCCATCGAGCCCGACCGCGCGATGCACCTGGCCCAATGAGGCCGCGCGCGCCGCCTCGCGCTCGAAGCTCTTGAACCGCGCCGGCCAGTCGGGGCCGAGCTCGCCCGCCATGCGGCGCTTGACGAAGGACCAGCCCATCGGCGGCGCGTTGGCCTGGAGCGCCACCAGCTCGCTCGCATATTCCTGCGGCAGGGCGTTGGGGATGGTGGCGAGAAGCTGCGCCACCTTCATCAGCGGCCCCTTGATGCCGCCGAGCGCGACCTTCAGATCGGCGGCGTGGCGCGGCCGGTCCACCGCGATGCCGAGATAGCGCTGCCCCGCGAGCCGCGCCGCGAGCCCGCCCATCGCGGTCGAGACGCGCACATAGCGCCGCAACCGCCCGGGAAGGTTGTCGTCGTCGCTCAAAGCGGTGCGTCCTTCGACTTCGCTTCGCTCCGCTCAGGATGAGGAAATTTTCTTTGTGCCATCAACAATTCTTCCTCACCCTGAGCGTAGTCGAGTGGGCGCACGATGCCGATGCAGCGTCATCCCATCGCCTCGAGCTCGTCGATGAATCCGGCGATCACGGACAGGCCCTTGTTCCAGAAATCGGGGCGCGAGGCGTCGAGGCCGAACGGCGCCAGCAGCTCCTTGTAGCGCTTGCTGCCGCCGGCGCGCAGCATGTCGAGATATTTCTCCGCGAAGCCCTGATGCGCCTCCTGATAGACCGCATAGAGCGAATTCACCAGGCAATCGCCGAACGCATAGGCATAGACATAGAACGGCGTGTGGATGAAATGCGGGATATAGGTCCAGTACCAGCGGTATTCGTCCTCGTAGCCGATGGCGGGGCCCAGGCTCTCGCGCTGCACGTCCATCCAGATCTCGCCGATCCGCTCCGGCGTCAGCTCGCTCTCGCGGCGCTCGTCGTGGACGCGGCGCTCGAACTCGACGAAGGCGATCTGGCGCACCACCGTGTTGAGCATGTCCTCGACCTTGCCGGCGAGCATGGCGCGGCGCCGCGCCGGGTCGGAGGCTCCCGCCAGCATCGCCCGGAAGGTCAGCATCTCGCCGAAGACGGACGCGGTCTCGGCCAACGTCAACGGCGTGTCGGCCATGAGATTGCCCTGCGGCCCCGCCAGCACCTGGTGGCAGCCGTGGCCCAGCTCGTGCGCCAGGGTCATCACGTCGCGCGCCTTGCCCTGGTAGTTGAGGAGGAGATAGGGGTGCGCGCTCGGCACTGTGGGATGGGCGAAGGCGCCCGACGCCTTGCCCGGCCTGGTCGGCGCGTCGATCCATTTGTGCGCGAAGAAGCGGCCCCCGATCGCGGCGAGGTCGGGCGAGAAGGCGCCATAGGCGTCGAGCACGATGCGCTGCGCCTCGCGCCACGGGAAGGTGCGGTCGTCCTCGTCGGGCAGCGGCGCGTTGCGGTCCCAATAGGGCAGCTGCGCGACGCCGAACCATTTCGCCTTGAGGCGGTAATAGCGGTGCGACAGGCGCGGATAGGCGTCACGCACCGCGCCTATGAGCGCCTCCACCACCTCGTCCTCGACGAAGTTAGCGAGGTTGCGCGACGAAATGGGGCGCTTGAAGCCGCGCCAGCGGTCCTCGACCTCCTTGTCCTTGGCGAGGGTGTTGGTGATGAGCGCGAAGAGCCGCGCATTGCCGCCGAAGACGGCGCCCAGCGCCTTGGCCGCCGCCTTGCGCGTCTCGGGGTGGCGGTCGGACAGGAGATGAAGCGCCTCGGCCGCGGTCAAGCTCTTGCGCCCGACCTTGAAGCGCAGCGCCGCCTCGGTCTCGTCGAAGAGCCGCGACCACGCGGCCGCGCCCGCGACCGACTTCTCGTGCAGCAGTCGCTCCAGCTCGTCGCTCAGCTGGTGCGGGCGGAAGGCGCGCACGTCGCGCAGCCAGGGCGCGTAATGCTGGAGCGCCGGCGCCGCGAGCTGGGCCTCGAGCCGCGCATCGTCGATCCGGTTGAGTTCCAGCGTGAAGAACAAAAACTGCGTGACGATGTCGTTGACGCGCTCGCGCATGGTCTGGGCGAAGCGGCCGATCTCCGGGTCGCTCATGTCGGCGGCCTGGACCAGGGAGGCGTAGCTCATCACCCGCCCCAGCGTCTCCTGCAGGCGCTCGAATTGGGCCACCGCCGCGCCCAGCTCGGCCCCCGACAGCGAAGGGAGCTTGCCCTCGAAGCGGGCGCGGAATTCCTTGGCCTCGGCCTCGGCATGCCCGAGGTCGCGCTTCAGCTCGTCGCTGTCGCGGCCAGGATAGAGGTCGCCAAGGTCCCAGCGCGGCAAGCTCCCCAAGGCCGTCTTCCTGCCGATGCGCACGCCCGCTGCCGCCATGATGCCCTCCCGATGTTGCCTCGCCCCGCCCTATAGGCCACGGGGAAATTGACGCCAAGCCGCGACCCCTGTATTGCCACGGCAAAAGACGAGGCGGGAAGGAACTCCGGGAGCGCCGATGGACTGCCTTAACTATCCCAATCTGGTGGCGATGTTCTTCGACCAGGCCGAGCGCCAGGGCGACAAGCCGTTCCTGTGGGCCAAGATCAAGGACACGTGGCAGCCGACCACCTGGCGCCAGGCGCGCGACCAGGTGACCCGCCTCGCGCGCGGCCTGCGCGCCCTCGGACTTGCCCGCGGCGACCGGGTCGGGCTGGTGTCCGAGAACCGGCCGGAATGGGTGATCGCCGATCTCGCCATCCTGGCCGCGGGCGGGATCACGGTGCCGGCCTACTGCACCAACACGCCCGACGACCACCGCCACATCCTGTCCAACAGCGGCGCGCGCTTCGTCTTCGTATCGACCGCCGCGCTGGCGCATCACCTGCTGCCGGCGGTGGAGCAGGTGTCGTCGGTGGTGGGCGTGATCGCGGTCGAGCCCCCCGTGCCGGGCCAGCTCTCGGGCGCCGAGCTGCATCTGTGGCGCGACGTGATGAACAAGGACCCGGGCTCGGCCGAGGAGGTGCAACGCTGGGCCCAGACCACGCGGCGCGACGACGTCGCCTGCCTCATCTACACCTCCGGCACCGGCGGCGTGCCCAAGGGGGTGATGACGACGCACGGCAACATCCTCGCCAACTGCCACGGCGCCATCAAGCTGCTCGAGACGATCGGGCTGGGCGACGAGGTGTTCCTGTCGTTCCTGCCGCTGTCGCACTCCTACGAGCACACCGGCGGCATGATGTTCCCGATCGCCTTGGGCGCGCAGCTCTACTTCGCCGAGCGGGTCGAGACCTTGGCCACCAACATGCTCGAGGTGCGGCCCACCATCATGACCGCGGTGCCGCGCCTCTACGAGACCATCCACCAGCGCGTCCTGCGCGGCGTCGAGCGCGAGGGCGGGTTCAAGGCCAAGCTGTTCCATGCCGCGCTCCGCATCGGCCGCAAGCGCATCGAGAACGGGCGCTCGCTGACCCTGGGCGAGCGGCTGTGCGACCCGGTGCTCGACCGTCTGGTGCGCAGCAAGGTGAAGGGGCGGTTCGGCGGGCGGCTCAAGGCGCTAGTTTCGGGCGGCGCGCCGCTCAATCCCGAGATCGGCATGTTCTTCCTGGCGCTGGGCGTGCCGCTGTTGCAGGGCTACGGCCAGACCGAGGCCTCGCCGGTGGTGAGCGCCAACCCGCCCAACCGCATCAAGATCCACACCGTGGGCCCGCCCATGGACGGGGTCGAGGTCAGGATCGCCGACGACGGCGAGATCATGGTGCGCGGCGAGTCGGTGATGAAGGGCTATTGGAACGACGCCGACGCGACGGCGCGCACCATCGAGAACGGCTGGCTCCATACCGGCGACATCGGCACGCGCGACGCCGACGGCTATCTCCTCATCACCGACCGCAAGCGCGACTTCATCAAGAACTCCGGCGGCGAGATGATCTCGCCCGCGCGCGTCGAGGGCCAGCTCATGCTGCAGGAGGAGATCGGCCAGGCCATGGTCTATGGCGACCGCCGGCCCTATCTCGTCGCCCTCGTCGTGCCGCGCCAGGAATTCCTCGAGCAGGCGCAGAAGGAGCACAAGGGCAACGGCGCCGGCACCGACGAGGCGGTGCACAAGGCGATCGCCGCCGCCGTCGAGCGCACCAATGCCGGCCTGCCGGTGGCCGAGCGCGTGCGCCGCTTCATGATCGCGCCCGAGCCGTTCAGCATCCAGAACGGCATGATGACCCCCACCCTCAAGATCAAGCGCCACGCGATCAGGCAGCATTACGGCGACGCGCTCGGGGAGCTTTACGAGGGGAAGGGGTAGAGAGCGCCCACCATCTCCCGCACTCTACGGGGCTCTGCCCATGAAGTCGGGTAATTTGTCACCGTTCTTGTGCAACTTGGGATGCTGCCCAAATAAGGAGTCCGAAGCGAGCATTAGCTTTGGACTTGAGGACTTCAAAGTGAGAGATGGCACACTACAGAGAGGCGCTTCGCAGGGCATCTTCCTTGTGTTCTACGCGATCTTCTGGGGTGGAATTTTCAACGTGCAGGCTCGGTGGAAAGCCTTTCACTGGCCGCTTTATGGAGCTTTGGCGCAAGCCAAAAGGCGCACCCGTCTTTCATTGGGTATTCTCAATGTAGGTCCCGTCCTTTTCTTCGCCTTGGCAATGTCGAGGTTGCAGAATCAGATTCCTGCAGATGTGAAGTTTTTGCCTCTCATGTGGGAGTACACCCGGCCAGTCATTGCGGCATTTGCTATCTTTGGCTTCTACAGATTTTGGCTGGGAATCATTGAGGGTTCCCCAAAATTTTTCTATGTGCCTGAGCAGGAAATGGAAGCCGCGATCCCTAAAGAATATTGGCATGTCGAACCCACGTTCCGGCATAAGTGGAGCGAACACAAAGGTCCCGTCGTGGACCTTGCAGAGGGCGCGGCTGCTCTTAACCTATACTCCGCTGTCTTTTACGTGGCTGTCGCGTCAGCTGCCCTGCTCATACCGTCGATGGTATAAGCGTCGGCGGTCGCGTCCCGACCTTCTTGGTGAGTTTCGCTCGCGCGATAGAAGACGGGGCGGCGCTTTTTACGTTTACGGAAGGCTTAAAGTGAACAGAAGCGCCGTCGCAACCGGACGCCAATCGTGCTATCTAGACATATTGTCTAGATAGTGACGGGACAGCCAATCCATGGCGCTCAGCATCAAGACGGACGAGGCCGACAAGCTCGCGAGGGCCTTAACCAAGCTCACCGGCGAGAACCTGACCGAGGCGGTGACGATCGCCTTGCGCGAGCGGCTGGCGCGCGAACGCGCCC
>DATNID010000009.1:0-23207 GCA_035604615.1 Allostellaceae bacterium | reverse complement strand
CGGGATTACTGGCGGTCGGTGCCGAGCCGGACGCCGATTGATCGGGCGCCGTAGCGCATGCCGCGAGCGGCGCGATCGCCAGCGCGGCCAGCAGGAACTTTCGCATCGATGTTCCCCCCTCCGTGCGTTGATTTAATTCATCTTTTCCTAGAGAACCAAGGTCCCGGCGAACAATTGCCGGACCCGCTCGGGCGGCTCCAGGAAACGCAGCCCGACGGCCTCGCCGCGCTGCCAGACGGCGATCGCGCGCAACCAGCCGAACCGATCCAGGATCAGCCGCGCCGCCCGCTTCAGCGGCACCGCGGTCTTGACCCGCAGCTTGGCGCCGCCGAGCGATACGTCGAAGGCGCCGCAGTCGAGGGACCGCTCGTCGATTTCGACTTTCGCCGCCCACATGACCCGCTTGCGGCGATGCTGGCGACGCTGCGCCGCTGTGGCTTCGCTCGCCAGCGAATCCGCGAAGTTGTCAACCATCGTGACCCCCGTCGACCAGGCTGCGCCGCCGAGCATAGCGCCGAACCGCCAATCATGGCTATATGCACGGGTCGGCCGGCGAGCGGCCGCGGTCGGGATGGCGTCGCTGCATGATCGACGTTCGTGACGTGTACAAGTCGTTCGGCGGCGTCCACGCCGTGCGCGGCGTCAGTTTCACCGCGCGCGACGGCGAGATTACCGGCATCATCGGCCCCAACGGCGCCGGCAAGACCACCATCCTGCGCCTCATCTACACCGTGCTCGCCCCCGACGGGGGCTATACCTTGGTCGACGGCATCGATCCGCATCTCGACCGGCGCGGGGTGCAGCGCCGCATCGGCGTGCTGCCCGACGTGCGCGGCCTCTATCCGCGCCTCACAGGGCGCGAGCATATCCGCTATTTCGGCGCGCTCCACGGCATGCGCGGCGACGCGCTCGAGGCGCGGATCGACGAGCTGATCCACACCCTCAACATGGAGGATTTCGCCGACCGCCGCACCCGCGGCTTCTCGCGCGGACAGCAGATGAAGGTGGCCCTGGCGCGCGCGCTGGTGCACGAGCCGCACAACGTCTTGTTCGACGAGCCGACCAACGGGCTCGACGTCGCGACGAGCCGCGCGGTGCGCGAGCTGATGCGCGGCTTCCGCGCCGAGGGGCGCTGCGTCCTCCTCTCGAGCCACATCATGCACGAGGTGGCGGCGCTCGCCGACCGCATCGTCATCGTCGCCCGCGGCCGCATCGCGCTCCAGGGCACCGCCGAGGAGCTGCGCCGCGCCACCGGCCTCGTCGATCTCGAGGAGATCTTCATGTCGGCGACGTCGGCCCGGTTCGAGGAGCCCGAGCTCCTCGCTGGCGAGGACTGAGCCCATGTCGACCGTCGCCATCGTGTTCATGAAGGAGATGCTCGACAATCTGCGCGACCGGCGCTCGATCGCGATGGCGATGATCTATCCGCTGATCGGACCCATCCTGCTCGGCCTGATGATCACGTTCGTCGCCGGCTCGCTCAAGGTGGTGCCGGGGCGCGGCGTGGAGATCCTCGCTGTCGGCGCCGACAACGCGCCCGATTTCGAGCGCTATCTGCGCGCCCACGGCGCGACGCTCAAGCCGGCGCCGGACGATACCGCCGACGCCGTCCGCAACGGCGCCGTGCCGTTCGTGCTGATCCTGCCGAAGAAGCAGGCGAGCCCGGTCGATCCGATCGAGGTGCGGCTGCTGATCGATGCGTCGCGCCTCACCAGCGTCGTGCCGATCGCGCAGATGATGGACCTGCTGCACGGCTACGAGCGCGAGGAGACGGCGGCGCGGCTCAAGGCGCTGGGGGTCGCGCCCGACGTCATGGTGCCGCTGCACATCCAGCAGGAGAATGTCGGCCGCACCATGAGCCTCGGTGCCACTTTCCTCAACATGATGCCGCCCTTCATCATCTTCACGCTGTTCCTGGGCGGGATCTATCTCACTCTCGACACCACCAGCGGCGAGCGCGAGCGCGGCTCGTTCGAGCCGCTGATGATCAACCCGGTGAGCCGGTCCGAGGTGCTGACCGGCAAGTTCTGTGCCGCGATCGTCTTCACCTTGTGGGCGTTCACGGTGCAGATGTTCTCGTTCTGGATCATGACGCGGCTGGTGCCGCGGGAATCGCTCGGCCTCATCACGCTGCCGGGCGCCGCGCGTCTCGCGCTCCTGCTGCCGGTGTGCCTGCCGCTCGCCTTTTTTGCGGTGGCGGCGCAGCTCGTGATCGCGTCGATGACCCGCAGCCTCAAGGAGGCGCAGACCTATATGGGCCTGCTGCCGCTGGTTCCCGCCATCGCCGCCATGCTGCTGTCCTTCGCCCCGGTCGAGCTTCACTCCGTGCTCGCCGCCATCCCGACCTTTGGGCAGACGGTGCTGATGGGCCAGGTGGTGCGCGGCGAGGCGATGAGCTGGAGCATGATCAGCATCGCCGCCTTCGCAACGCTCGCCGTGTCGATGCTGCTGCTGGCGCTCGCGTTCCGCCTTTACGAGCGCGAGCAGATACTCTTTCCGCACTGAGGCTCGGCATGAGGATCGCCGCCTGCATCGCCGCCATCTTGATTGCCGTTTCGGCCTCGGCCGAGGGCATCAAGGTCGGGATGGTCAAGACCTCGGCCGGCGGCGCCATCTTCGTCGCGCAGGAGAAGGGCCTGTTCGCGCGTGCCGGCTGCCCCGCCGAGCTGGTCTTTTTCGATTCGGCGCAGCCGGTGGCGGTGGCGGCGGTTTCGGGCGCCATCGATTTCGGCGTCACCGGCCTCACCGGCGGCTTCTACAGCCTGGCCGGGCAGGGCGCACTCAAGATCATCGCCGGCTCGAACCAGGAGGCGCCGGGCTTCCAGTATCTCGGTCACGTCGTTTCCAACCACGCCTACGAGGGCGGGCTCAAGGGCTTCCGCGACCTGCCGGGGCACAGTTTTGCGATGACGCAGATGGGCACCACCCTGGTTTACGCGCTGGCTCTCGTCGCCGACAAATACGGCTTCGACTTCAAGTCGCTACGAATGGTGGCGCTGCAATCGAACGCGAACGTGAGCTCGGCCATTGCCGGGGGACAGGCGGACGCGGCGGTGCTGCCGGTGACGCCGGCGATAGCGCTGGTGAGTCGCGGCGACGCCAAGCTCTTGGGCTGGGTCGGCGACGAGACGCCGGGGATTCAGGCCAACGTCGCCTTCGCCGCCGCCAAGACCGCTGCCGAGCGGCGCGACACGGTGGACTGCTTCCTGCGCGCTTACAAGGACGGGACGCGCGCATTCCACGACGCCTTCACCGGTGCGCACGAATCGCGCGCCGACGGACCGGCGGCCGCGGAGACGGTCGCGATCCTCGCCAAATACACCGGCGAGCGCCCCGATACGGTGAAGCTCGCCATCCCCTATGTCGACGCCGAGAGCCGGCTCAACATCGCCGACCTCAAGCGCCAGATCGCCTGGTACAAGGCGCAGGGCTTCCTCAAGGGCGAGGCTGACGGCGAGGCGATGATCGACCGCCGCACGGTGGTGCCGCTGCCGCCTCCCTAACCCTCCCCGCTTGCGGGGGAGGGCAGGGTCGGGGCCGCCGTCACCTCGCGCGCTGCAACGCCTCCCATAGCCGCGACGGGCTCGCCGGCATGTCGAAGCCCTTGACGCCGGCGTCGCGCAGCGCGTCCACCACCGCGTTCATGCAGGTGGGAAGCGCGCCGGTGGTGCCGGCCTCGCCCGCGCCCTTGGCACCGAGCGCGTTGCTCGGCGTCGGCATGGAATGGTCGGAGCTGCGGAACTCGCGCACCAAATCGGCGCGCGGCATGAAATAATCCATGAAGCTGCCGGCGAGGAGCTGGCCGCTCTCGCTGTCATAGCGGCAATCCTCGCCGAACACGTGGCCGACGCTCTGCATCACGCCGCCATGGAGCTGGCCCTCGGCCAGCGCGTGGTTGATGACGGTGCCGATGTCGTCGACCGCGGTATAGCGCACCACGTCGGCGGCGCCGGTGTCGCGGTCGATCTCGATCTCGGCGACATGCGCGCCGGCGGGGAAGCAGCGCTGCGGCGCCCAGTCTGCGGTGGTGTCGAGCGGATGGGGCGACGTGGTCTTGTGGCGCTCGATGATATCGGCGAGGGTGACGGCGCGGTCGGTGCCCTTGACGTAATAGCGCCCGTCGCGGAACTCGATATCGGCGGGCGCGGCCTCGAGCGCGTCGGCCGCCAGCACCAGCGCCTTGGTGATGATCTCGTCGCTCGCTTTCTTGAACACGGTGCCTTGCGACAGGATGGTGCGCGAGCCGATGGACGCGGCGCCGATCAGCGCCGGCCCGTCGGGATCGCCGGAGCGGCACTCGATGCGCGCGGGGTCGATGCCGAGCCAGCGTCCCACCAGCTCGGGGAACACGGTCTCGTAGCTCTGCCCGCTCGGCCCGGCGACGTGATGGAGCGCGATCGTGCCGTCGCGCTCGAAGCGGATCGCCGCCTGCTCCTTGGGGATGCCGCCGCCGCCCGAGGGCTCGAAGAACAAGGCGCAGCCGATGCCGCGGATGCGGCCGCGCTTTTCCGCCTCGGCGCGGCGCGAAGCGAAGCCGCTCCAGTCGGACTCGCGCTCCGCCCGCTCGATGAGGCCGGGGAAGTCGCCGCTGTCGAGCACCGTGCCGGTCGGCGTCTTGTAGGGGATGTCGGCCTTGGTGACGGCGTTGCGCCGCCTGATCTCCCACGGGTCGAGCTTCAGCACCACGGCCGCCTCGTCGACGAGGCGCTCGACGATCAGCGCCGCCTCGGGCCGACCCGCGCCTCGATAGGCATTGGTGGGCGCGGTGTTGGTCATGATCTGCAAGTGGCGGCCATAGACGGAGGCGATGCGATAGGGTCCGCCCGCCATGGTCAGGCCGTTCATCGAGTTGGTCAGCACGCCGGCCTGGCTCAGATATGCCCCTGAATCGCACAGCCACTTGGTGCCCAGCGCCAGGAACTTTCCGTCCTTGTCGAAGGCGAGCGCGCCCGAAACGCGGATGGCGCGGCCGTGATTGTCGGTGAGGAAATCCTCGGCCCGGGTCGCGCTCCACTTGATCGGGCGGCCGAGGCGCTTGGTGAGATGCAAGAGCAGCGGATGCTCTGGATAGGGCGCGGTGCGCGCGCCGAAGGCGCCGCCGACATCGACCATGTGGACGCGCACCTTGTCGGGCGTGACGCCCAGCATCACGGCGAGCGCGTCGCGCATCGCCGGCCCGCCCTGGTGGCCGCAGCGGATCTCGTAGCGCTCGGTGGCCGTGTCGTAGGACGCAAGCGCGCCGCGCGTCTCCATGGTGTTGGGCGCGACGCGCGGACTCTCGATCACGAGGCGCACCACGTGCCGTGCGGCGGCGATGGCCTCTTCGGTCTTGGCCTCGCTGCCGTACTCGAAATCGAAGCACACATTGCCGGGGATAGTGTCATGCACCAGGGTCGTGCCGGCAGCGAGCGGCGTGTCGAAGCCGATGACCGCCGGCAGCTCGTCATAGTCGATCTCGATGAGATCGGCGGCGTCGCCCGCCTGGTCGCGGCTCTCGGCGATCACCACCGCCACCTCCTCGCCGGCGAAGCGCACGCGGTCGCGCGCCAGCACCGGGCGCTCCGGCACGATGCATTTCATGCCGCCGCGGCCGGGAAAATGCGCCAGCGGCGGCAGAGTGCGGAAGCCCGCGTCGACGACGTCGGCGCCGGTGAAGACCGCGACCACGCCGGGCGCGCGCCGGGCCGCGCTCGCGTCGATCGAGCGGATCACCGCATGGGCGCGGTCGGCGCGGCGGAACACGGCGTGAAGCTGGCCGGGCAGGTTCCAGTCGGCGGTGTAGCGCCCGGCCCCGGTGACGAGCCGCTGATCCTCGCGCCGTCCCTTGAACGAAGTCGCCATGTCTCTCCCTCGCGAATGATCGGTTGTTGTCGATGGTGGCCGGTTACGGCCGGTTTGTCACTCGGCCGTGCGGCGCCGCTTGGGCCTGCCTTCGAGCCCCATGCGGTGCGCCTCGAGCCTTGGGCCCGTGGGCGACATGGTGAAAACGGACTCGACGCTGGTGTAGTCGTGATAGCCCAGCCGCGCCAGCGGGCGCACTTTCAGGATATCGATCTTGCCGTCCTTGGTGATGACGTCGTCGCTGATATGGACGCCGACGACGCGGCCGATTACGACGTGGTGAACCTGGTCGTATTCGTTCCCCGGCAGCGCCACGACGCAGTGGAACTTGCATTCGAGATGGATGGGCGAGCGCGCGACCCGCGGCGGCTTCACCAGGCGCGACGGGATCATCTCGAGCCCGGCGAGCGCCGCCTCGTCGATCCCAGCCTCGACGAACTGCGAGGTGATGTTGACCTCCTCGCGCAGCTCCCAGGTCGCCATGTTGGCGACGAACTCGCCGCTGTCGGTGGCATTGCGGACGCTGTCCTTGCGGTGGCCGCTCTCGGGCTTGGCGTTGCCGGAGAACATGACGAATGGCGGATCGTAGGAGAGGTTGTTGAACTGGCTGAACGGCGCGAGATTGACGTGGCCGTCGCGGCTTACCGTGGAAATCCAGCCGATGGGGCGCGGCACCACGATCGACTTGTAGGGGTTATAGGGCAGGCCGTGATTGTCCTTGTCGGGCTCGTAGAACATCGCCCCCTCCTTCGCCCCTTCCGAGAATAGAATAGAGAGTCACGAGCGCGAGGACGAGCCCTGCGGCGTCAGGCCCCGCGGCATGCCGAGCGCCGACGCAAGAACGATCAGCGCGAGGAACCCGTTGATGACATAGACGCGGTGCAGCGCCGCCGCGAAATCCGCCATCACCGGCCCGACGAGCTCGGACGGGATCTCGGCGCGCAGCGCGGGCTCGAGCATGCGGTTGACGAGGTCGCCCGCGCCGGCGATGTGGCGCGCCAGCCCGGCATTGACGATGCCGCCGAAGATCGCGGTGCCGAGCGCCTGGCCGATGATGCGCGAGAACACGATCGACGAGGTGGCGACGCCGCGCTCGGTCCATTCGACATTGGCCTGGACCGCGACGCCCCAGGTGTTGTTGGCGAGCCCGAAGCCGTAGCCCATCAGCAAGGTGCTCGCCACCGCCCAGGCGACGCCGCGCGAGGGATCGAGCGCGATCATCAGCAGGCTGCCGATCACCAGCACGACGCCGCCCCCCACCACCGCCGCGCGGTAGGAGAACGCCATCGCCACGCGCCCCGCGGTGAAGCCGCCGACCGGCCACGCGCCCGACATCGCCATCAGCGCATAGCCTCCCGCCAGCACGCTCTGGCCCATCGCCACCTGCATGTAGGCGGGGAGGAACGCGGTGATGCCCATGATCGCCGCGCCGCTCACCACGCTGGCGATGTTGCCGTAGGCGATGATCGGGTTGCGCATCAGCGAGATCGGCAGCAGCGGCTCGTGCGCCTGGCTCTCGTAGAGCACGAACACCGCGAGGAGCGCGACCGACGCCGCCAGGAGCGCCACCAACGCGCCGCTGCCGAGCGACGACGCCTCCACCAGCGCGTACATGAGGACGCCGGTGCCGAGCGCCAGCAGCGCCGAGCCGGCATAGTCGATGCGGTGGCTGTGCCGCTCGACCCGCTCGTGCAGCGTGAGGGCAAGCATGACCGCGGACGCGAGCCCCAGCGGCACGTTGACCCAGAACACCCACGACCACGACCAATGCGCGACGATGACGGCGCCGACGATCGGCCCCAGGATCGCGGCGCTGCCGAACACGGTCGAGATGTAGCCCTGCATGCGGGCGCGGTCGGCGCCGCGATAGATGTCGCCGATGAGGGTCTGCGCCACCGGCATCACCGCGCCCGCCCCCAGGCCCTGGAGCACGCGGAAGACGATGAGCGACATCATGCTCCAGGCGAACCCGCACAGCACCGAGCCGGCGAGGAAGAGCGCGATGCCGATATAAAGAAGCCGCTTGCGCCCGTAGATGTCCGCGAGCCGGCCATAGATCGGGATGGTGACGGCCTGCGTCAACAGATAGGCGGTGAACACCCAGCTGAAGAGATCGAAGCCGCCGAGATCGCCGACGATGGTCGGCATCGCGGTCGCGACGATGGTGACCTCGATCGCGGCCATGAAGTTGGTCATCAGCGCCGCCGCGAACACCCAGCGCCGGTTGGCCGCCGAGATGCCGATCGGGGCGGGGCTGGATTCAGGATGAGGAACGTTTCTTGATGCCATCAAAGATGTTCCTCAGCCTGAGCGAAGCCGAAGGCCGCACGATACCCGTGCAGCGTCCTAGCCCGTTTGCCGGCGCCGGGCACGCGGTCAATGCGCATGGCGGCGTTTCGCGCCGCGCATCCTGGCGGCGGGTTGCACGATGCCGCCAAATTCGCCATAGACGCCGGGACGCGAAGGCAGGCGGAACCATGATGCTGGGCCGCGCCCTCACCCTGGGTTGGATGTTCGCGATTGCGGGCCACGGCGGCGCGATCGCGCAAGGGGCGGCGCCTCCGCCTTCGGTGTCGGTGACCCCAGTGGTAAGCCGCGAGGTGACCGAGACGGCCGATTTCGTCGGCCGCATCACCGCGGTCGACAAGGTCGATATCGTTGCGCGCGTGCCGGGCTTCATCGAGCAGCGCGCCTTCACCGAAGGGCAGCAGGTCAAGACCGGCGACCTCCTCTTCCGGGTCGAGCAGGACACCTACAAGGCGGCGATGGCGCAAGCGAACGCCAACCTCGCCAAGGCGAAGGCGGCCGAGGCCAATGCCGCGCTTCAGCTCGCGCGCGGCAAGGAGCTGGTGCGCAACCAGAACATCCCGCAGGCCACCGTCGATCAGCGCGCGGCCGACGAGGCGTCGGCGCAGGCCGACGTGCTCGAGGCGCAGGCGGCGCTCGACCTGGCCCAGATCAATCTCGGCTATACCGAGATCCATGCGCCGATCGACGGCCGCATCGGGCTCGCCAATTTCACCGTCGGCAATCTGGTCGGTCCCAATTCCGGCACGCTCGCGACGATCGTGAGCCAGGACCCGATCTACGTCATTTTCCAGGCGAGCGAGCGCGAGGTGCTCGACTACAAGCGCCGCATCGCCGAGGTCGGCGATGCGAACGGGCATGTCGCCGTGCGCGTGCGCTTGCCCGACGGCACCCTCTACGAGCAGAGCGGCCTCACCGACTTCCTCGACATCCAGGTGAGCGGCTCGACCGATACGGTGGCGGTGCGCGCGCCGCTGCCGAACCCAAAAGGCATGCTCGTTCCGGGCGAGTTCGTCGGCGTCGTGGTCGCGGCGGGCGCGCCGCAGCGGGCGCTGATGGTGCCGCAATCCGCGCTCCAGCTCGATCAGGCCGGCCGCTATGTTCTGCTGGTCGACGACGCGAAGAAGGTCGAGCTGCGGCGAGTGACGACCGGTGCCGAGCAGGAGCGCGACGTTGCCGTCACCTCGGGCCTCAAGGAAGGCGAACTGGTCATCGTCGAGGGTGTGCAAAAGGTGCGCCCGGGTCAGGTCGTCGCGGCGAGCGTCGTGTCGGGAAACTGAGCCTCCATGTTCTCCGGCATCTTCATCGACCGGCCGCGGCTCGCCTTCGTCATCTCGATCGTACTGACCTTGGCCGGCCTGATCGCGATCACGGCCATTCCGGTGGCGCAGTTTCCCGACATCGTGCCGCCCCAGGTGACGCTGACCGCCACTTATCCCGGCGCCGACGCCGAGACCATCGAGACTACGGTGGCGCAGCCTCTCGAGGAGCAGATCAACGGCATCGACAACGCCCTCTACTACCAGTCCACGAGCGGCGCCGACGGCAGCTACACGCTCAACGTCACCTTCGCGCTCGGCACCGACCCGGACATCAACACCGTCAACGTGCAAAACCGCTCCGCCCTCGCGACCTCGCAGCTTCCGGCCGAGGTGACGCGGACCGGCCTCACGGTACGGAAGAAGTCGGCGGCGCTCTTGCAGGTGATCAACCTCTATTCTCCCAAGAACACCTACGACGCGCTCTATCTCAGCAACTACGCGACCATCAACGTCATCGACCCGCTGTCGCGCGTCAAGGGCGTGGGCCAGGCAAGCCTGTTCGGGCCGCTCGATTATTCGCTGCGCATTTGGCTGGACCCCAATCGGCTGACGCAGTTCAACCTGGCGCCGAGCGACGTGATCGCGGCGGTGCAGGGCCAGAACGTCCAGGCCGCGCTCGGCCGGGTCGGCGCGCCGCCCGTCAGCGACGACCAGCAGCTCCAGCTCACCATCAAGACCAAGGGGCGGCTGTCGCAGCCGGACGAGTTCTCGGCCATCGTTCTGCGCGCCAATCCCGACGGCTCGGTAGTGCGGCTCAAGGATGTGGCGCGCGTCGAGATGGGCGCCCGCTCGCAGGACCGCTACAGCCGCTTCAACGGCGCGCCGGCGGCCGCCATCGGCATCTACGAGACGCCGGGGGCCAATGCCGTCGACGTCGCCCGCCGCGTGCGCGCCACCATGGACACGCTGGCGGCGCGCTTTCCCCAGGACGTGGCCTACGGGGTGTTCTTCGATACCACCGTGTTCGTCACCTCGACCATCGACGAGGTCATCCGCACGCTGGTGGAGGCGATCGTCCTGGTGGCGCTCGTCGTGTTCCTGTTCCTCGGCAAGGTCAGGACCACGCTCATCCCTTTGGTCGCGGTGCCGGTCTCCATCATCGGCACCTTCGCGGTACTGCTGGCGGTGGGTTATTCCGCCAACACGGTCTCGCTGCTGGCGCTCGTCCTCGCGATCGGCATCGTGGTCGACGACGCCATCGTCGTGGTCGAAAATGTCGAGCGCGTGATCGAGGAGGAGCCGGAGCTTTCCATCGCCGACGCCACCAAGAAGGCGATGGCCCAGATCACCGGCCCCATCCTCGCCATCACGCTGGTGCTGCTGTCGGTGTTCGTGCCGGTGGCGTTCATCCCCGGCATCAGCGGCCAGCTCTTCCGCCAGTTCGCGGTCGCCGTGTCGGTGTCGATGCTGATCTCGGCGACCAACGCGCTGACCTTGAGCCCGGCGCTGTGCTCGGTGCTGCTGAAGCGCGGCGAGCGCGGCCACGGCCCGATGCGCTTCGTTCTCGGCGCGATCGACTGGGTGCGCGACGGTTACGTCATGGCGGTGCGGCGGCTGGTGCGGCTTGCCATCGTCGGCATCGTGGTGGTGGCGGCGGCGCTGGCGGCGTCAGCAGGCCTGTTCGCGCGCACCCCGCAGAGCTTTTTGCCGGACGAGGATCAGGGCGCGCTCTTTGCCGCCTTGCGCCTGCCCGAAGGCGCCTCGATCAACCGCACCGCCGCGGTGGTGCGGCAGGTCGAGGACGTGATCCGCCCGGTTCCGGGCGTCGAAGGCGTGCTGTCGGTGGTGGGGCTGAACTTCATCGACTACATCGCCTCGTCCAACCAGGCCTTCTTCGTCATTCGCCTCAAGCCTTATGGCGAGCGCACCGACCCGGCCGAGAGCGCGGGCGCCATCCTGGCGCGGCTGCGGCCGCGGCTGGCGGCGATCCAGGGCGCGATCGCCTTCCCGTTCAACCTCCCGCCCATTCTCGGCTTGGGCAGCACCGGCGGCTTCCAGTACGTGCTCGAGGCGCTGCAGGGCCAGTCGCCCAACGATCTCGCCGCGACGCTGCGCGGCCTCATCGTCGCCGCCAACCAGCAGCCCGAGCTCGCTGGCGTGTTCAGCACTTATGCCGCCGACACGCCCCAGATCTATCTCGACATCGACCGCGACAAGGCGCAGGTGCTGGGGGTCCAGATCAGCGACATCTTCAACGCGCTGCAATCCACGCTCGGCAGCTACTACGTCAACAACTTCACCGTGTTCGGCCGCACCTGGCAGGTCAATGTCCAGGGCGAGGCGCCGTTCCGCGACCGCATCGACGACATCTACCGCGTCTATGTGCGCAACGCGAAAGGCGCCATGGTGCCGATCCGCGCGCTCGCCCAGGCGAAGATCGTCCAGAGCCCGCAAGCGGTGGTGCGCTACAACGGGTTCGGCGGCGCCATCGTCAACGGCGCGGCCAAGCCGGGCTACAGTTCGGGCCAGGCGCTGGCGGCGATGGAGCGCGTCTCGGCCGCGACCTTGCCCGCCGGCTACAGCTTCGAGTGGACCGGCACCGCGCTCCAGGAAAAGGCGGCGAGCGGCCAGACCGCGATCGTGTTCGGGCTGGCGGTGCTGTTCGCGTATCTCTTTCTCGTGGCGCTCTACGAGAGCTGGAACATCCCCATCCCGGTGCTGCTGTCGGTCAGCGTCGGCGTGCTCGGCTCGATCGTTTCCATCTCGCTCGCTGGATTGAGCTTCGATGTCTACGCCCAGATCGGGCTCGTCGTTCTGATCGCGCTCGCGGCCAAGAACGGCATCCTGATCGTCGCCTTCGCGGTCGAGCAGCGCGAGGCGGGCAGGGACATCGAGGCGTCCGCGATCGAGGCGGCGGGCCTGCGCTTCCGGCCGGTGATGATGACCAGCTTCGCCTTCATCCTCGGCCTCCTGCCGCTGGTCGTCGCGGCGGGCGCCGGCGCGATCACGCGGCGCGCGGTGGGGACGCCCGTGTTCGGCGGCATGATTTTCGCGTCCGTGTTCGGGATCTTCGTCATCCCGCTGCTCTTCGTCACCGCGGAGCGGCTGCGCGAGTGGACGCGCGGCAAGAACGCCAGGCCGGCGCCTGCTGCCGCGCCCGAAGCGGAAGCGGATGAAACCTAGGTCGCGACCGGCCCGCTCTCGACCTTGTCGGCGGGCGCCAATTCCGGCGCGGGCTGCGGTCGCGCGGCGATCGCGCGGCGCTTTGCCTTGGCGACGGCGGGCCGTTTCTTCAAGTCGCGTTCCAGGGCCGCGATCCGGCCGTGCAGCGACTTGACCTCGTTCTGCCGGCGCGCATCGGCTTGCCGCGCCGCCGCCTCGCTCGCCGCGCGCGCGATCGGCGTGCGGCGCAGCGCGGTCTTGAGCAGGGCCGCATCGCGGCTCGTGCCGCCCAGGCGCTGGGTCGCGAATTCGAGGCAATCGCCGCCGGGCTCGATGAAGAAGACGCCCGCGCTGGTCGGCGACGCCTTGACGCGCAGGACGACCTGGAGCGCGCTCGCGAGATGCAGGATGCGCCCGGCGCGGCGCTTCAGCGCAACGATCGCCACCGGCAGCGAGGCCGGCCCCGCCGGATCGCTCTTTTCGCCGCGCCGGATCGTCGCGATGTGAAGCGCGCGGGGGCCGACCTTCGCGGTGATGCGGACCGGCCCGCTCGCGGCGCGGCGCAGGATCGCGCCGGTATCGCGCTCGACGTCCTTGACGCGAACCGGCTGGTCCGCCGTTTTCGCGCCCGGGACGGGCTTCTTGGGGGTGTTGTCGCTGCTCAGCATGTACGTGCCCTCTACTTGATCAGCCCCTCGGCCTTCATGGCGACCTGCGATGCGGCCCGCGCGCCGACCCGCTCCATGTAGGCGGGGAGTTCGGGACCCTTCCCCAGCTCGATCGCGTGCAGCTTGGTCCAGCGCAGGATGGCGAAGAGATAGCTGTCCGCCACCGTGTAGCCGTCGCCCATGAGATAGGGCTTGCCGCCCATCCGCTTCACCAGGAAGTCGAACTGCATAGCGAGACGGTCGCGCAGCAGCTGCTTCCACTCGTCGCTGGCCTTGGGATTGAAGAAGGGCGAGATGCCCTTGTGCATCTCGGTCGCGACCCAGTTGAGCCATTCCTGCAGGCGATAGCGCTCCATCGTCCCCGCGGCGGGCGCGAGCTTGGCGGGGGGCTTGCGGTCGGCGATCCATTGCAGGATGACCGCGGCCTCGGTCAGCACCGGCCCGTCGTCGATGGCGAGCGCCGGCACCGATCCCTTGGGATTGATGGCGCGGTAATCGGCGCCCGACTTGGTTTGCTTCGCGCGCAGATCGACCTGCTCGAGATCGAACGCGAGATCGGCTTCCCGAAGCGCGATATGCGGCGCCAGCGAACACGCGCCGGGCGCGAAATAGAACTTCATGGGTCGCCTCCGTCGATGGGCCAGTGTCGGAGTATCCACGCCCGAACGCGCGACGCAAGACGCGCGCCCGGCCGCGCTGTAATATGTGCCCTCGAGGGAGGGAGACCATGCTCGAGCTCTACCACAGCATCAATTCGGTCTGCGCCCAGAAGGTGCGGATCGTGCTCGACGAGAAGGGCCTCGCCTGCCAGGAGCATCTCATGACGCTCGCCGGCGACCAGTTCGAGCCCGCCTACATGAAGCTCAATCCCAACGCCGTGGTGCCGACGCTGGTCGACGACGGCAAGCCGGTAGTCGAATCGTCGGTCATCCTCTATTACCTCGACGAGGCCTTCCCGGACCCGCCACTCATGCCGGGCGACCCGCATGCGCGTGCCAAGGCACGGCTCTTCAATAAGTTCGTCGACGAGTACCTGCACAATTCCTGCATGATCCTGAGCTTCGCGACCGCGTTCCGGGCGCGGCTCCTGCGCATGAATCCTGAGGCGCGCGAGGCCGAGCTGGCCAAGTCGCCGGTGCCGAGGCGCGCCGAGTACAAGCGCGACGTGACCGCGCACGGGCTTCAATCCGTCTATGTCCTCGAGGCGCTGAAGCATCACGAGAAGCTGCTCGACTGGATCGAGTCGACGATGAAACTTGGCTGCTATCTCGCCGGCGACGAGTACTCGCTCGCCGAGGCGGGCGTCATTCCCTACATCGCGCGTCTCGAGCTGCTGCGGCTTGCGAAGCTGTGGGACCAGCGGCCCGGCGTTGCCGCGTGGTGGGAGCGGATGCGACAACGGCCATCGACGGTGAAGACCCTGTTCGGGCGCATGACCGATGCCGATTGGGCGCCCTTCCGCACTCTCGAGCCCGATCCCTGGCCCGCGGTCGAGGCGTTGCTCAAGGCAGCGTGACGGACGCGCCGCCTCCTTGCCAGGCGGCGCCGGAAGCCGCATTCTCAAGCGCAAAAGGTCCGCGGGGGCGGGGGAGGGGGCATGGCGCGGTCGGGGCGGACGATCAACGTCAACGACGTCATCGACAGCCGTCCGCTGAGCCGGTTCCAGATCGCGACCTTCGCGCTATGCGTCCTGACGGGCGCGATCGACGGCTTCGATTCGCAATCGATCGCCTTCGTCGCGCCGTCGATGGCGGGCGATCTCGGGATCGACATCCGCAGCTTCGGGCCCATTTTCGCGGCCGGCAATGTCGGCGGAATGATCGGTGCGCTGACCCTTCCGGTGATCGCCGACCGGGTCGGGCGGCGCGGCATCATCATCGTCTCGGTGGTGATGTTCGCGCTCTTCACCTTCGCCAACGCCTTCGCCCGTACCTACGACGGCCTGATTCTGGTGCGGTTCTTGTGCGGGCTCGGCATCGGCTCGGCGCTCCCCAGCGTCATCGCGCTCTCGACCGAGTACGCGCCCAGGGCGCGCCGCGCCCTGCTGGTGACCATCGTGACCAGCGGCTTCCCCGCCGGTGCGATGATAGCGGGCGCGCTCACTTCGGCGGCGGCGCCGCGCCTCGGCTGGCAATCGGTGTTCTATTTCGGCGCCGCCGCGCCCTTGGTCCTGGCCGCGTTCCTGGCGGTCTATCTCCCCGGATCGATCCGCTTCCTGGTGGGGCGCGACGCGGCGCCGGCGCGGGTGGCTGCGCAGCTTCGCCGCATCGCGCGCGACCTCGCCGTCACCGAGCGCGACACTTTCTTTTTGCCCGAGGCCAAGTTCAAGGGCCTCCCGGTGAAGCACCTCTTCACCGAGGGCCGCGCCGGCATGACGCTGCTCATATGGTTCGTCTATTTCATGAACCTGTTCCTGCTGTTCTTCCTTTACAACTGGATGCCGCCGGTGCTGCAGCAGGCGGGCTTGCCCCTGACCCAGGCGCTCATCTCGACCGTGCTGTTCAACCTGGGCGGGGTCGTCGGCGGCATCGCGCTGGGCCAGCTTGCGGACAAGATAGGAACCTACCGCGTGCTTATCGGCGCCTATGCCGCGGGCGCGGTGTTCCTGGGGGCGGTCGGATTCCTTGGCGGATCGACACCGCTCATCATGGGCGCTCTGCTGCTCGCGGGCTTCAGCTGCATCGGCGCGCAAACCACCGCCAACCCGATGACGGCGAGCCTCTATCCCACGCTCATGCGCAGCACCGGGCTGGGCTGGGCCTTCGGCGTCGCCCGCTTCGGCACCATCTTTGGGCCCATCGTCGGCGGCATCTTCATGGCGCGAGGCTGGGACCTGCGCGCGGTCTTCCTCGCGGCGGTCGTGCCGCCGCTCTGCGCCGGCACGGCGATCCTGGTGCTGCGTCGCGTGGTCGACGTGCCGGGCGAGATCGTCTCCGGTTCCGTCCGGGTCGAGCCCGCGCCCGCCGCGCCTCCGCCCGCGTCATCCTCGCCGCGCCCGCGCGGCGCGATCGTCGGCCTGGAGGCGGTGCTGTTCGGCGTCGACGACGTCGCGACCTGCGCCACCTTCTTCGCCGATGTCGGGCTCGAGCGGCGCGAGGGCGGGCGAACCGGCGCGCGTTTCGCCATCGCCGGCGAAGACACCATTATCGATCTGCGCGAGCGGCGCGATCCGGGCCTGCCGCCGCCGGTTGCGCCGGGCGAGAGCTTGCGCGAGATCGTGTGGGGCGTCTCCGACCGCGACGCGCTCGGGCTCATCGCCGGCGAGCTGGCGCGCGACCGCGACGTGCGCGAGGACGCCGACGGCCGCATCTGCGTCATCGGGCCGGACAACTTCCCGCTCGCCTTCCAGGTGACGCGCGCGCGCCACGTGGCCGCGCCGCCGGTGACGCCCGCTGTCTCGCGCGTCAACGGCCGCATCCGCGGCTACGAGCGGCCGACGCCGTCGCATCTGGGCCATGTCGGGCTGTTCAGCTCCGACATCGAGGCGACCGCGCGGTTCTACGAGCGGCTGGGTTTCCGCCTGTCCGACCGGATCACCGAGTTCGGCCTCTTCCTGCGCGGCACCGGCAGCATCGACCACCACAATCTCTTCGCCATCAAGCGCGACAAGCCCGGCCTCAACCACCTCAATCTGCGGCTCGCCGACGTCGACGAGCTCGGCACCGGCATGTCGTTCCTTGAGCGGCGCGGCTGGCGGCCGGTGTGGGGCATGGGGCGGCACTTCTTCGGCTCGCACATGTTCGGCTTCTTCGACAACCCGGCGGGCTCATATCTCGAATTCACCTGCGACGAGGATTTCATCCTCGACGACAACCAGTGGCAGCCGATGGAGCTGGACGCCCGCACCACGCCCATCACCATGTGGGGTCCGATGTTGCCCGACGAGGTGTTCAAGGGCGAGAAGCCTCGCCTGTAATCACGAAACTACAATCCAGGAGGAAACATCATGTCGCTGACGGAAGCCCACGCTCCCGGACCCTTCGTGCAGAAGATGATGGCGGTCGCCCGCATCGTCATGGGCGGGAGCTTCCTCTATTTCGGCCTCACCAAGCTGATCGCGATCAACGGCATCATTGGCTATGTCGGCACCAAGCTGCCGTTTCCGACCTTCGTGTTCTGGCTCGCGGTAGTGATCGAGAACGGGCTCGGCCTCCTGCTCGTGCTCGGGCTGAAGACGCGGTGGGCCGCGGGCTTCTTCGTCTTCTACTGCCTCTTCACCGCTTTCGTGTTTCACACCAACTTCGCTTCCATGCCGATGCGCGACCATTTCTTCTCGAACGTGGTGATGGCGGCGGGGTTCCTTTACCTGCTGGCGGTCGGGCCCGGCGCGTGGGCGATGGACAACAAATCGTCCGCGCCGGCGTGATCACGCCTTGAGGCGGGGGACGAGCCGTGCGGCATTGCCGCGGAGGATGGCATCGAGATCGGCCGTGCTGAGCCCGTACTCGGCGAGCCCGCGAATGCCGTCGCCGGACGTGCCGAAGGGATAGTCGCTGCCGAGCAGCACCTGCGACACCGGCACGAATGTGAAGAGCGCCGCCAGCGCCGGCTTGTTGGCCGCCAGCGCCACGTCGTAGTGGAGCCGGGTCAACTCGTGGTCGATGCCGTTGGGCAGGCGCTCGGCAAAGGCGCGGTCGAGCCCGGTGGTGGTGGCGCGCCCCGCGAGCATCGGCACGGTGCCGCCGGCGTGGCAGAAGATGAAGCGGATGTCCGGGCAGCGCGCGAGCGTGCCACTGAACAGCAGGCTGAAGACGCAGCGCGAGGTGTCGTGCGGAAACTCCGCCAGCACCGGCGGCACCCACGCGATTGGGTTGGGGCAGCAATCGGGCGCCAGCGGATGGATGAACACCACCGCCTTGCGCCGGTTCAGCTCGGCGAACACCGGATCGAAATCGGGATGGCCCGGCCAGCGCTCGCCATAGGACGTCATGAGCTGGATGCCGTCGGCCTTGAGCTGATCGAGCGCGTAGGCGATCTCGGTCAGCGTGCCGTCGACGTCCGGCATCGGCACCGAGCCGAAATGGCCGAAGCGCGCGGGCTGGGCGGCGCGCAGCTTGGCCGCGTGCTCGTTGACGGCGCGCGCGAGGCGCCGCGTCTCGGCCGGCGCGCCGCGATGGATGCCGGGCGGCGACAGCGACAGGAGCGCGGTGCCGACGCCGTTCTTGTCCATCTCCTCGATGGTGCGATCGAGCGTCCAGTCGCGCACCGCCGGCATGCGCGCCGTCTCGCCCATGGCGCCGAGATAATCCGGCGGATAGAAGTGATGATGGACGTCGATGCGGCTCGCCATGGTGGTCCCCTCCCGTGTCGTGCGCCTTATACCAGACGCTCGATGATGGCGCGCCCGCCCAGGGTGCGGCCATTGTCCCAGTTGTTGCTGGGCTGCTGAATCCCGGCGAGCGCGTCGCGAAAGCAGCGCTGGAACGGCGCCGACAATGCGAGCTGCCCGGCGCCCGCGGCGACCATTAGCCGGTCGAGCGCTTCGTAGGCGCTGTGCGCGACGAAGCACGAGGCGGCATGATCGTAGGCTTGCGACACGCCGCCCGCCGGCAGCACGCCGCCCGGATCGGACGCGGCGCCCGAGAGCCGCGCCATCATCTCCTTGAGCTTGGAGCGGAGCAGAGCCCGCGCCGCGTCGATCTGGAGCGCGGATTCGCCGATGCGCATCTGCATGCTCGGAAGCTCGGCCATGGCGCCGCCGAGACGCGACACGCGCGTCTTCGTGACGGCGGCGAATTCCTCGAGCCCGCCGATGGCGATCCCCAGGATCACCGAGGGGAGCGCGAACGGGCCGCCCAGGAACGGCGTGCGGAACAGCGGCCCCTCGAGCGCGTCCCCGTGGGGCCGCTTGCCCGGGAACCAGGTGCGGTGCTCGGGGATGAAGGCGTCGCGGAAGCGGACATCGTGGGAGCCGGTGCCGGCCAGGCCCATCACATGCCAGGTGTCGAGGATTTCGACGTCGGCGATCGGCAGCACGATGGTGAGGGGACGGCTTTCGCCCGCCACCGGCACGCCCTCGACGATGACCCAGCGCGCGTGCAGCACGCCGCTGCTATAGGCGCCGACGCCGCTGCCGCGAAAGCCGCCCGCGACCGGCGCGAGCTCGCCCTCGCTGCGCCGCGACGACGAGACCAGGGCGTCCCCGTCCGCGCCCCAGATCTCGTCCATCAGCGTCGTCCCGAACCGCGCCGCCACCGGCGCGTGGCCGCCGACCACCGAATAGACCCAGCCGGTCGAGCCGCAGCCCGCGCTGAGCACGGTCACGATCTCGCTGAACACGTCCCAGCCCAGCTCGAAGCCGCCATAGCGTTTGGGCTTCACCACATCGAAGAGGCGCGCGCGACGCAGCATCCCGATGGTTTCGTCGGAGACGCGGCGCTGGGATTCGCACGCGGCCGCGCGCTCGCGCAAGTACGGTACCAGGCCGCGCGCGGCGGCGAGGAGGTCGGACTCGGTCATGGCTTGATTCATACCACGGCGCCGCTATGAAGTGCCCGCATGAGCTTCGACATCGAGGATTTGAAGCCGCGCCAGCGCCGGCCCGGCAACGCCCTGAAGCCCTCGCCGCTGCCCGAGTTCCTGCAGCGCATGCTGGAGCGCGGCAAGGCCGAGCTGGCCGCGCCCTTCCGCGGCATCACCACCGCAGGCGAGCCCGTGCCGGGCCTCTTCTCCATCGCCAAGACCGGCCACTCGCTCCAGGGCGTGGTCGATGCCGCCAACGCGTTCCTGGCATCGCTTGCGCCGGGGCAGCGCGCGGTCGCGTGCTTCGATCTCGAGACCGGCCCGTGGCGGGCCTGGCACAAC
This sequence comes from Allostellaceae bacterium, assembly GCA_035604615.1. Lineage (GTDB taxonomy): Bacteria > Pseudomonadota > Alphaproteobacteria > ATCC43930 > CGMCC-115725 > DATJLY01. Next base: position 3,163 of record DATNID010000009.1, on the reverse strand, counting down.
ATGCACACCTTCCTCATCCGCCACGGCGCGCTGCTCGAGGAGTGCGACGGGGCGCAGCGCGAGGCCGCGATGGCGCTGTTGCGCGCGAGCATGAGCGCCGCGGGCTACAATCTCGCGCGCGACGTGATGCGCCTCAACGAGCATATCGGCGAGATCACCGGGCGCGCCGGCGAGTTCGGCGAGTGGTTCTATTGGCTCAGCATCCTCGGCACGCCGTCGCCCGTGGCGCCGTGGGGCTGGCAGATCGACGGCCATCATCTGATCGTCAACTGTTTCGTGCTCGGCGACCAGATGGTGCTGACGCCCAACTTCCTGGGCTCTGAGCCGGTCCATGCGCGGTTCGGCAAATATGCCGGCACCCGCGTCTTCCAGGCGGAGGAGGCGCAAGGCCACGCGCTGATGAGCGCGTTGGCGCCCGAGCAGCAGGGGCGCGCGCGGATCGGCATGGAATTGCCGTTCGACGTCTACGCCACCGCCTTCAACGACAATCTGGTGCTGCCCTATCAAGGCATTCCTTACGGCGCGCTGAGCCAGGAGCAGCGCGAGCGTCTGTGGGGCTTGATCGGCCTCTATGTCGGCCGCGCGCGTGAGGGCCACGCCGAAGTGAAGCTCGACGAGGTCAAGCGGCATCTCGAGGCGACGCACTTCGCCTGGATCGGCGCGTGCGACGCGGTCCGCCCGTTCTATTACCGCGTCCACAACCCGGTCGTGTTGATCGAGTTCGACCATCAGCCGGGGATCGCGCTCGACAACGATTACCCGACGCGCCACCACACCCACACGCTGGTGCGCACGCCCAACGGCAACGATTACGGCAAGGACCTCTTGCGCCAGCACTACCTTCAGTTCGACCACGCCCGCCCGGATTCGCTCCACAGGCAGGGAAAGGCGTGATCGGCGCGCTGCCGCGGGCCGCTTAGCTGCCGTGCTTTGCGGCTTCGGCGCGGTAGCGGGCGAGCACCGGCTCCGCGCCGGGTACGTCCTTGGTCCATTGCGCGATCGAAGGCGTGACCTTCTTCTCCCAGCTTGCGCGCTGCGCCGGCGTCAGCTCCACCACGGTCTGCTTGTCGGACGCCTTGACGGCGGCGCGCTGCGCGTCGCCTTCGGCGTCCAAGGCGGTGCCGAAGCGGCGACTCCAGTCCTCGCCGGAATTGGCGTCGATGATCTTGCGCGCGGCCGGCGGCAATGCGTCGTACTTCGCCTTCGACATGAACACCATGCCGGCCGCGCCGCCGAGCGACGTGTCGACATGGTAGAACGTGACCTCGGCCAGCTTCCACGGATTGAACGCGACCCAGGCGATCATGGTGCCGTCGACGGTATGGCGCTGCAGCGCCTCGTACATGTCGGTCAGTGGCAGCGAATTGGGCGTGCCGCCGAGATTGGTGATCGCCTCGCCTTGGATCTTGCCCGGGACGATCAGCTTGGCGCCGTCGAGCGACTCGAGCGATTTCAGCGGCCGCGCGAAATGCAGGCCCGAGGTCGGCAGAGCCACCAGCATCAGCGGCACCACCTGGTCGTATTCCGAATTCAGGAGCCCGGCCTTGTAGACACGCCAGAACGCGATCGACCCGTCGACCGAGCGCTCGAACACCAGCGGCAGCGCGTTGACGTTGGATAGCGGGAACTTGCCGCCGATCGCCGCCTGGATGCCCCAGCCGATCTGCACCACGTCGGACAGGACGCGCTCGTAGACGTTGCCGAAATTGGCGAGCGTCGGCCCCTCGCGCACGTCGATCGCGACCACGCCCTTGCCTTCGTCGTTGATGCGCTTGGCCCAGGGCAGGATGATCTGCGTGTTGACGACCGAGCCGGGCGGTGTGACCGTCGCGAAAGCGAGCTTGGTCTCGTCCGCGATTGCGCTGCCGGCAGCAGCCGCCATCATCGCCAGTCCCAAGCACGCCCGACCGATCATCGAATCCTCCCTCTTGCTCTTGGCGCCAGCTTGCGCCGGCTGGTACAAAAGCGCAATCGATCAGGGGGAGGAATCCATGCGGACCGCGCGATCCAAGAGCCGGCGATCGTCCGCCCGCCTTGCACCCAAGAAGGCGGCTGCGAAGAAGGCCGCGCCCAAGAAGGCCGCGCGCAAAGCCAGGGCACGCCGCCCGGTGGTGATCGACTTCCACGCCCACATCGTGATGCCGGAAATCCTCGCCGCGACATACGAGCAGTCGCTCTATGCGCAATGCTTCGCGCGCAAGGGGCCCGACGGACGCGCCGAGCCGATCCCCGACATGATGATGGGCCGCATGACCGACACCGGCCAGCGCCTCGCCGCGATGGACGCGATGGGCGTCGATATCCAGGTGGTCAGCCCGAGCATCCTGCATCAATGCTCCTACGCGCTTCCCGACGAGGAGGCGCTGTCGCTCGAGCGCACCAGCAACGACCGCGTCGCCGAGCTGGTTGCGAAACGCCCGGACCGGCTGATCGGCGTCGGCTCGGTGCCGCTGCAGAACGTGGCATTGGCGGTGGCGGAGCTCGAGCGCGCGGTGCGGCAACTTGGCTTGAAGGGCGTCGTCATTTCGTCGCACGTCAACGGCGCCGAGCTGGGCGATCCGCGCCATGATCCGTTCTGGGAAAAGGCGCAGGGGCTCGATGCGGCGATCTTCATGCATCCCGCCGGCAACACCGATCCGCGCATGAAGCGCCACGGCCGCCTCACCTCGATCGGGCAGCAGGTCGAGGAGGCGTTGGCGGTGTCGTCCCTCGTCTATGACGGGGTGATGGACCGGTTCCCGCGCCTCAAGATCGCGATCGCTCATGGCGGCGGGTTCCTGCCCTACTATGCGGGCCGGCTCGATTTCTTCCACCGCAGCGGCTATTCGCGGCAGTTGCAGGGCGATTTCAGCAGCTACCTGCCGCGCTTCTTCTTCGACAGCATTGTCTTCAACCGCGACATGCTCGAGTTCCTGGCGCACAAGGTGCCGGCGGGGCAGATCATGCTGGGTAGCGACTATCCGTTCGGCGAGTCCGATCCCGTGGCCTTCGTGCGCGGCGCGCGCCGCCTGCCCGGCGCGGCGCAGGACGCGATCGTCGGCGCCAACGCCGCGCGCTTCCTCGGCATGAGCCTCTAGCGGCGCGCGAGGACGAGAAGCGCGGCGCCGCCCACCGCCCACGCCGCTGCCGGCGTCCAGGCGAGGAGCGCGCCATAGGCGGGATC
>DATNID010000008.1:0-2396 GCA_035604615.1 Allostellaceae bacterium | reverse complement strand
CGGAAACAACGTAGGCGAGCCGCAGCGCCGCACCGAGCACGCGGGCACGGTCGATCATGCGCGTCGAGGCAAGCTCGCGCAGCCGCGGCGACAGTTCGTCGTCCATCACCAGTCCGACGTGGCGGTAAAATACCGCGAGCGCCAGATAGGCGCGGCCCGGATGGTCGATGGCGGTGAAGCCGCCATGGGCAATAATATTGAGCGATTGCTCGCCGCGGTAATCGGGATGCGCCCGCCAGCCGATATCGGCCAACAGGCAGGCGGCGTGACGAAGCCGGCGTTCCTCGGCCGTTTCACTGAGGCCGGAGGAGGCCATGAAACGGTCGGTCCATGCGATCAGCTCTTCGCCGTGGCGCGGCGAGCGCGAACGCAATTTGTTGAGCCCGCGTGCCGCTTCGATCAGCGCATCCTTCTCCTTGTCCTTCTGCTTGAGCAGCGAATAGAGCAAGCCCTCGCGCACGCCGAGTGCGGAGAATATTACCTGGCGCGGCTTGCCGATGCGCACGATGTATTCCAGCACCAGGGCCGCATAGGACAGCAACGGCCGCCGGGCACTCGCCACTACTTCGATGTTAGAGAGCGTCTCGGCATCGACCCGATGCACCAGGCGGGCGAATTCGAGCGCGTCATCGGCGGCAATGGCGTAGCCGTGCATCACGTGCAGCGGATATCCGGTCTGCCACATGTGCAGCCGCGCCAGCGCCCGCCAGGTGCCGCCGACGGCGTAGAAGTTGCGGCCCTCGCAGTCGCTGAGCAGCGGCAACGAGCCGAGGGTTTTCTTGACGAACTTTTCCGCCTTCTTGAGCGATTTTGCCGAAATGTCGGCCAGGGCCAGACCGCCGAGCGGCCGGGTCAAGCCGCGCCCGGCGCGCGTGCCGTGGACATTGACCAGTTCGAGCGAGCCGCCGCCGAGGTCGCCGACCACGCCGTCCGCCTGATGCACGCCGGAAATGACGCCGAGCGCGGTCAACTGCGCCTCGCGGCCGCCGGACAGCACGTCGATCTCGGTTCCGATGATTCGCTCGGCGAGCTTGATGAAGGCGCGGCCGTTCTTGGCGTCACGGCAGGCCGCGGTGGCGATGGCCAAAACTTTCTTCACCCCGATGGTCGTACAGAGCGCGCGGTAGCGCTTGAGCGCGGCCAAGGCCTGCTCGACCGCGTCGGCGGCGAGCAGTCCGGTGGACTGCACCTCGCGGCCGAGCCCGCATAACGCCTTCTCGTTGAACAGCGGCGTCGGGCTGCGGGTCAGCCCCTCGTAGACGACAAGCCGCACGGAATTCGAGCCGATGTCGATCACCGCCAGTGGCGGACCATCGTCGAGGCGTCCCTGGGCGTCGATCTTGGCGCGGCTCATCTTCTGCAATCAGCGCAGGGCGATCGGTGACGCGTTTGCGGCTTCGCTCACGCCCGCTCCGAGCGATGCCGCAAGCGGGGAATGGACTCTTTCGGCGACTTTCCGCGCCCCGACAGGCTTGGATTGGTCATGAAGTAGGATTGGGCGTTGAAGGGCTCCTCGCCCGGCCCCGGCTTGATGCGCGACGAGGAGCCGTCGGCGACGAGCTCCCAGCTCTGCTGGTTGTCCTTGAAATTCGCGACCATGATCTGATCGAGCACCTGCTCGTGCACGGTGGGATTGAGGATCGGGCAGAGCACTTCGACGCGACGGTCGAGATTGCGCGGCATGATGTCGGCGGACGAGATATAAACCGCAGCCTTCGGATGCGGCAGACTGTGGCCGGCGCCGAAGCAATAGATGCGGCCGTGTTCGAGGAAGCGGCCGACGATGGACTTGACGCGGATATTCTCGGACAGGCCGGGAACCCCCGGCCGCAGGCAGCAGATGCCGCGCACCACCAGTTCGATCGCCACCCCCGCGCTCGAAGCGCGATAGAGCGCGTCAATGATATCGGCGTCGACCAGCGCATTCATCTTCATCCAGATGGCGGCCGGACGACCGGCCTTGGCGTGGGCGATCTCCTCTTCGATGTGCGCGTGGATGCGCTTGCGCAACGTCAGCGGCGAAACCGCCATGCGCTCGAGCCCGGCGGGCTCCGCGTAGCCGGTGACATAGTTGAACGCGCGGGTGACATCGCGGGCGATGGCGGGATCGGCGGTGAAGAACGACAGGTCGGTATAGATGCGCGCGGTCACCGGGTGATAATTGCCGGTGCCGACATGCACATAGGCGGCGAGCGCGGCCCCCTCGCGGCGGACCACCAGCGAGAGCTTGGCATGGGTCTTGAGCTCGAGGAACCCGTACACCACCTGCACGCCGGCGCGTTCGAGATCGCGCGCCCAGCGGATGTTGGCCTCCTCGTCGAAGCGCGCCTTGAGTTCGACGACCGCGGTGACCGATTTGCCGGCCTCGGCGGCCTCCGCGAGCGTCTTGACGATCG
>DATNID010000007.1:0-47474 GCA_035604615.1 Allostellaceae bacterium | reverse complement strand
CTCCAAGCCCCACCGCCGGCGCCGCTCCGGACCCGTAAGAATCTCGCCCTTCATCTTCAGGACGTCCTTAAGTGCGCTCTTAAGCTCGTCCTATCCCGAATGCCTCACGCCTGCCACGAGGGCCGCACAACAGCGCTTACGGTGTATAGTTCCGGCCCATGGGAGAAGTCAGCCTCATCGACATAACCAAGCGCTTCGCCGTGCGCGACGGTCGCGAGGCTCAGTTGGTGCGCGCGCTGGAGCAGGTGAGCTTCACCGTCGCCAATGGCGAGGTCGTGGCCCTGATTGGCCCTTCCGGCTGCGGCAAGACCACGCTCCTGCGCATCGCGATGGGGCTCGAGAGCGCGACCGCGGGCCGCGTCCTGGTGGACGGGCGCGAGGTCACCGGCTGCGGCTATGACCGCGGCATGGTGTTCCAGCAGGCCGAGCTGCTGCCCTGGCTCACCGCGCTCGAGAACGTGATGTTCGGCCTGGAGATGAAGGGCGTGCGCGGCGCGGCGCTCGACGAGGCGGCGACGCGGGCCTTGGCGCTGGTCGGCCTCAAGGATGCGGGAAACCGCCGGCCTTATCAGCTCTCCGGCGGCATGCAGCAGCGCGTCGGCATCGCCCGCGCGCTGGCGATCGATCCCAAGGTGCTGCTCATGGACGAGCCGTTCGGCGCGCTCGACGCGCAGACCCGCGAGGGGCTGCAGGCCGAGCTGCTCGACCTGCACGCGCGGACCGGCAAGACCATCTTATTCGTGACCCACGATCTCGACGAAGCGGTGCTGCTCGCCGACCGTGTGGTGGTGATGCGCGAGGGCAGGGTGCGGGACATCATGGACGTGCCGCTCCAGCGCCCGCGCGTCGACCCGGCGGCGATCCGCGGCAGTTCTGCCTTCGCCGCGACGCGCTACCGCGTGTGGCGCGCGGTGCACGACCTCCCCGAGCTGGTGCATTGAGGGGCCGCGATGACGGACAGCGCGGAGCGCCGCACCCATCTGCCGCAGGCGTCGGACCGTCTCGACGATCTGGCGCTGGCGCGCCGCGCCGGCATGCCGCACTGGGCCGTCACCACGATTTCGCTCGTCGTCATGCTCGCGGCGTGGGAATTCTTCGGCCGCGACATCAATCCGGTGTTTGGATCCTATCCCAGCGCGATCGCGGTGGCATTCTGGGAACTCACCACCTCGGGCCTGCTCGGCCGCGCGCTGCTCCAGAGCCTGCAGCCTTTCGCCGCGGGATTCGCGCTCGCGATCGCGGTCGGCGTGCCGCTGGGCCTCGTCATCGGCCGCTTCCGCGCGGTCGAGGCGGCGATCGGGATCTATGTCACCGCGGGCTATGCCATGCCGCTCGTCGCACTGGTGCCGCTCTTGATGCTGTGGCTGGGGTTGGGCTTCGCGGTCAAGGCGGCGGTGGTGATGCTGATGTCGGTGTTCCCGATCTGCATCAACACGTGGGTCGGCGTCGGCGCGGTGCCCAAGAGCCTCATAGATGTCGGCAAGTCGTTCGTCGCCTCGGACCGCACCATCCTGCGCCGCATCGTGCTGCCGGCGACCTTGCCTTACATCATGGCCGGCATCAGGCTCGCGGTCGGCCGCGCCGTGGTGGCGATGATCATCGCCGAGTTCTTCACCGCGATCTCGGGCCTGGGCGCGATCATCATCAACTCGGCCAATAATTTCGACACGGCGCGCATGTTCGTCCCGGTGGTGGTGCTGATGGTGCTGGCGACCTTGCTCACCGCACTGATCGGCGCGATCGAGCGCCGCGTCGCGCCGTGGCAGGCCGAAATCGCCGGCCGCGACCGCGACTAGCCAGCGGCGGCGCGAGACCATGCCCGACCCGCGGCAAAGCTTTGGCAGCTACGACTATGTCATCGTCGGCGCCGGCAGCGCCGGCTGCGTCCTCGCCAACCGTCTCTCCGCCGATCCCGCCGTGAGCGTGCTGCTGCTCGAGGCGGGCGGGCGCGACAATTACATCTGGATCCATATCCCGATCGGCTATCTCTACACCCAGAACAATCCGCGCACCGACTGGTGCTTCCGCACCGAATCCGAGCCGGGCTTGAATGGCCGCGCGCTCAATTATCCGCGCGGGCGCGTGCTCGGCGGCTGCTCCTCGATCAACGGCATGATCTACATGCGCGGCCAGGCGCGCGACTATGACCAGTGGCGCCAGCTCGGCAATGTCGGCTGGGCCTGGGACGACGTGCTCCCGTATTTCCGCCGCTCCGAGGACCAGGTGCGCGGGGCCGACGAGGCGCACGGCGCCGGCGGCGAGTGGCGCGTCGAGGAGATGCGCCTCACTTGGGAAATCCTCGACGCCTTCCGCGCCGCGGCAGCGGAGATCGGCATTCCGCCTATCGACGATTTCAACCGCGGCGACAACGAGGGCTGCGGCTATTTCCAGGTCAACCAGCGCCGCGGCGTGCGCTGGAACACGTCGAAGGCGTTCCTGCGGCCGGCGCAGGGCCGCGCCAATCTTCGCGTCCTCACCGGCGCGCAGGCCGAGCGCGTGCGCCTCGACGGGCGGCGTGCGGTCGGCGTCGAGTTCCGCAAGGACGGCGCGCCCGCTTTCGCCGCGGCGCGCGCCGAGGTCATCCTGGCGACCGGCTCGATCGGCTCGCCGCAGCTCTTGCAGTTATCCGGCATCGGCCCGCCCGAACTTCTCGCCGCGCACGGGATCGTGCCGGTCCACGCGCTCGCCGGCGTCGGCGAGAATTTGCAGGACCATCTGCAAATCCGCATGGCCTACAAGGTCAAGCACACGCGCACCATCAACGAGCGCGCCAACAGCCTCATCGGCCGCATCGGCATGGGGCTCGAATATTTCCTGTTCCGGCGCGGGCCGCTCACCATGGCGCCGAGCCAGTTGGGCTGCTTCGCCAAGAGCGATCCCGCGCGCGAGACGCCGAACCTCGAATATCACGTGCAGCCGCTGAGCCTCGATGCGTTCGACCAGCCGCCGCATCCGTTCCCGGCCTTCACCGCGTCGGTGTGCAACATCCGCCCCGAAAGCCGCGGCTCGGTGCGGATCACCAGCGCCGATCCGCTGGCGCATCCGGCGATCCGGCCCAATTATCTCGCAACGCAAGAGGATCAGCGCGTCGCCGCCGCGGCGATGCGCCTGACGCGCCGTATCTGCGCCGCCAACGCGCTGGCGCGGTTCGAGCCCGAGGAGTTCAAGCCCGGCCCCGCGCACGACAGCGACCGCGAGCTGATCCGCGCCGCCGGCGACATCGGCACGACCATCTTTCACCCGGTTGGCACCTGCAAGATGGGGAGCGACGCGGGGGCCGTGGTCGACCCGCGCCTGCGCGTCCATGGCATTGCGTCCTTGCGCGTCGCCGACGCATCGGTGATGCCGTCCATCACGTCGGGCAACACCAACGCACCCGCCATCATGATCGCCGAGAAGGCCGCCGACATGATCCGCGACGACCGACCCGCGCCGGCGGCGTGAGCGCCGCCTCACTTCAGGGCGTTGTGGATGAGATAGGCGGCGAAGTCCGCGGGCTTGAGCTTCAAGGCGGCGTCGGTGCCGGCGCCCTCGAGCGCGCGGCTGACGATGATGTGATTCTCGACATGCGCGGGATCGACCTTGAACAGGCCGGGTGTGTTGCGGATGCGGGGATAATATTTCGGCTCGATCGTTTTCTCCTTACGCGCGAGCCGTTCCAGCACCTCGTCCTCGGACGTCCCCTCGACCGGCTGTTGCTTAACGAGCTGCCAGTCGGTCTCGCCCGCCCAGCCGGCTTCCACGAGTTGCTTCACCGGTTCGTCGGTGATGCCGACTTTGAAGACGTGCTTGCTGAGCCCCACGTCCGAGGCCCATTTGCCGAGCTTCGCGCTCCGCGCCACGTAAATCGTGGCCATGGATTTCCTCCCGATCGCTGCCTCAGTCTCGCGCCGCGCCCGGCTGCTGTCCACCCGGTGCCGCGTCCGCGGCCGCGGCGCTGTTGCATTTCGCGGGAAGTTGGCCGTGCGTCCGTCGACAACGCGTGCGTAGCGCGCTCCGCTTCAGGATGAGGCGAAAATTTTACCTCACACTGAGCGGAGCGAAGCGTAGTCGAGAGGCGGACCGGCCATTGACAGCGGTCCACCGAGGCCCGAGTTTGCCGCAGTCGGGAGAGTGGGCGGGGAAGGATATTGCATGAGGCGCTGGCTCGCAGCTTCGGCGCTGGCGCTGGCGATCGCATTGGGGACGGCGCAGGCGGCGGTGTTGCGCTGGGCCAACAGCTACGACGTGCGCTCGCTCGATCCCTATGCCGGGCAGGAGGTCTTTCTCCGCAGCTTCGACGCCAACATCTACGAGCCGCTGGTGCGGCGCGGCCGGGACCTCGCGCTCGAGCCCGCGCTGGCGGCGAACTGGCGCCAGATCGCGCCCGACCGCTGGCGCTTTGCGCTCCGCCCGCGCGTCCTGTTCCACGACGGCGCGCCGTTCACGGCCGACGATGTGGTGTTCTCGTTCGCGCGGGCGCGCGCGCCTTCGTCGAAGATCGCGGGCGAGCTCGCCGCGGTGAAGGAGCTGCGCAAGATCGACGACCGCACCGTCGAAATCGTGACCAACGGTCCCGATCCGCTGCTCCTCGACCAGCTCAGCCAGTGGCCGATCATGAACCGCGCTTGGTGCGAGGCGCATGAGGCCGATGCGCCCGCGGATCTCGCCACGCGCGAGGCGGGCTACGCCGGCGACCATGCCGACGGCACCGGCCCTTTCATGGTCGAGGAGCGCGTTCCCAACCAGCGCACCGTGCTGGTCCCCAACCCGCATTGGTGGGACAAGCGCGAGGACAATCTCGACCGCGCCGTGTTTACGCCCATCGCCGATCCCGAGGCGCTGGTCGCGGGCCTCGAGAGCGGCGCGCTCGACATGATCTACGATGTGCGGCTCGCGGACATCGACCGGATCGCTCATCGGCCCGGCCTCAAGATCGTGCAGGGGCCGGGTCTCACCACCATCTTCCTGGGCTTCGACCAATGGCGCGATCAGCTGCTCGAGAGCAGCGTCACGGGCCGCAATCCCTTCAAGGACCGCCGCGTGCGCGAGGCCTTCGCCGCCGCGATCGACGAGCAGGCGATCATCGACAAGGTGATGCGCGGCCACGCCACGCCGGCGGGGCTGTTGGTGGCGCCGGGCGTCGCAGGATATGCGCGCGCGCTCGACGTGCGCGAGCCGTTCGATCCGGCGCGATCGCGGCGTCTCCTCGCGGAGGCCGGCTATGCCGACGGGTTCGAGACCGGCATGGACTGTCCCAACGACCGCTACGTCAACGACGAGGCGATCTGCCAGGAGGTGGTCGCGATGCTCGCCAAAATCGGCGTCAGGGTCCGCCTCCTGGCGCAGAATCGCGCGCGGTTCTTCGCCAAGATCATGCCGCCCTCGCCGCCGGGCATGAAGACGAGCTTCTTTCTCATGGGCTCGACGCCCGCAAGCTACGACGCGGAGACGGTGCTGATCAATCTGGTGGCAACGCGCGACCGGGCGGACCATCTGGGCGAGCTGAACGTCGCCGGCTATTCCAATCCGGCGCTCGACGCGCTGATCGGTCGCATCCGGCTCGAGACCGACGCCAAGGCGCGCCTCGCCGTCCTGCGCCAGGCGCTCGGCCTTGCGAAGGACGATTACGCCTACATCCCGCTCCACCGTCAGGACGTGGTATGGGCGGCGCGCGCCAACGTCAGCCTGGCCCAGCGCGCCGACAACGCCTTCCCGCTACGCTACGTGCGCATCAAGTAGAGGCCGGGTTCAGCGTCCGCCCTGGTAGCGCTCCGCGATCCGCAACTGTTCGAGCGCATTGTCGCACGCGCGCACGGCGTCCTCGCGATGGCCGCCGAAATCGTGCTTGGCTCTCTGCAGGTCGGCCTTGGCGGCCTCGAGGGCGCGGATCGCCGCGCCGATCTTGGGATGTCTTTCCTGCGCCTCGGCGGCACTGGCCGCCAAGGTCAATCCGGCGACGGCCGCGATCGCGGCGCGACGGGTGAGCGTCGTGTGGTCTTCCATGGCTGGTTGTCCCCAAGCGGTTACCCCGCGCCGAATGTATCGCACGCCGGCGCGGTCGGCCACTTCGGGGTCAGGCGGGGTCGATCACTTCCAGGGCGTCGGCGGCGGCACGTCGCAGGGCGCCGGCATGGGGATGGTGGTGAAGTCCGCCGGGCCGGCGATCTCGAGATATTCCATGTCGGGCGAGTAGTCGAACAGGAAATGGACGATACCCGGGCGCTGATGGACGCAGTCGCCGGCCTTCACCAGGGTGTCCTTGTCCTCATACATGAAGCGCGCCCAGCCCTTCAGCATGATGACGATGTGGAAGTTGGCCTCGTGCCGGTGCCAGCCGGTGCCGGCGGTGGGGGCGTCCTGCGCGCGCACGAGCTGGGCGATCACCTGTCCGCCGGTGGCAGCGGCGATGCCGAGATCGCGATAGCGGAAGAAGTCGCGCAAGCCGCCGCTGCGGTACGGGGTCTCGCCTTCCCTGACATGGGAGAACACGGTCTTGACGGAGGGGTCGAGGGCGACGTCGTTGGCCATGGCGGGTCTCCTTTGCGCCGGTCGCATGCGAAAATCGCGCCAGCGCGGAGCGCGGCAGCTCGGGCCGATCTCGCCCTTTGATCGCCCATGCGCCTGCCCAGGGTTTGAGCGCGCTGGGCATTCGCTGGGCATCAGAATTCGACTTCGAGCTCCTCGATCCCGTCGGGCTCGAGCTCGGCCTCGGCCGACCATTGCATCATTTCGGGCATCGCCCAGATGCGCGTGCCATAGGCGGTCGAGACCGGATCGAGCGTCACGTCATAGGTCAGGAAGCGCGTCACCACCGGCGCGTACATGGCGTCCGCCATGGTGCGCTCGCCGAAGAGATAGGGCCCGCCATAGCGCGCCAGGCATTCGCGCCAGATGGCGGTGATGCGGTCGATGTCGGCCTCGGCGCGCGACCACACCTTGAAGCGCGGGAAATGCGCCTTGAGGTTCATCGGCAGCGCGCCGCGCAGCGCGGCGAAGCCCGAATGCATTTCGCCGCAGATGGCGCGGCAATGCGCCCGCTCGGCGCGGCCCGCCGGCAGCAGGCCCGCGTCGGGCCGCACCTCGTGGAGATATTCGGCGATCGCCAGCGTGTCCCACACCCGGATCCCGTCATGGAGGAGGCAGGGCACCAGGATCGAGGGCGACAGCAACAGGAGTTCCGCGCGCGCCTCGGGGTCGTCCGGCGGGACCAGCTTCTCCTCGAACGGCAGCCCCGAGAACTTCGCCAGCAGCCAGCCGCGCAGCGACCACGACGAATAATTCTTGCTGCTGATGGTCAGTACCGCTTCGGCCATGGGGCAGGCGCCTTTGCCTTTCGTCCTTCGCGTGGTCGCAAATCCCATGCCAAGGGCGCGCCGGCGTGGTGTGCGAATTGCATGGGGCGTGAGGGCGGCGGCGGAGGCCGCGACATTCGGTCGGGGTTCATGATCTATCAGGCCTATCAGGCGCAGGCCGACGCGATGGAGCCGTGGCGCGTTCTGGCTCACGCGACCGCGGGGTTCCTGTCGCAGGAGGCGCCGTTCGGCCTCTTCGACCTGCCCTGGTCGCGCGGCTTCGCAGCCTACTGCCAGCTCACCGCGTTCGCGGCCTTGAGCCACAAGCGGCCGCCGTTCGGGATCGAGTCCGTGACGGTCGGCAACCGCAAGGTGGCGGTGCGCGAGGAGGCGGTGCACAAGACGCCGTTCGGCACCCTCCTGCATTTCCGCAAGGACATGGACGTGCCCCAGGCGCCGGTGCTGCTGCTGGCGCCGCTGTCGGGCCATTTCGCCACATTGCTGCGCGAGACGGCACACACCATGCTGGCGGACCACGACGTCTACATCACCGACTGGCACAATGCGCGCGACGTGCCGTTGCGCCAGGGCCGCTTCGGCTTCGACGAGTTCGTCGATCACGTGATCCGCTTTCTCGAGGTGCTGGGGCCGGGGGCGCATCTCCTCGCGGTGTGCCAGCCCTGCGTCGCCGCGCTCGCCGCGGTCGCGCTCATGGCCGAGGACGGCAACCCGGCGCAGCCGCACAGCCTCACGCTGATGGCCGGTCCCATCGACACGCGCATCAACCCTACCAAGGTCAACGAGTTCGCGGTCAGCCGCTCGCTCGACTGGTTCGAGCACAACCTCGTTGGCGTGGTGCCGCAGGGCTATCCCGGCGCGCTGCGCCGGGTATATCCCGGCTTCCTGCAATTGACGGCGTTCATGGGCATGAACCCGGACCGGCACCTGAAATCGTTCCACGATCTCTACAACCACCTGGTCCGGGGCGAGCTCGAGCGCGCCAACACGGTGCAGGAATTCTATCGCGAGTATTTCGCGGTGATGGATCTGCACGCCGAGTTCTATCTCGAGACCGTGCAGCGCATCTTCCAGGACCACGACCTGCCGCGCCGCGCGCTCACCTGGCACGGCCGCCCGGTCAACACCGACGCCGTCCGCCGGACCACGCTCCTCACCGTCGAGGGCGACCGCGACGACATCTGCGCCGTGGGACAGACGCTCGCCGCTCAGGATTTGTGCACCCGCCTCAGGCCCTACCGCAAGCACCACTACGTGCAGCCGGGCGCCGGACATTACGGCGTCTTCGCCGGGCGGCGCTGGAAGACCCAGGTCTATCCCGTCGTCCGCGACGTCATCCACGCCAGCGGTTAGGGTGGAGCCCACCCATCCCGAAATGGTGCCGTAAAAGCCATTTTTTTTAGCGCAGAGGGCGCGGCGAACCGGTTCACGCTCCGTGTCCTCTGCGCAACCACTGCGTCCTCCGCGCTAAAATGTTGTTCTCGCAAAGTGTCAGCCGCCTTCGGCCACGAGCTTGTCGTAGGCCGGCACGGTCAGCCATTCGGGGAAATGCGGCGCCTCGATGAGGGCGAAGAACAGCGCCGCCGCGTCGGCAAAGCGGCCCTTGCGCCACGCTTCCTCGCCGAAGGTCTGGCGCAGCTTCGCCAGTTCCTCGTCGAGGATGGCGCGGCACAGCGGCAGGTCCACCGTGCGCCCGTCAGCGAGCTTGGCGCGGTGGCGGATCCATTGCCACACCTGGGCGCGGCTGATCTCGGCGGTCGCGGCGTCCTCCATCAGGTGATAGAGCGGCACGCAGCCGGTGCCGCGAAGCCAAGCCTCGAGATAGCCGATCCCGACATTGACGTTCTGGCGCAGCCCTGCCTCGGTGATGGTTCCGCACGGCACCGCCAGCAGGTCGGCGGCGCTCACGTTCACGTCCTGGCGCTTCCGTGCGATCTGGTTGGGCTCGGGCATGGCCTTATCGAAGATTTCCTTGGCGATGCCGACGAGGCCGGGATGCGCGACCCAGGTGCCGTCATGCCCGTCGCCCGCCTCGCGCAGCTTGTCGGCGCGCACCTTCTCCATCGCCGCTTCGTTGGCCTTGGGGTCGTCGCGGATCGGGATTTGCGCCGCCATGCCGCCCATCGCGTGGACGTTGCGGCGGTGGCAGATCTTGATCAGCGCGAGGCTGTAGGAGCGTAGGAAATGGGCCGTCATCGTCACCTGCGCGCGGTCCGGGAGGACGCAGGCCGCGTCTTCGGCGAACTTCTTGATGTAGCTGTAGATGTAGTCCCAGCGCCCGCAATTGAGCCCGGCCGAATGATCCTTGAGCGCGTGCAGGATCTCGTCCATCTCGAAGGCGGCGAGGATGGTCTCGATCAGCACCGTCGCCTTGATCGTGCCGTTGGCAATGCCGAGCGCCTTCTGGCTCGCCACGAACACGTCGTTCCACAATTTCGCCTCGTGCCGGCTTTCGAGCTTGGCGAGGTAGAAATAAGGGCCGGTGCCGCGCCGGATCAGCTCCTTCGCGTTGTGGAAAAAGAAGAGCCCGAAATCGAACAGCGAGCCCGACATCGGGTCGCCGTCGACCAGCACGTGCGCCTCGGGCAGGTGCCAGCCGCGCGGCCGCACCAAGAGGGTGGCAGTCTTGGGCGCGAGCGTGTAATGCCGGCCGCTCTGCGGGTCGTCATAGGCGATGTCGCGGCGCGCGGCGTCGCGCAGATTGATGTGGCCGTCGATGAGATTGTCCCAGCTCGGCGTGCTCGCGTCCTCGAAATCGGCCATGTAGACGTTGGCGCCTGAGTTGAGCGCGTTGATGACCATCTTGCGGTCGATGGGGCCGGTGATCTCGACGCGGCGGTCGAGCAGGTCCTTGGGCAGCGGCGCCACGGTCCAGTCGGCCTCGCGGATGGCGCGCGTCTCGGCCGGAAAGTCGGGCTTGGCGCCGGCATCGAGCCGGAGCTGGCGCTCGGCCCGCCCCGCCAGCAGGCGCTTACGCTCCGGCCCGAAGCTGCGCTCGAGCTGGGCGATGAAGGCGATCGCGTCTAGCGTCAGGATGCGGTCATAGCCCGCGCGCATGGTGCCGCGGATTTCGACCCCGGCGGGGGCGCTCGCTGCCATTGCCATGTCGTCCCTCATTCTCGGTCGGCGGGAGAGAAGCCAAGTCTCGCGCCGGTGCGTGCAAGCGCCGCGCCAATCGACCTCAAAACTCGAATTCCTCGACCACCCAGGGCTCGTTGCGAGCGGCAGCCACCCATTCCTGGAGCGCTGGATAGGCCCACAACGAATCGGCGTAGGCCTGCGCCTCCTCCTCGAAGCTGATGCAATAGGTCCGGAGCCGGCTCACCACCGGCGCATACATCGCGTCGGCAATGGTGAAGCCGCCGAACAGATACCCGCCGCCCGCGCCATGGCGCCGGCGGCAATCGCGCCAGATCGCGGCGACGCGGTCGAGGTCGGCCTGGATGTCGGGAATGATCTCGCGCCCGGCGAAGGTCGAGCGCATGTTCATCGGCAGGTGGCGGCGTAGATTGGCGAAACCCGCATGCATCTCGGCGCTGATCGACCGGGCCATGGCGCGGGCGGTCTGGTCCTGAGGCCACAGGCGCGCCGCCGGCACGCGCTCGGCCAGGTATTCGCCGATCGCCAGCGAATCCCATACCGTGATGTCGCCATGCTGGAGCACCGGCACCTTGCCCGTTGGCGAATGGCGCAGCAATTCCGGCCGGCTGTGCGCCTGATAGAGCGGGATCAGCACCTCCTCGAAATCCACCCCGGACGCCTTCGCCATCAGCCAGGCCCGAAGCGACCATGAGGAGTAGTTCTTGTTGCCGACATAGATGGTGAAGTCCGCCATCGGCTATCCTCCACCTCGGTTGGTGCGCGCCGCGACTCTGGCGATGGCAGAGGCGCGGCGCAACCACCCAGTATGTCGGGCGCCATCATCACTTCGGGCGGATTCGGTGCGCGGGTCAGGCCGCCTTGGGCAGCAGCTCGAGCAGCTCGGTGGCGAGCGCGCCGATCTCCGCGGCGGCAGTCGAGGCCTGGTCGCTTTCGTTGATGCCCCATCCGCCGGCGAAGGCGGCGGCCAGCGCGACGCGGTTGCCGATGCCGATCGAGGCCAATCCGACATCGTATTCGGCGAGCCTTATGCGCATCGCCGCGGTGAGCGATGCGCGCGCCGGCACGCGGTTCAGCACCAGCAGCGTCGGCACGCCCTCGCGCCGGGCCAGCGCGAGCGTCGGCAACGTGGCCCACACATCGACCGGCGAGGGCTGCACCGGAACCAGGATCAGCGACGCCGAGCGGATCGCGGCGCGCGTGTCTTCGTCGGCCGCGGCGGGGCTGTCGATCACGACGATGTCGTGATCGCACGCCTGGCGCTGGATTTCGCCGGGCGCGCGCCAGCCGCTGACCGCGACGAAGTCGATGCCGGTGGCGGCCGGCCCGAGCCGGTCTTCGCGCCGCTTGTACCATTGCCCGAGCGAGCCCTGCGGATCGGTGTCGATCAGCGCCACGCTGCACCCCCGCGCCGCGAAAGTGACCGCGAGATGGACCGCAAGGGTGGTCTTGCCGGCGCCGCCCTTGCGCTGCGCCACGGCGATGACGGTTGCGGTCATCAGCGGTCCTCCTCGCGCAGGGAAAGTCCCTTCTCGCGCATCTTCGCCTGGATCAGCGCCCGGGTGCGCTGCTCCATTGCCTCGGCGTCGGAAAGAGTACGCTCGACCTGCCAAGACTCGGATGCCGGGGCGGCTTCGGCGGCGGCCTGGTCGCGCAGCCGCTCGAGGCTCGACACCAATCCCTTGGCGAGCAGGGCAGCCTCGCCCGTCGTGAGCACAATCCGGTAGCCCGCGAGCACGAGGTTGACTTCCCCCGTCAGCGGATCGGCCATCACGGTCACAAGTTCTTGAGTGACCTGCATCGCGGCCCTACCAGTAATGGTTTATCCTGTCATTTTTGTGGCAGATGGTCAAGCCTTCGATCACGATCGTTGCGGTTCGCGAAAACGCGGCCGGCCGGGAGAAATCCTGGATGAAACGATCCGCTTAGGTCAAACTTGACGTCTGGAGGATCGTGTCCCGTGCTCGCATCTCTCGTGCCGCCGGGGAGCGGCTTCGTGCCGATCATGCCGGTAACGGCGGAGGAGCTTATCCCCCGCCTCGCGGGCCTGGGGGCGGCCACCGAGCGCTGGGCCGAGGCCACCCGATTCGCGGCCGAGCCGGGCAAGCTCCTCCTTATTCCGGACGAGACGGGGCGTCTGGGGCACGTCCTCGTCGGCATGGCGGCAGGCGAATGGTTGTGGGCCATTGCCCACTGTCCCGACGCGCTGCCCGAGGGTACCTACCGAGTGGAAGGGGTCGCTGGGCGCGACGCCGAGACGCGCCTCGCGCTGGGCTGGGCGCTGGGGTCCTACGCCTTCACCCGCTACCGGCGGCGCGAGCGCGGCTTCGCCCGCCTGGAATGGCCCGCCGGCGCCGACCGCGCCCGGGTCGAGGCGCTGGCCGACGCCATTGCGCTCGCCCGCGACCTCATCAACACCCCGGCCGAGGACATGGGGCCGGCCGAGCTGGCCGGCGCGGCGGAGGACATGGCGGCACGCACGGGCGCGCGCTGCAGCGTCATCGTCGGCGACCGGCTGCTGGACGAAAACTACCCGGCGATCCACGCCGTCGGCCGCGCCAGCACGCGGGCGCCGCGACTCGTCGACCTCACCTGGGGCGATCCGCGCGCGCCCAGGCTGACCCTGGTCGGCAAGGGCGTGTGCTTCGATTCGGGCGGGCTCGATCTCAAACCCGCCGCCGGCATGCGCATGATGAAGAAAGACATGGGCGGCGCGGCGACCTTGATGGGCTTGGCCCAGGCGGTGATGGCGCTCAAGCTGCCGGTGCGGCTGCGCCTGCTGGTGCCGGCGGTGGAGAATTCGGTCGCCGGCAACGCGTTCCGCCCGCTCGACGTGATCCGGACGCGCAAGGGCATCACCGTCGAGGTTGGCAACACCGATGCCGAGGGCCGCCTCGTGCTGTGCGACGCGCTGACCGAGGCGTGCCGCGAGGAGCCGGCGCTGGTGCTCGACATGGCGACCTTGACCGGCGCCGCGCGCGTGGCATTGGGGCCCGAGCTGCCGGCGCTCTTCGCCAACGACGACGCGCTCGCGGCCGAGCTACTTGGGGCGGGGACGGCGGAAGGCGATCCGCTGTGGCGCCTGCCGCTGTGGGCGCCCTATCGCGAGCTGCTCAAGAGCCCGGTCGCCGACATCAACAACGTCTCCGACGGCGGCTTCGCGGGCGCCATCACCGCGGCGCTCTATCTCGCCGAGTTCGTGCCGGCGACCATTCCCTGGGCGCATATCGACACCTATGCCTGGAACGCCAAGTCGCGGCCCGGCCGGCCCGAGGGCGGCGAGGCGCTGGCGCTCAGGGCGCTCCTCGCGCTGGTCGAGCGGCGCTTTGCCGGGACCGGCGCCTGATGCCGTCCTCGGCCGAGCGCGAGATCCGTCCCCGCCCGCGCCGCGTCGCCGCCGCCGCCGCATCGCCGCGCACGAGCGTCCTCTTCAAGCACCCGTCGGGGCAGCGCACCAAGCGGGTCAAGCTCGGCTTCGCCTGGGACCTGTTTTTGTTCGCGGGGTTCTTTGGCGTACCTTTGTTCCTGCGCGGCCTGCCCAATTGGGGCGCGACGATTCTGGGACTGTGGCTCGTCGATCTGGCGCTCGGCCGGCTGCGATTGGGCGCGCTGCACCTGCCGGCGGAGATAGCGCTGTTCGCCGCCTTCCTGGGCCTCCAGATCTGGCTCGGCATCAAGGGCAACGCGCTCACTGCCCGCGCCTGCCGCGCGCGCGGCTGGAGCGCGGATAACGCGCGCGACCCCGCCGTGCGAAATGCCCTCGAGCGCTGGGGCATCGCAGGGGAGGGACGAGAATGAACGCCGTCCGATATTGGTGCGCGCTCGCGCTCGCCGCCTGCGTCGCCCGGACCGCGGCGGCGCAAGCCGAGGAGCCGATCAAGATCGGGTTCGTCAAGACTGCCGGAGCGGGGCCGCTTTACGTAGCGCAGGACCGCGGCTATTTCGCCGCCGAGGGCCTCGCCGTCACGTTTGTCGTCTTCGAAGCGGCGCAAATCGTCACCCAGGCGACGCTCACGGGCGACATCGATGTCGGCACGTCCGGACTCTCGGCCGCGTTCTACAACCTCGCCGCGAAGGGCGGTCTGAAGCTGGTCGGCGGCACGGCGCGCGAGGCTCCCGGTTTCCACACCACCGCTTTTCTGGCCCCCAACCGGGCATGGGATTCGGGCGTGACCTCGTTCAAGACCCTCGAACATCGTTCGATCGCGGTGCCGCAGATGGGAGGTCCGCTCCATTACGAAGTGGCGCTGATCGCCGCGAAATACGGGTTGGATATAGGCACCATGCGTCTTCTCACCTTTCAGACCGTCCCCAACGTCGCCAATGCGGTGATCGGCGGGCAGCCCGATGTGGGGTTGGTGCCGAGCAACTTGGCCCAGCAGATTCTGGATCGCGGCCAGGCCCATAATTTGGGATGGGTTGGCGAGGAGACGCCGTGGCAGTTCAGCGCGATCTTCGTCGCGACCAAAACCGCGGATCGGCGTGGCGCCATGATCGAGGCCACGCTGCGCGCCTTTCGCAAAGGCGCGCACGACTTCGCCGCCGCGTTCACCAGCCCCGACGGCAAGCGCGAGGACGGACCGACCGCGCCGGCGATCTTGGCGATCCTCGCGAAAAATCTCGATCAGCCGGTGTCCCAGCTCGAGCAGTCGATCGGCTACGTCGATCCCGACGCGCGGCTCGACATCAAGGACGTGCGGCGCCAGGTCGAATGGTTCAAGGCGCAGCACATGATCCCCGACGATGCCAATAGCGCTGGCATGATCGACCTGCGCTACGTCAGGCCGCTCGAAGCCGACTGAGCTCAATAGCCCCGCGCGCGGTCGACCAGGTTGCGCACCGCCTCGCCGCCGGCGAAGCGGCGCAGCGCGTCGGCGACGATCGGCGCGGCGGTGCGCGGATCGGTGGCGGCGGCGGCATGCGGCGTCAACACGATGCGCGGATGCGTCCAGAACGGATGATCCGGCGGCAGCGGCTCGGCGCGGACGACGTCGAGCACCGCAGCCGAGAGGTGCCCGCCGTCGAGCGCGGCGATGAGGTCGGACTCGACCAGATGCGCGCCGCGGCCGCAATTGACGAGCGCCGCGCCGGCCGGCAGCGCTGCGAACAGGCGCGCATCGAGAATGTTCTCGGTCTCCGGCGTCAGCGGCAGGAGGCAGACCAGGATGTCGCTGCGCGCGAGCAACGCCGCCAATCCGTCGCTGCCGTGATGGCACGCGAAGCCGCGGTGGCGCCGCTCGCTGCGGCTCCAGCCGGCGACGTCGAAGCCCAGCACGCTCAAGCGCAACGCCGCTTCGCTGCCGAGCGCGCCGAGGCCGAGGATGCCGACGCGGCGCTCGGCCGCGCTGGGCTGCGGCAGCTCGCGCCATTCGTGTGCCGCCTGCTGCGCGCGATAGGTCAGATCCTGGCGATGGAGCCGCAGCACCTGGAGCTGCACGTACTCGCCCATGGCGGCGGTCATTGCCGGATCGACCAGCCGCACCACCTTCACGTGCGCGCCGAGCCCGGGGTCGGCGAGCAGCTCCTCGACTCCGGCGCCCAAGGCATGGACGAGGCGCAAATTCGGCAGGCGCGCGAGCGCGCCCTGGTGCGGCTGCCAAGCGAGCGCAATCTCGAGCGATTCGTCGTCCCCTCCCGCTACGAGCTCGAGCTCCGGCATGTGGCGGCGCATTTCCTCGACCCACGGCTCAAGCGCCAGCGCGGTGGAGAGGAACGCAGCGCGCATGCTCATGTCGCCACCGCGCCCGGCTCGACCGTCTCGAGCTCGAACGCCGCCGCCATCAGCGCGCGCGTATAGGGCTCCTTGGGCGCGGCGAAGATGCTCGCGGCCGGACCCGCCTCGACGATCTTGCCGTCCTTCATCACCACGATCTCGTGCGCCAGCGCATGGACGACGCGAAGATCGTGGCTGATGAAGAGATAGGCCAGGCGATGCTTCGCCTGGAGCGCGCGCAGCAGATCGACGATCTGCGCCTGCACCGACATGTCGAGCGCCGAGGTCGGCTCGTCGAGCACCACGAGGCGCGGCTTCAGCACCAGGGCGCGGGCGATGGCGATGCGCTGGCGCTGCCCCCCGGAGAATTCGTGCGGATAGCGGTCGAGCGATTGCGGATCGAGCCCCACCTCCTCGAGCGTCTCGGCGATGAGCGCGCGGCGCGCCTCGGCGCTGCCGCCGAGCTTGTGCACCTTCAATCCCTCCTCGACGATCTGCCCCACCGAGAGGCGCGGAGACAGGCTCGCGTACGGGTCTTGGAACACGATCTGCAGCTCGCGCCGCAGCGGCCGGATCGCGGCGCCGGAGAGATGCTCGAGCGCGCGCCCCTCATAGCGGATCGCGCCGGTGCTGGCGATGAGCCGCAGCAAAGCGAGGCCCAGCGTCGTCTTGCCCGAGCCGCTCTCGCCGACGACGCCCAGGGTCTCGCCGGCGCGCAGCGCGAAATCGACCCCGTCGACCGCCTTGATGTAACCCACGACGCGGCGGAAAAGCCCGCGCCGGATCGGGAACCACACCTTGAGGTCGTGCGCCTCGATCAGCACCGGCGGGCGCGGCACCAGCGCGATGGGCTCGCCCTTGGGCTCGGCCGCGAGCAGCCGGCGGGTGTAGGCGTGTTGCGGATGCGCGAAGATGTCGCGCGCCGCGCCTGCCTCGACGATCTCGCCGCCGGTCATCACCGCGACGCGGTCGGCCATCTTGCGCACGATGGTGAGGTCGTGGGTGATGAGCAGCATCGCCATGCCGAAGCGCGCCTGCAGCGCCTTCAAGAGCTTCAGGATCTGCGCCTGGATGGTGACGTCGAGCGCGGTCGTGGGCTCGTCGGCGATCAGGATGTCGGGCTCGTTGGCGAGCGCCATGGCGATCATCACGCGCTGGCGCTGCCCGCCCGAGAGCTGGTGCGGATAGGATTGGAGCCGGCTCTCCGCCTCCTGCAATCCGACCAGACGCAGGAGCTCGATGGCGCGTGCGCGCGCCTCGCTGCCGCTCATGTGCTTGTGCAGATGAAGCGTCTCGGTGACCTGCTTCTCGATGGTGTGGAGCGGATTGAGCGAGGTCATCGGCTCCTGGAACACCATGGCGACGCGGTTGCCGCGGATGCGGCGCAGCACCGCCTCCGGCGCGCCCACCAGCTCCTCGCCGTCGAGCTTGATGCTGCTGCCCGCGCCATGGCTCGCCACCGGATAGGGCAGGAGCTGCAGGATCGACAGCGCGGTCACCGACTTGCCCGATCCCGACTCGCCGACCAGCGCCATGGTCTCGCCCTTGTCGAGATCGAACGACAGGCCGCGCACCGCCGCCACCTCCGCGCCGGGCGTGTGGAAGGTGACGGACAGGTTGCGGACCGACAGGAGCGGCATCGGGCGCACGCTATCAGCTATCGCCACGGACCTCACCCACCGATCTTGCGCGGATCGAAGGCGTCGCGTACCGCCTCGCCTATGAAGATGAGGAGGCTCAACGTCACCGCCAGGACGAAGAACGCGGTGAGGCCGAGCCAGGGCGCCTGGAGATTGGCCTTGCCCTGCGCCAAGAGCTCGCCCAGCGACGGCGAGCCCGGCGGCAGGCCGAATCCCAGGAAATCGAGCGAGGTGAGCGTCGTGATCGAGCCGTTGAGGATGAAGGGCAGGAATGTCAGCGTCGCCACCATCGCGTTGGGCAGCGCGTGGCGCCAGATGATCACCGGGTCAGAGACGCCGAGGGCGCGCGCCGCGCGGACATAGTCGAAATTGCGTGCGCGCAGGAACTCGGCCCGCACCAGGTCCACGAGCGACATCCACGAGAACAGCAGCATGATGGCGAGGAGCCACCAGAAATTCGGCTCGATGATGCTCGACAGAATGATGAGGAGATAGAGCACCGGGAGGCCCGACCAGATCTCGATGAAGCGCTGGAACATGAGGTCGGTGAGCCCGCCGTAATAGCCCTGGACGGCGCCCGCCGCGACCCCGATCACCGAGCTCGACAGCGTGAGCGCGAGCCCGAACAGCACCGAGATGCGGAACCCGTAGATGAGCCGCGCCATCACGTCGCGGCCCTGATCGTCGGTGCCGAGCCAATTGACCGGCGAAGGCGGCGCCGGCGCCGGCACCGGCAGCGCGTAGTTGATGGTCTGGTACGAGAACGGAATGAGCGGCCACGCCATCCAGCCCTTTTGTTCGATGTGCTGGACGACGAAGGGGTCGCGATAATCGGCTTCGGTCGGCAGCTCGCCGCCGAACGTCGTCTCGGGATAGTCGGCGAGCACCGGGAAATAGAGCCTGCCGTCGTAGGCGACGATTAGCGGCCGGTCGTTGGCGATGAACTCGGCGAAGAGGCTCGCGCCGAACAGCACGAGGAAGATCCACAGCGACCAGAAGCCGCGGCGGTTCGCGCGGAAATTGGCGAGGCGCCGGCGCGTCATCGGGCTCATGCGGTGGCCGAGGATCGCGGGCGCGGCTTCGCTCATCCGCCGCGGGTCCCGAAATCGATGCGCGGATCGACCAGCATGTAGGTCAAATCGCTGATCAGCTTCAATCCCAAGCCGATCAGCGTGTAGATGTAGAGCGTGCCGAACATGATCGGATAATCGCGCCCGATCGCCGCCTGGAATCCGAGGAGGCCGAGCCCGTCGAGCGAGAAGATGACCTCGACCAGGAGCGCGCCGGTGAACAGGATCGAGACGAAGGCCGCGGGAAATCCAGCGATCACCAGCAGCATGGCGTTGCGGAAAACGTGGCCATAGAGCACGCGCCGCTCGGAGAGGCCCTTGGCGCGCGCCGTCACCACGTACTGCTTGTTGATCTCCTCGAGGAAGCAATTCTTGGTCAGCATGGTGAGGCCGGCGAAGCCGCCGATCACCAGCGACAGCACCGGCAGCGCGATGTGCCAGAAATAGTCGAGGATGCGGTGCGCCCAGTCGAAGCTGGCCCAATCGTCCGATGTCAATCCGCGCAGCGGAAACCACGACAGATAGCTGCCGCCCGCGAACAGCACGATCAACAGGATCGCGAACAGGAAGCCGGGGATGGCGTATCCCACGATGACGACGGCGCTGGTCCACACGTCGAACGCGCTGCCGTCGCGCACCGCCTTGCGGATGCCGAGCGGGATCGAGATCAGATAGATCAGCAGCGTCGTCCACAGCCCCAGCGAGATCGACACCGGCAGCTTGTCGCCCACCAGCCGGATCACCGATCGGTCGCTGTAGAAACTGTTGCCGAAATCGAACGTCAGGTAGTGCTCGATCATCAGGAGGAAGCGCTCGGCCGGCGGCTTGTCGAAGCCGTAGAGCTTCTGCAGCTCCTTGATGAATTCGGGATCGAGCCCGCGGCCGCCGCGGGTCTGGCTCGGCGAGGTGGCCGAGGCCGCGAGCTCGCCGCCGCCGCCCGAGACTCGCGCCAAGGTGCTGCCGGTGCCCTTCAGTTCGGCGATGAGCTGCTCCACCGGCCCGCCCGGCGCCGCCTGCACGATGACGAAATTCACCAGGATGATGGCGAACAGCGTCGGCACGATCAGCAGGATGCGGCGGAGCGCGTAGGCGAGCATCGCTTCACGCTCTCACTTCTTCTGCACCTGCTGCTTTTTTGCCTCGACCGCGCCGGCGCGGGCGGGATCGATCCACCAGCTCTCGATGTCGAGCGCGTAAGGCGGGAAGCTCGGCGGCAGGCCGAACTTGTCCCAGCGCGCCACGCGGAAGGACGTGAGATGCCAGTTGGGAATGACGTAGTACCCGGCGAGCAGGACTCGGTCGAGCGCATGCGTGCCGGCGATGAGGCCGGCGCGGTCGTTGGCGTGGATCACCAGGTCGACGAGCGCATCGACCGCCGTGTTCTTGATGCCGGCATAGTTCTCGCTGCCGGGATCG
This sequence comes from Allostellaceae bacterium, assembly GCA_035604615.1. GTDB lineage: Bacteria > Pseudomonadota > Alphaproteobacteria > ATCC43930 > CGMCC-115725 > DATJLY01. The sequence continues at coordinate 27,244 of DATNID010000007.1, read as the reverse complement.
TCGGCGGCGGCCGAGGTCCAATACTGGCGCTGCTCGTTTCCCGGCGACAGCGATTCGCCCCAGCCGGCGACCGTCATGTCGAAGTCGAACTCGCGCATGCGGTTCTCGTATTGCGCGGGATCGACGGTGCGCACGTTCATCTTGATCCCGGCGCGCAATAGGTTCTGCCCGAATGGCAGCACCACGCGCTCGAACTCGGGCTGCACCAGCAGGAATTCGAACTCGAATGGCTTGCCGGATGCGTCTTCGAGCTTGCCGTCCTTTACGCTCCAACCCGCCGCAGCGAGGAGGCGCAGCGCCTCGCGCAGATTGTCGCGGATGTTGCCCACGCCGTCGGTCTTGGGCGGTTCGTATTCGACGGTAAAGACCTGATTCGGAATCGAGCCCTTGAATTTCTCGAGGATCGCCAGCTCGTCGCCGGCCGGGAGCCCCGACGAGGCGAGGTCCGAATTCGAGAAATAGCTCTTCGTCCTGGTGTAGGCGCCGTAGAACAGGTTCTTGTTGGCCCATTCGAAATCGAACAGATAGCCCAGCGCCTGGCGCACGCGCGGGTCCTGGAACGGATGGCCCGGGCGGGTGTTGAAGACGAAGCCCTGCATGCCTTGCGGCACCTTGTTGGGGATGTTCTCTTTCTTGATCAGGCCCTGTTCGAGCGCCGGCCCGTCATAGCCGATGGCCCAGTTCTTGGCGACGTTCTCGGAGCGGATGTCGTACTGGCCCGCCTTGAACGCCTCGAGCGCGATGGTCTGGTCGCGGTAATAGTCGTATCGGATGCCGTCGAAATTGTGGCGTCCGACATTCACCGCCAGATTCTTCGCCCAGTAGTTCGGATCGCGACGATAGGTGATGGAGCGGCCGGGATCGACCGTATCGATGACATAGGGCCCGCTCCCCAGCGGCGGCTCGAGCGTCGTCTTCTCGAAATCGCGCGACGACCAATAGGCTTTCGACAACATCGGCATCTCGCCGACGATCTGCGGCAGCTCGCGGTTGTCGGCGGTGCGGAAGCGGAAGCGGACGCCGCGCTCGCCCTCCTTCTCGGCGCTCAAGACCTCGGCGTAATAGAGGCGATATCGGGGATGGCCCTTGGCCTTGAGCGTGTCGAAGGTCCAGATCACGTCCTCGGGCGTGATCGGCGTGCCGTCGTGGAACCGCGCCTCCTTGCGGATCGTGTAAAGCACGGAGAGGCGGTCGCTCGCCACCGCGACGCTGTCGGCGACGAGCCCATAGGCGGAGACGGGCTCATCGGGTGCGCTCGTCAGCAGGGTGTCGTAGATGAGCGTCACGCCCGCCCCCGCCACGCCCTTCAGGGTGAAGGGATTGAGCGTGTCGAAGGTGCCGATCGCTTCGTACTTTACCGTGCCGCCCTTGGGCGCGTTGGGATCGACATAGTCGAAATGCTTGAAGTCCGGCGGGTACTTGAGCTCGCCGTAAAGCGACAGGCCATGGCTCGCCTGCTCCGCGGGCGCTGCGTGCGTGACGGCGAGGAACGCGAGAACGGCCAGGGCGATCGTGCGCATGCGTGAGTCTCGGTGCGATCTGTGCGCCGCCACTCTAATGGAAAGCGCGGCTGTCGTCGAAGCAGGCGGGATCGGGCGGCAGGCCCTGGAGCGCCCGCATCCGGCCGATCACGTCGCCGACGGAGCGGCGGAAGGCGCCATGCTCCTCGAGGCTGCGCGCGAGTACGCGGCTTTCGGTCCGCAGCGTCGCTTGCCAGTCGCGCGTCGCCGGCTTTTCGTCGAGGCGCTGAAACAGCCGCGCGGCGGTATCCCGGTCGCCGGCGATGCCGGACGCGACCGCTGCGTGATAAAGCGGCCAATGCGCGTCGCCCGACGCTGCCACCAGATGGCGCGCGACTGCCGCGACCGACGGGAATTTCGCGCGCAGCGCCGCGACCTCCTCGGCCGCGCGCCGCGCAAACGCGGCGGGGTCATCTGCGGTGCCGGCGATGCGGTTGCCGTAATCGAACGACCAATAGCTCTGCGCGTACCACAGCCAGCACGCGCCGGCCTTGAGGTGCGGAGCCTCGCCGCGCTCACCCCCCGGCTCGAATTCGACCAGGACCGCCCAGAAGCGCTGGTCGGCGACCCATAAGGGCAGGCGGCCTTTCTGGCGGCAGCCGAGCGGTCCGAGCGACGCCTGCACCGCATCTGCAAAGCGGCGCACGGAATCGGCGTGCGAGCGCTCGGGCGGTCGCCGCCTCATCCCGCCAGCGCCGCGCTCGCCTGCGGCAGCAGCCGCTTGTCGCCGCACGCGATGACGCGCCCGTCCGAGCGAATGTCGAGCGCGCGCCCCCCCCAATCGACGATGGCGCCGCCCGCGCCCGCGACCACCGGCGCCAGGGCGCAGAAATCGTAGGGCTTCAGGTCGCGCTCGACCACGAGGTCGATGAAGCCGGTGGCGAGCTGCGCATAGGCGTAGCAATCCGCCCCGAAGCGGGCGAGCTTGACCGCGCCCTTGAGGCGGGCGAAGCGTGCCGCGTCCGCACCCGGGAACATGTCCGGCGAGGTCGAGAACAAGGTCGCGTCGGCGATCCTGGCGCAGGCGCGGGTGCGCACGGGCGCGCCGTTCAGGGTCGTGGGGGCGCCGTCGGCGCCGACCCAGCGCTCGCGCAGCACCGGCTGGTCGATGACGCCGAGCATCGGCCGCCCGCCGCGCGTCAGCGCGATGAGCGTTCCGAACAACGGGATGCCGCTGATGAAGTTTTTGGTGCCGTCGATGGGATCGAGCACCCACACGAACTCGGCGTCCTCGCGCGCGCGGCCATGCTCCTCGCCGATGATGCCGTGATCGGGGAAGCGCTCTTCGATGAGCCGCCGCATCGCCGCCTCGGCCTCGCGGTCGGCGATGGTGACGGGCGTCAGGTCGGGCTTGTCGTCGATCGCGATCGCCTGGCGGAAATAGCGCCGCGCGACCGCTCCCGCCGCGTCGGCGAGCGCATGCGCCAAGGCGAGATGCTCGGGCGCGACGGTTTGGGCCCCCGCGCGCGCCATCGGGGCGGCTACTTGCCGCCGAGCGGCTTCGGCGCGTCGCTCAGCGAGTTGAGATAGGCGATGATGTCGGCGCGGTCCTTGGCCTTGGGCACGCCGATGAAGGTCATCTTGGTGCCCTTGGCGAAGTTCTGCGGCTTGAACAGCCAATCGTTGAGGAGATCGGGAGTCCAGGTCTTGCCGCCGCCCGCCTGCTTCAGCGCCGCCGAGAAGTCGTAGTTGCCCCGCGCGTGCGCGATCTCGTCGCCAACCACGCCGTAGAGATTGGGGCCGACGCCGTTGCGGCCGCCCTTGTCGAAGGTGTGGCAGGCGGTGCACAGCTTCACGTCGCCCTTGCCGGCATCGGCGCTCGCCGAGGCCAGCAGCGGCTCGATCGGCTCGGGGCCGGAAGGCGCTGCGGCCGTCGGCTCAGCCGACGCTTGCGGCGCACCCGCCACCTCGTACACGTTCTTCGCCAGCATGGCCGGATGCACGAGCTTCTCCGACAGGATGCCCGAGACCATCGCCAGGATCAGCGCAACCAGGATGGAGGCCGCGATCTTGTTCGCTTCGAATGACATTCACCAGCCCTCGGCAGCGCTGCCCCGCCGATACGGGGGGCCGATCGGATCGGGTTCGGAGAAAAGCCAATTTTCGCTGACAACTCAAACGAAATGTGATTGAAGCGGGAAGCGAGCCCCCGATGCGGCATAACGCCGCAACGATGCAGGCGGAAAGACATGAACCCGATCGTCGTCATACCCGCGCGAATGAAATCGACGCGCCTGCCGGGCAAGCCGCTGGCCTTGATCGCCGGCGAGCCGATGATCGTCCATGTCTGGCGTCGTGCGGTGGCCTCGGGCGCGGGCCCGGTGGTGGTCGCCTGCGCCGAGAAGGAGATCGCCGCGGCAGTCACGGCGGCGGGCGGGCGCGCCGTTTTGACGCGGCCCGATCATCCCTCGGGCTCAGACCGTGTCTTCGAGGCGGTCAACGCGCTCGATCCCGACCGGCATCACGACGTGGTGGTGAATGTCCAAGGCGACTTGCCGCTAATCGACCCGGCCGCGATCCGGGCAGCGCTTGCGCCGCTCGAGGATGGGTCCATCGACATCGCCACGCTCGCCGCCGCGATCGCGAATGAGGCCGAGCTTGCCGCGCCCTCGGTGGTCAAGGTCGCCGCCGGATTCGCGCCCGGCATGCGCGTCGCCAATGCCCTCTATTTCAGCCGCCTGCCGGTGCCGTGGGGCGAGGGGCGGCATTACCACCACATCGGCATCTACGCCTATCGCCGCGCCGCGCTGGAGCGCTTCGTCGCGCTGCCGCCGGGCGTGCTGGAGCGGCGCGAGAGCCTCGAGCAGCTGCGCGCGCTGGAGGCCGGCATGCGCATCGCGGTGGCGCTCGTTGACGCGGTCCCGTTCGGTGTCGATACTCCCGCCGACCTCGCGCGAGCCCGCGCGCTTCACGCAGCCGCCGCGCCATGACCGTCCCTCCGCCCGACCGCATCATCGCCTTTCAGGGCGCGCCCGGCGCTTATTCCGACCTCGCCTGCCGCGAGGTGTTTCCGGCGCTGGAGACGCTCGCCTGTGAGACCTTCGAGGACACGATATCGTCGGTGCGCGAGGGCCGCGCCGCGCTCGCCATGCTGCCGATCGAGAACTCGGTCGCGGGCCGCGTCGCCGACATCCACCACCTGCTGCCGGGCTCGGGCCTCGCCATCGTCGGCGAGCATTTCCAGCGCGTGAACCATCATCTCCTGGCGCTGCCGGGCGCGACGCTGGCGGGACTGAAGACGGTCCGGAGCCACGTCCACGCGCTGTCGCAGTGCCGAACCCTTATCCGCGGCCTCGGCCTCAAGCCGCAGGTCGCCGCCGACACGGCCGGCTCTGCCGCCGAGATCGCCGCCCGCGGCGATACCAGCGTGGCCGCGATCGCGTCGGCGCTCGCCGGCAAGATCTATGGCCTGGTCTCGCTCAAGGAGAACATCGAGGACGAGGAGCACAACACAACGCGCTTCCTGGTGATGGCGCGCGAGGCGCGGCCGCTGCCGCCCGACTGCGGCAAGGCCATCACCACCTTCGTGTTCCGCGTCCGCAACGTCCCGGCCGCGCTCTACAAGGCGCTCGGCGGGTTCGCGACCAACGGCGTCAACATGACCAAGCTCGAGAGCTACATGCTGGGCGGGCGCTTCACCGCGACCCAGTTCTATGCCGATGTCGAGGGAAGGCCCGAGGACCGCCCTCTGGCGCTGGCGCTGGAGGAGCTGCGCTTCTTCTCGCGCGAGGTGACCATCGTCGGCACCTACCCCGCCCACCCCTTCCGGGACGAATCCACCCAGTCCGGCACCGATTGAGCCCGCCGCGCGGCGAATCGTCCTTGACTCAGACTGAAGTTAGATATATCTAATTGCGGTCTGAACCAAGAAAGGTACCCATGTTTCACAAATCACGTCACGACCAAGACCAGCGCCACGCGCGGGACGAATGGCTCGGCCGCCACGGCCAGCGCGGCCATTTCCACTTCCGCGGCGGGCGCGGCCGGGTGTTCGACCAGGGCGATCTGCGCTTCGTCCTGCTCCGCCTCGTCGCCGAGAAGCCGCGCCACGGCTACGAACTCATCAAGGAGATCGAGGATCGGCTCGGCGGCGCCTACAGCCCGAGCCCGGGCGTCATCTATCCGACGCTCACCTTGCTCGAGGAGATGGGCCAGACCACCGTCACCGCCAGCGAGGGCGGCAAGAAGCTCTACGCCATTACGCCCGCGGGCGAAGCCGCGCTCGCCGCCAACAAGAGCACGATCGACGCGATCTTCGCGCGCATCGCCGAAGTCAGCGCCGCGCATGGCGGCGGCCTGGCACCGCAGATCCTGCGCGCGATGCAGAACCTGCGCCTCGCGCTGCGCATGCGCCTCGCGCGCGGGCCGCTCAGCGCGGCAGAGATCGATGCCATCACCCAGGCGCTTGACGCCGCCGCGGTGACGGTGGAGCGAAGCTGATGGCTGCGCTCCATTCCGAGGCGCGGGTCGCAACCGATCTCGCGCAGCGCTACCTGACGCAACTGTGCAAGCACTTCGAGCATCGCCTCGCGGTGAGCTATTTCGAGGCGCACGGCAGCATCGCCTTTCCCGCCGGAACCTGCCGGCTCGAAGCCGAGCCCGGATGTCTCATCTTGCGCGCCGAGGCGGCCGATGCGGAAACGCTCGGACAGGTCGAACTCACGGTCGCGCGCCATCTCGAACGCTTCGCCTTCCGCGCCCCGCCGTTGATCGCCTGGAGCCGCGCGTAGCGACCAAATGAATTTTTAGCGCGGAGGACGCGGAGGTTGCGCGGGGAACGCCGGAGGCTCGATTTCCTGTGCCCTCTGCGCAACCTCCGCGCCCTCTGCGCTAAATTTTTTTGCTAACGCCCCAGCCAATCCTCGAGCAGCCGCCGCGCGATGGAATCGCCGCGCGGCAGGCGGAGGGCGTCGTCGTCGGCGCGGCCGAGGAGGAAGCGGCGCTCATACCACGCGGCGTGCTCGATCTCCTCGGGATCGGGGGTGATCGCGGTGCTGCGGGCGCGGGCATGAAATCCCAGCATGAGCGAGGCCGGGAATGGCCACGGCTGCGACGAGTGGTACGTGACCTCGTCGACCGCGACGCCGGTCTCCTCGAGCACCTCGCGCGCGACCGCTTCCTCAAGGCTCTCGCCCGGCTCGACGAATCCCGCGAGCGTCGAATGCATGCCTGCGGGCCAGCCCGGCTTGCGCCCCAGGAGGCAGCGGTCGCCGTCATGGACCAGCATGATCACCGCCGGATCGGTGCGCGGGAAATGCGTCGTCGCGCATGTCGCGTTGGTGCAGCGGCGCACGTGGCCGCCGTCCTCGCTCGCAGTTGGCGCGCCGCACACGCCGCAATGGCGGTGGTGCTGGTGCCAATAGGTGATCCCGCGCGCGTACGCGAGCAGTGCGCCCTCGTGGCGCGGCAGGAGCGGCCCGACGCGGCGTAGATCGGTGAACTCGAGCATCGCCGAAGCGGCCAACCCATCGAGCGGCGCGTCGTGGTGCGACAGATCGACCGCGAAATAGGCGTGCTCCTCGTGGAGGCCGAGCAGCACCGGCTCGGCGCTCGACGAGAGCAGCTCGGCGCGCGAGAGAAACGCGGCGCGTGGCGATGCGTCGTCCGATTTGAGAAACAGGTTGTGTCCGCGCCACAGCGCGACGAAGCGGCTCGCCTCGTGCACGGCGAGCCCCGCCACCCAATCCCGATCCTTGCGCCGGATGCCGGCGCGGTCGATGACCCCGCCGGTGTAAAAATTCGCGTCCTTCATAGGGGCATTCTTAGGCGGAACGCGCGCGCCTGCCTAGCGCGTGGATGTGGCAGCGCACCCCCGTTCGGCCGGTCCACTTCAACCGCCGCGCGCGTCTTGCGCGCCGCGGGCGGGGACCTGTTATAGTCGCGCGGGAGGCTGGCGGCGGACAGGTCCCTCGCCAACCCGGTCAGGTCCGGAAGGAAGCAGCCGTAACGAGTTTCGGCCTGGGTCGCAGTCCAGTCTCCCACCTCGATGGCAGAGCCGAGCACGCTTGCAAAGGAGGCGCCATGAGCGAGCCGGGCACCGCCTATCGCGTGCTCGCCCGCAAATACCGGCCGACCCGCTTCGCCGAGCTGATCGGTCAGGAGGCGATGGTCCACACCCTCACGAACGCGATCGCGACGGGGCGCATCGCGCACGCCTTCATCCTCACCGGCGTGCGCGGCGTCGGCAAGACCACCACGGCGCGCATCATCGCGCGCGCCCTGAACTGCGTCGGCCCCGACGGCAAGGGTGGTCCGACCGCCGATCCGTGCGGCCGGTGCGAGCCGTGCCGCGCCATCGCCGAGGACCGCTATGTCGACGTGCTCGAAATGGACGCGGCCTCGCGCACCGGCGTCGACGACATCCGCGAGCTGACCGAGGGCGTGCGCTACAAGCCGGTGGCCGCGCGCTATAAGATCTACATCATCGACGAAGTGCACATGCTGTCGAAGAACGCCTTCAACGCCCTGTTGAAGACGCTCGAGGAGCCGCCGCCCGACGTCAAGTTCATCTTCGCCACCACCGAGATCCACAAGGTGCCGGTGACGGTGCTGTCGCGCTGCCAGCGCTTCTCGCTACGCCGCGTGCCGATCGAGCTGCTGACCGCGCATTACGCCCGTATCGCTGCGGCCGAGGGCGTCGCCGCCGAGCCCGCCGCCATCGCCCTCATCGCACGCGCCGCCGACGGCTCGGTGCGCGACGGGCTGTCGCTGCTCGACCAGGCGATCGCGCTGGGCGGCGGCATCGGCGAGAGCCAGGTGCGCGACATGCTCGGCATCGCCGATCGCGGCCTCGTCTACGACCTGCTCGAGACCGCGCTCAAGGGCGATGCGGCGGGTGCGCTGGGGCGCCTGCGCGCGCTCTATGACGGCGGCGCCGACCCGGTGATGGTGCTGCAGGACCTGCTCGAGCTCGTGCATTTCCTGACCCGCCTCAAGCTCGTGCCCGAGGCGGGCGAGGGCGATCCGGTGCTCGGCGGCGAGCGCGCGCGCGCCCTGGCGCTGGCGGAAGCGCTCGGCATTCCGGGGCTCTCCCGCGCCTGGCAGATGTTGCTGAAGGGCATCGCCGAGGCGCAGTCGGCACCCTCACCGATCGAGGCCGCGACCATGGTGCTGGTGCGGCTCGCCTATGTTGCGGACCTGCCGTCCCCGGCCGATCTGGTACGGAGCCTCGAGGGCGGCCGCGCCGCCGCGGCCTCGCCATCGCCGCCGGCACGCGCGCCGTCGCCCGCCGCCAGCCTGCCGCGCGCCGGCGCCGCCGAGCCTGCGCGCGCCATCGCCGCGCCCGAGCCAGTCATCGCGCCGGCCGTATCGCGCCCCGACCCGCAGAGCTTTCTCGAGGTGGTCGAGCTGTTCGACCAGCACCGCGAAGCGGTGCTGCGCTCGCATCTTTTCGCCAACGCGCATCTCGTCCATTTCGAGCCCGGGCGCATCGAGCTGCGCCCCAACGAGGCGGCGCCGCGCGATCTCAGCAACCGGCTGGGCCAGCTCTTGAGCCATTGGACCAACCGGCGCTGGGTGGTGAGCGTCTCGGCCGAGCCGGGCCAGCCCACTTTGCGCGAGCAAGCGGACGCGCATGCGAGCGAGCTCAAGAGCGAAGCGGCGCGGCATCCGCTCGTGCGCGCCGTGCTCGACGCCTTTCCCGGCGCGCGCATCGAGGCGGTGCGCGAGCTCAGCGACGACGACCAGCCGCCAGCCGCCGCCGATTCCGGCGACGAGGCCAGCGAAGGAGACGAGGTCTGATGAAGAATCTGGGCCAGATGATGAAGCAGGCGCAGCAAATGCAAGAGCGCATGGCCGAGCTCCAGGCGAAGCTCGCGGCGGTGGAGATGACTGGCGCCGCCGGCGGCGGCATGGTGCAGGTGACGCTCAACGGCAAGGGCGAGATGCGCCGCCTCAAGCTCGACAAGTCGCTGGTCGATCCCAACGAGACCGAGGTGCTGGAGGACCTCATCCTCGCCGCCTTCAACGACGCCAAGGCGCGGGTCGAGAGCCACGTCGCCGAGGAGATGTCGAAGCTCACGGGCGGGCTGCAGCTCCCGCCGGGGATGAAGCTGCCGTTCTGAGCGGCGCGCCATGGCCGAGATCGACCGCCTCGTGGAGCTATTGGCGAAGCTGCCGGGCCTCGGGCCCCGCTCGGCGCGCCGCGCCGCGCTCCATCTCCTGAAGCGGCGCGAGAGCCTGATGGAGCCGCTGAGCCTCGCGCTGCAGGAGACGGCGCGGCGCATCCGGCCGTGCTCGGTGTGCGGCAATCTCGATACGACCGATCCGTGCGCCCTCTGCCGCGACGGCAAGCGCGAAAGCGATGTCCTGTGCGTCGTCGAGGAGGTGGCGGATCTGTGGGCGGTCGAGCGCTCGGGTGCGTTCAAAGGGCGCTATCACGTCTTGGGCGGCACGCTTTCGGCGCTCGATGGAGTGGGGCCAGGCGAGCTGCGCATCGATCAGCTGGTGGCGCGCGTCGCTTCCGGTGTACGCGAAGTGATCCTCGCGCTCAATGTGACGGTCGAGGGCCAGACCACGGCGCACTACATCACTGATCGCCTCTCCGGATCGGGTGTCATGGTCACGCGCCTGGCGCACGGCGTGCCGGTCGGGGGCGAGCTCGACTATCTCGACGAGGGCACCTTGTCCGCGGCGTTCGCCGCGCGCCGCGCGGTGACGGCCGAATAGCGCCTCACGTCTCCCCCCGCGGCCGCATCATGATCCACAAGGTCATGTCCCAGGCGTTGCGGACGGCCGCGATCAGCAACAGCCCGAGCCCGCAGGCGAGCGCGCCGAGGCTCGTTCCGTGGCCAGCGACCATGGCGATGGCGGCCCCGGCCACGACCGCGTATCCCACCACCGGCGCCAGCGCGTACCAGATGCGGTCGATGTGGTCGACGCGCCCCGCATACCCGCCTTTGCGCGCGCGCCACCACATCCAGCCGCAATAGGCGAGGCCGAACGCGCCCTCGGCGAGCAGCACGGCGCCCAGCGCCGTCACGCTTGCGAACGGCGCCAGCACGATGAGGCAGGCGATCAGGATGGCGCTGAAATGCACCACGGTCGGGGTGACGAAGACCCGGAACCCGGCCTCGTTCTCGCGCGGGATCTGGCCGGCGCCGATCGAGGCGGCGATGAACGTCAAACCCACCAGCGTCGCCGACGCGCCGCCGATGAGCATGTAGAAATCGTGCCACGCCTTGAGCGTCTCGCCGAGAGAGTCGGTCATGCGGCGTCGCTTGAAGGGAGCGGACCTTCTGGTTCGTCTTCGAGGTCCGCCAACTTGTCTAGGTCATCAAGCAACATCTTAGCTGTCGCGTCTGGCAGCTTCTCGACGTTGCGCAGTTCTCGGTTCATTGCGCGCGTACGCGTTCCAAGTCTCCCGACAGAATTAATAGCGGTCGTCAATTGCCGGTGCAGGTCATCGACCACCTTATTGTATTTGCCGAATTCGCTCTGAACTGCGCCAAGTATCTGCCACACTTCACCAGAGCGCTTTTCGATCGCGAGAGTACGAAATCCCATCTGAAGCGCATTGAGCAGAGCGGTAAAAGTGGTTGGGCCGGTCAGTGTGACCTGATACTCCCGTTGAAGTTGCTCAAAAAGCCCGGGACGTCGCAGCACTTCCGCATAGAGGCTTTCCGTCGGCAGAAACAGGATTGCGAAATTGGTGGTTAGGGGCGGGTTGACGTACTTGTCGCTAATAGTCTTTGCAAATAGCTTGATACGGGTTTCCAGCCCCCGGCTGGCCTCGGCAACCTTTTCAGAATCGCCGGCTTCCTCCGCAGCGAGCAATCGCTCGTAATCTTCCAGCGGGAATTTGGAATCGACGGGAAGCAGGACCTCGTTCTCAGTATCCCTTCCCGGTAATTTAATGGCGAACTCCACGCGCTCCTGACTGCCCGGCTTTGTGACCGCGTTTTTTATGAATTGCTCGGCCGAGAGAAATTGGTCCAATAGGGTGCCGAGATGAAGCTCGCCGAACGTGCCGCGGACACGCACGTTCGAAAGTAACTTCTTGAGGTCTCCGACATTGGCCGCCATCGACTGCATTTCGCCGATGCCGCTATGAACCCGCTCAAGCTGCTCGACCACGCTGCGAAAAGAGTCACCGAGCCGCGCCTCGAGTGTCGTCTGCAGCTTTTCGTCGACCGTCTTTCGCATTTCCTCGAGTTTTGCGACGCTCTCGGTTCGAATGGAATCGAGACGCGCCTCCACGCTCTGTCTAAGAGCCTCGGCGGCTTTGTCTTGCTTTTCCGTCAATGTGCCGAGAGCCGCCGCCACATTCTCAAGCCGCTCCTTCTGATGGGTGCCGTATTGCGTCAGTGCGCTTTCGATTGCACGGCGTAGCTCGTCGCGATTTGTTTGGGCTTCCACCCCCATGCGTCCGACTTCTTGATCGAGTTTCGTGCCGATCCACGACGCGCGCTCGCCGATCGCTTGAATCCCCCCGTCGATGCGCCGACCAAGCTCCTCTCGCAGTCCCCTGGCTTGCTCGTCGCCAAATTGGCGCACACGGTCGGTCTCGGTGATAAGTAGTTTGCCCACCGTATCGGCGGTCGCTGCGGTGCGGGCGGCGTACCAGCCGTTTATGAACGCCAGGAAGGCGCAAATCGCCGCAACGAGCGATAGCACAGCGGCCAGTGCGACGGCCCAGATCATGATTGGTACCCCTTCCGAACGGAGGGTGTTCGGCCGGCATCTTAGTTGCCCCTTTCCCAACGGCCAACCCGTCACCCCACCGCCGCTCGCGGTTGACGAATCGCCCCGCGCATCATACCTAATCCTCGCCATGGCGGTCCTTCCGATCATCACCGCGCCCGATCCGCGCCTCAAGCTCAAGGCCAAGACGGTCACGCGCGTCGACGAGCGCGTGCGCCGCCTCATGGCCGACATGCTCGAGACCATGTACGAGGCGCCCGGCATCGGCCTCGCCGCGCCGCAGGTCGGCCAGGCGCTCCGCGTCATCGTGGTCGATTGCGCGCGCGACGGCGAGAAGCCCGCGCCCTACAAGCTCGCCAATCCCCAGATCCTGTGGCGCTCGGACCAGATCATCACCGTGCAGGAGGGCTGCCTGTCGCTGCCCGAGCATTACGCCGACGTGGCCCGCCCGGCCGAGATCAAGCTGCGCTATCTCGACGAGAACAACGAGATCCGCGAACTCAACGCCAAGGGGCTGCTCGCGACCTGCATCCAGCACGAGATGGATCATCTCGAGGGCGTGCTGTTCGTCGATCACATCTCGTCGCTGAAGCGCGGCATCATCCTGCGCAAGCTCGCCAAGGCCAAGCGCCAGAAGGCCCCGGTCCCGGCTTGACACCGCTGCGGCTCGCTTTTCTTGGCACGCCCCGCTTCGCCGAGCGCGTGCTGAAGGCGCTCATCGCCTCGCCGCACCGCATCGAAGCGGTCTATTGCCAGCCGCCGCGGCCCTCGGGGCGCGGCCACAAGAAGCTGCCCTCGCCGGTCGAGCGCGCGGCCGAGGCGGCGGGGCTCGCCTTGCGCATGCCGGCGCGGCTCGACGACGGCGAGGCGGCGTGGCTCGGGGCGCTCGGGCTCGATGCGGCGGTGGTGGCGGCCTATGGCCTCATCCTGCCCAAGGCGATGCTCGCCGCGCCGCTTCTCGGGTGCCTCAATGTCCATGCCTCGCTGCTGCCGCGCTGGCGCGGCGCCGCGCCGATCGAGCGCGCGATCATGGCCGGCGATGCCGAGACCGGCGTCAGCATCATGCAGATGGACGAGGGCCTCGATACCGGCCCCGTGCTCCTCGCCGAGCCGGTGCCGATCGGCCCCGCCACCACCGCCGCCGAACTTCACGACACGCTCGCCGAGCGCGGCGCGGCGCTGATGCTCCGGGCGTTGGAGGGGCTGGCGGCGGGCACGCTCGCGCCGCATCCCCAGCCTGCGGAAGGCGCGACATACGCGCGCAAGATCGGGCGCGAGGAGGGGCGGCTCGATTGGTGCCTCCCCGCCGTAGCACTCGAGCGCCGGGTGCGCGCGCTCAATCCCTCGCCCGGCACTTGGTTCGAGCATGGCGAGCGCATAAGGCTGCTCGCGGCGTCGGTCGAGCCCGAGCGCGCCGGCGCCGCGCCCGGCACCGTGCTCGACGACGCGCTTACGATCGCCTGCGGCGAAGGTGCGCTGCGGCCGCTGATATTGCAGCGCCCGGGCCGCGCGCCAGTCGAGACCAAGCCTTTCCTGCGCGGCTTTCCGGTGCCGCCCGGCACGGTCCTGCCATGCCCCGCTTCAAGCTGACCCTCGAATATGACGGCGCCGGCTTGGTCGGCTGGCAGCGCCAGAAGAACGGGCTGTCGGTGCAGCAGATCGTCGAGGAGGCGGTCGAGCGCTTCTGCGGCACGCGCGTCACGGTCCACGGCGCCGGACGCACCGATGCCGGCGTCCACGCGCTGGGCCAGGTCGCGCATCTCGACCTGCCGCGCGCCGCTTCGCCCGAAACCGTGCGCAACGCGCTCAACCAGCACATGAAGCCGCACGCTGTGGCGGTGCTCCAGGCGGAAGAGGTGCCAGCGACATTCGACGCGCGGCGCTCGGCGCGGGGGCGGGTCTATCGCTACCGCATCCTCAACCGCCGCCCGCCGCCGGCGCTCGAGCGCGGCCGGGTCTGGCATGTCGGCCGCCGCCTCGACGAGGCCGCGATGGCGGTGGCGTCGCGCCTCCTGCTCGGGCGCCACGATTTCACCTCGTTCCGCGATTCGCTGTGCCAGGCGCGCTCGCCAGTGAAGACGCTCGACGCGCTCGACATCGCGCGCACGGGCGACGAGATCGTGGTCGAGGCGCGGGCGCGATCCTTCCTCCACCACCAGGTGCGCAACATGGTGGGGACGCTGAAGCTCGTCGGCGAAGGCAAGTGGGGCGCGGACGATGTGGCGCGCGCGCTCGAGGCACGCGACCGGCGCGCCGGCGGCCCGACCGCTCCCGCCGAGGGGCTGACGCTGGTGCGGGTGATCTATCCCAGCGACTGACCGGACAGCACCACGGTCAATTGCGACAACAGCCCGCCGACCACGACATCGAGCATCACCAACGCCGTTGCCGGCAGCGCGCCGGCGTCGAGCGCGATGCGGGCGATGAACCACTCGTAGACGAGAATGGCGATGTAGGCGACGGTGCCGACATAAGCCACCGTATAGACGGGTACGACGTGTAGCGCCCCCACCGCGGCGATCGGCAGCAGCAGCGCCGTCTGCAGCACCTGCGACCAGTTGTAGGCGATGATGAAGCCCAGCGCGCGCTCCTCCGGCGCGAGCCAACGGCAGATCGGCAGCGCCAACAGCGGATAGGCCGCCCAGCCCGTGACATAGCCGATGGTCTCGACCAGCAGGATGCGATAGACTGCGGGTGACTGAAGATCGGGCCCTTCGAGCCGCAGCAGCAGCAGCACGACGAACGGGGGATAGCAGATCGCCCCGGCCCAGAACGAGCGGATCGCGCCGGCGTAGCTGCGGTCGAACCACGTCATCGCCGTGCGGTCGCGCCACGCCAGCCGCCACGCGCCGTAGATCCCGTATGTCGCCTCGCGCAGGGTCAGCATGGGTGCAACGCGCTATCGCGCAAAGTAAAGCTCGAGCACGATGCGGTAGATTTCCGCCAACGCGGCGATGTCCGCGGCGGCGACGTTCTCGTCCACCTTGTGCGCGGTGAGATTGAGGAGCCCGAACTCGGCGAGCGGGCAGAAGCGGTGGATGAAGCGGGCATCCGACGTGCCGCCGGTGGTGCTGAACTCGGGCCGTCGCCCGGTGACGCGCTCGATCGCGGCGGCGAGGATGTCGCTCACCTCGCCGGGTGGAACCAGGAACGATTCGCCGCTCACCTTGAGGCGCAGCTCGTAGCGCCCGCCGGCGCGGTCAAGCGTCTCGCGGAGCCAGCGCTCCAAGGTCGCGCTCGACCAGGCATCGTTGAAGCGCACGTTGAAGACGGCGCGCGCCGTCGCCGGAATGACGTTGGTGGTCGGATTGCCGACATCGACGGTCGAGACCGCGATGGTCGAGGCGCCGAAATGCGCATTGCCGCGGTCGAGCGTCGCGCTGGTCAGCGCGTGCAGCATCGCGACCAGGCGCTCGGCCGCGTTGTCGGCGAGATGCGGGTACGCGGTGTGGCCCTGCACGCCGTGGACCGTGAGGAAGCCGTTGAGGCTGCCGCGCCGCCCGATCTTCACCATGTCGCCGAAGGTCTCGGCGCTGGTCGGCTCGCCGACGACGCAGGCGTCGAGCCGCTCGCCCTTGGCCGCGATCCAGTCGAGCACCTTGCGCGTGCCGTTGATGGCGTCGGCCTCCTCGTCGCCGGTGACGAGGAAGCTGATCGAGCCGCCGAAGCCGCGCCCGCGCCCATCTAGGAACGCGGCGCAGGCCGCCACCATGGCGGCGAGCGCGCTCTTCATGTCGACGGCGCCGCGGCCCCAGAGCTTGCCGTCGCGCACGATTCCGGCGAAGGGATCGACGCTCCACGCCGCTCGATCGCCCGGCGGCACCACGTCGGTGTGGCCGGCGAAGCAGAAATTGCGCCCGCTTGTGCCCAGCCGCGCATAGAGGTTCAGCACCGGCGCAGTGCCGGGCTCGGCAAACTCGACCGTCTCGCACGCGAAGCCCAGGTGCTCGAGCTCGGATTTGAGGAGCGGGATGGCGCCCGCGTCTGCCGGCGTCACGCTCGGCGCGCGGATGAGGCGCTGGGCGAGGTCGAGCGCGTCGAGCGTCATCAGTCGCGCAGCAGCTCGTTGATCGAGGTCTTGGCGCGGGTGCGCTCGTCGACCCGCTTGACGATCACGGCGCAATAGAGGCTCGGGCCGGGGCTGCCGTTGGGGAGAGGCTTGCCGGGCAGACTGCCCGGCACCACCACCGAATATTCGGGCACGCGGCCCCGATGCGTCTCTCCGGTGGCGCGGTCGACGATCCGCGTCGAGGCGCCGAGGAAGACCCCCATCGCCAAGACCGAGCCGCGCTCCACGATGACGCCTTCGGCCACTTCGCTGCGCGCGCCGATGAAGCAATCGTCCTCGATGATGACGGGCTCGGCCTGCACCGGCTCGAGCACGCCGCCGATGCCGACGCCGCCCGAGATGTGGCAGTTCTTGCCGATCTGCGCGCACGAGCCGACGGTCGACCAGGTGTCGATCATGGTGCCGCTATCGACATAGGCGCCGACATTGACGAAGGACGGCATCAGCACCACGCCCGGCGCGATATAGGCCGAGCGCCGCACCACGCTGGTCGGCACCGCGCGGAATCCCGCGGCGCGAAACCGCGCCTCGTCCCAGCCGGCGAATTTCGACGGGATCTTGTCCCACCACCGGGCCGCGCCTGGACCGTTGCCGATCTCGGTCATGTCGTTCAAGCGGAACGACAGCAGCACCGCCTTCTTGAGCCACTGATGGACGCGCCAGGCGCCGCCCTCTTTCTCGGCGACGCGCAATGTGCCGGCGTCGAGCGCGGCGAGCGCCGCGTCGACGGCGTCCCGCACCTTGCCGGCGGTGGCGGAATTCACCGTCTCGCGCGCCTCCCAGGCGGCGTCGATGGTCGCTTGCAGCTCGTCTGTGGTCATGGCGTCGCTCGCGTCCGTGCCGGGGCATCATCCTCGCCGCGGCATCGGGCCGTCAAGGCGCGGGGTGTTGCGCCGGGCCTCTTCCGCGCTCCATCATCGCGGCCAAGAACAGGGAGAGCGACCATGGCCAGGAAACCGCCTTTCAAGGCCGACATCGTCGGCAGCCTGTTGCGCCCCCAGGCATTGCACGAGGCGCGCGCCCGGCGCGCCAAGGGCGAGATCGGGGCCGAGGAGCTGTTCCGCATCGAGAGCGCGCACATCGTCGACGCGGTGGCGCTGCAGAAGGAGGTCGGGCTCGCGGTCTGCACCGATGGCGAGTTCCACCGCCGCCACTGGGCGATGGATTTCCTCGAGCGCATCGAGGGGCTCGAATATCGCGGCGCGATCGCGGTCAAGTTCCACGACGAGAAGGGCGATGTCGAGTTTGCGCCGCCCCGGCTCGAGGTGCGCGGCAAGCTCAAGCGCACGCGCCCGCTCTCGGTCCTGGACTTCGCCGACCTCAAACCGGTGGCCGACAAGTATGGGCTGGTGGCGAAGCAGCCGATCCCGTCGCCGACCCTGGCGCATTTCCGCGGCGGCCGCGCGGCGGTTGATAAACTCGCGTACCCGGACATGGACGGATTCTTCGCCGATCTGGCGCGGGTCTATCGCGAGGAGATCGCGGCGCTCTACGCAGCCGGCTGCCGCTATGTGCAGATCGACGAGACCAACCTGCCGTTCCTGTGCGACCCGCGGCTGCGCGACCATGCCAGGACCATCGGCGAGGACCCGGACGCGCTGCCGCGCCGCTATGTCGCGCTGCTGAACGACGTCGTGCGCGACCGGCCGCGCGATCTCACAATGTGCATGCACATGTGCCGCGGCAACCACATGAGCGCCTGGGTGGCCGACGGCGGCTACGACCCGGTCGCCGAGGTCGTGTTCGGCGATCTCGCCATCGACGGCTTCTTCCTCGAGTACGACTCGCCCCGCGCCGGCGGCTTCGCGCCGCTACGCTATCTCAGCGGCGACAAGGTCGCGGTGCTGGGCCTCGTTACCTCCAAAACGCCGCGCCTCGAGGCCAAGGACGAATTGAAGCGCCGCATCGACGAAGCCGCGCGCATAGTGCCGCTGGAGCGCCTCGCCCTGAGCCCGCAATGCGGCTTCGCCAGCACCATGGAAGGCAACCGCGTCACCGTCGAGGACGAGAAGGCGAAGCTCCGCCTCGTGGTCGAGACCGCGCGCGAGGTGTGGGGCACCGCGTCGTGAGCCTGCCCGCGTCGCTCGAGCTCGAGATCGCGCCGCGGGCACGCGATCTTGGCGAGGGCTTCGTGGTGCGGCGCGTGCTGCCTTTCGCCCAGCGCCGCGCGGTCGGCCCGTTCGTGTTCTTCGACCAGCTCGGGCCGAAGTCGCTATCGGCCGGACAGGGGCTCGACGTGCGGCCGCATCCCCATATCGGGCTCGCCACCGTCACATATCTCCTCGACGGCGAGATCATGCATCGCGACAGTCTCGGCACGGTCCAGCCGATCCGGCCGGGCGCGGTCAACTGGATGACCGCTGGGCGCGGCATCGTTCATTCCGAGCGCACGCCGCCGGAGAAGCGGCGCGGCCCATCGATGCTCGCCGGGCTGCAGCTCTGGGTCGCGCTGCCGCGGGAGCACGAGGAAACGGCGCCGAGCTTCGCCCATCACCCGGCGACCGCGCTGCCGAGGGTCGCGGGCGAGGGCAAGGACGTGCGCATCATCGCCGGATCGCTCTATGGCGCGCGCTCGCCGGTGGCGACGCTGAGCGATCTCTTCTGCGCCGATGTGGCGCTCGCGTCCGGCGCGCGTCTCGAATTCCCGGCCGGGTACGAGGAGCGCGGCGTCTACGTGATCTCGGGCGCGATCACGCTGGACGGAGCGACATTCGGGCCGGAGCGGTTCCTGGTCGCGGCGCCCGGCGCGGCGCCTGTGCTTGCGGCGGTCGAAGCGTCGCGCCTGCTGCTGCTCGGCGGCGCGCGGCTCGACGGGCCGCGTCACATCTGGTGGAACTTCGTCTCGAGCCGCGAGGAGCGCATCGAACAGGCCAAGGCGGACTGGAAGGCGGGTCGCTTCGCCGCCGTGCCGGGCGAGAGCGAATTTATTCCGCTGCCGGAATGACCGGCGGCGCGATCCCGGCCAGGAACGCGGCCAGATCCTCGACCACGTGATGGATATGATCGGCGTCCTTGTCGGCGTCCTCGGCGTGCGGGCCGCCGGTGAGCCAGATCGTGGTCATGCCGAGCGCGGCTGCGGGGGCGAGGTTCGAGGCGATGTCCTCGATCATCGCGGCGCGCTCGGCTGCGACCGTATGGCGGGCGAGCAGCGCGCGATACCCGCTGGGATGGGGCTTCGGCACGTAGGCGCAGGCCTCGATGTCGTGGATGGCGCCGAAATGCGCAGCGAGGCCGAGTTGTGCCAGCACGCGCTCGGCATGGCGCTGGGTTGCGTTGGTGAAAATGAGCTTGCGCCCCGGCAGCGCTGCGATCGCCGCGCCCAGGCGCTCGTTGCGCTCGAGGTTCGACAGGTCGAGCTCGTGAACATAATCGAGGAACGGCTTGGGCGGGAGCCCGTACTCGTTCATCAGCCCGCGCAGGGTGGTGCCATGCGCGGCGAAGAAGCGCTTGCGCAATGCCACGGCCGAGTCGAGATCGAGCCTCAGCTCGGCCATGATGAACGCGTTCATGCGCTCCTCGACCTCGGGATAGACGGTCGAGGTCGCGGGGTAGAGCGTATTGTCGAGATCGAAGATCCAGGTCTCGATCTCGCCGAGCGGGCGCCCGCCGCCCGCCATCGCCCGTCCTGTCATGCCGGCCATCATGCGCCAATGATATAGGGCCTCGGCGCGCCCGGGCCAGGGGGTGCCCAAGAATTCGTCAGGTTGCCGCGCCAGGCGCATGAAATTACGGCAAGAAGCAGGGAAAACCAGGCCGCGACTCGTGGAAAGGCCTGCCTGCCCATGTGGCATCGGCTTTGCTTCAGGGAGGTGAGAGACCGAACCTCTCGAGCGGCGCCGAAGCCCAGTCCCGGCGCCGATACGGGGACGGGCCCGCCGGTTCTCGCGCCGGCCGGCGAGCCCGTTACCCCTGTGCGGAATTCACCGCCCGCGGCGTCCACTTCGGCGCCCGGCGTTGAAACGGCGCCCGCCGCCCCCGTCCCGCAACGGGTCCGCGGCGGGCGTCGCCAACTCTTACTTCTTCTTCGGTGCTGGCGGCTTGAGGTCGCGGACCTCGGTGTTGATCTTGAGGTCGTTGCGCCGCCGCTTGGCGAGTTCCGCGCCGGTCTCGAAATACTCGCCCTTGACCGCGCGCTGCGCCGCTTGCTCGAGATCGTCGGGCCATTCGCCGAGCGAATAGCCGAACCACGGCGTCTCCGGCTCGAGTGCGGGCAGGCCCAGCTCGTCCCAGATCACGCGGGCGCGCTCCATGAACTCGCGCTTCGGCAGCGAGATCGGTGGGAACGCCTCCTTGAGCGTGGCGTCGATCAGCACCGACCCGTCCTCGCCGCCATTGCGCTTGCTGCGCGGCCCGTGCCCCTGGTCGCGGTGCCCCAGAACCTCGAGGTCGAGCACCGGATTGGCGCGGTAGGACATGGCCCAGAACAAGGCATCGGCATTGTCGGGATCGATGTCGTCGTTGACAGCGATCACGTACTTGCCGGCGGCGCGATGGAGCGAGGCCGCGCCGTGGAGCGCGCGCCAGATCTCGGTCGTGGGCGTCCCGCGCTCCATCACCAGCACGATCACCTTGCGCAGGTTGGTCAAGGGCTCGTGCATCGAGACGCGCTTCACGCCGGCGACGCCGAGCACGTCCCGCACATGGGCCAGCAGCATCGGCTCCAGCGCCACCCGCTTCATCACGCTCGACTCGCTTGGCGTCACCTGCGAGATGATCGAGGTGAGGATCGCGTCGCGCCGGCGGGTGATGCAGGTCACCTCCATGAATGCGTTCATCTCCTGGAGATTGACGTGGCCGTGCGATTCGCCGAACGGCGCCTCGGGCTCGAGCCATTCGGTGTCGATCAAGCCTTCGATGACGATCTCTGCCTCGGCCGGCACCAGCAGGTCGACCGTCTTCGCCCGCACCAGGTTGATGGGCGCCCCCACCAGCGCGCCGGCCACGGCCATCTCGTCCATGGTCTCGGGCAGCTTCTGCGCCGCGGCGAAGGCGATGCAGGGGGGCGCGCCCAGCACCACCGCCGCGGGGAGCTTCTGTCCCTTGGCGCGCGCCTTCTCCCAATGCACGTAGATGCCGGGGCGCAGCTCGAGCGAGGGGTTCATGCCAAGCCGGCGCGGCGCCTTCACCTGGCCGCGATAGATGCCCATGTTCTGGACCTGGGTGTCAGGGTCGCGCGTGATGTATTGCGACAGCGTGGAGTAGGGCGAGATGTCCCAGCCCGGCGTCGAGATTGGTATCGGCAATCCGTCGAGCCCGTTGCCCGGCCGGTCGAGCGCGTCGCCCGAGATCACGATGTCGTGGCACGGCGCCGTCGCCACCACGCGCGGCCGGATCGGCTGCGCCACGGCGCGCGCCCACACCTCGCTGATCTGATCGAGCGCGCAGCCCATGCCGATGCGATAGATCTCGCGGTTGGCGGCAAGCGCGCCCACCACCACCGGAATGTCGTAGTGGCGGCCCTTGGCGTCGACCACGTTGCGGAACAGGAACGCCTTGCGGTCCTTCTCCTTGATCCCGCCGCGGAACTGCCACCGCACCAGCGGGTGCATCTCCGTGTCCTTGTCGATGGCGCGGTCGACCGTGACCAGCAGCCCGGCCGCGTCGAGCGCCTTCAGATGGTCGTGGAGATCGGGATAGTCGCGCTCCGGCGCCGCGGTCTTCTTCTTGGGCGGCGCGGCGGGGAGGTCGTTCATGCGGCGGAGGCCTCGCGGCTGATGAGGGTGCCGGCGCCCTCGGCGAACAGCTCGAGCAGGATGGCGTGCGGCACGCGGCCGTCGATGATGGCCGCCGCCTCGACTCCGCCGATCACCGCCTCGAGGCAGGTCGCGACCTTGGGGATCATGCCGCCGCCGATGGTGCCGTCGCCGAGGAGCCGCTCCGCCTCGTCGATGGTGAGCTGATGGATGAGACGCTTGTCGCGGTCGAGCACGCCGGCGACGTCGGTCAGCAGCAGGAACCGCTTGGCCTTGACCGCCGCCGCGACGGCACCTGCCGCGGTGTCGGCGTTGATGTTGAAGGTCTCGCCTTCGTCGCCGACGCCGATGGGCGCAATCACCGGGATGATGTCGGAATGGCGGAACAGCTCGAGCATCGCGGCGTTGATTTCGGTCGGCTGGCCGACGAAGCCCAGATCGAGCACCTTCTCGATGTTGGAGTCGGGGTCGCGCCGCGTGCGCTCGAGCTTCTTGGCGCGGATCAAGGTCGCGTCCTTGCCGGAAAGCCCGATCGCCTGGCCGCCGGCCTTGTTGATGGCGGTCACGATCTCCTTGTTGATCGAGCCCGACAGCACCATCTCGACAATCTCGACGGTGGCGGCGTCGGTGACGCGAAGCCCATCGACGAACGAGCTCTTGATCTTGAGCCGCTCGAGCATCTGGCCGATCTGCGGGCCGCCGCCATGGACCACGATCGGGTTCATGCCGACCTGCTTCAGGAGCACGATGTCCTCGGCGAACATGGTGCCGACCGCGCTGTCGCCCATGGCGTGGCCGCCATATTTGACGACGATCGTCGCACCCGAGTAGCGGCGCAGATACGGCAGAGCCGCGGCGAGCGTCGCGGCCTTGGCGCCGGGATCGGTCATGGGCTCGGCCATGCGCCGACCTTAGCGCGCGTCCGGCGGCGCCGCCAGCGCGGCCAGCGTCGCGCGCAGTTCGGCGATGCCGAGCCCCTTGTGCGCGCTCGTCACGTGGAGCTGCGGGTGCGCCGCGACATGCGATTTGAGCTCGGAAGCGATCTGTTCGAGGCGCGCGGCGAGCTCCGCGGGCGCCACCTTGTCGCGCTTGGTGAGCACGATCTGATACGACACCGCGGCCTTGTCGAGCATCTCCATGAAGTCGCGGTCGGCGCGCATCAGGCCGTGGCGCGCGTCGATCAGGACGAGCGTGCGCTTCAGCGCGGCGCGACCCCTGACATAGAACGGCACGAACCGGCTCCAGCGCTTGATCTCTTCCTTGGGCGCGGATGCGAAGCCATAGCCCGGCAGGTCGGCCAGCATCAGCCGGCGCAGCTCGAAGAAGATGATCTGGCGCGTGCGTCCCGGCGCGTGCGACACGCGCGCCAGGGCGGCGCGGCCGGTGAGCGCGTTGACCAGCGAGGACTTGCCGACATTGGAGCGGCCGAGGATCGCGACCTCGGGCAGCGTATCGGGCGGCAGGCCGCTCTCGTCGGCGGCCGCCGCGACGAAGCGGCATTCCTGCGCGAAGAGCAGGCGCCCGGCCTCGATCATCGCCGCATCGGGCGCGGGCTCGGGCGGGAAGAGCGCGCCTACGTCTTCGGCCGCGCCTGGCGCATGATCAGCCATTGCTGCGCGATCGATAGGAGGTTGTTCCAGCTCCAATAGATCACCAGCCCGGCCGCGAACGGCGCCAGCATGAAGGTGAACACGACCGGCAGGATCATGAACATCTTCGCCTGCATCGGATCGGGGGGCTGCGGATTGAGCTTCTGCTGCAGGAACATGGTGCAGCCCATGATGAGCGGCCACGCGCCGATATGCAGGAACGAGATGTCCGGCGGGGTGAAGGGTATGAGCCCGAACAGGTTGACGAATGTCGTCGGATCGGGCGCCGAGAGATCGTGGATCCAGCCGTAGAACGGCGCGTGCCGCATCTCGATGGTGACGTAGAGCGTCTTGTAGAGCGAGAAGAACACCGGGATCTGGATGACGATCGGCAGGCAGCCCGCCATCGGGTTGGCACCGACGCGCTTGTAGAGCGCCATCATCTCCTGGTTGATCTTCTGCTTGTCGTCGCCGAAGCGCTCGCGCAGCTTCGCCATCTCCGGCTGGAGCAGCTTCATCTTGCTCATCGCGCGGTAGGACTTGTTGGCGAGCGGAAAGAACAGCAGCTTGATCAGCACCGTCAGCAGCATGATCGCGAGGCCGAAATTGCCGATCAGGTGATAGAAGAAGTCGAGCGTCAGGAAGATCGGCTTGGTGAGGAAATAGAACCAGCCGAAATCGATGGCGCGGTCGAAGCGCGGCACGCGTCCTTGCGCTTCGTAGCGGTCGAGGAGCGCCACTTCCTTGGCCCCGGCGAAAATTCGGGTCGTGGCGCTCGCGGTCCCGCCCGGCGCCACCACCCGCTCGCCGCCGGTGTAGTCGACTTGGTAGACGTCGGTGTTGTCGCGCTCGCTGAAGCGCATCCGCGCCTTGGCCGGCTCGTCGAGATCGGGGATGAGCGACACCAGCCAGTACTTGTCGGTGAAGCCCATCCACCCGCCGACGGTCGCGAAGTCCTTCTCGCCGGATTTGAGGTCGGCGTATTTGTAGCCGTCCTGGAGCGTGCCGTTGAAGACGCCGATCGGACCCTCGTGCAGGAGATAGGTCGACGACACCGGCACTTCGCCCGAGCGCTGCACCAGCCCGTAGGGGAGGAGCGTTACCGGCGCGGCCCCGTGGTTCACCACCGTCTGCGTCACGCTGAACATGTATTCGGGATCGATGGCGATGCGCCGGGTGAAGGTGAGGCCCTCGCCGTTGTCCCAGGTGAGGTCAAGCGGATGGTCGGGCGCCAGCGCGCCCTGGCCGGTCCATTTCGTGTCCGGCCCCGGCAGCTTGGTCTTGGCATCGGACGCGACCCAGCCGAGCTCGACGAAATAGGGCTGCTCGCTGCCTTCGGGCGCCAGGAGCACGATCTCGGGGCTCTTGGGGTCCACGGTCTCGTGATAATTGACGAGCGTCAAATCGTCGATGCGCGCGCCGTTGAGATCGATGGAGCCGTTGAGGCGCGGCGTTGCGATGGTGACGCGCGGCGCCTTGCCCAGCACGTCGGCGCGCGGCGCGGCATGGGCCGGGGGCGTGCCGCTCATGCCGGGCGCGGGCGCGGGCGGGGCGGCCGCCTTCTCGGGCACGGGCGTCGCGGGCGCGCTCTGGTTCTGTTGTGCCTGTTGCGCCTGCTGCTGCTGCGCCTGGCGCGGCGCGAACCAGAACTGGAACACGAACAGGATCGCCAGGGACAAGGCGATGGCGATGAAGAGGTTGCGTTGCTGTTCGTCCATGCGCGTCCTAGCGGCGGGCCGGCGGCACGGGATCATAGCCGCTGCCGCCCCAGGGATGGCAGCTCAGCAGCCGGCGCGCCGCCATCACGCTGCCGTGAAGCGCGCCGTGCTCGTGGATCGCCTCGGCGGCGTAGTCCGAGCAGCTCGGCAGATAGCGGCAGCGCGGCCCGACCAGCGGCGCCAGCACGAGCTGGTAGAGCCGGATGAAGCCGCGCAGAAGCGCGCTCACGGCGCGTCTCCTTGGCGCCACGCGCCGAGGCGCTTCAGCGCGGTCTCGAGATCGCCGAGCAGCAGGGCGAAATCGCGCGTGCGGGTCGCGCCGCGCGCGATCAGGACATAGTCGCCGGGCGCCGCGTGCCGGGCGAGAAGGCGGCGCGCCGCTTCACGCATGCGGCGCCGCGCCCGGTTGCGCTCGACCGCGCCGCCGACCCTCCGGCTGGCGGTGAACCCGACCCGCGGCGTCGCGTCGGCGTCGCGTGACAGGGCTTGAAGGATGAGACCGGGCGTCGTCCATTTGCGCCCCTTGCCGGCGACATGCAGGAATTCTGCCCGCTTCTTGAGGCGCGCGAGCGGCGCCATGGCGCTGCGCCTCCCGGCGGTTTAGGCCGAAAGACGCTTGCGGCCCTTGGCGCGGCGGCTCGACAGGACCCGCCTTCCGCCCACCGTCGCCATCCGCTTGCGAAAGCCATGACGGCGCTTGCGGACGAGTTTGCTCGGCTGGTAGGTGCGCTTCAAGGGCGAGAACTCCGGCGGGCCTGCTGCACGCGATCGAGCGCGCTCTATAAGGGAGCGGGGGACCCAAGTCAACGCCGCCCGATTCGGCGTGGGCCCGAATTTGTGTTAGGCTTTAGCGGATCCTTTTCTTTCGGCATGGCGCATGACGGCGCTTCATTCGGTCCCGCGCGGCCTTTCGGTCCGGCTCCTCGCCCTCACCGTCGCTTTCGTCATGGCGATCGAGGTGCTGATCTTCGTGCCGGCGCTGTCGCGCTTCCGCCTCGCCTATCTCAACGACCATATCGACGCGGCGCATCTCGCGATTTTCGCGCTCGAGGCAACACCCGACAACATGGTGAGCCAGGACCTCGCGACCCGGCTCCTCGCCCATGTCGGCGTCCACGGCATCGTCGTCCACAAGTCCAACATGACCTTGATGCTCGGCGAGGAGAACCCGCCGCCAATCGACGCGACCTACGATCTGCGCGGCGCCGGGTTGCTGATGCCGATGGGCGATGCGCTGGAGGCGCTGGCGCGATCGGAGAACCGCGTGCTGCGCGTCCTCGCGATCTCGCCCAAGGAGCCGGGCGACGTGGTCGAGATCTTCCTCGACGAGCAGCCGCTCAGAGGCGCCATGTGGGGCTTCGCCGGGCGCATCCTCGAACTCTCGATTCTGACCTCGGCGCTGATTGGCGCGCTCCTCTATGTCAGCCTGCGCCGGCTCCTGGTGACGCCGCTCCGGCGCCTCATCGCCAGCATGATCGCTTTCCGCGACGACCCTGAGGACGCGGCGCGCGTCATCGTGCCCGCGCGGCGCGGCGACGAGCTGGGCCTCGCCCAGCGCGAGCTGGCGGCGA
This sequence comes from Allostellaceae bacterium, assembly GCA_035604615.1. Taxonomy (GTDB): domain Bacteria; phylum Pseudomonadota; class Alphaproteobacteria; order ATCC43930; family CGMCC-115725; genus DATJLY01. The sequence goes on along the minus strand of DATNID010000007.1, from coordinate 443 downwards.
TGCAGGAGACCGTGCGCCAGGCGCTGCGCCACAAGGAGCGGCTGGCGGCGCTCGGCACCGCGGTCGCCAAGATCAACCACGATCTGCGCAACATCCTCTCGACCGCGCGGCTCGCGTCCGACGGGCTCTCCGGCATCGCCGCGCCCGAGGTGCGACGGCTGACGCCTCGCCTCGTCGCCGCGATCGACCGCGCCGTCGCGCTATGCGCGCGCACGCTGTCCTTCACCGGCGAGGGTGCGCCGCCGCCGCTGGTGCGCCGCTTCGCGCTGGCACCCTTGGTGGCGGAATTGGCCGAGCTGGTCGAGCGGCCGGGCGAGGGCGGCTTCGCGCTCGCGAGCGAGGTGCCGCCGGCGCTGATGGTCGACGCCGACCGCGATCAGCTCTTCGGCGTGCTGCAGAACCTGGCCTTGAACGCGGTCGAGGCGGGCGCCCGCCGGCTCACG
>DATNID010000006.1:0-4749 GCA_035604615.1 Allostellaceae bacterium | reverse complement strand
GGCCAAGCGCCTCGTGGAGCACAAGCGCGACGTGGTGATCCTGTTGGATTCGATCACCCGCCTGGCGCGCGCCTACAACACGGTCGTCCCGAGCTCCGGCAAGGTGCTGACGGGCGGCGTCGACGCCAACGCGCTGCAGCGCCCCAAGCGCTTCTTCGGCGCGGCGCGCAACATCGAGGAAGGCGGCTCGCTCACCATCATCGCGACGGCGCTCATCGACACCGGCTCGCGCATGGACGAGGTGATCTTCGAGGAGTTCAAGGGCACCGGCAATTCCGAAATCGTGCTCGACCGCAAGGTCGCGGACAAGCGCACCTTCCCCGCGCTCGACATCACCAAGTCCGGGACGCGCAAGGAGGAGCTGCTGGTCGACAAGTCGGTGCTGTCGAAGATGTGGGTGCTGCGCCGCGTCCTCATGCCGATGGGCGCCATGGACGGGCTCGAGTTCCTGATCGAGAAACTCAAGCAGTCCAAGAACAACGCCGACTTCTTCGAGGCGATGAATACGTAACGGCTCCGCCGTCATTGCGAGCGTAGCGAAGCAATCTCCTGGAGATTGCTTCGTCGCCTGCGGCTCCTCGCAATGACGGAACGCGTCACACCGTGAAGACGGTCGAACCCGTGGTCTTGCGCCCCTCGAGATCGCGATGGGCGCGCGCGGCTTCCTTCAAGGGGAAGGTCTGGTTAACCTCGATCTTGACCGCGCCTGACAGCACCACGTCGAACAGCTCCTTCCCCATCGCGACGAGGTTCTCGCGCTTGGCGGCGTAGGTGTTGAGCGTCGGCCGCGTCAAATAAAGCGACCCCTTGGCGGCGAGGATGCCGAGATTGACGTTCTCGACCGGCCCTGACGCGTTGCCGAACGACACCATGAGCCCGAACGGCGCGAGGCAGTCGAGCGACTTGGTGAACGTGTCCTTGCCGATCGAGTCATAGACCACCGGCAGCTTTTGCCCGCCGGTGATCTCGGCGATGCGCTTGGCGAAATCCTCGCGCGTGTAGACGATCGGATGGTCGCAGCCATGCGCCTTGGCGAGCGCCGCCTTGTCGTCGCTGCCGACCGTGCCGATGACAGTGGCGCCGAGATGCTTTGCCCACTGGCACAGGATGAGACCGACGCCGCCCGCCGCTGCGTGGCACAGGATCGTGTCGCCCTTCTTGACCTTGTAGGTCTGGCGGATGAGGTACTGGACAGTGAGGCCCTTGAGCATCATCGCCGCCGCCTTCACGTCGGGAATGGCGTCGGGCAGTTTGAGCAGGCGGTGCGCCGGGATGAGCCGCGCCTCGGCATAGGAGCCGATCGGCGCGTTGCCATAAGCGACGCGGTCGCCCTTCTTCAGATCAGTGACGCCCGCGCCCACCGCCTCCACGACGCCCGCCGCCTCGCTCCCGAGGCCCATCGGGAGCTGCCCCGGATAGAGGCCGGAGCGGCTGTAGACATCGGTGAAGTTGAGGCCCACAGCGGTTTGGCGGATAAGCGCCTCGCCGGGGCCGGGCTGGCCGAGCTGGACCTCCTCCCATTCCATCACTTCCGGGCCGCCGTATTTATGGATGCGGATGACGTGGGGCATGGGGTCCTCCTCAATAGGGATGAAGTTGTCTAGCGGCGGCGGCGCGTCTTGTCACTTCGTCTCGACCCGGCCCAACGCGGCGAGCGCCTGGTCGAGAAAGCGGCGATCGACCATGCGGTCGACGTCGACCGGCGTCGCAACCGCGCCCTCGGCGGCGAACCAAGCCTGCTGATCGGCAAGGCTCGTCAGCACGATCTCGCCGTTGGGGTCCATGTAGGACCATTGGATGCGCCGATAGAGCGCCTGGTCCTTGAGCGAGGTGTGGCGCGCCAGGATGTCGATGACCTCCGCCCGCATCGTCCCGCCGCGCATCGCATCGCAATAGTCGCGCGCGCCGCGCAGATAGGCCATGGCGAAGGCGCGCGCCTCCTCGGGCTTCGCGTCCATCCACGCCTTGCTGAAGAGCACGACAGAGACTTGCAGCGGCGGGTCGGTCAGCACGTCGGCGGCGTGCTTGAACGCGAAGGCGAGATGGCGCTCGGCATAGAGCGTCGCGAACGGCTCCGATACCGCGCCGCCCTCAATCGCCCGGTTGGCGAAGGCCGCGCCCTGGTCCGGCCATGGCACGAACACGATGTCGGCGTCGCGGGGCCGGAGCCCCGCCGCCGCCAGCATCTTGCCGATCATGTAGTCGAGCGCGCCGGCGGGCGCGTTGATCGCGATCTTGCGGCCTTTCAGATCGGCGAGCGTGCGCACCCGGTCGCGCAGATCCTCGCGCACCAGCAGCGTATCGCTTGAGAAGCCGGGCATGTCGCGGGTGTTGCCCATGACGATGCGCACCGGCAGGTCTCGCGCGAAGGTGTTGAACAGTGCAGCGCCCAGCCCGCCCACCATGACCTGGAGCTGGTTGGTGGCGAGCTGTACCGGCGCCTGGGCAGCGGAATCGAACCGCACCGGTGCCACCTCGATCTTGGCGGCGGCGAAGTAGCCCTTCTCCTGCGCAATATAGAACGGCGCGTCGCCGACGATGCCGAGATCGCCGAAACTCACCGGTTCGGCGTGGACCGGAAGCGCGATCAAGAGAGCCAACGCCGCGCATACCCCCTTCGCCATCATAACAACAGCGCCTTCTCCAGTTGCAACAACCGCCGCTTGGTCTCCGCCCCCTCGCCGCCGCTATAGCCGCCGAGGCGGCCGTCGCTGGCGATGACGCGGTGGCAGGGGACGAAGATCGGCAGCTTGTTGCTGCCGCAGGCATACCCCACCGCGCGCGGCGACAGCGCCAGGTCGCGGCCGAGCGCGCCGTAGCTGCGCGTCTCGCCGTATGGGATCTTCTCCATCAGCTCCCACACCCGCAGCTCCATCGGCGTGCCCTCGAATGCGAGCGGCAGGTCGAACGCGCGCCGCCGCCCGGCGAAATATTCGAGGAGCTGCTTGCGCGCCGCGAGCAGCACCGGCGTGGGCTTGCCCATGGCGCGCCCGCCCCAGGAGAGGGCGACGATCTTGCCGCCCTCCTCGCTGATGGTGAGGCGTCCGAACTGGCTGTCGAGCGACAGGCGCCGCATCAGCGCGCGGCAAGCGCGGCGGCGAGCGCGGCCGCATCGGTCAAGGGCAGCGAGCACACCGTGCCCTCGCACAGATAGGCCGTGGCGCGGCCGCCGAGCGCGCCCTTGCCGGAGGCCGGATGCGACGGCGGCAGCGACGCCGCGCCGTCGATCACGCTCAAGACCCGCGTCGGCAGGCACGCGCCGTCGACCGCCGCGAGCAGCGCCTTGGTGTCGGCGGCGTCGCGCGCCCCCACCACGACGATCTGCAGCGCGCGCGCCAACAGCTCGGCGCCGTTGAGCAAGGTCGCGAGACCGAACAGGTTGCGCTGCGCCTCGCCGGCAAAGGCCGCCAGCACTTCGTCCGCGCGCTGGCGGAAGATGTCCTCGCCGGTGAGGTAATGGAGCCGCGCCAGCACCTCGACCAGGGTGCCGTTGCCGGAGGGGTTTGGCTGATCGACCGCCTGCTTGGTGCGCACTAGCAGCGCCTCGGCATCGTCGGCGGTGAAGAAATAGCCGCCGCGCGGGTCGCGGTAATGCGTGTCGCAGATCGCCACCCAGCGCCGCGCCTGCGCCAAATAGACTGCATCGCCGGTCGCCTCGTGCAGCAAAAGCGCGGCGCGGCTCATGTTGGCGTAGTCGTCGAGCATTGCCCGGTGCGCGCGCTTGCCCTCGCGCCAGGCATGCGCGAGACGGCCGTCGCTCTCGGTGAGATTATTGCGGATGAACGCGAAGGCGGCGGCCGCGCGCGCGATCCAATCCGGCCGCGCGAATGCCATGCCGGCGCTCGCCAGCGCCGCGCTCATCAGCCCGTTCCAGTCGGCCAGCACCTTGTCGTCGCAGCCGGGCCGCACGCGGGCGGCGCGCGCTTGCAGTAGGATCGCGCGGCAGGATGCAAGCTCCTCCTCGATCGCGCCGTCCTCCATCGCCAGATGATGCAGGCGGTTGAGGATGGTCTTGCCTTCCCAGTTGCCGTCCGGCGTCACGTCGTAGATGTCTTTGAAGCGGGGGGCACGCGGCCCCAACAGCGCGTCGATCTCGGCCGCGCTCCAGACGTAGAACTTGCCTTCCTCGTGCTCGCTGTCGGCATCGAGGCTCGAGGCGAAGCCGCCGCCCTTCACCTCCATCTCGCGCTCGACCCATTGGATCGTCTCCGCGACGCGCGCCTCGTAGAGCGGCGATTTGGTCTCCTGCCACGCGCTGGTCAACAGCTCGATCAGCAGCGCGTTGTCGTAGAGCATCTTCTCGAAATGCGGGACCGTCCAGGTTGCGTCGACGCTGTAGCGCGCGAATCCTCCACCGATCTGATCATGGATCCCTCCGCTTGCCATCGCGCGCAGGGTGTCGAGCGCCATCGTGTGCTCTCCGCGGAGCAGTAGGAGCTCGATGACCGACGCCTGCGGGAACTTTGGTGCCCGGCCGAAGCCGCCGTCACGCGCGTCGAACGACTCCTTCAGCCTCATGACCACGGCGTCGAGGATGCCCTGGTCGATCGGCTGGGCGGAGGGTGTCAGCAGCGCTCCCCCGGACAGCCGCTCGCGCAGGTCCTCTCCTCCTGCGCGGATCTCCTCGCGGCGCTCGTCCCATGCCTCGGCGATCGCGTGCAGCACCTGCGTCCATGCCGGCATGCCCGGACGGGGGTCGGGCGGGAAGTAGGTGCCGCCGTAGAACGGCAGCTGCTCGGGTGTGAGGAA
>DATNID010000005.1:0-38116 GCA_035604615.1 Allostellaceae bacterium | reverse complement strand
CGCCCGCCGGCTTGGAGCGCGCGACCTGCCGGCCCGGCTCGGCGCGCTGGCCAAGCGCCTCAGCGCGTCCTACGACACGCGGCCGGTCAGCCGCGCGGAATGGGACGCGGCGTCCGGCGACGAAAAGTGATCGTCGTCGATGCGTCGGCGGTGCTCGCCATTCTGTTCCGCGAGGCGTCGGCCGGTGCCCTGACGGCGCGATTGGCGGCCGATCCAGACCGCGTCATTTCAGTGGCGTCCTACATCGAAGCCGGAACCGTGCTGGCGGGCCGGCGGCGCGAAGATCGGCTAAAGGCCATCGACGATCTCGACAGTTTCCTTCAGGAAGCCGGTATCGAAATCGCCCCCATCGACGCGACCCAGGCGCGTATCGCCCTTGCGGCGCGAATCAGATTCGGCCGGGGCATGGGCCATGGCGGGCTGATTAATTTCGGCGACTGCTTTTCCTATGCGCTCGCCATCGCCTTGGCGGCGCCGCTACTTTTCACGGGCAACGATTTCACGACGACCGACGTGAAATCGGCGCTGCGTGCCGCCAGCCCTTGAGCGCCGACGCGAAGCGCAACATACTGCTCCCCGAACGCCCCGGAGGATTACCGATGGACACCAATTTCCGTGATCTCGCGGTCGAGGAATTCGACACGCGCACCTTGCTCGCCCACGCCAACGCGCAGGCGGTGCAGCGGCGCTACGAGGATTTCTTCATCTGCGATGTCGACGGCCACCACTGGGAGGTGGCGTCCTTCCCGCAGATCTCCGAATTCATCGAGGACCCGGTGCTGCGCCAGCAGGCGAAGTACCAGGGATATGGGGGCAGCGGTCTCACCGCGCCCACCGGCTACTACCAGAACATGGCCGGCCGCGTCACACGCCAGGATGGGGCCAGGAAAGAGGTGCTGGGGCCGGGCGAGCAGCGTGACCGTGCCCTGACGCGGCGCTGGATGGACGCGATGGGCATCGACAATGTCTGCCTCTTTCCGACCCCGATGCTGGGGCTCCCCTTCACGCCGCGGCCCGAGGTCGAGGTCGCTTGGTCGCGCGCCTATAACCGCTGGCTCACCGAGGCGGTGCTGGTCGAGGAGCCACGCATCAAGTCGTCGCTCTACCTGCCCATGAGCGATCCGGAGGCGACCTTGAAGATGGTCGAGGATTTCGGCGACAAGAAGGGCGTGATCGGGTTTACCATCATCGCATCGACGCTGCGCCCCGTGACCGACAATCTCTTTGCCAAGACCTACGCCTCGATGCAGGAGCGCGGGCTGCCCCTCGTGTTCCACGCCGGGCTGACGTGGGGCGGGAACCAGAACTTCAACTTGTGCCGCCGCTTCATGGCGGCGCACGCGCTGAGCTTCAGCTTCTCGAACATCCTGCACATGACCAACTGGCTCTGCGACGGCATGGCGGAGCGGTTCCCCAAGCTGAAGACCGTGTGGGTCGAAGCTGGGCTCGCCTGGATTCCGTTCCTGATGCAGCGCCTCGACAACGAGTACATGATGCGCAGCTCCGAGGTGCCGGGCCTGAAGCGCAAGCCGTCGGACTATATGCGCGAGATGTTCTACTCGTCGCAGCCGATGGAGGCGGTCGACAACCGCGCCGCGCTCGAGGTCACCTTCAAGATGATGAAGGCCGAGACGCAACTCATGTATGCCTCGGACTATCCGCATTGGGACATGGATTTGCCGAGCGTGATCTACGACCTGCCGTTCCTTTCCGAGCAGGCCAAGCGCAACATCCTCGGCGGCAACGCGCAGCGCGTCTTCAACCTGCCGCCCACATTGTCCGACGTGAAGCTGGAGCGGCGCGCGGCGCGGGCGTCGTAGCGCGGGGAGATTGCCCATGGACCAGCGCTATGACCGCGCCGCGGAAGACCTCGGCAACATCGTCAATTTCGGCCATCTCAATCTCGCGATCGGCGACCAGATCCGCTCGACCGCGTATTACGTCAGCGGGCTCGGCCTGACGCGCGATCCTTACGTCAACACCGGCATCGGCAACATGTGGGTCAATGTCGGGGTGAGCCAGTTCCATCTGCCCACCGGCAAGCCGGAGCGGTTCCGCGGCATCGCCGGCCTTGTCGTCCCCGACCGCGGCGAATTGCTCGAGCGGCTCGAGAGCGTGAGGAAGCCCTTGGAGGGAACGCAATTCGCCTTCCGCGACGGCAACGACGCGGTCGAGACCACCTGTCCCTGGGGCAACCGCATCCATTGCCACGCCCCTGACGAGGCGCGCTTCGGCAAGGTGGCGCTCGGCGTGGCCTATCTCGAGTTCGAAGTGCGGCCGGGCACGGCTTCGGGGATCGTGCGCTTCTACCGCGAGATCGTCGGCGCGCAGGCGGCGCTCGCCGGCAATGGCGGCGGGCCTTGCGCCAAGGTGACGGTGGGCGCGGGCCAGACCTTCCTCTTCCGCGAAACCGACGCGCCCGAGGCGCCCTATGACGGGCATCACGTGCAGGTCTATGTGTGCGACTTCTCTGGCCCCTACCGCAAGCTCATGGAACGCGGCCTCATTTTCCAGGAGAGCAACCAGCACCAGTACCGCTTCAAGGACATCGTCGATCTCGACAGCGGCACGGTGCTGTTCACCATCGACCACGAGGTGCGCAGCCTGCAGCACCCGTTCTACGGCCGTCCCCTGATCAACCGCGATCCGTCGCAGACGGTGCAGCACTATCGCCCCGGGCGCGACCAGCTCGCCTCGTCGATGTGAGGGGGAGGCGGAATTGCGCAGCTATGACATCGTCGAATTCGGCGAGCCCCTGAAGCAAGTCGACCGGGCCGAGCCGGTTCCCGCCGGGACCGAGGTGCTGCTGAAGACGCTGGCGACCGGCGTCTGCCACAGCGACCTGCACATCTGGGACGGTTATTACGACATCGGCGGCGGCAAGCGCTTCTCGCTGCGCGACCGCGGCCTCGCGCCGCCGATTACGCTTGGCCACGAGATCGCCGGCGAGGTGGTGGCGCTGGGCCCCGACGCCACGGGCGTGAAGCTCGGCGACAAGCGCGTCATCTTTCCCTGGATCGGCTGCGGCACCTGCGCCGTGTGCGCGCGCGGCGACGAGCATCTGTGCAACCGGCCGCGCTCGCTCGGCATCCAGCGGCCGGGCGGGTTCGCCGACCGCGTGCTGGTGCCGCATGCGCGCTATCTCCTGCCGCTGGGGCGCCTCAGCGCGGCCGAGGCCGCGCCCTATGCCTGCTCCGGCCTCACCACCTTCGGGGCGCTGAAGAAGGTCGGCGCGGCGGTCTTTCGCAAGGAGCCGATCCTGGTGATCGGCGCCGGCGGGCTCGGCCTGATGTGCCTCACCTTGCTCAAGGCGCAGGGCGGCCGCGGCGCGGTCGTCGCCGACATCGACCCGAAGAAGCGCCAAGCCGCACTCGACGCCGGCGCGCTCGCCGCCATCGACGCCGCCGCGCCCGACGCGGTGAAGCAGGCGCAGGCCGCCGCCAAGGCGCCGCTCGCCGCCGCCATCGATTTCGTCGGCGCGGGCCCGACCGCGCGGCTCGGCATCGACGCGGTGGCGCGCGGCGGCAAGTACGTCATCGTCGGATTGTTCGGCGGCGACATCACCCTGGCGCTGCCATTCCTGCCGATCCGCGCCATCACCATCCAAGGCTCGTTCGTCGGCAGCCTGGCCGAGTTCAAGGAGCTGATGGCGCTGGTCGAGGGGGGCGCGGTGCTGCCGGTGCCGCGTAACGAGCGCGCGCTGGGCGAGGCCGAGGCCGCGCTGCGCGACCTGCGCGAGGGCCGCGTCGTCGGACGGACCATCCTCACGCCCTGAGGCGTGGGTCAGCCCTCGGTCTTGGCGGGGAGCAGGGCCTCGATCACTTTCGGCGGCGCGACGCCGTCGATGGTCGCCGCGACCTGGTGAGCAAGGCACTCGTAGCTCACGTCGGTCATGTGCAGCCGGTCGCGCCCGAGCATGACGTTCAAGGGCATGCGGCCTTCATCGGCCCATTGGCGCATGATCGCGAAGCGCGGGAACAGCGGCACATCCTCGGCATAGGCGACCGCGTCGAGCTCGTGCAGCATGTCGCGGTAGTGCGGATGCCGCAGCACCGCCGGGGCGTATTGCAGGTTCATCAGCATGACGTCGGCGCCGGCGGCCTTGATCCGCTCCACCCCCGCGCGCACCACCTCGCCGGTGTGGAGGGCGTCGTCGCCGTTGATGACGCCATTGGTGCCGACCTGCCAGATCACGAGGTCGGGCTTTTCCGGCAGCACGTCGCGGCCGATGCGCGCGGCCATGCCGGGCGCCTCGTCGCCAGGGACGCCGCGATTGACCACCCGCACCTTGAGGCCGGGATAGCGGCCCGCGAGCGCGGCGGCGAGACGGCTGGGATAGGTGTTCTGGGGGCCGCTCGCGCCGGTGCCGGAGGTCGAGGACGAGCCGAGCGCGACGATGGTGAACGTGCCGCCGGACGCGATCCGCGCCGCGACATGGGGCATGGGCCGGGCGAGCGAGGCGCTCTCGTCGCCGATGCCGCAACGGCCGCCGGCGGCGCTGGCGCCCTTGCCCGCCGGCCCGAGCAGGACCGCCGCGCCAGCGGCCAGCCCGATCACCGCGAGCGCCGCGACGGCGCCGCGCCCGAGCCGTGCGCGATGGTGGATTGCATCACTCCGCGGCATAATCGATCGCCTCGGCCAGCGTATCGCCGAGACACTGGTAGACTTGTTCCGCCAGCGTCACACGTTGCTCCTTGGGCACATCGACGAAATCGAAGGTGCCGTTCTCGCTCCAGTATTTCATGATCTCATAGCGCCGAAAGAGATAGACATCCTCGAGGTCGGCCGCGTGCCGCATGGCTTCGAGATAAGGCTCGAAATTGATTACGGAACCAGTGCTGGGATTGTACTGCATATTTACCAGCAGAACGTCAAAATTTTGTTGCCGCAGCGCAGCAATTCCTTTCGCAAGTGCGTCGGCGAACGCGTCGACATCATTGCCGCGCACCGCGTCGACCGTGCCCGTTTCCCAGATTACAAGCGTGGGCGCGAACGGGATCACGTCGGTGGCGAAGCGGGCGATCATCTCCTCGGTGGTCTGGCGCGGCACGCCGCGATTGACGACTGTGACGAGCGCGCCGGGATGGCGCCGGCGCAGCGCCTCCTCGAGCCGGTGCGGATAGCCCGACACCGCGCCGTTGCCGGCGGCGGTCCCGCCCGTCGAGGCGCCGCCGATGGCGACGATGGTCAGCGGCTTCTTGTCGCGCAACGCGGCGCCGGTGAGCTTGAGCTTGGGATCGTCCTCGAGGATGTCGCGCGGCACCTGGCACGAGGGCGCGGTCACCGCCCCGGCCCAGCGCGCGCCGCCGCTGGCCAGACAGGCGGCCAGCAGCAATCCGCAGACGAGGGGCTGGAAACGGGGCATCGCTTACTCCGGGGAAGCGGGTCGGGCGGGTGACGAGCGTCGGCTCGCGGTCTTGAACCACTGCAGCAGCGAGGCGGTGGCAATCATCAGGGCGATGCCGACCGCGTTGACGGCGACCTGCATGACGAGGCCGGCGTTGACCTCGGACAGGACGAAATGCCCGAGCACCGACAGCACGATGCCGAGGCAGAAGACATAGAGCGAGTTCTGGCCGCACAAGATCACCGGCCGGCACACCGCCCAGGCGAGGAACGGGCTGTTGGGCCGCACGAAATGGAGCGTGGCGCCCGCCAGGGCAAGGAAGCTCACGAGCCGCAGCGGCGCGAGATTGGTCTTGTCGAGGGTCAAGTACCACACCTTGAGGAAGAGCGGCGGAAACGGATCGTAGATCCAGTGCGCGGTCCAGCTCAGGCTGATGACGGCGATGACCGCGGCCACCGCTACCGCCCCCAAGGTCAGCCAACGCGGCAGCGGCCGGCGCGGGCGGCCCGACGCGCGCGCGTAACCGAAGCTCGCGCCGATCACGAACAGGAACTGCCACGCCAGCGGATTGAAGAACCACGCCTCGTTGTTGGGCGCGGTATGGAGGGCCCAGCCGCGCCACAGCGCCAGGGCGTAAATCACGCCCGAGACCGCGCCCGGCAGGAACGGGTTCGCCTCCAGCCCCAGGAGAACGATCGGGAAGGTGCCGAGCAGCACGATGTAGAGCGGCAGGATGTCGAGGAACGGCGGCTGGAAATCGAGGATCAGAGCGCGCATCACGGCGAGGTGGGGCTCGTTAAGGAAATCGCCGACGCCCAATTCCTCGGTGTACATCGGGCTCTGCACCGCGATCAGCGTGTAGGACACCTCGGCGATGAAGATGACGAACAGGAACACGTGCGCGACATAGAGCTGCCATACGCGGCGATAGATCTGCGCGATGGCGAGCAGCGCGCCGTTGCGCTTGAGGCTCTGGCCATAGACCAGCGCCGCGGTATAGCCCGAGATGAAGATGAACACCTCGGCCGCATCGCAGAACGCGACCGTGTGCAGCGTGAAGTAGGACAGCAGGTTCTCGGGGACGTGATCGATGAAGATGAAGAACAGCGACAGGCCGCGGAAGAAGTCGAGCCTCAGGTCGCGCCTGACCACGGCGGTCCTGCCCGCTTCGGCGGCAGCGGCGGGGAACTCGAAGGCGCGCGGAGCCGGCCTCATCCCGGATGGCGGGCGACGCGCGGGCGAAGGGTGCTGGCGTCAAGGGCGGTCATGGCAAGTTCCGGCGCTTTCCCGCATCATAGCGGCGCACCAGCATGGCCCCAAGCGAGGAGGACAGGCGTGTCCGACGGCGACGAACTCATCGCGGCGGCCCGGGCGGTGCGCGCCAACGCCTATGCGCCCTACTCGCGCCTCACCGTGGGCGCGGCGATCCGCGGCGACGACGGGCGCCTCTATGTCGGCGCCAATGTCGAGAACGTCTCGTATCCGGAAGGTCTCTGCGCCGAGGCCGCCGCCATCGCCGCGATGATCGCCGGCGGCGCCAAGCGCATCGCGGAGATGGCCATCGTCGCGGCGGGGCCGGATCCGGTGCCGCCCTGCGGCGGCTGCCGCCAGCGCATCGCCGAGTTCGCGGAGCCCGCGACGGCCATCCATCTCGCGACCGAAGCCGGCGCGGGTGTGCGCGTCACCCTAGGCGAGCTGTTGCCGCTCGCCTTCGCATCCCGACACCTGCCGCGCTGAGCCTCAGATGGCGTCGAGCTGCCAGCCGATGTCGTTGGCGATGTTCCAGAGATAGCCGATATTGGCGGTCCCCACGAGCGCGTAGGCGTGGCCGTGGTGGCGCCAATAGAGCAGGTTCAGATCGTCGCGGTGATCGAAGGTCGGCGCCAGATCGGCCTTGGTGGACGATCCGACCACCACCGTCAGGGGCCCGAGCGCCTTGTTGTCGGTGGTGTAGAAGAGCTGCGTCGCCGGCCGTCCCTCGACGATGAGGAAGCGCGCGCCCTGGAACTCGAGCCCCCACGGCTTGAGGTTGGGGAGGCGGAAATCGGACGGCAGCTTCTGCGATCCCTTGCGGCCGCTGCCGTCTCCCGGCGGCACGTCGGCGAGGTCGGTGTCGTTCGATCCAGCGGCGACGAACAGCTTGTGATAGCCCGCGATGTTGTCGAGCCAGCTGCCCGAGGCGAGGTTGGCCTGCGCTTCCCGCACCGCGTTGCTGCGCTGCTCGTCGCCGGCGAAATAGCCGAGCCCGCCGCCCACCAGGAGCCCCACGACCGAGGCCGCCACCGGCACGCCGATCCACCACCGGCGCTGGCCGGCCATGGTACGCTTCACCCGCGCGGCGATGCTCACGACCTTTTGCGTCTCGCCGCGCGCGGCGGCGATGAGGCGCTGCGGCAGCGGCTCGCGCAACACCGCGTCGAAGGCGGAACGCAGCAGCGCCGCGCTCTCGCTCAGGCGCTGGGCGCGCAGCCGCAGGTCCGGATCGCGCTCGATAAGACTCGCGATCTCGAGGCGGGCGTTCTCGTCGAGCTCGCCGTCGAGATAGGCGATCAGCGTCTCGTCACTCGGCTTCGGCATCGTCCACGCTCCTCTGGAGGGCGCCTCCCGCCTCGAGCTTCGCCTGAAGCGCGACGCGGGCTCGCGCCAGCCGGCTCATGATGGTCCCGACCGGCACGTCGGCGATCTCCGCCGCTTCTTTATAGCTCAACCCTTCCACCGTCACGAGAAGGAGGGCGTTGCGCTGCTCGGCCGGCAACTGGCCGAGTGCGACGCGCACCTCGCCGAGCGCGATCCGCGCCTCGGCCCGGCGTACCGACTCGTCGGTGCCGACATGCAACCCTTCATCCTCCGCCCCTTCCCGCCTGACATCGCGCGACCGTATCTGGTCGATCCAGATCGTCTGCACGATGCGAAACATCCAACTGTCGAACCGCGTGCCCTCCTGGAACTGATGGGCGCGCGCGAGCGCCCGCTCGCACGCCGCCTGCACCAGATCGTCGGCGTCGGCGACACCCCCGGCCAGCCCCCGCGCGAACCGCCTCAGCCGCGGCAGCACGGCGATGAGCTGGTCGCTGAAGGACGGGCTCATCGCGTCCACTCCGGACCCCGCGGGGTGGCTCGACCTGACCTGACGGCTTGATAACGGGTGGCGATTGGATTTATTCCCTGGCGGTCTGGAGGCCGCCGCCCCATCCCCGGGCCGGGCCGGGTCGCTACAAGGGCGCCCGCGCGGGCCTGGCCTCGCGCGCAAGTGTAACACGGGGGCACGACATGAAAAGAGCGGCGCGGATCGTTATCGTGTCATTAACCTTGGTCCTGGCCGCTGCCGCGGCGCGGGCCGCCTGCCTCGACGAGATCCCGGACGCCCGCCGTCACCTCGCCACGCTCAAGGACGAGGCGCAGCGCCGCGAGGGCCAGGCCCTCCTCGACAAGGCCGAGAAGGACGCCAAGGCCGGCCGCGAGCGCCTGTGCATCGATGCGCTCACACGGGTTCAGGCGCTGGGGCGTTAGGGTGGCGGTTCTCGAGTTCGCGGCACCTGGAAGGCGCTTGTCATTGCGAGGAGCCGGAGGCGACGAAGCAATCTTGTCCCGCAGGCATTGCGTTCTTGCTTGCGGGAGATTGCTTCGCTGCGCTCGCAATGACATCCCGGGCGGAGACGGCGAACTTCAGATTCGGCGCGCTAGATAGCCTTTCCGCCTTCACAAATCGGTTGCGTTTGGCTATCTCTCGGCCTCGTCGCCGCGCCCCGCTTCGCGGCGAGCCTGTCACGAGGGATTTCCGCCGACATGAAGATCAGCGTCCCGAAGGAGCGCCGTCCCCACGAGCGCCGCGTGGCGGCGTCGCCCGACTCGGTGAAGCGCCTCGTCGCGCTGGGACACGAGCCGGTGATCGAGACCGGCGCGGGCGCAGGCGCCGCCTTCACCGACGACGCCTACCAGGCCGCCGGCGCCACCATCGCGCGCAACGCGGCCGAGGCATGGGGCGCGGGCGAGATCGTCTTGAAGGTGCAGCGGCCGCTCCCCGACGAGCTGGGCGCGATGAAGCGCGGCGCGGCGCTGGTCGGCATGCTCGACCCGCTGCAGCATCGCGAGGACATGGCGCTCTATGCCCAGGCCGGCATCGCCGCTTTCGCCATGGAGCTGGTGCCGCGCATCACCCGCGCCCAGGCGATGGACGTGTTGTCCTCGCAGGCCAACCTCGCCGGGTTCCGCATCGTGCTCGAGGCCGCGTGCGCGTTCGGGCGGGCGCTGCCGATGATGATGACGGCGGCGGGAACCATCGCGCCCGCGCGCGTCCTGGTGATGGGCGCGGGCGTCGCCGGATTGCAGGCGATCGCGACGGCGCGGCGCCTCGGCGCGATCGTGTCGGCCACCGACGTGCGGCTCGCCGCCAAGGAGCAGGTCGAGAGTCTCGGCGCCAGCTTCCTCGTGGTCGATCTCGAGGCGATGCGGGCGATGGAAACCAAGGGCGGCTACGCCAAGGAAATGGGCGAGGATTTCGCCCGCCGCCAGCGCGAGCACCTGAGCGAGGCGTTGAAGAAGATCGACATCGCCATCACCACGGCGCTGGTGCCGGGCCGCCGCGCGCCGGTGCTGATCACGCGCGACATGGTGGCGGCGATGCGGCCCGGCTCGGTGATCGCCGATCTCGCCGTCGAGCAGGGCGGCAATGTCGAGGGCAGCGTTCCCGGCGAGACCGCGGTGACGCCGAACGGGGTCACCATCCTCGGGCTTTTGAACGTGCCGTCGCGCATCGCGGTCGATGCGAGCCAGCTCTATGCCCGGAACCTGCTCGCCTTCCTCGCCCTCATCATCGACAAGGACAAGCGCCTCAAGATCGATCCCGCCGACGAGATCGTGAAGGCGACCCTGCTGACCCAGAACGGCAGCATCGTCCACCCGCAATTCGTCCCCCAGCCCGCCTCCGCGGCAGGAGACTGACGCCGATGTCCAACGCCGCCGAGATGGCCGGCATCACGCCGGACCCGTTCGTCTTCTTCTTCACCGTCTTCGTGCTCGCCGTGTTCGTGGGCTACCACGTGGTGTGGCGCGTCACGCCGGCGCTGCATTCGCCGCTGATGAGCGTCACCAACGCGGTCTCGAGCGTGATCATCGTCGGCGCCTTGATCGCCGCCGGGCCGGCCGGGTTCAGCCTGTCCAAGGTGATGGGCTTCGTCGCGGTGGTGCTGGCGTCCGTGAACATCTTCGGCGGGTTCATCGTGACGCAGCGCATGCTGCAGATGTTCAAGAAGAAGTCCTGAGGAGCGCGCCGGCCTTGTCCCCCGATCTCGCAGCTCTCCTTTATCTCGTCGCCTCGGTCTGTTTCATTCTGGCGCTCAGGGGCCTGAGCTCGCCGGTGACGTCGCGCGCCGGCAACATCTACGGCATCGCCGGCATGGTGATTGCCATCGCGACGACCTTGGCGTCCCCCGGCATCTCCGCCTCGGGCTATGCCGTGATCTTCGCCGGCATCGTCATCGGCGGCGCGATCGGCGCCTTCATCGCGCTCAAGATCCAGATGACGGCGCTGCCGCAGCTCGTCGCCGCGTTCCACAGCCTGGTGGGCCTGGCCGCGGTGTGCGTCGCGACGGCCGCGTTCTTCGCGCCGGCCGACTATCACATCGGCGCCGTCGGCATGATCGAGCGCGGCAGCCTGGTGGAGATGTCGCTGGGCACGGCCATCGGCGCCATCACCTTCACCGGCTCGATCGTGGCCTTCGCCAAGCTCCAGGGCCTCGTCACCGGGGCACCGCTGGTGTTCCCTGGTCAGCATCCCATGAACGCGCTCCTCGGCATCGTGCTGGTGCTGGCGATCGTGTGGTTCGTGGTAGCGCAGTCGGCGGCGGGGTTCGGGCTCATCGTGCTGCTGTCGCTGGCGTTGGGGCTGCTGCTGATCGTGCCGATCGGCGGCGCCGACATGCCGGTCGTCATTTCGATGCTGAACTCGTACTCGGGCTGGGCCGCGTGCGGCATCGGCTTCACGCTCGCCAACAGCGCGCTCATCGTCACGGGCGCGCTGGTCGGCTCGTCGGGCGCGATCCTCAGCTACATCATGTGCAAGGGCATGAACCGCTCGATCTTCAACGTCATCCTCGGCGGCTTCGGCACCGAGGGCGGCGTCGCCGCCGCGGCCGGGTCCGCCGACCGCTCCGTCAAGTCGGGGAGCGCCGAGGACGCGGCCTTCATTCTCAAGAACGCCAGCTCGGTCATCATCGTGCCGGGCTATGGCATGGCGGTGGCGCAGGCGCAGCACGCGCTCCGCGAGATGGCCGACGAGCTGAAGCACGAGGGCGTCACCGTGCGCTACGCCATCCATCCGGTGGCGGGCCGCATGCCCGGCCACATGAACGTGCTGCTGGCCGAAGCCAACGTGCCCTATGACGAGGTCATGGAGCTCGACGAGATCAACCGCGACTTCGCCACCGCCGACGTCGCCTATGTGATCGGCGCCAACGACGTCACCAACCCGGCGGCCAAGACCGATCCCAAGTCGCCGATCTACGGCATGCCGATCCTCGATGTCGAGCGCGCCAAGACGGTGCTGTTCGTCAAGCGCTCGATGGCGTCGGGCTATGCCGGCGTCGACAACGAGCTGTTCTTCCGCGACAACACCATGATGCTGTTCGGCGACGCCAAGAAGATGACCGAAGAGATCGTCAAGGCGCTGCACTAGCGCCGTGCGTCCTTCGACTACGCCCTTCGGGCTCCGCTCAGGATGAAGAAAATTCTTACCTCATCCTGAGCGGAGCGCAGCGTAGTCGAAGGACGCACTGCCTTTGAGCCGACGGCGCCGCCTCAATGCGGCGCGTCGCCCTCGGCGGCGGGGGGCGGCGGGGCGATGGCGGTGCCGGGCGGCAGCGCCGCCGGAGCGCCGGGCTCCACTTCCGGCTTCGCGGGTTCGGCCGCATCCGGGGCGGGCGCGGCTTCCGCCCTTTGAGCCGTCGCCAGCTTAATGGCGCGCAGCGACCCCAGGAACTGCGCCGCGCGCAGCCGCGTCTCGGGGCTCGCCATGGTCTCGACCCGCATCGAGCACTGGCCGCGCCAATATGTCCGCAAGGTCACCACCTCCACAGACGGCACCCCCGTCGATTGGGCGAGCGGCGTCGCCTCGATCTCGCTGTACTTGCCGAGCGGGCCGTTTTCGACGAAGGCGGCGCTGCGGATGCGCATATGCGCCGAGTCCGAGAATTGCTGCGCCGTCTGCGCCGTGACCGCCTCGGCGGCGGCCTTGGTGGTCTGGGACAAGTCGCCGCCCTTGGCGCAGAAACACTCGGCGACTTCGTAGTAGGCGGCCTCGTGGTATTGCCGCTCCTCCTGGAACGAGGCGTCGTCCGACGGGACCGAATGCGCCGGCTGCGAGCGTCCGCTGAAGGTGACGGCGAGATCGGGACACTTGGCCGACGACCAGTCCTCGCGGATCGGCAGGTTGAGCGGCGCCAGCGCGAGCAGGCTCTCCTCCGGCTGGGGTGCCGCCGGTTTCGCTTCCTGCACCGCCGCTGCGTGCGCGGGCTGCGCCGGCGCGCCATAGCCATAACGGTAGCCGTAACCATCCTGCGGCTGCACGCATCCGGCGAGAAGCACCGCGCAAGCGCCAAGCGACGGCAGAACGATCTTTCGGACCATGCCCACCTCCCCACGTAATGCGGACCACCTTAACCCGGCCGGGTCGCCCACCCTAATCACGAATTCTCATCCGAACGGGTGAGAACGGCGCCCGAACCTGATAAATTCCCGCGTGTCAGCACGCGGGAGGGGAATTTCGTGGTGGACCAGGATCGCTCGCGCACATGCGCCCGATGAAACGGCGCGAACTCATCGCCTTGGCGGGCGGCGCGGCAGCTCTGTTGCCTTTCGCCCTGCGCGCGCAGCAACCGGCGCTGCCGGTGATCGGCACGCTCAACCGGAGCAGCGCCACCAACAGCCCCTCATCCAATGCCGCCTTCCGCCGCGGCCTCGGCGAGGAGGGGATCGAGGACGGCCGCAACGTCGCCATCGTTCCGCGCTGGGCCAACGGCGACGACGACCGCATGTTTGGTCTCGGAGCCGAATTGGTGGCTCTGCGCCCGGCCGTGATCGTCACCAACGGCAGCCCGCAACTGGTAAAGAGCATTGCCCCGTCGGGCGTGCCGATCGTGTTCCTGTCCGCTGTCGACCTCGTCGCGCTCGGGCTCGCCGACAGTGTCGCGCGGCCCGGCCACAACGTCACCGGCGTGACGATTTTCCTGCAGACGACCGAGGGCAAGCGGCTGGCGCTGCTGCACGAGCTGGTGCCGAAGGCGAGCCGGATCGCCGTCCTGGCGAACCCGCGCATGGAAACCTACGCGCGCCAGAAAGCCGACATCGAAACGACGGCGCAACGGCTGAAGCTCGCGGCCGAGATCTACGATGCGGCCAGCGAGGGCGAAATCGACGCCGCGTTCGCGCGCATGGAACAAGACCGGCCCGGGGGACTGCTGATTGCCGCGACGCCGTTCTACAACCTCCACCGCCAGCAGATCGTCGCACGTGCCGCGCGTCTGGCGGTGCCGGCGATCTACGAGTTGCGCTCGTTCGTGGAGGCCGGCGGCCTCATCTCGTATGGAGACAGTCTCGAGGACGCCTATCGTCTGATGGGCGTCATCGCCGGCAAGATCGTCAAGGGCGCGGCGCCGGCCGAAACGCCGATCATGGAATCGAGCAAGTTCGAGACCGTGATCAATCTGAAGACCGCAAAGGCCCTGGGCCTCGAAATCCCGACCCTGATGCTGGCGCGCGTCGACGAGACGATCGAATGAGCGGGACGGCCGTGCGTCAGTAGCCCTCGCGCTCCAGCCGCTTGCGCAGGAGCTTGCGGTAGCGGCGCACCGCCTCCGCCTTCTCGCGGGCGCGGCGCTCGGACGGCTTCTCGAAATTGCGGCGGAGCTTCATCTCCCGGAAGATGCCTTCGCGCTGCATCTTTTTCTTGAGGGCGCGCAGCGCCTGATCGACGTTGTTGTCGCGAACCAGAACTTGCACGAGCGCTCCTTCCCCTCGGGCAAAAATCTGGCCGCGAAGCGGCGCAGCCAGATTGCTTCGATACCATATTCGCGCGCCGCTGTGAAGGGAGCGCCCACCTCGCTTTACCGGCACCGCGCCAAGCCTCATATTGAACACATGGCCATCCTCAAGATCGCCCGCATGGGTCATCCGGTGCTGCGCCGCGTCGCCGACCCGGTCGCCGATCCGACCGCGCCCGAACTGCACCGCCTGGTCGAGGACATGATCGAGACGCTCGCCGATATCGGCGGTGCCGGGCTCGCCGCGCCGCAGGTCCACGTGCCGCTGCGCGTCGTCATCTTCCGCGTCCCCGAGGAGCGCGTCACCGGCCGCCCCGACGACCGGCCGCAAGCGCTGCTTGCGCTCATCAATCCGGTGATCGAGCCGCTCGGGCCGGAGCTGGAGCTGGGCTGGGAGGGCTGCCTTTCGGTGCCTGGCCTCAGGGGCGCGGTGCCGCGACATGCCCGCATCCGCTATTCGGGCGCGACGCCCGACGGCACCTCGGTCGAGCAGATCGCCGAAGGCTTCCACGCCCGCGTGGTGCAGCACGAGTGCGACCATCTCGACGGGATTCTCTATCCGCAGCGCATGACCGATCTGAGCCTGCTCGTCTTCACCGAAGAAGGCGCGCGTTTTCCGATCGATCTCGCCGCCGCCGCCGCGCGCGGCTGAGCCGGACCGGGGCACGCGATGGACGAGACCCAACGCAAGGACGCGCTTCTCGCGGCACTTCTCCCCGACGTGCCATTCGACGGCTGGAGCCTGGCCGCAATGCGCGCGGCGGCGCAGCGCGTCGGCATGGACGCGGTCGAGCTGGCAACGCTCTTCCCGCGGGGCCCGCGCGACGCGGTGGCGTGGTTCAGCGATTGGGCCGACCGGCTGACCCTGGAAACGATGGCGGCGCGGCCCGTCGACGGCATGAAGCTCGCCGACCGCATCGCGCTCGGGGTCCACACCAGGCTCGCGCTGCTGGCGCCCCATCGCGAGGCGGCGCGGCGCGGCATGTCGCTGCTGGCGCTCCCCGGCAACGCTGCCCTGGGGATGAGCTTGCTGTTCCACACCGTCGATGCGCTGTGGCACGCGGCGGACGACCGCTCGACCGATTTCAGCTACTACACCAAGCGCGCCATGCTCGCCGGCATCTATGCCGCGACCATGCTCTACTGGTTCGACGACCGCTCCGACGAATGCGCCGCCACCGACGCCTTCCTGAAGCGCCGGCTTGACGACGCGATGGCGCTGCCGCGGCTCCGGGCCGAGCTCGAGCGCCTGGCGGGCCACTTGCCCAACCCGCGGCGCTTCTTCCGTGCCGCGCGCCCTCGCCCCTAGGGCTTGGCGGCGCGGTCGGGCTCTTCCGGCACCGCGTCGGTCTGCGCCTTGCGGTAGGCGTCGAGCGATGCTGCGACCGCGGGATCGGCCAGCGCCAGGATCGCGGCCGCGAGCAGCGCCGCGTTGATCGCGCCGTGGCGGCCGATCGCCAAGGTCCCGACCGGAATGCCGCCCGGCATCTGCACCATCGACAGCAAGGCGTCGATCCCCATGAGCGAGCCGGCCAGCGGCACGCCCAGCACCGGCAGCGGGGTCAGCGCCGCCACCACGCCGGGGAGCGCGGCGGCGAGCCCGGCGCCGGCGATGATCACCTTGAGCCCGCGCCCGCGTGCAGACGTGGCCCAGGCACGGAGCCGGTCCGGCGTGCGGTGGGCGGAATGGACGCGCGCCTCGTAAGGGACGCCGAGCCGGTCGAGCGTCTCGGCCGCGTGCTTCATGATGTCCCAGTCCGAAGCGCTCCCCATGATGATGCCGACTGCCGCCGTTGCCACGATCGCACCCCCGCGCGCCCCCGCGAAAGGCGCGCATTATAAGGACCGCCCCGGCCGCGACAATGGCGCGCGAAGGGCCTTGCAAAGCGCGCCGAAACCATGCACTCAACGGGTCCTTCCGCAGCCGCCGAGAGGAACGGTCAGGCAATGGTCGACGAGGCGATTCTGGCGACATATCTCGATTGCGTATTGCGGGATGCGACCATCCCCGAGCTTCCCAACCACTATGCCGGCAAGGTGCGCGACAATTACGACCTGCCCGACGGGCGGCGCATCATCGTCGCCTCGGACCGGCTCAGCGCCTTCGACCGCGTCCTCACCGCCATTCCCCTGAAGGGCCAGGTGCTGACGCAGATCGCGCGGTTCTGGTTCGACGCCACATCCGACCTCTGCCCCAACCACGTGTTGGCCTATCCCGACCCCAATGTGCTGGTGTGCCGGCGCCTCGACATGCTGCCGGTCGAGATCGTGGTGCGGGACTATCTCGCCGGCACGACCTCGACCTCGATCGGCGCGACGTACCAGGCCGGCAAGCGCGAGATGTATGGCATCCGTCTTCCCGACGGCATGGCGCAGAACCAGAAGCTGCCCGAGACCATCATCACGCCGACCACCAAGGCGGCCGACGGCGACCACGACGAGCCCTTGTCGCCCGCCGACATCGCCGCGCGCGGCCTGCTCACGCGGGAGCAATGGCAGACCGTGTCGCGCCACGCGCTTGCCCTCTTCGCGCGCGGCCGCGAGATGGCGCGCAAGCGCGGCCTCATCCTGGTCGACACCAAGTACGAGTTCGGCACCGACCGCGACGGCCGCATCACGCTGGGCGACGAAATCCACACCCCGGACAGCAGCCGCTACTGGTTCCTCGAGAGCTATGAGCAGCGCTTCCGCGCCGGCCAGCGGCCCGAAAGCTTCGACAAGGACATCGTCCGCAACTGGGTCGCGGCGCGCTGCGATCCCTACCGCGAGACCGTGCCCGAAATCCCGCGCGAGGTGATCCTCGAGGCGGCGAAAATCTATGTCGGCGTGTTCGAGACCATCACCGGCACGGAATTCACCCTGCCCGACCGCTCGGTCCCGGTGCTGACACGCATCAGGGAAAATCTTAAGAATTTTCTCTAACGCGATGCAGGCACGCGACAAAATGCGCGAATCGAAGTTGCCAGCCGTCGATTGATTTCGGCTTCGGAAGTCAGGCATACTTCGCGCGGAATTCAGGCGTAAATCACGACAATGGAAATTCGCGAGCGCAAATCGGTCAAGGGCGTCTCGGCCGCCCGTCCGGCCGCTGCGCCGCAGGTGACGGCCGCGCCGGTAGCGGTGCCGGCCGCGCGCGACGTGGCCGAGGTCGCCGGCATCCCCGAGGCCGAGCTCACCCCCAACGTGCGCCGCGCGCTCACGGCGCTGATGGCCGAGGTCGAACAGCTCCGCCGCCAGCTCGCAGACACGAATTCGCGCATCGGCTATCTCGAGAAGCTGGTCGACGAGGACCCGCTGATGCCGGTGGTGAACCGGCGCGCCTTCGTGCGCGAGCTGTCGCGCATGATGGCGTTCTCGCAGCGCTATGGCGTGCCGGCGAGCATCGTCTATTTCGACATCAACGACATGAAGCAGGTGAACGACCGCTTCGGCCATGCCGCCGGTGACGCTGTCCTGTTCGGCGTCGCCAAGGCGCTGCTCGAGAACGTGCGCACTACCGACGTGGTCGGCCGGCTCGGCGGCGACGAGATGGGCGTGCTGCTGGTGCAGACCGACGAGGCGCTCGCCGAGCACAAGGCGGCGGAACTCGCGGCCAAGATCCAGGCGATGCAGATTCCGTGGGAGGGCGGGCCGATCGGCGTCGGCGTCGCCTATGGCGTCCGCGCCTTCGGCACCGAGGACAGCGCCGGCGCGGTGATCGACGCCGCCGACCGCGCCATGTACCAGTCGAAGAACCGGATGAAGGCCGCCAAATAGGTGCGCTTGCGCGCCGGAACGATTTGCCGCCCTTAGGCGCTTAGGCGATGATGTCGGGGAGCAGTTTCGCCTCGAGCTTGAGGATCAGGTCCTTGAGGGCGAGCTTGCGCTTCTTGAGCCGCTGCAGATGCAAGTGATTGAGCGGCACGGCTTCGGACAGCCGGGCGATCGCCTCGTCGAGATCGCGATGCTCGCTCTTGAGCGCGGCGACCCTTACCTTCAAGGCTTCGACATCGAGATCCATGCGGGACCGAACCCAATCGCTCGGGACGGCGTTCACTATAGCAAATGACCGGGACGAGGGTGAGCGGAGTGCGCCCCTAGGAAGAGAGGTCCGGAGATGGCAGATCGAAGCGGCAAGACCATCGGCATCCTCACCAGCGGAGGCGATTGCGCTGGCCTCAACGCCGCCATCCGCGCCGTGGTCGCGCGCGCGATCCAGGGCCACGGCTGGCGCGTCCTCGGCATCCGCCAGGGCACCATGGGGCTGATGCGCCGGCCGGTCGAATACGAGGAGCTCGATCTCAGGATTTCGACCGTCAACATCCTGCGCCTCGGCGGCACCATCCTCGGCACGACCAACAAGGGCGACCCGTTCGCCTATCCGATGCCGGACGGGAGCCTCAAGGATCGCTCGGAGGAAGTGATCGACGGCGCCCGCGCGCTCGGCCTCGACGCCATCGTCGGCATCGGCGGCGACGGCAGCTTCACTATTCTGCGGCGGCTGGCGCAGCAGGGTGGCCTCAACCTGGTCGGCATCCCCAAGACGATCGACAACGATGTCGGCGCGACCGAAAGCTCGATCGGCTACAACACCGCCGTGTCGGTGGCGACCGAGGCGCTCGACCGCCTGCAGCCCACCGCGGCGAGCCATGACCGCGTCATGGTCCTCGAGGTGATGGGCCGCGACGCGGGCCACATCGCGCTGGCCGCAGGGATCGCGGGCGGCGCCGACATCATCCTCGTGCCGGAAATCCCCTACTCTATGGAGGCGATCGCGGCGCAGATCGAGAGGCTCCGGCGCCAGGGACGCAACTTCGCGCTCGTGATCGTCGCGGAAGCGGTGAAGGACCGCACCGGTCAGCTGGTAACGCAGGCTCACGCCGGCGGACGCGCGAGCTATGGTGGCATCGGCCGCATCCTCGGCGAGGCCATCGCCCAGCGCACCGGCGCCGAGACGCGGGTGACGATCCTGGGTCACGTGCAGCGCGGCGGCCAGCCGACCTGGGACGACCGCCTGATCGCCTCGGCCTTCGGCGTCCATGCGGTCGACCTCATCGCCGACGAGCGCTACGACCGCATGGTGGCGTGGCAGAACCGCCGCGTCGTCGACGTGCCGCTGGCCGAAGCGATCCGGTGGCCGCAGGAGGTCGATCCGGACGGGACGCTGGTGCGGACCGCGCGCGGTCTCGGGATCAGTTTCGGCGATGACTGACGCGAGCGATGCTTTCTGGCGCTTCGCGCTGGCGCTTTATGCCCGGCCGGGAGTGGCGCCCGCCTGCCTCGAACTCCAGGACCGGCACGGCAAGGACGTGATCATCGCGCTCTTCGGCTGCTGGCTCGGCGCCAGCGCGCGCGGCCGGCTCGATCCCGCCGCCCTGGCGCGGGCCGAGGACACCGCCGGACCATGGCGCCGGCAGGTGGTCGAGCCGCTGCGCCGCACGCGCCACGCGCTCAAGGGGATCGTCGGCGCCGAGGCGCTTTATGGCCGCATGAAGGAGATCGAGCTCGACGCGGAGCGCAGCGCCATCCTCCGCCTCGCCCCTCTTGCCGCCGCACCCGATCCCGGCGCCACCGCCGAGCAGCGGCTCGCCGACGCGCGCGCCAATCTCGCGCTCTATGTCGGCGCGGCCGGCGTCGGCGCAGCGGCGCCGATCATGGCGGCGCTCGGCGACATGGGCGAAGCGGTGTGACCCGGAACGGCGCTGCGGATCAGGCGGTGCCGGCGCTGCAGAAATGCCACGCGCCGGCGCCATGGGGCTCGTGCCCGTAAAGCAGGTAATAGCGCTTGTCGCCGCTATGGCTGGTCACCACGGTGAGACGGTCGCCGGTGCATGGTTCGGCGGCCTTGCCGGGCGCGCTCATGCGCTTGAGCGTGGCGCAAGCGGCGACGTCCGCGGGCAGGTCGGCCGCCGCCACCGCGTCCGGAGGCTTGCCGTTGATCTCGACGAAGTAGTTCTCGGGCGTGCCGCTCTTGACGTTCGCCTTCACCTCGATACGGCCGAAGCGCGACTTGTAGAGACCGGCATTTTGCACCCCATCGCTGCTGGCGGACGCGACCGGGCGGAAGGCGAGGGCGGAACAGGCCGGGGGCTCGCGCTTCTCGGCCGCGGCTGCGGCGAGCGAGGCGAGCGCCACTAGCGACGCGGCGACGGCGATGCTAGCCCTTGTCATGGTCGCTCCCCTGGTGGTGACGCGGCGACGATTATGCGGATGAGCGGCGCGATTCGGCAAGCGCGAGAGCGAGGATGAAGCCAATGATCTGCGCCGGAACGACCCGAAAGGCTCGATACCTCCTCGCTGCGGCTGTCGTCGCAACGCCGTTTCTCGCGGGGTCGGGTCCCGCCGGAGCCGAGCCGGTCGATGTCGCGCTCGTCCTCGCGGTCGACGTGTCCGAGAGCGTCGATGCCGAGGAATACATGCTCCAGCACGAGGGCATCGCCCGCGCCTTCGAGACCAAGGAAGTGGTCGATGTCATCCGCGGCGGCGCTCACGGCGCCATCGACGCGATGGTGCTGGAATGGTCGGATCGCGACAAGCAGGTCGTGACGGTGGATTGGAGCCGCATCTCGGATGCGGCGAGCGCGGCGGCGTTTGCCGCCCGGGTCCGCGCCAGCGCCCGCAGCTCGGCCGGGCTCACCGCGATCGGCGACGCGCTGCTCGCCTCGGCCGCCGCCTTCACCCGCCTCGGCGACACGCCGACGCGCCGCGTCATCGACCTTTCGGGCGACGGTATGGCAAATATAGGGCCGCATCCGGACGAGGTGCGCGACGGGCTGGTCGCCACTGGGATCACCATCAACGGGCTCGCCATCCTCAAGACCGAGCCCTGGCTCGACCAGTATTACGACCAGTACGTGGTCGGCGGCGAGCACAGCTTCCTGCTCAAGGTCGAGGACTTTCAGTCCTTCGCCACGGCGATCGAGCAGAAGCTGCTGGGCGAGATCGCGGCGCTGCCCTTCTCTCCCCTGCGCGCGAGGGAGGGTTAGGCAGGTCGCTCAGATGCAGTAGGTCTTGATCGGCGCGAAGCCGTTGAAGCCGACCGAGGCGTAGCTCGCGGTGTAGGCGCCGGCCGAAAGCAGCTCGACCTTGTCACCGACCTTGAGGTCGAGCGGCAGGCGGTATTCCGACTTTTCGTAAAGGATGTCGGCGCTGTCGCAGGTCGGTCCGGCGATGACCACGGGCGCCGTCGCGCCGCCGTCATGGGAGGTGCGCAGGCGGTACTTTATGCTCTCGTCGGCGGTCTCGGCGAGGCCGTTGAACTTGCCGATGTCGAGATAGACCCAGCGCTTGTCGTCGGCGAAGGACTTCTGCGCGATCAGCACCACCTCGCTCTGGATCACGCCGGCGTCGCCGACGATCGAGCGGCCGGGCTCGACGATGATCTCGGGCAGGTCGTTGCCGAAATGGCGGGTGATCGCCGCCATCACCGCCGCGGCGTAGCGCTCGACCGGCTGGACGTCGTTGCGATAGCGGGCGGGGAAGCCGCCGCCGATATTCACCATCCGCAGGTTGATGTCCGCCTGGGCCAGGACCGAGAACATCTCGGCGGCGCGGCCGATGGCCCCGTCCCACTGCGCCAGATCGGTCTGCTGCGAGCCGACATGGAACGACACGCCATAGGGATCGAGGCCGAGATCGCGCGCCTGGCGCAGCAGCGCCACCGCCATCTCGGGGGCGCAGCCGAACTTGCGCGACAGCGGCCAGTCGGCGCCCTCGCACTCGACCAGGATGCGGCAGAAGACGCGCGAGCCGGGGGCCGAGCGGGCGAGCTTCTCGAGCTCGGCCGCGCTGTCGAAGGCAAAGAGCCGCAGGCCGCGCTCGTAGGCGAAGGCGATGTCGCGCTCCTTCTTGATCGTGTTGCCGAACGAGATCCGGTCTGACGAGATACCGCGCTCCAGGCACAGCTCGATCTCGCTTGGGCTCGCCACGTCGAAGTTCGAGCCGAGATCGCCCAGCACGCCGACGATCTCGGGCGCGGGATTGGCCTTCACCGCGTAGAACACGCGGGCGAGCGGCAGGTAGCGGCGCAGTTCCTTGTAGGCCTCGGCCACGACCTCGAGGTCGACCACGAGACACGGCGTCGCCGGCTGCTGCTCGGCGAGATAGCGCGCGATCTTGGGATTGAAGCCGGTCCGCGCGGCCGCCGATCGGCGACGCGGACGAGGCACTCCGAGCTCCGGCATCTCCCGGCCGGACGGGGCAGCCACACGGGCAGCGGCGAGTGAACGAGCCACCTTTTATCCTCCGTTAAGGAAGGTAAAGTGAGAGAGGACTTTGCATTCCGAAGCGCGAGGACGATGCGTCCACGCGTCGGAGGGCCGCTCAACTCAGACTGCTCGGTTCACAAGAGGCCCGGCCGCCACCGCCGCGGGCGACCCGGATGTGCCGGGGAGTGTCATCAAGGCAGGGCGGTTCTGCCCTGCGTCGGATTGCAACCATAACGATCTCCCTCTCGGGACCGGTTCACAACAACCGGATCGGCCAAAAAGGACGCGCTACGTCGTTGCATAACCACGGAGGGCCATAGGCACGTGCGAATTGCGTCGCGGAGGCGATACATACGCGCATCTTCTAACGATTCAAGAAAAAAGCGTGCCCGCCGTAAAATTTTTTTCGCAAATGTGTCGCCGCCGCCGCGCCGCGAGACGCTCAGCGCGCCGCCGGCAGGTCGAACACCGCGATCCTGGTCCCGGTGCGCGCGTTGATCAGCACCAGCTCCTCGCCGCCGTCGGCGAGCGCGAGGCGGATGAGCAGCCGGTCGCCGTTCAGCTCGGTGGCGACGATGCGGCTGCCGGCGGGGAGCGCGGCTTGGGCTGGCGCTGCGCCTTCCGCCACCGCCGAGCGGCGCTCCATCCGGCCGACGATCAGCGCGACCAGCGCGACGCTGCCGGCAACCAGCGCCACGCCCAGCACGATGACGACAGCCTTGAGAGCGCGCATGGTCCGGTCCACCTTAACGCCCATGACCGGGGACCTGCCCGACCGCGGCGACACCGTGCGCGCCGTCACCGCGCGCGAGCAAGACGCCGGCGAGCGCCTCGACCGCCTGCTCGCGGCGCAGCTCGGCGAGCTGTCGCGCACGCGCCTCAAGCACCTCATCGAAGCCGGTCGGGTGAGCCTCGGCGGCGCGACGATAAGAGACCCCTCGATGCGGGTCAAACCGGGCCAGAGCTTCGCCGTGAGCGTGCCGCCGCCGGTCGCCGACCGGCCGGAGCCGCAGGCGCTCGCGCTCGACATAAGGTTCGAGGACGAGCATGTCATCGTGGTCGACAAGCCGGCCGGCCTGGTGGTTCATCCCGCGCCGGGCAATCCCGACCGCACCCTGGTCAACGCGCTCCTCGCCCATTGCGGCGCGAGCCTCGCCGGCATCGGCGGCGTCCGGCGGCCGGGCATCGTCCACCGCCTCGACAAGGACACCAGCGGCCTGATGGTGGTGGCGAAGAGCGAGCTGGCGCACGCAAGGCTCGCCGCCGACTTCGCCGCGCGCCGGATCGAGCGCGCCTATGTCGCGCTGGTGTGGGGCGTGCCGGCGCCCGTCGCGGGCGAGATCGCGACCCGGATCGGGCGCAGTGGGCGCGACCGCAAGAAGATGGCGGTGGTGGCGAGCGGCGGCAAGGAAGCGGTCACGCACTATCGCGTAGTGCGCGCCTACGGCAATTTCGCGGCGCGGGTCGAGTGCCGGCTCGCCACCGGCCGCACCCACCAGATCCGCGTCCATCTCGCCGCGCGCGGCCATCCGCTGATCGGCGACCGCACCTATGGCGGCGGGCGCGGCGGGGGCCGGATCGCCGCGGCACCAGAGCCGGCGCGCGAGGCGCTCGCCGCGTTCCCGCGCCAGGCGCTCCATGCCCAGCTCCTCGGCTTCGTCCACCCGGCGACCGGCGAGACGCTCCGTTTCGAGAGCGGCTTGCCGCGCGACTTGGCGGCGCTGGTCGCGGTGTTGGAGGGGGGCACAAGTTAGACAGGGGTTGGCGATTTCGCTACGCTTCGCGGCATGGCGACGACCCACGCTCTGCCGACCATTTCTAACGAGGGCAATCTTGCGCGCTATCTCCAGGAGATCCGCAAGTTCCCGATGCTCGAGCCCAACGAGGAGTACATGCTCGCCAAGCGCTGGCGCGAACATGCCGACCCCGAGGCGGCGCATCGCCTGGTCACCAGCCACCTGCGCCTCGTCGCGAAGATAGCGATGGGCTATCGCGGCTACGGCCTGCCGCTGTCCGAGCTCATCTCGGAAGGCAATGTCGGGATGATGCAGGCGGTCAAGCGCTTCGATCCCGACCGCGGCTTCCGCCTCGCGACCTATGCCATGTGGTGGATCCGCGCCTCGATGCAGGAATACATCCTGCATTCCTGGTCGCTCGTTAAGATGGGCACGACGGCGGCACAGAAGAAGCTGTTCTTCAACCTGCGCCGGCTCAAGGGCCAGATCCAGGCGATCGAGGAAGGCGACCTCACGCCCGAGCACGTAGCCAAGATCGCGCACGAGCTCGACGTACCCGAGGCCGACGTGATCAACATGAACCGCCGCCTCGCCAGCCCCGACCATTCTCTCAACGCACCCTTGCGCAGCGACGGCGACGGCGAGGGCGAGTGGCAGGACTGGCTGGTCGACGAGACCGACAACCAAGAGGTGAGCCTGGTCGAGCGCCAGGAGCTGGGCCTGAGGCGCGACCTGCTGCGCGACGCCATGACCCACCTCACCGACCGCGAGCGCGACATCCTGGTGGCGCGGCGCCTCAGCGAGGAGCCGGCGACGCTCGAGGAGCTGTCGCAGAAATATGGCGTCTCGCGCGAGCGGGTGCGCCAGATCGAGGTGCGCGCCTTCGAGAAGCTGCAGCGGGCGATCAAGTCGGCGGCGCTCGAGCGCGACCTGATGCCGGGCTGAGCATGGACGAGCTTCAGGGGCGCGTCGCCCTGGTCACCGGCGCCTCGCGCAATATCGGCCGCGCCATAGCCTTGGCGCTGGCCGAGGCAGGGGCATCGGTCGCCGTCAACACCCGCTCGTCCCGCGCCGACGCCGAGGAAGTGGCATCGCAAATCACCGCCGCAGGCGGGCGGGCAGCGGTGATCGTCGCCGACATCACCCGGGAGGACGAGGTTGCGCGGCTGGTGGCAGAGACGAAGGCGCGGCTCGGCGGGATCGACATCCTCGTCAACAACGCCTCGCTGCGGACCGAGGCGGGGATCGACGCGCTCGATTTCGCGCTGTGGCGCCGAGGCATCGCGACCATCCTCGACGGCCCGTTCCTGTGCGTGAAGGCATGCCTGCCCTATCTGCGCGCGAGCCCGGCCGGAACGGTGATCAACATGGGCGGCATGACGGCGCAGACCGGAGCCAAGCTGCGCGCGCACGTGGTCGCGGCGAAGGCCGGGCTCGAGGGTCTGACCCGCGCCCTCGCGCTCGAACTCGCCAGCGACGGAATTACGGTCAATTGCGTCTCGCCCGGATTGATCGACACGGTGCGCGCCGCGGGCGAGGCTCCTCACCGCGCCGCGCGCGCCTTGCCGCTCGGCCGCCTCGCGCCGCAGGCCGAGGTTGCGGCGATGGTGCGGCATCTGTGCGGGCCGAATGCGCGCTTCATCACCGGGCAAGTGATCCACGTCAACGGCGGGACCCATCTCGGCGGTTGAGGCGTTCAGCCGCCGCGCAAATCTGGGCCCCACTCCTCGGCCAGCAGTTCCGCTTGGCGCCTGAGCCGGCGCTCGGCCTGGCCCGAGCGGATGTCGAGGATGATGCGCGCGATCACCGGCGTCGCCCCATGCAGGATCCAGCCGATGCCGGCGCCGCTATACATCACCAGCCAGTTGCGCGGGTCGCCCAGCACGTGGAGCGCCCCGGCGAGGCTGAAATCGAACCGGAAGAACAGCATGACCGGCCACACCATGCCGGCGAGGTTCGCCGCCGCCACGTCGCGCGTGAGGTGGCGGCGCCGGTGGCGGTCGACCATGGCCGCGACCGCGGTCGGCAGCATGCCGGCGCCAAGCACAACGCAGAGCGGCAGCGTCGCCACGCCCACGATCGTCGCCATCACAATGGCTATGGTCGACGAGCCCTTGCCCGGGGATCGGCGCTGCGCGACCGTTGCCGACTTGCGCGCCATGGCTCAGCTCCCCAGCACGAACGTGCCGCCCGCGACCACGGCGGCGAGCACGGTGGCGGCGAGGACGGCGAGCCAGCTTCCCAGCTCGGCCGCCTGCTCGCCGCGCCGCGTCTCGGCTTGGCGCAGCAATTGGAGGTCGCGCTCGATCATGGCGTGCGCGTCGCGCGCGGCGATGTACTCGGCCTCGTCCTGGCGTTGTTCGGCGGGGCTCGCCACGTGCGCCAGGATCTCGGCCAGATTGCCCTTGGCGGCGACCCTGCCGAGCGACGCCTTGAGCCGCGCCCGCCGCGTCCGGCTGCGATAGCGCTCGATCAGCGCCGGCAGGTCGCCGGCGATGCGCCCGACCAGCGCCGGGGTCGTGCGCGGCCCGCCGAGCCGCTGCAGCCAAGCCAGCAGCCGTATGGTGCCGAGCACCCGGGTCGCGACAATGCCGCTGGCGATCTCGTCCTGCCAGTCGGCGGGCGCATTCCTGCAATGCGCCGCGACGAAGGCTGCGAGGTGGCGATCGAAGATCGTATCGGTGATGCGGCCGTCCGCGGCGGCGCGCTCCAGCGCCGGCAGCAACTCGGCGGGCTCGAGCACGTGCTCGCGCTCGATCGCCGGCGAGAGGCAGTGAAGGCCGGGATTCATCTCGTAGAGCACGCGCGCGAGACCGTAACCCAGCCGGCGATCCTCGAGCAGGAGGCGCATGCGGTCGAAGGTCTTGAGCAGCAGGTTCTGCTCCGGGCGGAGCGGGCCCTGCACGCCGAACCAGAATTGCGGCAGGCGCACCATGATCGCGTCGGCGATGGTGGTGGCGCCGTTACCGGAGTGGAACGCAGTGGCCAGCGCCGGGCCGAACCCGTCGACCGCGGCGCAGAAACCCATGTAGCGCAGCGGCGCCGCCGGATCGAGCGCCATCGCCACGCGCGCCACCAGCCGAGCCTCGCGGGCGGCGCCCTCGGCCTCGGACAGATCGTTGAGCGCCAGGCCCATGGCGGCGATGCGGTCGGGATCGGCGAGGCTGCGCAGCACCCAGGCTTCGAGCGTGCCCGCGCGGATCGGCTTCACCGCCGCGGCAACATCGCTCATCAGGGCCTGCGCCAGCGGGCGGGCGCTGATATAGGCCGCGCCGCCGACCTCGAGCGGACGCATTGCGCGCTTGGGCGGGGTGAACTGCCGCGCCGCAACGCGACGCCGGTTCATCCAGGTATCGAGGTCGAGCAAGGTCCAGCGCTCGCGCGGGTCGTCGGCGAGGAGGCCGCGGATCGCCTCGAGCATGCGCGGCGGCGGGCGCGCGCTGCCGAGCAGGGTCGCGAAGGAGCCGCGCGTGATCTTCTCGTCGAGCAGCGGCGCGTCCTCGATGCCCTGCGCCGGATCGCGACCGAGCAGCAGGAACAGGAGGGTGACGCCGAGGGCGTAGAGATCGTCGGCCGGCGCGCCCGCGCCGCGGCCCATGCGCGTGGCGAGACAGCTCTCCACCGTCTCGAAGGCGAGCGGCTGCAGCGAGGCCGGCGGCACGCTCACGCATTCGCCGAGCAGGATGCGGGGGTCGCCGGCGCGGCGGAACAAGTTGGTCGGCCGCACCGCGCGATGGGTGACGCCGACGTCGTGCAGCGCCTTCAAGGCTGCCATCAGCGGCGGCAGCACGTTGGTGAGGACGGCTTCCTCGGAGAACGGCTCGATCGCATCGGCGAGCGAAACGGCAACGCGGCTGGCGGGCTCCTCGAAGACCAGGGCGAAGCAGCGGCGCTGGCGCGCCGGCCAGTCGGCCACGCCCCACTCGAGCGGCCGCATGAGCGTGTCGGCCGGCAGCGCCGACAACCGGTCGAGCAGCGCCGTGCGCGGCGGCACGCCCGGCTCGCACACGAGCGCGACGAGCGCGTCACCGGGGTGGACGCGATCGCGCGCACGGCAGGTTTCGATCTCGGGCGCGGCAAAGGCCCCCGCCGACGCATCCGGAAGAAGCTCGTACCGATCGCCCAGGCTCACCGCGGGGCTTCCGTCGGCGGGCTCGGTGTCCAAAGACGCCACTGTGCAGCCGCTCCGCTGACCTCGTCAGGCATGCTAGCCGCGGGTTGGGTAAGGGATCGTTAACGCGCCCGGTGCAGACGGCCGCCCAAAGTTGGTGAATGCGCGCCCGTGGTCGAGGGCAGGCTGAGCGGCAGACCGTCGAGCGCGCGCACCGCCAAGTAGGCGAAGGCCTGGGCCTCGAGCGCGTCGCCGTCCCAGCCCACATCCTCGACCGCGACCACCGGCGCCCCCAACCGGGCCGCCAGCATCGCCATCAGGACCGGGTTGCGCCGCCCGCCGCCGGTGACCAGCCAGCGCTCCACCCGCTCGGGAAACCACCGAGTCGCCGCCGCGACCGACGCGGCGGTCATCGCGGTCAAGGTCGCGGCACCGTCTTCCAGTCCGAGCCCGGCCGGGCGGAAGCGCGCGAAATCGTCGCGGTCGAGCGATTTGGGCGGCAAGCGGTCGAAATAGGGGTCGGTGAGAAAGCGCCGGATTTCATCCTCGTTAACCTTGCCGCGCGCGGCGCAGGCGCCGTCCGCGTCGACCGCGCGCCCGGTGTGGTGCAGCATCCAGTCGTCGATCGGCGCGTTCCCCGGCCCGGTATCGAAGGCCAGGATCACGTCCCCTTCGAAGCCGATCCAAGTGACGTTGGCGACGCCGCCGAGATTGAGCACGGCCAAAGGCTGCGGCAAGCTCCGCGCTAGTGCCTGGTGGTAGAGCGGCACCAGCGGCGCGCCCTCGCCGCCCGCGGCCACGTCGGCGGAGCGGAAATCGTTGACCACGTCGATTCCGGTGGCGGCGGCGAGGCGCGCGCCGTCGCCGATCTGCCAAGTCCGCCCCTCGCGCGGCCGGTGCATGATGGTGTGGCCGTGAAACCCGACCAGATCGACCGGGCCGACGCCGCGATCCGCGACCAGCGCGTTCACCGCCTCGGCATGGGCGTCGGTCAAGTCGCGCTCGACCGCGGCGACATCGCCCTTGCCGCCGAGCACGGCGCGCAGACGCTCGCGGAATAGAGGCTCGTAGGGCATTGTGAGCGACGGTCCCGGCTCGACCCGCCCGCGCCCGTCGGTCTCGATAAAGGCGGCGTCGATCCCATCGAGCGAGGTGCCGCTCATCAGGCCGATGACGCGGCGGACGCGCGCCTCGCTCATGGTATGAGGCTCGACAGTGTGCTAAGTCCGCAGGGTCCAAGGCGCCACGACATGTCTACCGCCCGCTCGTCCTTCCTCGCCGCCGCCGAAGACCGCGGCTTCGTGCATCAATGCACCGACCGCGACGGACTCGACGCGCGCCTCGCGGCCGGTCCGCTCACCGCTTATATCGGGTTCGATTGTACCGCCGACAGCCTCCATGTCGGCAGCCTGTTACAGATCATGCTGCTGCGGCTGTGGCAGCGCACCGGAAACAAGCCGATCGTGCTGATGGGCGGCGGCACCACCAAGGTGGGCGATCCCTCGGGCCGGGACGAGACGCGGCGACTCCTCAGCGACGCGGACATCGACGCCAACATGGCCGGCATCCGCCGCGTGTTCGACCGTTTCCTGACCTTCGGCGATGGTCCGACGGACGCGGCAATGACCAACAACGCGCTGTGGCTCGACCGGCTCGAATACATCCCGTTCCTGCGCGAGTATGGCCGCCACTTCTCGGTCAACCGCATGCTGACCCAGGACAGCGTGCGCCTGAGGCTCGAGCGCGAGCAGCCGCTCACGTTCCTCGAGTTCAACTACATGATGCTCCAGGCCTATGATTTCGTCGAGCTGGCCCGGCGCGAGCGCTGCTTCGTGCAGATGGGCGGCTCCGACCAGTGGGGCAACATCACCATGGGGGTCGATCTCGGCCGCCGCGCCGGCGGGTTCGAGCTTTTCGGCATCACCTCGCCGCTGGTCACCACATCCTCGGGCGCGAAGATGGGCAAGACAGCGCAGGGCGCCGTGTGGCTCAACCAGGAGCGGCTCTCGCCCTACGACTACTGGCAGTTCTGGCGCAACACCGAGGATGGCGACGTGGGGCGCTTCCTGCGCCTCTTCACCGACCTGCCGGTATCAGAAATCGCGCGGCTCGAGGCCTTGGGCGGGAGCGAGATCAACGCCGCCAAGGAGGCGCTCGCCACCGCGGCGACCGCGCTCTGCCACGGATCGGACGCGGCATCCGCCGCCGCCGAGACGGCGCGGCGAGTCTTTGCCGAAGGCGGCATCGGCGAGAACCTGCCGGTCACCGAGACGCCGCGCGATGCGCTGGCGGCGGGCGCGCCGGCAATCCAGTTGTTCCTGGAGACCGGGCTGGCCGCGAGCCTGGGCGAGGCGCGGCGCCTCATCCGCGGCGGCGGCGCGCGCATCAACGACGCGGTGGTCGACGACGAGGCGCGCCGCCTCACCTTGGACGACGTGAGCGCGGACGGCGTCATCAAGCTCTCCGCCGGCCGCAAGCGCCACGCCCTGGTCAAGGTGGTCTAGGAAAAGGGAGGATCGAATGACATTGCGCGCCCTGACCGCAGTAGGACTAGCTCTCGCCGCCTTGACGCC
Source organism: Allostellaceae bacterium (assembly GCA_035604615.1). Taxonomy (GTDB): domain Bacteria; phylum Pseudomonadota; class Alphaproteobacteria; order ATCC43930; family CGMCC-115725; genus DATJLY01. The sequence continues at coordinate 7,128 of DATNID010000005.1, read as the reverse complement.
CGCCGGCGCCTTGGCCGAGGACATCACCCTGGCGACCTCGCAGCTCATGGCCTATGTCGCAGTGCCGATCATGATGACGCGGCACCTGTTGGAGAAGGAGGGAATCAACGTCAAGCTGGTGACGTTCGATTCGGCGCAGCCCATCACCGTGGCGGTGGTCTCGAGCGATGCCGATTTCGGCGTCGGCGGCCTGTCCGCCGCGTTCTACAACTTGGCGGGCCAGGGCAAGCTGCGCATCCTTGCGGCCGGAACCGAGGAGAAGAAAGGCTTCAACAGCTTCGCGCTCATCGCCTCGAACCACGCGGTCGAGGGCGGCCTCAAATCGCCGGCCGATCTTTCCGGTCATTCCGTCGGCGTGACCCAGTTCGGCACCAGCCTCGAATACAGCATCGGCCTCCTCGCGGAAAAATATCGCCTCGATCTCAAGTCCATGCACATCGTGGCCTTGCAGTCCAACAGCAACGTCGTGTCGGCGCTGGCCGGCGGCACGCTCGACGCCGCGCTCATTCCCGGCGCCATCGCCGAGCAGCAGGTCGAGCATGGCGAGATGAAGCGCCTGGCGTGGCTCTCCGACGAGGTGCCGCGGCTCCAGAACAACGCCGCCTTCGTCTCGACCCGCATCGCCGACGAGAAGCCCGACCTGGTCAAGCGCTTCCTGCGCGCCTACCGCAAGGCGACCGCGATCTATCACGATGCGGTCGCCGACCGCGGCGAGGCGCGGCGCGACGGGCCGGACCTGCCCGAGATCGTCGGCGTGCTCGCCGAATTCGCCCATCTCAAGCCCGAAGTGGCGAAGGCGGCATTGCCCTGGATCGACCGCGACGCGCGCCTCGACGTCGCCGACATGCGCCATCAGATCGAGTGGTATCGCGACCAGGGCATGATCAAGGGCGACGTCGACATCGACACGCTGGTCGACCGCCGCTACGCGATCGCGCTGCCCACGGCAAAATGATCGCGGCGGCACTGCACTCCTTGCTGCTCCAGCAGAGGCTGCCGGCGCCGGCCGACGCGCAGGACGAGGCCGTGGGCTTCGCGCGCTGGAGCGACGCCAGCGACGAGTGTGGCGACCGCGCGCTGGCATCGTTCATGCGCGACCTCGCCGCCGACGCCGACGGCAGGAAGCTGCTCGCCGCGCTCTTCGGCAACAGCCCGTTCCTCACCGAGTGCTGCCTCAAGGAGCCGGCCTGCGTGCGGCTTCTGGTCGAGGCCGGACCCGACGCCGCCTTCGCCGAGATCATGGCGTCGATCGAAGGCGGCCGCCTCGACGCGCTCGCCCGGCCCCCACTGATGACGGCGCTGCGGGTGGCGCGGCGGCGTTCGGCGCTCGTCGTCGCCATCGCCGACATAGCCGGTCTGTGGCCGCTCGAGCAGGTGACGCGAGCTTTGAGCGCGTTCGCGGAAGCGGCGCTCGAATCCACGGTGCGCCACCTTCTCGCCGCAGCCGCGGCCGAGGGCGAGCTGATCCGGCCCGATCCGGGCGTTCCGGCGCGCGGCAGCGGCTTCATCGTGCTCGGCCTCGGCAAGCTCGGCGCCTTCGAGCTCAATTATTCGAGCGATGTCGATCTCATCCTGCTCTATGACGCCGAGCGTGTCACATATCGCGGCCGGCGCGGGGTGCAGCATTGCTTCACCCGGCTCGCGCACGAGCTGGTCCGCATCCTGGGCGAGCGCACCGAAGAGGGTTATGTCTGCCGCGTCGATCTGCGCCTCCGGCCCGATCCCGGCTCGACGCCGCCTGCCGTGTCGCGCCAGGCCGCGCTCGTCTATTACGAGAGCGCCGGACAGAACTGGGAGCGCGCCGCTCTCATCAAGGCGCGCCCCGTCGCCGGCGACCGCGCCGCGGGAGCGGAGTTCCTCGCCGATCTCGGTCCCTTCCTGTGGCGCCGCCATCTCGATTTCGCGGCGATCCAGGACATCCATTCGATCAAGCGCCAGATCGACGCCCATCGCGGCGGCGGCGGCATCGCGGTCGCGGGCCACAACGTCAAGCTCGGGCGCGGCGGCATCCGCGAGATCGAGTTCTTCGCCCAGACGCAGCAACTGATCTGGGGCGGGCGCGTGCCGGAGCTGCGCACGCCCGCGACCTGCGACGCGCTCAAGGCGCTCGCCCGCGCGCAACGCATCACTGATGAAGCCGAGGCCGAACTGGCCGAATCCTATCGCTATCTGCGCCGCGTCGAGCACCGCCTCCAGATGGTCAACGACGCCCAGACCCACAGCCTGCCCGAAGACGCGGAGGGCTTGCGCCGCGTCGCGATCTTCCTCGGCTATCCCAACCGCGCGGCGTTCGGGCTCGAGCTGACCGTGCGGCTCGCCGCCGTCGAGCGGCATTACGCGCGCCTGTTCCGCGAGGCGCCGACGCTCGCCGCGCGCGGCAATCTTGTCTTCACCGGCTTCGAGGACGATCCCGATACGCTCGCGACGCTCTCCCGCTTCGGCTTCGCCGACCCGCAAGCGGTCTCGGCCATGGTGCGGGGCTGGCATCACGGCCGCTATCGCGCGATGCGCAGCCAGCGCGCGCGCGAGCTTCTGACCGAGCTGGTGCCGACGCTCCTCAAGGCGTTCGGCGCCTCGGCCAATCCCGATTTCGCCATCATCCGCTTCGACCGCTTCCTCGCGCGCCTGCCGGCCGGAGTGCAGCTGTTCTCGCTCTTCACCAACAACCCGCCGCTGGTGGGGCTGCTGGCCGAGATCATGGCGGCAGGGCCGCGGCTCGCCGACGAGATCGCGCGCCGGCCGGGGCTCCTCGACGGCGTGCTGAGCGCCGGCTTCTTCGATCCGCTGCCGCCCTTCGCGGCGCTTGCGGCCGATCTCGACGCGATGCTCGACCGCGCGCATCATTACGAGGAGCTGCTCGACCTCGCGCGGCGCTGGGTCGGCGAGCGCAAGTTCCAAATCGGCGTGCAGCTGTTGCGGCGGCGGCTCGATGGCGAGGCGGCGGGCGGCGCGCTCTCCGACATCGCCGAGGCCGCGCTGTCGCGCGTCTTGCCACGGGTCGAGGCGGAATTCGCGGCGGCGCATGGCGCGGTGCGGGGCGGCGCCATGATGGTGCTCGGCCTCGGCAAGCTCGGCAGCCGCGAGATGAGCGTGACCTCGGACCTCGATCTCATCCTCATCTACGACGCTTCCGACACAAGCGAGGCGTCAGACGGCGCGCGGCCGCTGCCGGCGTTGACTTATTACGCGCGCTTGGCGCAGCGCTTCATCAATGCGCTGACCGCGCTCACGTCCGAGGGCAATCTCTACGACGTCGACATGCGGCTGAGGCCGTCGGGCACCAAGGGGCCGGTCGCCACCAGTCTCGCCGCCTTCGTGCGCTACCAGGACGAGATGGCCTGGACCTGGGAGCAGATGGCGCTGACCCGCGGGCGCCCGGTCGCGGGAGAGGCCGCGCTCGCTGCCAAGGTGATGGCGTGCGTGCGCGCCGTCCTGACCCGAAAGCGCGACCCCGATCGCCTCGCGGTCGAGGTCGACGACATGCGCAGGAAGATCGCCGAGCAGCACCGCGCTCCCCCGGTCTTCGAGCTGAAGCACCGCCGCGGCGGCATGGTCGATATCGAGTTCATCGCCCAGTATCTCCAGCTCCGCGAAGCCGCCGCACGGCCCGAGGTGCTGCACCAGAACACGCATGCGGCGCTCGCCGCGCTGGCGGAAGCGGGTGCGCTGCCGCACGCCGCGGCCGAAACGCTGGCGGCGTGCCTCGCCTTATGGCGCGATCTCCAGGGCCTGATGAAGCTCACCGTGGACGAGCCGTTCGACGAGGCGGCGGCCGCGCCGGCACTCAAGGCGGTGCTCGCGTCCGGGGCCGGCGCGTTCGACTTCGCGTCGCTCGAGGCGAAGGTGGAACGGGCGGCTTCCGACGCACGCGCGTGGTATGAGCGGCTGGTGGCGGCGCCGGCGGAAGCGGCGCGCGTGACGAACAAGGAGGAGAAATCAGCATGAGCATCGAGCCCGGCGCCAAGGCGCCCGACTTCACTCTCCCGACCAACGGCGGCGGCAGCGTCACCCTGTCGAAGCTCAAGGGCAAGCCGGTGGTGCTCTATTTCTATCCCAAGGACGACACGTCGGGCTGCACCGCCGAGGCGTGCGGCTTCCGCGACAGCCTGCCCAATTTCCGCAAGGTCGGCGCGACCGTGATCGGGATCTCGCGCGACAGCGTCGCCGCGCACGACAAGTTCGCCAAGAAATACGAGCTGCCCTTCACGCTCGCGTCGGACGCCGAAGGCAAGGTCACCGCGGCCTGGGGCGTGTGGGTCGAGAAGAGCATGTACGGGCGCAAATACATGGGCATCGAGCGCGCGACATTCCTGATCGACGCCAAGGGCGTGGTGCGCGAGGTGTGGCACAAGGTCAAGGTGCCGGGCCATGTCGAGGCGGTAATGGCGGCCGCGAAGGCGCTGTGACGGGAACGCTCGCCGAGGCCGCGTGCGCGGTTTTGGGCGCCGCCGATCCGGGCGAGAAGGTCAGGCTCACCCAAGAATTCGCGCGGGCATGGCGGAAAGCCGCGCTCGCGCCCGGCGGCGAGGAGCGCCCACCCGCGCGCCCGGCGCGGCCCGAATTGCCTGAGCTCAGGCCGCCGCGCGACATGAAGCGGCGTCGCGCCGCCGGCTCGCGCGAGGGCCGGATCGCCCTCCTCCACGCCCTCGCGCACATCGAATTGAACGCCATCGATCTCGCCTGGGACATGGTTGCGCGGTTCGGCGGCGGCGCGATGCCGGCCGCGTTCCATGACGACTGGATCGATGTCGCTGCCGAGGAGGCCAAGCACTTCGCGCTGCTGGCGGCGCGGCTCGCCGCGCTCGGCGCCTCTTACGGCGATCTCCCGGCGCATGACGGGCTGTGGGAGGCGGCGGCGGCGACCGCGGACGATTTTCTCGCGCGGCTCGCGGTGGTCCCGCTGGTGCTCGAGGCGCGCGGCCTCGACGTGACGCCGGCGATGATCGCACGGCTCGAGCGCGCCGGCGACGAGGAAAGCGCCCAAGTGCTGCGCACCATCCTCGCCGACGAGATCGGCCACGTCGCCGCCGGAGTGCGCTGGTTCCGCTGGGAATGCGCGCGGCGCGGCGCGGAGCCAGAGGCGTCATATCGCGCGGCGGTGCGAAGCCATTTCAAGGGCGCGCTCAAGCCGCCCTTCAACATCGAGGCGCGGGGCGCGGCGGGTCTGGAGCCCGGCTTCTACGAGGCGCTCGCCGCGGGCGCGTGCTAAGTTCGGGCGCGTCAAGGAGGATCGCGATGGCGGCACGGCGTCTCATCATCCGCAACGGCACCTTGATCGACGGCGCGGGCGGCCCGCCGCAGAAGAACGACGCGCTGGTGATCGAGGGCAACCGCATCAAGAGCATCGGCGCGCTCCCGCCCGGCGACGCGGATGCCGACACGATCGACGCCGCTGGCCAGTGGATCATGCCGGGCCTGATCGACGCCCATGTGCATCTCTCCTATGGCTATCCCAAGTTACCCGGCGAGGGTGCGGGGCGCGGCAATCTCCGGCCCGAGCTGAACACGCTCAAGGCTGCGCGCGGCGCGCAAGCGGCGTTGCGCGCCGGCGTCACCAGCATCTGCGTCCCCGGCGGGACCTATTTCATCGACGTGGGGGTGCGCGACGCGGTCAAGCTCGGCGTGATCGAAGGACCGCGCATCCATTGCGCCGGCCGCATGATCGTGAGCTATGGCTGCATCGAGGACGACGAGCCATCGTGGGTCGGCACGCCCGACCATTCGGTCGGCGTCCTGTGCAACACCGCCGCCGACATGGTCACCGAGGTGCGGCGCCAGGACAAGCACGGGGTCAACTTCATCAAGATGGCGGACAGCCGCTCGGGCGCCACGCAGATGCTGGCGCGCGAGGAGATCGCGGCGGTCGTCGCCGAGGCGCATCGCCGCAAGCTGCGCGTCGCGATCCATTCGCGCGGCGCCGGCTCGACCCGCGCCGCGGCCGAAGCCGGGGTCGACTGGATCGTCCACGCCGACCTCGCGACCGAGGCCGATCTCGAAGCGGTGGCCAAGGCCGGCATCCCGATCCTGCCGACCGCAACCTTCCTGTGGCGCGTGCTCGAGGAAGGCCAGCGCGTCGGGCCCGAGCAGGTGCAGCTCGATTTGAACCGCATGAAGCGGCACTTCGACAATCTCGTGACCTTGATGCAGCGCTCGCGCGAGCTCGGCATCAGGCTCCTGTGCGGCAGCGACAGCGGCAACAACAGCTTCATGCAGTATGGCGAGCTGCACGCCAAGGAGGCCGAGATCCTGGTGCGTTACGGCGGCTTCGCGCCGCTCGAGGCGATCACCGCCCAGACCAAGGGCAACGCCTTCGCCATGGGTCTCGAGGGCGAGATCGGCGAACTGAAGCCGGGCAAGATCGCCGACATCATCGTGCTGACCGCCGATCCGGTGGCCGACATCACCGTACTGCAAGGCGGCCGCAACCTCGCTCACGTGATCAAGGACGGGCGCCCGGTGGCGCTCGGCCGCGAGGGCGCCAAGCTCGCGCTGGCGCAAGCGCCGGCATGAGCCGCCTTCGGTTCGCGCTGCTGGCCGCATCGCTCGCGCTTGCCGGCTGCGGCTCGCACGAGGTGCATTACCAGAACACGAACGATCCCACCTCAGGCCAGGCGCAGTTCGACCGCGACCAGTACGACTGCGAGCGCCAGAGCGAGCGCCTGCCTCTGACCGATGCCGAGCGGGCGGCGGCATCGAGCATGATCATCGACCAGGCCAAGGTCGATGCCTGCATGGCCGATCTCGGCTGGCGCAGGAGCGAGAAATAGGGCACCCGCGCGCCGGGCTCCTGGCACGGATATTGCTCCGATTCCCTCGGACGTTTCCACGCACACGGGAGGGAGCCATGACGCGTGCCGAGCTGATCCAGGTCTATGGCACGACCCTGAAGGCATTGATCGAGGAGGAGTTCGGCGACGGCATCATGAGCGCCATCGACTTCGAAATGGCGCTGGAGCGCCAGGCCGACCCGAAAGGCGACCGCGTGCGCCTTGTGTCTTTGAAATTTGTCAGTCTGGGGATGCCAGGGGATCGGGTCATGACCCGATCCCCTGGCGCGGCCCGGAGCCCGTAGTACACCAAGGCAGCAAACCGCGGGTGAGCGAGGAGCCCGAGCCGTTTTCTTCTGTA
>DATNID010000004.1:0-24435 GCA_035604615.1 Allostellaceae bacterium | reverse complement strand
GCGGCGGCGGCGGTGGCGGCGGCGGCTTGGGCGGCTCGGGCTTGGGCGGCTCGGGCTTGGGAGGTTCGGGCTTCGGCGGCTCGGTCTGGGCCACTTGCTCGGGCTTCTTCGGCACCGGCGGCGTCAGGGTCTTCTCGGTGGCGCGCGTCTCGGGCGCGACGTTGACCAGCTCGACGACGATCGGCGTCTCTTCCGGGATCGGCGGCGTGAACAGCGACACGTGCAGAAAAAACAGCGCCACCACCGCGATGTGGAGCGTGAACGAGAAAAGAAATCCGCCGCGGCGGGGCATCAGGGCCGCTTTCCTCCCTCTCCGCCCCAATGGGGCGGAGAGGATCGACCGCATGCGGTCGATGGTGAGGTGGGGTCCGCCGCAAGCGCGGCCCCAATCGCCTCGAGCACGCCATCGAGATTTTCGAGAACGTCACCGTTCCAGAACCGAATCACTTGATAGCCGTGCTGGGCCAGCTCCGCGGTCCGCGCGGCGTCCGCTTCCACTCGCTCGGCATGTTGGCCGCCATCAAGCGCGATCACGAGCCTGCGCGCCGGAGAGGCAAAATCGGCGATGCGCGTACCGATCGGATGCTGGCGGCGAAATTTCCATGGCATGCCGCTCTCGCGCAACGCGCGCCAAAGCATGCGCTCGACATCACTAGCGTCGCGGCGCAGCCGTCGCGCGATGAGAACTCTTGGCCGAGATGCGGTCACCGCGGCGTCCCCCACCTCACCCCGGCCCTCTCCGCCCCGCTGGGGCAGAGAGGGGGGAATAACCGGACATGCGAAAATTCCTTGGCATGAGCCTCAGCGCTTGCTCTTGGTGTCGCGCGGCAGTTCGGCGATGAGCGACACCTTGGTGAAGCCGGCCTGGCCGACGAGACCCATCACTTCGAGGATGCGGCCGTAATTGATGGCGCGGTCGCCGCGCACATAGATCGTGGCGTCGGGATTGTTCTGGGTGATGGCGGTGAGCTTGGGCGCGAGCTGGTCGTCGCTGTCGAGCGCTGCGTTCTGGAGATAGATCTTGCCGGCCTGGTCGACCGTGATGACGAGCGGCTCCTTGGGCTCGGTGATCGCCGGCGCCTTGGTCTGCGGCAGGTCGACCGGGACGCCCACCGTGAGGAGCGGCGCCGTCACCATGAAAATGACCAGCAGCACCAGCATCACGTCGACCATCGGCGTGACGTTGATGGCGCTCATCTGCGGGTGGCGGACGCGGCGTCCGTTGCCGCCGGCGTCGCCGCCGACCATGAAGCTCCCGGCCATCGCTCAGACCTTCTCGTCGAGCTGGCGCGACAGGATCGCGCTGAACTCGGTGGCGAACGCATCGAGGCGCCCGGCATAGCGCCCGAAATCGGTCGCGAACTTGTTGTAGGCGACGACCGCGGGGATCGCCGCGACGAGGCCCAGCGCGGTCGCGAACAGCGATTCGGCGATGCCCGGCGCCACCACCGCGAGGCTGGTGTTCTTGGCCGCGGCGATCGACTGGAAGCTGTTCATGATGCCCCACACGGTGCCGAACAGCCCGACGAACGGCGCGGTCGATCCCACCGTGGCGAGGAACGTCATGAAGCGCTCGAGCCGGTCCATCTCGCGCCCGACCGTGACGTGCATCACGCGCTCGATGCGTTCCTCGAGGCTGGTCTTCATCGCCGTGCTGGTGGCGAGGCCCTTGGTGACGCTGCGGCGCCACTCGCGCATCGCCGCGGCGAACACCGCCGACATGGGATCCGCCGGCCGCGCGCCGACGCGGTCGTAGAGCTCGTCGAGCGAGCCGCCGGACCAGAAGCTCTCCTCGAAGCTCTCGGCGTCGCGCCTGAGGCGGCGGAAGCGGCTCATCTTGTCGAAGATCACCGCCCACGACCACAGCGACGCGAGCAGCAGCAAGAGCAGCACCAGCTTGACGATGGTGTCGGATTGGAGGAACAGCGTCACGATCGAGAGATCGTGCGCCGGCGAGCCGGCAAGAGGGAGCGCTTCGACTGGATTACCTTGCATGATCCTTGACCCCGTTTGGATCGTGTCGCGAAAGAGCGGCGGCGGCGGCCGCCGCGAGCGCAGGCGGAAGCGGCCGCGGCCGGCCGGCCGATGTGATGCAGGCGACGCGCAGCGCGATCCGCGCCAGTAGGGCGCCCTCGCGCCGCACTTCCTGCTCGATTTCGATGACGGCGCCCGAAGCGGCGCTGATGTGCGTCGCCACGACAAGCGCGTCGTCGAGCCGCGCCGGCGCGAGATAGTCGATGGCGGCGTGGCGCACCGCGAGGGTGATGCCGGCCTCGTCGCGCAACCGCGCGTGATCGAGCCCCATGCAGCGCAGCATCTCGGTGCGCGCGCGCTCGGCGAATTTGAGATAGTTGGCGTAGAACACGATGCCGCCCGCGTCGGTGTCCTCGTAATAGACGCGCAGCGGAAAGCGGTGGACGCCGTCGTCGATCCGGCCTTGCGTGGGCGCGGTCACGGCGCCGCCTCCTCGTCGTCGAAGTCGGGGGCGCCGAGAAGATCGAGCTGCGCCGCAGGCGGCCGCGTCGCCGCGATTCCGAGATGGCGATAGGCCTCGTCGGTGAGGAGGCGGCCCCTTGGCGTGCGCTGGACATAGCCCTGCTGCACCAGGAACGGCTCGATCACCTCCTCGATCACGTCGCGCTCCTCGCCGAGCGCGGCGGCCAGCGTCTCCGCCCCCACCGGCCCGCCGCCATAGTTGCGCGCGATCGCGGTGAGATAGCGGCGGTCCATTGCGTCCAAGCCTATCTCGTCGACCTCGAGCCGCCTCAGCGCGTCGTCGGCCGCGCCCACATCGATGCGCAAGAGGCCGGCGACGGCGGCGAAATCGCGCACCCGGCGCAACAGGCGCGCCGCCACCCGGGGCGTGCCGCGCGAGCGCCGCGCGATCTCGCCCGCGCCCGCATTGTCGAGATCGACCGCCAGCACCCGCGCGCCGCGCGCCACGATCGCGGCGAGTTCCGCGGCCTCGTAGAAGACGAGCCGCAGCGGGATGCCGAAGCGCTCGCGCAGCGGCCTTGTGATGAGGCCCGCCCGCGTGGTGGCGCCAATGAGCGTGAATTGCGGCAGGTCGATCCGCACCGAGCGCGCGGCCGGCCCCTCGCCGATGATGAGATCGAGCTGGAAGTCCTCCATCGCCGGATAGAGGATCTCCTCGACCGCCGGGGTCAGACGGTGAATCTCGTCGATGAACAGCACGTCGCGCGGCTCGAGGTTGGTCAAGAGCGCGGCGAGATCGCCGGCGCGTTGGATCACCGGGCCGGAGGTGGCGCGGAACCCGACGCCCATCTCGCGCGCGATGATCTGCGCCAGCGTCGTTTTGCCCAGGCCCGGCGGCCCCGACAGCAGCACGTGGTCGAGCGCCTCGCCGCGCGCCTTGGCGGCGCGGATGAAGACGCGCAGATTGTCGCGCACCTGCGCCTGGCCGACGAACTCGTCGAGCGCCAGGGGACGGAACGAAGTGTCCGCCGCGTCCTCGGGGCGCGTCTCGGGCGAGACGGTGCGCTTCTCGCTCATCGACCCAGCTCCCGCAAGCCGGCGCGGATCAACGCATCGAGCGCCGCCTGCGGCCCGAGCCGGCGCGAAGCCGCGGCCACCGCGCCATAGGCCTCGGAGCGCTGATAGCCGAGATTGACGAGCGCCGAGACCGCGTCGGTTGCGGCCGCGCTCTCGGCGTTGGCGGCGGCGCCGGCGAGCGCGGCGGGACCGAGCGCGAGGCCGCCGACCTTGTCTTTGAGTTCGTTGGCGATGCGCTGCGCCAGCTTCGGCCCGACCCCGTCGGCGCGGGCGAGCGCGGCGCGGTCCTGCGCCAGGATCGCCGTCACCAGCGCGTCAGGCGCCAGCACGCCGAGGATCGAAAGCGCGAGCCGCGCGCCCACGCCCTGCACCGAGGTCAGCAGGCGGAACCAGCTCCGCTCCGCCTCGTCGGCGAAGCCGTAGAGATGGATGTGGTCCTCGCGCACATGGGTTTCGATCAGGAGGCGCAGGCGCTCGCCGCGCGCCGGCGCGCGAGCGAGCGTGCGGCTCGAGCAGAAGACGAGATAGCCCACGCCGTTGACGTCGAGGACGAGATGATCGCTCGCCACCTGGTCGACGACGCCGGCGAGGAGCGCGATCATCGCGCCGCCCTCGCGGCTTCGGCATTGGCGATGCGCGCGCGCGTCGCGGCATGGTGCGCGTGGCAGATCGCGACCGCGAGCGCGTCGGCGGAATCGGCGGTGGCGAGGCGGCAGCCGGGCAGCAGGCGGCGCACCATCATCTGGACTTGCGTCTTCTCGGCGTGGCCCGCGCCAACCACCGATTTCTTGATCAGGTTGGCCGAGTATTCGTGGACCGCGATGCCGCGCTCGGCCGGCGCCAGCAAGACCACGCCGCGCGCGACGCCGAGCTTCAAGGTCGAGGCCGGGTTCTTGTTGACGAAGCTCTCCTCGACCGCGGCCGCGTCCGGGGCGAAGCGGTCGAGCACTTCGCCGAGGCCGCGGAAGAGCGCACTCAGCCGCTCGGCCAAGGGCTGCTTCTCGCTGACCCGCACCACGCCGTCGGCGACATAGACGAGGCGGTTGCCCATGGCGTCGATGACGCCCCAGCCGGTGCGCCGCAGTCCCGGATCGAGACCCAGCAATCGCATGTCGCGTGGCGTCCCTGCGAGGTCAGGCGCTCAGACGCGCCATGACGTCGTCGGCCATCTCGTAATTGGCGTAGAGCGTTTGCACGTCGTCGCTGTCCTCCAGCGTCTCGAGGAGCTTGAACAGCGCCTCCGCCGCCTCGCCTTCGACCGGCGTCGCCGATTTGGGCCGCCACACCAGCTTCGCCGCGGTCGCCGCGCCGAAGCGCCGCTCGAGCGCGTCGCGCACGTCGTTAAGCGAGGGGGCGGCGCAAATGACGACATGCGCGTCGGGGCCGCTCTCGACATCGTCGGCGCCGGCCTCGACCGCGGCCTCGAACATGGCCTCGCCGGTGGCCGACGCGGCCGGGAAACTCACTTGGCCGACGCGGTCGAACAGGAAGCTGACGCTGTTGCTCTCGCCCAAATTGCCGCCCGATTTGGTGAAGGCGGCGCGCACATCGCTGGCTGTGCGGTTGCGGTTGTCGGTCAAGGCCTCGACGATGATGGCGATGCCGCCCGGACCATAGCCCTCGTAGCGCACCTCCTCGTAATTCTCGGCCTCGTCGCCGCCGGCGCCGCGCTTGATCGCGCGCTCGACCGTGTCCTTCGGCATGTTCGCCTCCTTGGCCGCGGCGATCGCCGCGCGCAGCCGCGGATTGGCGTTGGCTTCGGGCAGGCCGGAGCGCGCCGCCGTGGTCAGCTCGCGGATGATCTTGGTGAACACCTTGGCGCGCTTTTTGTCCTGCGCGCCCTTGCGGTGCATGATGTTCTTGAACTGGGAATGCCCAGACATCGGCGATCGCCACTCCGTGGGAGAAGAGCCCGGACCTTACCATATCGCGCGAAAGCGCCGCCATCAGACCGGCCCTCGCGCATGCATCGGCTGGATAACGCGCCAATATGGCAGCATTGGGGCGGGAACCGAGCGTTCCCAAGGGGTTTCGACTCGTCTATCCGCCCGCGAGTCGCATGACGCCGCGAATCGCGAAGCCGAGCATCAAGAGCCCGGTCGCGCCCTTGGCGACGATCTCCCACCACCGCCCCTCGGCGCGCACGCGCAGCATCGTCACCGCGCTGGTGAGGATCGCGCACCAGCTCAGCGCGCCGAGCACCACCGCGCCCGCCACCACCACCGAGGCGCCGAAGCCGCGCTGCACCAGCTCCGGCCGTCCCATAACGGCGAGCCAGAAGCCGATGTTCCATGGGCTGGTGAGCGACATGCCGAGGCCCAGCGCATAGCCGGCGCGCCCGGCGTCGAAGCGGCTTCGGACGGGCGGCGCGGCGGCGCCCGCGCGAAAGCCGCGCCACGCGCCGCGCAGGAACACGAATCCCAGGACCAGGAGGAGCACGGTGCTGACCACGCCCAGGATCGGCCGCGCGAACGCCGAATCGAGCACGAGGCCCGCGCCCGCGGCGGCAAGAAGCGCCCACAACGCGTCGCCCGACGACGCGCCGAGCGCCACCGCGAAGGCGGGCGCGAATCCCCGCGCCAGGCCGCGGCGGATGATCTCGGCATTGATCGGGCCGGGCGGCCACGCCACCGACCAGCCGAACAGGAATCCTTGGAGGACGAGCGGCGTCAGCGCGGCGAGCAAGACGCCTTCTCGCGTCTCATTTCGCCGCCGCCGTCGCGCGCGCGAAGTGCGGCCAGTGCGGCGCGAGCAAGCCGCCGAGCCGCAGCGGCTCGATCGCCCGCGCGAAGCCGGTCGCGTCGTCGGTCTCGATGAGCACGGCGCACAAGGTCGCCTCGCCCTCGGCCACTTCGAGCCGGTCGCCCGGCACCTTGGTGACGAAGCGCGCGACCGAGCCTTCCTTGCGCATGCCGATCACGGAATCATAGTCGCCGCACATGCCGACATCGGTCATGTAGGCGGTGCCGCGCGCGAGGATGCGGAAATCGGCGGTCGGCACGTGGCTGTGCGTGCCGATCACGGCGGAGGCGCGGCCGTCGCAGAAATGGCCCATCGCGGTCTTCTCGGAGGTGGCCTCGCCGTGGAAGTCGATGAGGATCGCGGTCCCGTCGCCGAGACGGTGCTCGCGCAGCAGGCGGTCGATCGCGGCGAAGGGATCGTCGATCGCGTCCATGAAGAGCCGCGCCATCGCGTTCGCCACCACCACCGCGCGGCCGTCGGCGAGGCGATAGACGCCGTGGCCGTTGCCGGGCGTGCCGGCGGGAAAATTGAGGGGCCGCAGCAGGCGCGGATCGCCGCCGATATAGGCCATGATCTCGCGCCGGTCCCACACATGGTTGCCGGTGGTGATGACGTCGACGCCGCTGGCGTAGAGCTCGGCGCAGATCTTGTCGGTGATGCCGAAGCCGTGCGCCGCGTTCTCGCCGTTAACGACGACGAAGTCGAGCGCCAGCTCGTGCCTAAGCCGCGGCACATGCGCGGCGACCGCCTCGCGCCCCGGCCGTCCCACCACGTCGCCGCACAGCAGCAGTCTCATCGAACGAATTCCCAAGGCATGGCGAGGAGAGGATAAATGAGGATGGAGCCGCCTCGGCCGTCGGCATGGCTCAACCCTCGTGGCCCGCTTACGCAGGTGGGAACCATATGCCGAAACCACGGCTTCGACAGGGACAGTCCCCCAGAGGTTGAAATCGGCCCCGGGGATGTGCGACCTAACGCACCGTGCAGCCCCATCCTCGGTCCTAGATGTGGGGCGTCTCGAGGCGCAAAGCAACCGCCTCGATTCGGCGCGTCAGCTGGTCGATGCCGTCGGCGAGCGCGGGATCGTCCACGCTCGCGGCGGCGCGCGCGTTCAAGCGGCGCAGCGCGTCGCTCGCCTCGGTCAGCTCGTCGGCGAGGAGCAGCGCCGCCAGCACCAGGAGCCGCGCCTCGCCGGCGCGCGCGGACTGGTCGGCGAAGCTCGCGACCTTGGCGTCGACCAGGCGCGCGAGGTCGCGGATGCGATGCTCCTCGCCGGGGTCGCACTGCACCGCGTGGGGATGGCCGTTGATGGTGACGGTGACTTGCGGCATCAGCCCTCCAGCGCGCGGTCGATGCGCCCGATCACGGCATCCAGCCGCGCCGCCACCGCATCGGTGACGCCGGCGAGCGCGGCGCGGTCCGCCTTGGCGGCGGCTTCGCCGTCGGTGGCGCGCCGCACCGCCAGCTCGAGCCGCCCCACCGCCTGCTCGAGACGGCTCAATACGTCCTGCATCCCCGCCATGTCGCCCCCGCGTCGCGTCGCGAGGACATTAGTCTCGTGGCGCTCCGATCGTCAACGCGCTGCAATTTCATCCTGCGTCCTTCGACTGCGCGCGCTGCGCGCGCTCCGCTCAGGATGAGGCGAAATTTTTACCTCATCCTGAGCGGAGCCCGCAGGGCGCAGTCGAAGGACGCACGGCCCTACGCTAGCGCGCCGGCCCTCACCCACCAATGTGGCCGCACGGCGGCGATGCGCGCGGCAGCTTGGTTGGCGTCATGCGCCTCGGCGAAGAGCGCGAAGCAGGTGGCGCCGCTGCCGCTCATGCGCGCGACGAGCGCGCCCGGCGTGGCGGCGAGCAGCGCCAGCACGTCGCCGATCGCCGGCACCAGCGCAGTGGCGGCATCGGTGAGATCGTTGCGGCGCTCGGCCAGCAGCGCGGCAAGCGCAGGGGGATCGGCGGGCGATGCCGCGAAGCGCGCGGGGTGCGAGAAAGGCCCGGCGCGGCGGCGGAACACGTCGGCAGTGGGGAGCGCGACGCCGGGATTGGCCAGCACCACCGCCACCGGCGGCAGCGACGGCGCGGCCTCGACCCGCTCGCCGATGCCGCCGAGCCACGATGCGCGCGGCCTGAGGCACACTTTCACGTCGGCGCCGAGCGCATCCGCGATGCCGTCGAGCACGTCTTGCGGTACGCGCGCCTGCCACAGATCGGTCAGCGCGCGCAACGTCGCCGCCGCGTCGCTCGAGCCGCCGCCCATGCCCGACGCGACCGGAAGATTCTTGATGAGCGTCAGCGCCGCATTGGGCGCGCGGCCCAGACGTTGCGCCAGCAGTTCGGCCGCGCGCCACACCAGGTTCGCGTGCGGATCGCCCGCGAGTGCCACGGCGAACGGGCCGGCGATCTCGAGCGACAGCGATGTTGCGGGCGCGGCGACGATCGCGTCGCCGATGTCCGCGAACGCCACCAAACTGTCGAGCAGGTGATAGCCGTCCGCGCGCCGCCCGACCACGTGGAGATAGAGATTGAGCTTCGCCGGCGCCGCGTGCGAGCGCGCCATCGCAAGTCCGGCTCAGCCGCCGCTCATCGCTTGCGGCGACTTGTCGAGGCCGCGGTCGAGCTTGGTCTCGATGCCCTTGATGTCGCCGGCGTCGGGGCCGAACTGAAGCGCGCGCCGCCACTGGAAGCGCGCCTCGTTCAACCGCCCGCTGCGCCAATAGACGTCGCCGAGATGGTCGTTGATGGTCGGGTCCTCGGGCAAGAGCTCGATCGCGCGCTCGAGGAACTGCGTCGCCTTGGGCACGTCGCCGGTGCGGAAATAGGCCCAGCCGAGACTGTCGACGATGTAGCCGTCATTGGGCCGGAGCTCGACCGCGCGCTGGATCATCTTCATCGCGTCGGGCAGGTTCTCGCCCTTGTCGATCCACGAATAGCCGAGATAGTTGAGCACCAGCGGCTCGTCCGGCGACAGCGCCAGCGCGTGCTTCAGGTCGGCCTCGGCGCGCGGCCATTGGCCCGAGCGCTCGAGCGCGACGCCGCGGTCGTAGAAGATGCGCCACGCACCGGCGTCGACCTTGGGCAGGCGCGCGATCGCCTGGTCGTAGGCCTGCGCCGCCGCGTCGTAGCGGTTGTGGGTGCGCAGCACGTCGCCCAGCTCCACCAGCGGCTCGTCGTCATTGGGCCGCTCGGCGGCCATCGCCTTGAGCTCGGCGGCCGCCGCGTCGGTCTGGTCGAGCGCGTCGAGCGCGATCGCCGCCCGGAGCCGCGCCGACCAGGCGAGCGAAGAATTCGGATCGACCGCGCGATAGAAGGCGAGCGCGTCGTCGGTGCGGCCCTGCCCGTCCCTGATCTCGGCGGCGAGCAGCTGCGCCAGCGGGAAATTGGGCTGCAGATCGAGCGCGAGCCTGACATAGATGAGCGACGCGTCGACCGTGTCGCGCTGGTTCAGGAGCGAGGCGAGGTCGAACAGGGCCTCCGCCGCGCCCTGCTGCGCCGTGGCGATGATGCGCTCCGGCACTTGGCCGGCGGCGATGCGCTTCAGGCCCGCGGCGGCGATGCCGGTCTCGCCGTCGGCGCTGGCGAAGCTCTGGTAGAGCTTGGTCGCCTCCGCGCTGCGCCCGCGCCGCTCGTAGAAATTGCCGGCGACCTCGACCACGCGGAAGGTCGGCTCGGCCTGCGAGGCGACAAGCTTGTCGAACGCCGCCTGCGCCGCGTCGATGTCGTCGGCATAGTCGGCGATCATGCCGAGATGCAGCTCGCGCAGCGGCTCGAGGCCTTTCAAGTCGCCCATCTGGTCGAGCGCCTGGCGCGCCGGGGCGGGATGCTGGCGGCCGGCCTCGATCCACGCCGTCAGGAGCGGCATGGCATAGCGTTGCGGGCCGGCGCGCGCCAAGGTCTTGGCGCGCTGCGCCGCGTCGTCGAGCTTGCCGGCCTTGATGTCCTCGACCAGCAAGACGATGGCGGCGAGGCCGCTGTTGCCGTCGAGATCGACGAGGCGCTGCGCCAACGGCACCGCCTCGGCGACGTGGCCGTCGGAGATGCGCAGCACGAAGCTGCGCCGCACCAGGTCGATATTGTTGGGGTCGTCGGCGAGCGCCCGCTCCATCAGGCGGGCGGCGCTGTCATAGTCGTGGCTCTGCTGGGCATGGCGCGCCGCGAGATAGCTGCCGAGCGGACTTTGCTCGCCGGACATCGCCGCGGCCACCGGATTGTCCGCGCCCTTCTGCGCCTGGACGCACGAGCCGAGCGCCGCCAGCATCACGCCGGCCGCCAGTCCGCGCCGCCACGCTAAAAGAAATTCACCGCCGCCGTGCCTGGGCATCGCACGATCCGCTCCTCATTCCGCGCGACATCTTACACGATCGGCGCGCCGGTTTCGCTCACATGTTCGGGTAATTGGGGCCGCCGCCGCCCTCGGGACAGACCCAGTCGATGTTCTGGGTCGGGTCCTTGATGTCGCAGGTCTTGCAGTGGACGCAGTTCTGCGCGTTGATCTGGAGGCGGGGCGCGCCCGAGGGATCGGTCAGGATCTCGTAGACGCCGGCCGGGCAGTAGCGCTGCTCCGGCGAATCGTAGAGCGCATAGTTGACCTTGATCGCGACATCGGGGTCGCGCAGGCGCAAATGCGGCGGCTGGTTCTCCTCGTGGTTGGTGTTGGAGAGATAGACCGAGGACAGCCGGTCGAAGGTCAGCACCCCGTCGGGCTTGGGATAGGCGATCTTGGCGGCCGCGTCGGCGCGCGCGAGGCTGAGATTGTCGGCGTGGTGGCGCAGCGTCCAGGGCGCCTTGCCGCGCAGCACATAGGTATCGAGCGCGGCATGGGCCAGCCCCGCCCACAGGCCCCAGCGGAAGCCCGGCCTTATATTGCGCACGGCGCGAAGCTCGGGCCAAACCCATGACGCCTCGAGCGCGGCGCGGTAATCGGCTGCCTCGCCCGCGAGCCGGCGGACCACGGTTTCGGCCGCGATCATGCCCGACTTCATCGCGGTGTGGCTGCCCTTGATCTTCGCGACGTTGAGGAATCCGGCGGCGCAGCCGATCACCAGCCCGCCGGGGAAGTCGAGCCTGGGGATGGCCTGGAAGCCGCCTTCGTTGAGGGCGCGCGCGCCATAGGCGATGCGCCGCCCGCCGGCGAAGGTGGGCGCGATCGCGGGATGGGTCTTGAAGCGCTGGAACTCCTCGAACGGGCTGAGATGGGGATTGCGGTAGTCGAGCCCGACCACGAACCCGACCGCGACCTGGCGGTTCTCGAGGTGATAAAGGAACGAGCCGCCATAGGTCGCGCCATCGAGCGGCCAGCCGACCGTGTGGACCACCAAGCCGGGACGGTGCAGCGCGGGATCGACCTCCCACAGCTCCTTGAGGCCAAGCCCATAAGTCTGCGGCCCGCTGTCGCGGCGCAAATCGAAGCGCGCTTCCAGCGTCTTGGTCAGCGAGCCGCGGCTTCCCTCGGCGATCAGGGTCTCCTTGGCATGCAGCTCGACGCCGGGCTGGAGATGGTCGGTCGGCGTCCCGTCCTTGCCGATGCCCATGGCGCCGGTGGCGACCCCGGCGACGCTTCCCTCCTGGTAGATGAGCTCGGCGCCGGCGAAACCGGGATAAAGCTCGACCCCCAGCGCCTCGGCCTTGCGCGCCAGCCAGCGGCACAGGTTCCCCAGGCTGATGATGTAGTTGCCGTGGTTGTGCATGCCCGGCGGCGTGGGCAGGCGCCAGGCGCGGCGGGCGGTGAGCAGGACGAACCGGTCCTCCGTCGCCTGCGTCACCAGCGGCGCGTCGGCGTCGCTGCGCCACTCCGGCAGCAGCTCGTCGAGGGCGCGCGGCTCGAACACCGCGCCCGACAGGATATGCGCGCCGATCTCGGAGCCCTTCTCGATAACGCAGACGGAAAGCGCGGCCGAAAGCTGCTTCAGGCGAATGGCGGCGGCGAGCCCGGCCGGCCCGGCCCCGACCACGACCACGTCGTAATCCATCCGCTCGCGTTCCATCGCCGGGACTATAGCGTGTTAGACTGCCGGCCGGTCATGGCCGAGGGAGGGGAGGCCGTGGTGCATCGTTCCACCCGCCGCGCGCCGACGTGGTGATCGAGTGAGCGAGCGGGAATTCCGGCTGCTGCGCTGGCTCGTCGAGATGGGCGCCGACGAGGCGATCGAGGCCGCCCCCAACGACCGCTTCGCGCCCAAGGCGCCTGCGCCGGTCCTGCCGGCCCGCGCCGCCAACCCGCCGCCGTCCGAGCCGGTCAAGGCCGCCGCCGTTATCGGCAACACCAGCGCGCGGGAGGCGGCGCAAGCGGCCACGACGCTCGACGAGCTGAAGGCGGCGGTGGCCGCGTTCGAGGGCTGTGCGCTCCGCCGCACCGCAACAAACACGGTCTTTGCCGACGGGGTCCCGGGCGCCCCTCTGATGATCATCGGCGAGGCGCCCGGTGCCGACGAGGACCGGATCGGCCTGCCCTTCGTCGGCCGCAGCGGCCAGCTTCTGGACCGCATGCTCGCTGCCATCGGCTATGACCGCGAGCGCAACGCCTACATCACCAACATCCTGTTCTGGCGCCCGCCCGGCAACCGCGACCCGACCGACGCCGAGACCGAAGCCTGCCTGCCCTTCGTGTGGCGCCACATCGCGCTGGGCCGCCCGCGTGTCGTCATGCTGTGCGGCAACATCGCCATCAAGGCGCTGCTCGGCCGCACCGGCATTACCCGGCTGCGCGGCCGCTGGCTGGCGCTCGAGGTGCCGGGGCTGGACCGGCCGGTGCCGGCCATGCCGACCTATCATCCGTCTTATCTGTTGCGGCAACCGGCGCGCAAAGGTGAAGCGTGGCACGATCTCTTGTCGGTGCAATCAAAACTCGAATCCTCTGAGTAACGAAATTCGGTATTCGAGACGCCGGATCGGTGTTAACTAGTCCGGAATCAACAGACTTGCCACGGGCCGCCCAATCGTCTATTGGGGAGGCCATGGAAGCAGCCAGGATTATACCCGGGCCGCGACGCAGGTGGAGAAAGCAAGAAATTATGCTTTCTCTCTTAACCTTAATTCTTGCATTCACAAGTCAAACGACCGCGCAGGACTTGAAGACCGCAGCGCTCGAGCCGGGCAGCGAAATGCTCCATCCGTCCGATCCGCCCGCAGTTCTGCCGCCCAACGAGATCGCCCGCTATCAGCGCATCTTCGCGCTCGGGGACCGCGCGGCCTGGGCCGAGGCCGACCGCGAGATCCGCCGCATCAAGGACAAGCTGCTCATCGGCCCGGTGCTGGCCCAGCGCTATCTCAGCCCGTCCTACCACGCCTCCTATGCCGAACTGGCCGCCTGGCTCGAGCATTACGCCAGCCAGCCCGACGCCAAGGCGATCCGCGCCCTGGCGCTGGCGCGCCGACCGCCGCACGAGAAGGCCCTGCCGGCCGAGCGCAACGAGGCCAAGCGCAGCCTCGGCGACGACCCCGACGCGGCGCCGACACGGGCAGCGCTGGTAGCGCGCCAGATCGCCGGCCTCGCCGACAGCGCGCCGCGCCGCGCCGCGCTTCTCCTCGCCGGGCCGGAGGCGCGCCGCCTGCTCGACGACGACGCACGCGAGGATTTGCGCGCCCTCATCGCCCAGTCCTATCTCCGCGCCGACCAGCCGCAGGAAACTCTGGTCCTGACCGCCCCGCCTCCCGACCGCGTCGCGACGCCGCTGGCGAATTGGCAGGCCGGGCTCGCCGCCTGGCGCCTCGACCGGCCGGGCGAGGCGCGCGAGCATTTCGAGGCGCTGGCCCAGAGCGCCGGCGTCAGCCCCTGGACCAAGTCCGCAGCCGCGTTCTGGGCCGCGCGCGCGGCAAGGCGCCTGGGCCGGGCGGACCACGCCAGGTATTGGCTCGCCATCGCCGCCGAGGCGCCCCGCACGTTATATGGCGTGCTCGCGCGCCGCGTGCTGCACGCCGATCCGGGACTCGATTTCGAGGCCGAGCCCTTTACCGAGCTCGACGCCCGCGCGGTCTCGAGCCTGGAAGCGGGACGGCGCGCCCTGGCGCTCCTCGCCGTCGGGCAGCGCGGACGCGCGGCGGCGGAACTGCGCGCCCTGGCCGAGAGCGACAGTCCGGCGCTGCTGCAATCCTTGGCCGGTCTCGCCGACCGCGCCAACCTCGCCGCCTTGAGCCTGCAGCTCGCGGGCGCGCTGGCCCAGTCCGACGGGCGCCGCCACGACGCCGCGCTCTATCCGGTGCCGCGCTGGACGCCGCAGGGCGGCTTCGCCGTCGACCGCGCGCTGTTGTTCGCGCTGATGCGGCAGGAATCGCTGTTCGTGCCGGGCGTCACCAGCAGCTCGGGCGCGGCCGGGCTGATGCAGCTCATGCCGGCAACGGCGCGCGGACTGGCCGAGCGCAAGGGGCTGAGCCTGGAGTCCGGGGAGCGCGCGGCGCTCGCCGACCCCGAGCTCAACCTGACCCTGGCGCAGGACTATGTCCGCACGCTCCTCGCCGACGACGCCATCAAGGGCAATTTGATGATGGCCGCGCTGGCCTATAACCGCGGGCCCGCGGCGGCGGCGCGGCTCCAGGACCTGGCGGCGAAATACAAGAACGACCCGCTGCTGTTCCTTGAAAGCATTCCCTCGCCGCAGGGGCGCATCTTCACCCGCCACGTGCTGACCAACTACTGGATCTACCGCATGCGCCTGGGCCAGGCGACGCCGGACCTCGACGCGCTTGCCGGCGACCGGTGGCCGACCTATATCGCGCAGGATCAACGGCCGCACCGGGAAGCAGCCTATGCCGCGAATCGATGAGACGCGCCCGTTCCTGCCGGTCAACATCGCCGTCCTCACCGTCTCCGACACCCGCACCGAGGCCGACGACAAGTCGGGCAACACCCTCGCCGAGCTGATCCGCGGCGCCGGCCACCGCGTCATCCAGCGCCGCATCGTCAAGGACGACCAGGACGCGATCGTTTCCCAGCTCCGCGCCTGGATCGCCGATCCTTCGGTCGACGTGGTGATCGCGACCGGCGGCACCGGCGTCACCGGCCGCGACGTGACGCCCGAGGCCTTCCACGCCGTCTACGACAAGGAGATCGCCGGGTTCGGCGAGCTGTTCCGTTGGCTCAGCTACCAGAAGGTCGGCACCTCGACGATCCAGAGCCGCGCCACCTCCGGCGTCGCGGGCGGCACCTATCTCTTCGCGCTGCCCGGCTCGCCCAGCGCCTGCCGCGATGCCTGGGACGACATCATCAAGCACCAGCTCGACAACCGCCACCGGCCCTGCAACCTGGTCGAGCTGATGCCGCGCCTGAAGGAGCATCTCGCGGCGGGCGAGTGAGCATCGTGCATCGCAGTCTCGCTGCCATTTCGCTCGTCGCCTGGGCAAGCGCGGCCAGCGCCGATCCGGCCTGGGACGCGCTCGTCGCCGCGGCGCAGAAGGAGGGCGAGGTCGACGTCCATGGCGGCCCCGGCAAGCTCTACGAGGAGGCGCTGACCCAGGGCTTCGCGCGCGACTTTCCCGCCATCAAGATCAACTATTTCGGCGCCAGCGGGCGCGACACCATCCCGAAGATCATGCGCGAGCGCGAGGCCGGCATCTATAGCTGGGATGTCTATGTCGGCGGCACCACCTCGACGGTCGAGACCTTGAAGCCGGCGGGCGCGTTCCAGCCGCTCCTGCCCGCGCTGGTCCTGCCCGAGGTGCTCGACGACACGCTGTGGCTCGACGGGCTGGGCGGCGAGTGGATGGACAAGGAGCGCAAATTCGTCCTTGGCTTCGAGGTCAGCGTGACGCCCACCATGGTCGTCAACTGGGACTTCGTCGCGCGCGGCGATCTCAAGAGCTACGACGATCTCCTGAAGCCGCCTCTCGCCGGCAAGATCGTGTGGGACGATCCGCGCCGTCCGGGCCAGGGCGTCGATGTGGCGCAGCGCTTCCTGCTGAATTTCGGCGAAGGATTCCTGGAGCGGCTCTTCGCCCAGCAGAAGATCGTCTACAGCGGCAACACGCGCCAGACCGCGGAATGGGTGGTGCGCGGGACATATCCCATCGGCATCGGCACCGGGTTCGAGCAGGTGAAGCCGTTCCAGGACCAGGGGCTGGGCAAGAGCATCGCGGCCTTCGACGTGCCCCTGGCGCGGCCGGGCCGCGGCGCGGGCTATGGCACGGTGGCGCTGATGGACCACGCGCCGCACCCCAACGCCGCCAAGGTCTACATCAACTGGCTCTTGTCCAAGGCGGGCCAGACCGAGTGGACCCGGACCACCGAGAACAGCCGCCGCCTCGACGTGCCGCGCCCCTCGCCCGAGACTTTCCCCCAGCCCGGCGTCGCCTATATCGACGACCAGGCCGAGGAAAACCTCGCCTCGCGCAAGGAGGCCGCAAGCCTGGCCCAGAAATTCATCCCGGCCTCGCCGTAGAGGCGCTGATCCGTTCAGGTGGAACCGCCGACGCGTCGAGGGCCGAGAGCGCAGACCGGCGTCACGTAACGTGGTAGGTTTCGCGCCGGTTCGGGCGTGATCCGGAGCCGCGGGGGACGGGCGGAATAGATGAACCGGCGGGACTTCGTCGCGGCTCTCGGCGGCATCGCGGTTTCGTTGCTGGTCGCGTCGCGGGCGGCGCCTGGCCGCCCGCGCCTGGGCATTCTCGGCCTCAACGCCAAGGCGTCGCTCTTGGCCGATTACACAGCGCTGAGCGATGGGTTGCGGAGCCTCGGCTACGTCGAAGGCCAAACCTTGGACATCGACGAGCGCCACGCCGACGGGGACGTAAGCCGTCTTCCCGGACTGGCGCGCGAACTGTTGACCTCGAACCCGAACGTCGTTCTTGCCGATGCACCGAGCGCGGCCGTCGCCGCGAAGAGCGCGGCGCCACTCGTGCCGATCGTTTGTCCCATTTTCGTCGACAGCTTGATGCCGCGCCTCGCCGCCAGCTACGCGCATCCGGGCGGCAGCGTGACGGGATTGTCGTTCACCGTCGAAGGAATGATCGGCAAGCTCGTCGAACTGACCCTCGACGCCGTTCCCGGCGCCACCAGGATTGGCGTGCTCGTCAATCCATCGAGCGTGGCCGCACCTTCCCTCGAACAGCAGATTACATCCGCTGCGCAAGCGCGCGGATTCGCCGTGACGATTGTCACAGCGGCAACGCCCGATGACGTGCGCACCGTATTCGAGCGGGTGGCAGCGGCCAAAGTCCAAGCCCTGATCATTCCTTCCAACGCGTTGTTCATCGCGATGGGTTCGTTCATCGTGGGGACGGCGCTCAACTCGCGCATGCCGCTCATTTTCGGCGAACGGCAGTTGGTCGAGGCCGGCGGGCTCGCGAGCTACGGCGTCGATGTGCCCGAGAATTTCCGGCGCTCGGCCGTCTACATCGACAAGATCGTCAAAGGTGCGTCACCCGGCGACCTGCCGATCGAGTTTCCCACGAAATTCGACCTGGCGATCAACCTCAAGACAGCAAAGGCGCTGGGCGTGACCATTCCGCCCACTCTCGTCGCCCGGGCGACCGACGTCATCGAATAGCCGCCGGCGCAAGTTCGTTCTTGTTTTGTTCGCCATGCCGGGCTAGGCTCCCCGCATGGACGAGCCTCTTGCCCCCCAGCCGCGTAAGGGTCGGGGCGCGGTCAGCAATGCGACCGGGCGCTTCGAGCCGGAGCGGCGCGTCCTCGTCGACGATGGCTGGGGCAGCGCCGATGCCGCGCCGCCGCCGCTCGACATGGTGTTCGCGCGCGACAGCGCCAAGACCATCATCGCGCGCAACGATTCCCCCGACGTGCCGTTCGAGCGCTCGATCAATCCGTATCGCGGCTGCGAGCATGGCTGCGTCTATTGCTTTGCGCGGCCGACCCATGCCTATCTCGGCCTCTCGCCCGGGCTCGACTTCGAGAGCCGCATTTTCGTCAAGGAGGACGCGCCGGCGCTGCTGCGCGCCGAATTGTCGAAGCCCACCTACACCTGCAAGGCGATCACGCTGGGCGCCAACACCGACGCCTACCAGCCGGTGGAGCGCAAGCTCGAGCTCACGCGGCGCATCCTCGAGGTGCTGCGCGAGTTCCGCCACCCGGTCTGCCTCATTACCAAGTCGGCCTTGATCCAGCGCGACATCGACATCCTGGCGCCGATGGCGGCGGAGCGGCTGGCCGCGGCGGCGGTGTCGCTGACCACGCTCGACCGCGACCTCGCAAGGAAGCTCGAGCCCCGCGCCGCCACGCCGCAGCGCCGCCTCGACACCATCGCCGCTTTGAGCCAGGCCGGCATCCCGGTCGCGGTGCTGGCCTCGCCGATGATCCCGGCGCTCAACGACGCCGAGCTCGAGCGCATCCTCGAGGCGGCGGCCGCCGCGGGCGCCACCAGCGCGGGCTACATCCTGCTGCGCCTGCCGCTGGAGCTGGCGCCCTTGTTCGAGGAATGGCTCCAGACCCACGCGCCCGACAAGGCGCGGCACGTGATGTCCTTGATCCGCCAGAGCCGCGGCGGCAAGGCATACCAGGCCGAATTCGGCACCCGCATGCGCGGCACCGGCGCCTATGCCGAGATGCTGCGCCTGCGCTTCGAGGCGGCGCGGCGGCGCTATGGCCTCGAGCGCGGCCGCGCCTGGCAGCTCGACACCACGCGCTTCAAGAAGCCGGCGCAAAAGGGCGACCAGCTCGAGCTGCTGTGAGGGCGGCTACTCCACCGGCACGAAGATCGAGTGGCGCAAGGTCGGCGCGATCGATTTCGAGAGGTGACCCTTGCCGGTCACGTCCTCGACCAGGATGACCTCGCCGGCGCCGATCTTGCGGCGCTCGCCGTCGCTGGCGGTGATCTCGACGCCGGCGTCGAGATTGATGATGTATTGCCGGCGCGGCGCGGTGTGCCAGTCGAGATCGTGCTCTGCCGGGGTGACGCGGAAGATGATGCCGTTGGCGGGGAGGCGGCGCGACAGCTTGCTGCCGCGGCGCTCCTCGACGAACTCGACCTCGATGTCGCGGAAATGCGATTCGCCGTTGGCGTCGGTGTAGAGATTGTGGATGCGCATCGCCTTGCCTCCTTCGCGAAGAGGCGAGCCTAGCCGGAACGCGCCGCGTTTGCCGCACCGCCGCCCGTGCTAAGCTGGGACGGTCGTCATCGCGGGCGCGAGGGGGTGGCCGTGCGGGAGCGGCAGGATCGGATCGGGCGGCGCGCTTTCGTCGCGGGGCTGGGCGCGGCTTCGATGCCCGGCATCGTTGGCGCGCAGCAGCGCGCGACGCCCGTTATCGGCTTCCTCAACAGCTATTCCCCTGAGGAATGGGCCAATCGTCTCGCGGCGTTTCAACAGGGCCTGAGCGATGCCGGCTACGTCGAGGGCCGCAACGTCGCGATCGAGTACCGGTGGGCGCGAGGGCGGCTCGATGACACACGATCGCTCGCCGCCGAACTGGTGCGGCGTCGCGTCGACGTCATCGTCACCAGCGGCGGCGAAATTCCGGCCATGGAGGCGAAGGCCGCGACGTCATCGATCCCCATTGTCGCCATGATCGCCAGGGACCCCGTTCAGACGGGCCTCGTCGCGAGCATCAATGCGCCAGGGGGAAATGTCACCGGCGTCAGCGCATTCTTCGTTTTGCTGGAACCGAAACGTCTGGAACTCATCCACGAGCTTATTCCCGCTGCGGCAATTGTGGCCGAGTTTCGCGATCCCGCTTACGCCGCTGCCCTGGCGGTCAACCCCAGCCCAACGGATGTCGCGGAGGTGGCCGCGCAAAGGCTCGGGATTCGCATGCGCCTCGTGAACGTCGGCAATGTCGGCGACCTCGACGCCGCGTTCAAGACGCTCGGCGACGAGCGCATCGGCGCGCTTTCGGTTTCGACCCAGCCGTTATTCGATACCATCCCCGTCCGCAAACGGCTGGTCGAATTGGCCGCGCAATATGCGATCCCCACCGGCTATTTCTCGCGCGAACCGGTCGTCGCGGGCGGCCTCATGAGCTACGGGGTAAGCTCGACCGGCCTATACCGCGCGTTGGGCGTCTATGCGGGGCGGGTCCTCAACGGCGACAAGCCCGCCGATCTCCCGGTGCTGCAACCATCGAAGTTCGAGCTTGTGATCAATCTCAAGACCGCGAAGGCGCTGGGGATCGCGGTTCCGCCGCTGCTGCTCGCACGCGCTGATGAGGTGATCGAATGATCAGCAGGCGCAGTTTTGTCGCATTCGTTAGTGGTGCGACGTTCTTGGGACCGCATGCGGGCTATACGCAGCAGGCCGACCGGACACGCCTGCTCGCCGTCCTAATGAACGCTAGCGACTCCGCCTCGGTACCGGGGTCGCTATTGGCGACCTTCCACGAGGCGCTTGGAAAATTGGGCTGGACGGAACGGACTCTTCGCCTCGAAACGCGTTGGAGCGCCGCTGATCCCGAACGTGCGCGTTCTTATGCTGCGGAATTGGTAGCGCTTGGTCCTGACGTGATTCTGGCCGTCTCCACTACCAACCTTGCGGCCATGCGACGCGCTACCGGCAAGATACCGATTGTTTTCCTGCAAGTCTCCGACCCCGTCGGCCAAGGGTTTATATCGAGCCTCGCGCAGCCTGGCGGCAACATCACCGGCTTTAGCCCTCTCGATTTCACCGTAGCCGGCAAGTGGGTCGGCCTGCTCAAGGAGGTCGCGCCTGAACTTGCGCGAGTCTCTTTGATGTTCAGACCCGAATCGTCGCCGCAGTCGCAATTCTTCATGCGCTCGCTCGAAGCGGCTGCTCCGCATTTTGCCGTGGAAGCCCTTGCCGCACCCGTTCATGAAGTTGCCGACATTGAACCTGCAATGGCACGCATCTCGAGCCAACCCAACAGTGGACTGATCTTGCCAACCGATTCATTCATCGCGCTTCATCATCAACCGATCATTGATTTGGCAGTGCACTATCGTTTGCCGACGATTTCGGTTTATGGCGGCGGCGCGCTGATGGAATATAACGCCGACCAGACAGAACAGTACCGGCAGGCCGCGGGTTACATCGATCGCATCCTCAAGGGGACAAAGCCAGCTGACTTGCCGGTCCAAGGGGCGACCAAGTTCAAATTCTTGATTAACCTCAAGACCGCAAAGGTACTCGGGCTGACGATTCCGCCCACGTTGTTGGCGCGCGCCGACGAGGTGATCGAGTGAGGCGGCGCGATTTCATCGCCACGTTGTGCGGTGCGGCGGTTGCGTTTCCATTCGGCACCCGTGCGCAGAAGGCGATGCCGGTGATCGGGTTTCTCAACGGCTTTGGACCCGAAGACCGCGCCAACGAGGTGGCGGGCTTCAAGCAAGGCCTAAAGGAGAACGGCTTCATCGAGGGTCGTAACGTCGCGATCGAATACCGCTGGGCGCGCTCACGCCTCGAACCAGTGCAGGAGCTTGCAGCAGACCTGGTGAGTCGCCGCGCAGACGTAATTGTCATCTCTGGCGGCGAACGCGGCAACATAGTCGCGAAAAAGTTGACGCAGACGATTCCAATTGTCTCCATTTTTGCTGGCGACCCCGTGGCGGACGGTTACATCGCTAGCCTAAATCATCCGGGGGGCAATTTCACCGGTGCAAGCCTATTCGCCGTCACGCTCGCGGCGAAGCGACTTGAAATATTACACGAGTTGGTGCCAAACGCATCGACCATCGCAGTGTTGACCGATTCGGCAATTCGGTTCGACAACGGGCGAGAGGAAACGGAAGAAGCGGCTCAAAAACTCGGGCTGCGACTGCGAATCGTCAATGGAGGAACGCTTGAGCAGCTTGAGTCCGCATTTGCGACCCTTTCCGGCGAGCGGGTAAGCGCCCTTCTGATCAGTTCGGTTCCTACCTTCGCCGTTGGCTCATTCCGTGATCGCATCGTTGCGCTGGCTACGCAATACGCAATTCCCGCTGGATATTCTGATCGTAGCCAAGTTCTGGCAGGCGGACTCATCAGCTACGGCGTGAATGTAACAGCAATTTATCGCCAGCTTGGCCGCTATGCGGCCCGGGTACTCCTGGGAGACAAGCCCGGTGATTTACCGGTGGTGCAGCCCACGACATTCGAGTTGGTCATCAACCTCAAGACCGCGAAGACGCTCGGCCTCGCCATCCCGCCCACGCTCTTGGCGCGCGCCGACGAGGTGATCGAATGAGGCGGCGAGAATTCATCGGCGGCATCGGTGTCGCCTCACTAGCGTCCCCGCTCGTAGCGCGCGCGCAGCAGCCGGCAAAGCCAGTGGTCGGCTTCATCGCGCCCGGCGAGCCTTCCCCGCCCCCCTTCATGGATTCGTTCCGCCGCGGATTGGGCGAGACCGGATTCGTCGAGGGCCAGAACATGGCCATCGAGTATCGCTGGGCCAACGGTCACTACGAGCGCTTGCCGGATATGGCGGCGGAGCTCGTTCGACTGCATCCCGCGGCCATCGTCGCGATAACCGCACCCGCGGCTCTGGCGGTCAAGGCGGCGACCTCGACCATTCCGATCGAGTTCGGCAGCGGCGGCGGCGATCCGGTCGCGCTTGGCCTCGTCGCCAGTTTCAACCGGCCCGGCGGCAACGCGACCGGCGTGAACCCGTTGACCAGCGAGCTTGACGGAAAACGCTTGGGTCTGCTGCACGAGCTCGTTCCAGCCGCGACCGAGATCGGCGCGCTCTCCAATCCCGCCGCCCCGAATGCCGCATCGCATGTGAGCGAGCTGCAAGCGGCCGCCCGCACGCTCGGGCTGCGGCTCCGGGTCATCGACGCCGGAACCGAGGCCGAGATCGACAAGGCCTTCGAGGCCTTCGCGCAGCAGCGGCCGGGCGCGCTTTTCTTCGTCTCCGATTTCTTCCTGTCGAGTCACGCAGACCGCTGCGCCGCGCTGGCGGCGCGGCTCGCGATCCCGGCGATGTATGAAATCCGCATTTCCGCGCTCGCGGGCGGACTGATCAGCTACGGCCCCGACTTGGTCGATGTCTTTCGCCTTCATGGCATCAATACGGGAAAGATGCTGCGGGGCGAGAATCCCCGCGACATGCCCGTCGTGCAGGCGGTGAAGTTCGAGCTGATCATCAACCTCAAGACCGCGAAAGCGCTCGGGATCGCGATTCCGCCGACGCTCTTGGCGCGCGCCGACGAGGTGATCGAATGATCCGGCGGCGCGATCTCATTGCGGTGCTTGGCGCGGTCGTGACGTGGCCTCGATTCGCGTTGGCGCAATCTGGCGGCAAGCGCCCGCTCATCGGCATTCTCTGCAATACGGGCCGGAATGCATCCGTCTCCTCGATTGATGCATTCCTGGCCGGGATGCGCGATCTTGGTCGGGTCGAGGGCGAGAATTTCGAGATCGTCAGTCGCTTCTCCGACAGCGACAACAGCAAGCTGCCGGCTTTGGCGAAAGAGCTACTGGGGCAGAATCCGGATTTGATTCTCGCGACAGACCCCGATTCGGCATTCGCCGCTCACCAGGCGACATCATCGCTGCCAATCGTTTCGGTGGTGCTGACCGATCCGATCCGTCTTGGGCTGGTTGCCAGCTATGCCCGTCCTGGCGGAAACGTGACCGGAATCCTAGCCGCCGTGGACGGTCTTTCCGGAAAACAGGTGGAGCTTGCCCTGGAACTCGTCCCTGGTGCCAGACGGATAGGGCTGCTCATAAATGCGACGAACGTGACGAGCACGAGCCAACGCCGTGAGATCGAAGCCGCCGCAGCCGCGAAGGGCGTCGAAATCGTACCCGCCGAAGTCCGTTCGAAGGCTGATCTTGCTGCTGCTTTCCAGACGCTGAGCAGCGGCGGTGCACAAATCGTAATCGCACTCCGTGACGGGATGCTCATCCAAAACGCCGGTCAAGTCGCGGAACAAGCGCTTTCATCGCGCCTTCCTACCGTGTTTGGGAACCGCGAAGGAGTCGTCGCCGGTGGACTGCTCGGATACGGGGTGAACATCAGGGCGAACTATCGGCGTGCCGCGTACTTCGTCGATCGAATTCTTAAAGGCTCGAGAGTGGAGGACCTGCCGGTCATTCAATCGACCAAGTTTGAACTCGTCATCAACCTCAAGACCGCGAAGGCGCTGGGCCTCACGATCCCGCCGACGCTCCTCGCGCGCGCGGACGAGGTGATCGAATGAGGCGGCGGGGACGAGCGGGAGCACCCCCTTGTGTCTTTGAAATTTGTCAGTCTGGGGATGCCAGGGGATCGGGTCATGACCCGATCCCCTGGCGCGGCCCGGAGCCCGTAGTACACCAAGGCAGCAAACCGCGGGTGAGCGAGGAGCCCGAGCCGTTTTCTTCTGTA
>DATNID010000003.1:0-49266 GCA_035604615.1 Allostellaceae bacterium | reverse complement strand
TGGTGAACACCGAATAGCCCTCATGCGGCGCCCTCTCGATGCGCGCCACCTGGGTGCGGGCGCGGATCTCGACGCCGCGGCCGCGCATCTCCAGGGCGAGGGCGATGCGGAGATCGTCATCGAAGCCGTAAAGCAGGTCCTCGCGGCGGATGATCTCGACGACCTCACAGCCGAAGCCGCGGAAGATCCCGGCGAACTCGACCGCGATATAGCCGCCGCCGACGATCAGGATGCGGCGCGGCAGCGCAGGCAGCTCGAGCGCCTCGTTCGAGGTGATGGCGTGCTCGACACCGGGGATCGGCGGCAGCACTGGACGCGCGCCCGTCGCGACGATGATGTTGGCGGCAGTGTGCGTCTGGCCCTCGATCTCGATGGTGTGCGGATCGACCAGGCGCCCGCGCGCCTCGAACAGCCTCACCCGGGAATCGGACAGGAGCTTGCGGTAGATGCCCTCGAGACGATCGAGCTCGTGGTTCTTGGCGGCGACCATCGCGCCGAAATCATGCAACGGCGGCACCACGTGCCAGCCATATCCCGCGGCGTCGGCGAACGCGTCGGCGAATTGCGCGCCGTAGACCAGGAGCTTCTTCGGGACGCAGCCGCGCATGACGCACGTGCCGCCGATCCGGCTGTCCTCGCAGATGCCGACCTTGGCGCCATAAGAGCCGGCGCGGCGCGAACCCGCCACCCCGCCCGATCCCGCGCCGATGGTGAAGAGGTCGAAATCGTACTTGGCCATGGACGAAGCTCCCGCAGATTGCCGCGCGATCCTATCGCGGTGGCCGATCCGCGGCTACTCCGGGGCGGCATTCAGCCGATCACGGCCACCGCCTGGATCTCGAGCATGGCGGTCGGCGCGGCGAGTGAATGGACGTTGATGAGCGCGCTCGCCGGGAAATTGTCGCCCAGGATTTCCTTGCGCAATTCGAGGAAGCGCCGGTCGAAGCGGTCGTCGACCATGAATACCGTCATCGTCACGATGTCGGAGAGCTTTCCGCCGGCTTTCTCCAGGGTCTTGCCGAGCGAGGCGAAGATCGATCGGACTTGGCCATCGAAATCGCCGGCGAGCGTCTTGCCCGAGGGGTCGGTGGGCGTCGCCGTCTGGCCGGCGAGCCACACCGTACGCCCGCCCTGGGTGATCACCGCCTGCGAGTATGCATTGTTCTGCGCGAAGTCGGTCTTGATGTAGCTCTTTGCCGACGCGCCTTGCGCCTTGGCCGTTCCAGCAATCGTCACAAGCCCACCGATCACACCCAATTTCGTGAACAGTTCGCGTCGTCCAGGAATCGTCATGGGGTCCTCCCAATTGAATGTGTGGGGCGACGCAGCAGGCGGCCGCTCAACGCGCCGGTATGCTCGGCGCGATCGACGGTGAGCGTTCCGTTGACAATGACCGTGGTGGCGGCGCCGGCGGGATATTGGTGCGGATCGTCGTAGCTGGCGCGTTCGGCGAACTCGCGTGAATCGAACAAGGTCAGGTCGGCGAACCAGCCCTCGCGCACCAGGCCGCGGCGCTCGAGCCCCAGCGCGCGCGCCGGCGCGCCGGTCATCTTGTGGATCGCGGCCTCGAGCGGCAGGAGCCCGAGATCGCGCACGTAATGGCCGAGAATGCGTGGGAAAGTGCCGTAGAAGCGCGGATGCGTCTTGCCTTGGGACGTGACGCCGTATGGCGCGACGCAATTGCCGTCCGAGCCGACGCACACCGCGTCCGAGCGGATCAGCGTGCGCACATCCTCCTCGCCGATCGACGACACCAGCACGCGCGTGGCGCAGCGGTCGGCGATGAGATAATCGCACACGCAATCGATCGGGTCGGCCCCGCGCTCGCGCGCGATCTGGGCGATGGTGCGGCCGGCATACTGCGCTTGTTGCGGGCTGACCGAGATGCGGATCGCGTCCCAATCGGGAATGCGGCCGAAATTGTTGAGGCCGGATTCGGCGATCGCGCTGGCGATACGGCCGCGCACGGTCGGATCGGCGAGCCGTGCCGTCATCTCCTCGAGCCGGTCGGACTGCACCCACGGCGGCAACAGGTTCTTGAGGGGGTTGCTCGCCGCCGTGTAGGGATACTGGTCGCAATCGACCGCGACCCCGCGCTCGCGCGCCGCCTCGAGCGCCGCGAGAAATTCGCCGGCGCGGCCCCAATTGTCGAGGCCGGACAGCTTCACGTGCACGACCTGGACATGGACGCCGGATGCGGCGCCGATGCGGATCGCCTCGTCGAGGGCCTCGAATACGTGGTTGGCCTCGTCGCGTAGGTGCGAGAAATAGCCCGCGCCGTGGCGCTTCAGCACCTTGGCCAGCGCGATGATCTCGTCGGTCTCGGCGAAGCAGCCGGGCGGCGTGAAGAGGCCGGTCGAAAGCCCCATCGCGCCCGCCGCCAGCGCCTCGTCGAGCAGCGCGATCATGTGTTGGAGCTCATTGTGGCGCGCGGCGCGCGGCGCCATGCCCATCGCCATGAGGCGCAGCGTGTTGTGGCCGACGAGCGCGCACACATTGGTTGAGGTCGCCGGAAACGCTTCGAGATATCCCGCGAAACCGGTCTCGCGGAAGGTGAGCCACGGCGCGCTGGGCGAGAGATAGTCGCGCAGCATTTCGACCTTGCCGGGCAGCACGGGCGCCACCGAGAAGCCGCAATGGCCGATCACCTCCGTAGTGACGCCCTGGCGAATCTTGCTCTCGGCCAGCGGATTGAGCGGCAAGGTGAAATCGGAATGGGTCTTGATGTCGATGAAGCCGGGCGCCACGACCAGCCCCACGGCATCGATCACGCGCGAGGCATCGGCCTTTTCGGCGTCGGCGCCGATGGCGACGATGCGCTCGCCAGCGATCGCAACATCGGCCCGTATCGGCGCGCGGCCGGACCCGTCAATCACCTCGCCGCCGCGAATGAGGATGTCACATCGGCTCAAGCAGCGGCCTCCGCCGCGATGCGCTCGGCGAGCAGCCGGCGCATGGCGAGCGGGGGCGCATCGACGTTGACGTCGATGGTGGGCGCGTCGGGGCGCCGGTCGCTGACGCGCTGCTGCGCCTCCATGACGGCGATGTCCTCGAAGAAGACGCGGCGGAAATCGGTCACGACTTGGCGCGTGAGCTCGTGATTGTCGCGCGCGAAGTTACGCGCCTGGACATAGAACATGAAGCTCGAGGACGGCGTCTCCGGCGTCGCCGTGATGAAGGCGTGGAAGCGGACATAGCGCGAGCGCTCGGCGTCGTCCTCGGGCGCGATCTTGCCGGCCGGGGCGAAGCCGGCATCGACCAGGCAATGGCTGGCCGTCTCGATATCCGCTGCTTGCCAGCGATCGACGGTCCCGCCCTTCAAGTCGAGATACTGCGCGAAGATCGGGGTCGGCGCGGTGCCGGCGATCCAGCGCGACATGCGCACGCCGCGCTGGGTGCGCACGGTCTTGATCGGAATGTCCGTGCCGCTGCCGCCGAGCGTGCCCTTGTGGACATAGAAGACATGCGAGAGGTCGAGCAGGTTGTCGTTGTTGAGCTGCCAATTGCAACGCATGGCAAGCGGCTTCTCGTCGTTGCCGTTGGAGCGCACCAGGCCCGGATCGTCGAGCGACTGCCAATGCGGCAGCAGCCCTTCGTCGACGCGCGCGGGATCGCCCATCCAGATCCATAGCATCTGCCAGCGCTCGACCAGCGGATAGGAGCGGACGCGCGCGCCGGGGGGGATGAGTTTCTGGCCGGGGATTTCGACGCATGTTCCGGCGGCGTCGTATTTGAGGCCGTGATAGCCGCAGCGGATGCAGTCGCCCTCCACCGTCCCCATCGAGAGCGGCAGGTTGCGGTGGCAGCAACGGTCCTCGAGCGCCGAGACAGCACCGGCGCCGGTGCGGAAGAGCATCACCGGCTCGCCGCAGATGGTACGCGAAAGAGGCGCTTTGGTTATTTCGCTGTCCCAGGCCGCGACGTACCAAGAGTTCTTTAAAAACATGGGCTTGCCTCCCGAATCAGTCGAAGAGGTCGAGGTCGATGCTGTCGCCCAGCGTCGTGTATCCCAGATCGCCGGGGTGGAGATGGTCGCCGCAATCATAGGCCGGCAGCATGCTGGTCGGATGCGCCGGATCGCGCAGGGTCCGCTCGAAGTCGATCACCGCGTCGAAGGCGCGGCTCTCGCGGATCCACTCGTTGACGGCGAGCCGGTGGCGGTCGCGCGCCGGCGTCCAGGCGCCGGGCAGGAAGGTCTCGTTCTCGTAAGGCAGCAGGGTGCAGCCGTAGATCTTGAGGCCTCCTGTCTGCGCCCTCGCCGCGAGCTGCTGCAAGCCCGCGATCATCTGGGCGGCCGTCACTTCTTCCTCGGGCTTGGCGTTGCGGTTGCGCAGATCGTTGGTGCCGAGGAAGACGATGACGTGGGTGGCGCCCGTCTGCGCCAGCGCGTCGCGGTCGAAGCGCCTGAGGCCGCTGTCGCCGCGCATGTCGTCGAGGATGCGGTTGCCGCCGATGCCGTGATTCATGACGCCCAGCATCCGTCCGCCGCGCCGCGCGACCAGGCGGCGGGCGAGCTGGTCCGGCCAGCGCATGTTGGCGTCGAGCGTGGAGAGGTTGGCGTCGGTCAGCGAATCGCCGAACGCGACGATGCCGCCGGTCGCGCGCGGCGCCAGCACCTCGATGCCGGTGACGAGATACCAGTTCTCGGTCGTGGCCTGGACCGGCATCGAAACCGAGGCCGTGAAATCGCCCGGCGGCGAGACGTAATTGGTCTGGTGGCAATTGCCGTGACCGGTGATGGGAAAATTTTCCGGCCATTCGCCCGGCACATGGACGCTGACCGCGAGATCGGCGAGCGCCGGCACGTCGAGCGCCACCGGATCGCTGACCGCGAGCGCGCCCGCCGGGATCACGACGCCGTCGGCGCCGCCGAACGTCAGCTTGCGGCCCGAGCCGGCCACGATGCGCGCGTCCTTGTCGCGCAGCGCCACGTGCGCTCCGCCGATCATCAGCTTCTTGAGGCCGCAGGCATTGGAGAGCCGCACCCGCAGGCTGGCGCCGCCGATGCTGATGCGCGCGATCATGCGCAGGGTCTGGTTGGCGAAGGCGAGCCCCTCGGTCACCACCGGGCTGGTGGTCCAGGTCCCGACCCAATGCTTGTCGCCCGCCATTTTTGCGTCCCTCCCAGAAACTGGCGCTTTCCTCATAGCACGTCGGCGCGGGACGTTTTAGTCTTTGACCTGAGCTCGTGAATCTCCTCCAACTATCGGTGGAGTCCATCGGAGTTGAAACTCGCGTCAACCCGAGGCGGCGTACCTCTACCTTTCAGGTGAGTGCAATCTCAGGTCAAGCAGGCTATTTCGGGTCGGAAGCTGTCGCGCCGATCAATATGTTTCATATCTCACGGGTTGGCGGGCTTCCGTGATGACGGGCGCTTGTGGGCATTGTCCGCCAACGCACGCCGCACGCCTTCCGGGTCATGCGCGATCACGCGAAGATAGGCCCGGGCGGGGCGGTCGGGCTCGGTTCGCCCTTGTTCCCAATCGCGCAGCGTGCCGATGGGAATGTCGTATTGTGCGGCAAACTGCTCCTGCGTGAGCGCGAGGGCGCGGCGAATGACCTTCGCCCGTGGCGTCCGTCCGAGGCGGCGCAGGTCGGAACGCGTCAGCGGCTGAGCGTCGGGGTCGGCGCGCGGCCTTTTCGATTTGCGATGGCGTCATCTTTCGAACGCCGTCAGCGGTCCTCCCGGAAATACTCATCTTGCTCGATCCTCGTTGCGGATCTCGCGGAAATGATTCGTGTTCGATCATCGCGTTCGGTGAAAACGAAGGCCAGCATGTCGGCGCAGGCGCTTTTGCGCCTTGACACGAACGCAAAATACGTATATACGTACATCCACGCAAATCCAAGTTACAGAGTGAAATGACGGCTCTCATTGCCCGTACATTTGGCCTCGTGTCCCGAGGTCAACCCGGGCTCGCTTGCGACGATGACGGCATTGCGCTCGGTCCGATGCCCGTGGTCGAGGCGATTCGCGGCAACACGGGAACGCGAAGCTACCGCGTGCACCCTGCCAGCCACGTAACGCGGAGCTTACGCCTCGCTTATGGCCCGATGGCGCGTACCGACCTCGAACGCCGTCTCCGCGGCTTGACGCATGTCGCACAGTTATTGAACGACGGCGAAGAAGCGAGGGCGCGCATCCACGCGGTGCTCCTCGCCTTCCCGGAGATTTCTCCCGACGGAATGGCCAAGCTCGTACGCGCAACGGAGTTGCAAAAGTACAACCCTGATTGGCCCGACGAGCCGCGTGTTCCTGCCGGCAACCCCGACGGCGGCCAGTGGACGACCGATGGCGATAGCAGCTTCGTTGAAACAGTCGTATCGGAGCACGAGCTTGCCATGTCGCCCGAGTGCATGGAGGAATGGGCAGCAGCGCGCCTGTTTTGTACAAACCTTCTAACTGCGGGGTTGCTTGGAAAGAGGGGTTATCTTGGGTTCGGCCGTACATACGATCAATGTGTCCGGGGACAAGTTTCGGCGGCCTGTGGCGGAAATCCGATCGGATGAGATAAAGGAGCGCGGCAATGCCTGACCTGTCGCTGAAAGACTTAGAGGCTCAGCACGAGTTGCTGCTCGCAGACCCGGAACGCTATGTCGCGCTCAAAACTTACGAAGTCTCGAAAAATCCCGGTGATCCCTACGCCCACTTTTGCCGGCATCAGGGCTGGCTGAGACTGGGTAATCTCGATGCAGCTCTGGCGGACATCAACGCATCGATCGCGTTGGAGGCAAAGCCCATTGTTTATCTGTGTCGCGGGCAGATTTTGTGTCGTCTCGGCCGCTACCGCGCGGCGCTCGAGGATTTTGACCGCGCAGAATCACTGGATCCAGCGGGGTGGCCCGACCTTTGGGGACCCCTCCACCAAGCCGATTGCCACTCCCGACTTGGCGATGCCGCCGAAGCTCTGGCCGCGTGCGCAAAACTCAAGGAGGATCATTGGACCCCTGGCCTCGATGGCGCGCCGGCCGGAAGCAAGCAGGACGTTATCGCCGAAGTCCGTCGCCGGATCGCAATGTTTCGAACAGGCAGGTGATTGGTTGTCCTGAGGTCGCATTCACTTGGCGGGCTCGTCGGCCAGGTGCCGACTCAATGCATGTCGCCCGCCATTTTCGCGCCCCTCCCCTTCATCGGACGCGGTTGCATCGCGTGCCGCATCGCGCAAGTGTAAGGCGATCCCCCTGCCCCGCCAATCGTCCAGGAATCCCGCGTTGAGTTCCTCTCCCCCGCCCGAACAGGACGCCGCCGCGAGCGACGAAGTCGCGACTCGTCCGGCGCCGCGCGGGGAGCCGGCGGCCGGCGCGCATCGCCCGGGCGGCCCGCCTTCGCAATCGCCGTTCACCCATCGCGAAATCCTGCACATGATCAGCGGCACGGTGCTGGGCATGTTCCTGGGCGCGCTCGACCAGACCATCGTCGCGACCTCGCTTCCCGCGATGGTGGGCGAGCTGCACGGCATGGAGCACATGTCGTGGACCGTCTCGGCCTATCTCCTGACCTCGACCACATCGACGCCGGTCTATGGCAAGCTCAGCGACCAGTTCGGGCGCAGCGCCCTCTTCCGCACCGCGATCGCGATCTTCCTGGTGGGCTCGGTCATGTGCGGGCTGGCGCAGTCGATGCTGGCGCTGATCCTCGGCCGCGCGGTGCAGGGGCTGGGCGGCGGCGGACTCATCGCGCTCGCCATGACCATTATCGCCGACATCGTGCCGCCGCGCGAGCGCGGCCGCTACCAGGCCTATTTCACCGCGGTGTGGTCGATCGCGACCATCGGCGGGCCGATGCTGGGCGGCGTGCTGGTCGATGTGCTGAGCTGGCGCTGGGTGTTCTGGATCAACTTGCCGATCGGCATCGCGGCGCTGCTGATCTGCGGCCGGGCGCTGCGCCGCTTGCCGCTTCCCACCCATGCGCCGCATATCGACTATCTCGGCATCGGCCTCCTGGTGCCGGCGATCGTGGCTCTGCTGCTGGTGACGACCTGGGCGGGGACCGCGCTGCCCTGGACCTCGCCGATCATCCTCGGGCTCGTCGCGGCGGCGGCGATCCTGGTGGCGCTGCTCGTCATCCAGGAGCTGCGCGCGCCCGACCCGCTGCTGCCGCCGCGGCTCTTCCGCGAGAACGTCGTGGTGCTCGGCAGCGCCATCACCTTCCTCACCGGCGCGGCGGCCGTGGGCGCGACCATCTTCCTGCCGCTCTTCCTCCAGGTCGTGATCGGCGCCTCGGCGAGCAATTCGGGCCTCTTGATCCTGCCGCTGATGCTGGGCCTCACCGTCGGCGCGACCGCGACCGGGCGGCTGGTGCGCATCACCGGGCGCTACAAGCTGTTCCCGATCGTCGGATTGTTCCTCGCGGTGGCGGGGTTCGTGGCCATGGTCGGGGTGGCGCGGGGCACGCCGTCGCTGGTCTATGGCAGCGTGATGGCGGTGCTCGGCTGCGGCTTCGGGCCGCAAGGGCCGGCGGTGATGATCGCGATCCAGAACGCGGTCGAGCTGCGCGACATGGGCACCGCGACCTCGCTCAACTCGTTCTTCCGCTCGATGGGGGGGTCGTTCGGCGTGGCGCTCCTGGGTGCGATCCTGCTCGCCGGATTGACCCAGGAGAACGGCGCCAATCTCAGCGCCGGCAACCTGCTCCATGGCGGCCCGGCGATGATCGCGGCGCTCCCCGACGCGGTGCGCCAGACCGTGATCGCGAGCTTCACGCACTCGTTCCGCTATGTCTATCTGGTCGGCGGGGCGATGTGCGCGGTCGCGCTCGTGTGCGCGTTGTTCCTCAAGGAACTGCCCTTGCGCTCGCGCACCGCGGCACAGCGCCCGGACGCCAAACCGGACGCGCACTGAGTCAACGCGTCATTGCGAGAAGCGACAGCGACGAAGCAATCTCGGGCCGGGAGATTGCTTCGCTTCGCTGGCAATGCCGATCGAGAAAAACTTGACGGTCGTCCGGTTATACCGTACATATCGCCGATGGTGATCGTCGGCGTGCGCCACCGAGGATTGAAGCGGCTTCTCGAGCACGACGAGGAGCGTGGCATTCGGCGAGATTTGGTTCCCCGCGTGCGGAATATTCTGACCGCGTTGGTAAGTGCGCGCGATGTCGCCGGCATTCGTGGTCCGCCCGGATGGCGCGTTCACCAACTTTCCGGCGATAGGTCCGGAACTTGGAGCGTCAGCGTGTCGGGCAATTGGCGAATAACGTTCGAGATCGTGGGCGACGAGGTCCGCAATCTCGACTTGGAGGATTACCACTGATGGCGCGCAAATCCGTTGCGGTCGGCATGACGCCGTCCCGCCCTGGTCAATTCATCCGCGTCGAAGTCCTCGACGAGCTTGGACTCTCTATTGCCAGGGCAGCCGAGATTCTTGGCGTGCGCCGCGCGACGCTGTCCGATTTTCTCAACGGAAAGGCCGCGCTCTCGCCCGAGATGGCGCTCAGAATCGAGAAGGCGTTTGGCGTTTCGATGGACACACTTCTGCGCATGCAAGCCTGGCACGACGCTCATGCCATGCGCCAACGCGCGGGAGAGATAAAGGTGAGCCGTTACAAGGTCGCGTGACGAGGCGCGCCCCTACTCCACCGTCACGCTCTTCGCCAAATTGCGGGGCTGGTCCACGTCGGTGCCCTTGATCACGGCGATGTGGTAGGCCAGGAGCTGGATCGGGATCGCATAGAGGAGCGGCGTGACGAACGACTCGCAATGCGGCACCTCGATCGACCAGGTGACCTGGCCCTCGAGCCGCTTCAGCCCCTCGCGGTCGGAGATCATCATCACCTTGCCGCCGCGCGCCAGCACCTCCTGCACGTTCGACAAGGTCTTGTCGAACAGCTCGTCCGACGGCGCCAGCACCACGATCGGCACGCGGTCGTCGATCAAGGCGATCGGCCCGTGCTTCATCTCGCCCGCGGCGTAGCCTTCGGCGTGGATGTAGGAGATTTCCTTCAGCTTGAGCGCGCCCTCGAGCGCCAGCGGATAAGACGTGCCGCGCCCGAGATAGAGCACGTCGCGGGTCTCGGCCAGGTCTTGCGCGATCGCCTGGATGCGCTCGTCGTGGTTCAGGACCTCGCTCGCCCGCGCCGGCACCTCGGCGAGCGCGTTGGTGAGGATGGCCTCGCGCGCGTGATCGATCGCGCCCCGCGCCCGCGCCAAAGCGATCGCGAGACACGCCAGCACCACGAGCTGCGTCGTGAACGCCTTGGTCGAGGCGACGCCGATCTCGGGCCCGGCGCGGGTCGAGAGCACCGCGTCGGCCTCGCGCGCCATCGAGCTTTCCGGCTGGTTCACCACCGAGACGATGTGCTGCCCTTGCGCGCGCGCATAACGCAGGGCCGCGAGCGTGTCGGCCGTCTCGCCCGATTGCGAGATGAAGAGGGCGAGCCCGCCCGGCGGCATCTCGGCCGCGCGATAGCGGAACTCCGACGCGATATCGACCTCGCACGACACCCGCGCGATCTTCTCGAACCAGTATTTGGCGATGAGCCCAGAATGGAACGAGGTGCCGCAGGCGATGATGGTCAAGCGGCTCACCTTGGCGAGATCGAACGGCAGGTCGGGCAGGTTGACGGTGCGCGTTGCCGGGTTGAACAGCGACAGCAAGGTGTCGCCGATCACCGTCGGCTGCTCGAAGATCTCCTTCTTCATGAAGTGGCGGTGATTGCCCTTGCCGATGAGCGCGCCGGAAAGGGCGGTCTCCCGGATCGGCCGCTCGACAGGAGCGTCGTGCGCGTCGTGGATCGCGGCGCCGGCGCCCGAAACCTCGGCCCAGTCGCCTTCCTCGAGATAAACGAGGCGCCGGGTCAGCGGCGCCAACGCCAGCGCGTCCGAGCCGACGAACATCTCGCCGTCGCCATAGCCGATCGCGAGCGGGCTGCCGCGGCGCGCGCAAATGAGCAGGTCCGGCTCGCCCGCGAACAGCATCACCAGCGCGAAGGCGCCTTCGAGCTGGCGCAGCGATTTCGCCACCGCCTCGCGCGGGCTCAGGCCCTCATCAAGATGGCGCGTCACCAGCATGGCGACGGCCTCGGTGTCGGTCTGGGTCTCGAAGGGATAACCCGTCGCTTCGAGATCGGCCTTCAATTGCTGGAAATTCTCGATGATGCCGTTATGCACCACGGCGACGCGCGATGTGGCGATCGGATGGGCGTTGCGCTCGCTCGGGACGCCGTGGGTCGCCCAGCGCGTGTGGCCGATGCCGATATGGCCCTGGACCGGCTCGCGCTCGAGCCTCCGGGCGAGATTGATGAGCTTGCCCTCGGCGCGGCGGCGCTCGATGCGGCCGTCGACCAGGGTGGCGATGCCGGCCGAATCATAGCCGCGATATTCGAGCCGCTTCAGCCCGTCGATGAGGAGGGGCGCCACGTCCTGGCGGCCGACGATGCCGACGATGCCGCACATCAGTTCTTGCCGCGTCCCTTGGCCTTGCGCTTGCGCTCGCGCCATTCCTTGGCGCGGCCGGGCTTGGTCACCTGCGTGCCGCGCGCGATCGCCATCGCGTCCGACGGCACGTCGCCGGTGATGACGCTG
This sequence comes from Allostellaceae bacterium, assembly GCA_035604615.1. Lineage (GTDB taxonomy): Bacteria > Pseudomonadota > Alphaproteobacteria > ATCC43930 > CGMCC-115725 > DATJLY01. The sequence continues at coordinate 37,744 of DATNID010000003.1, read as the reverse complement.
CCGGCGGCGAGGATGGCGCCGTCGCCGACCGTCACCGGCGCCACCAGCGACACGTTGGTGCCGACGAACACGTTCTTGCCGATCTCGGTGCGGAACTTCTCGATGCCGTCGTAATTGCAGGTGATGGCGCCGGCGCCGACATTGGTGCCTGCGCCGATGGCGCTGTCGCCGATATAGGCAAGGTGGTTCGCCTTGACCCCAGCCTCGAGGCGCGAGTTCTTCACCTCGACGAAATTGCCGATATGCACGTCCGAGCCCAGGTCGGCGCCGGGCCGGAGCCGCGCGAAGGGGCCGATGATGGCGCGGTCGCCGATTCGCGCCTCGAGCATGTGGCAGAAGGCGGGAATGGCGACGCCCTCCCCCACCGTGACGCCGGGCCCGAACACCACGAACGGCCCGACGATGCTGTCGCGGCCGATGCGCGTGTCGGCGCTCAGGAACACGGTCTCGGGCGCGACGAAGGTGACGCCCGCCGCCATCGCGGCTTGGCGCAGGCGGCGCTGCATCGCCGCTTCCGCAGCGGCGAGGTCGGCGCGGCTGTTGACGCCCAAGAGCTCGTCGGCCGGCGACTCGACGTAGCGGCAGGCGAGGCCCTTCACCCGTGCCACCGCGATCAGGTCGGTCAGGTAATGCTCGCCCTTAGCGTTGTCCGAGCCGATTTCGTCGATGAGCGCGAAGAGGTGCCGCCCGTCGATCGCGATGAGGCCGGAATTGCACAAGCCGATGGCGCGCTGCTCCGGCGTGCAGTCGGACGCCTCGACGATGTCCTCGAGCGCGCCACCGGGGCCGGTGACAAGGCGACCATAGGCGCCCGGCTCGCCAAGCCGCATGCCGACCACCACGGCCGCGGCGGCAGGCGCACGCCGGCGCTCGGCGAGCAGGGCCCGAAGCGTCGCCGTCGCCACCAGCGGGGCGTCGCCACAGAGCACGATCACGTCGCCCGTGAAGCCCGCGAGGCGCTCGCGCGCGGCGGCTACCGCGTGTGCGGTGCCGCGCTGCTCGTGCTGGATCACGGTCTCGGCCGGGGCGACGGCCCGGGCGACCTCGTCCATGCCGGGCGCCAGGACCACGAGGGTGCGGGACGGCGCCAGCGGCGCGACCGCCGCCAGAACATGCTCGATCATCGGCCGGTTGGCGACCTTGTGCATGACCTTGGGCAGGTCGGATTTCATCCGCGTGCCCTTGCCGGCGGCGAGCACCAGGACTGCGGTCTGGGGTTCGGTCATGGCCCGAATTATGAACGATTTGGCAAGGATCGGCGATGGATTTCCATGCTGCTGATTATGCTCGGCGATTGCTTGCCGGTTGCTTGACAGGCCCGGACCCCCTCGCCTAAACCCCGCGCCGGCGGGCGCGTAGCTCAGTGGGAGAGCACCGTGTTCACACCGCGGGGGTCGTAGGTTCAATCCCTACCGCGCCCACCATGTCCAGCGGCCGAGAATTGCTCTGGCACTCTTGGATGGAGAGTGCTAACACCCCGCATCGAACGAAATTCGCTCTGGCAGGAGGTCAAAGATGAAGTTCCGTCCCTTGCATGATCGCGTCGTGGTCAAGCGCGTGGAGCAGGAAGCCAAGACGGCCGGCGGCATCATCATTCCCGACACCGCCCAGGAAAAGCCGCAGGAAGGCGAGATCGTCTCGGTCGGCCCGGGCGTGCGCGGCGAGGACGGCAAGATCGTTCCGCTCGATGTCAAGGCCGGCGACCGCGTGCTGTTCGGGAAATGGTCGGGCACCGAGGTCAAGATCGACGGCGCCGAGCTGATGATCATGAAGGAAAGCGACATCATGGGCGTGCTGTCGAAATAGCGACCGCGACGTCCATGGATCATTCGCGGGCCGTGGCGCCGAGCCACGGCCCGTTCGCTGTCCGGACGTGCCATGAACGCTGAGATCGAGAGCCGCGCGCGCGACCCGGTGTGCGGCATGAGCGTCGATCCCGCCACTGCGAGGCACCGCGCCGACCATGCCGGCGCGAGCTATGTCTTCTGCGGCCGCGGCTGTCTCGAGAAATTCACCGCCGACCCGAAGAAGTACCTGGCCCCGCGCCCCGCGCCGACGCCGGCGCACGCGGGCGCGCTGTGGACCTGCCCGATGCATCCCGAGGTGCGCAGCAACGCGGCCGGACCCTGCCCCATTTGCGGCATGGCGCTGGAGCCGCTGGAGCCCGAAGCCGCGAGCGAGGCCAATCCCGAGCTCGCCGCGATGCAACGCCGCTTCTGGGCGAGCCTCGCGCTGACCGTGCCGGTGGCGGCGCTGGGCATGATCGGCGCCGAGGGGCGCGGCGCCCAATGGATCGCCTTCGCGCTGGCGACGCCCGTCGTGCTGTGGGGCGGCGCGCCGTTCTTCGCCCGCGCCTGGGCCTCGCTCTCGGGCTTCAGGCTCAACATGTTCACGCTCATCGGCCTTGGCACAGGCATCGCCTATCTCGAGAGCGTCGTCGCGTTCCTGGCGCCGGGCGTGTTCCCGCCATCGTTCCGCATGCATGACGGCACGGTGCCGACCTATTTCGAGGCGGCTGCGGTGATTGTGACATTGGTGCTGTTGGGCCAAGTGCTCGAGCTCAAGGCGCGCGCGCAGGCCGGCGACGCGATCCGCGCGCTCCTCGATCTCGCGCCCAAGACCGCGCGCCGCATCGCCACCGACGGCGGCGAACGCGACGTGCCGTTGGCCGAAATCGTGAAGGGCGATCTTCTCCGCGTGCGCCCGGGCGAGAAAGTTCCGGTCGACGGCAAGGTGGAGGACGGACACGGCGCGGTCGACGAGGCGATGCTCACGGGCGAGCCCATGCCGGTCGAGAAGGCGCCGGGCGATAGTGTCGCCGCCGGCACGCTCAACGGCAGCGGCAGCTTCGTCATGCGCGCCGAGCGCGTCGGGCGCGACACCAAGCTGGCGCAGATCGTGGCGCTGGTGGCGGCGGCGCAGCGCTCGCGCGCGCCCATCCAATCGCTCGCCGACCGCGTCTCGGCGTGGTTCGTGCCGGCGGTCGCGGCGGTGGCGTGCGTCACCTTCGCCGCGTGGTGGCTCGCGGCCGGCGCGCCGTCGACCGGGCTCGTCAACGCGGTCGCGGTGCTCATCATCGCCTGCCCTTGCGCGCTCGGCCTGGCGACGCCTATGGCGGTGATGGTGGGGACGGGACGCGGCGCGCGCGCCGGCGTGCTGGTGCGCAATGCGGAGGCGCTGCAGCGTCTCGAGAAGGTCGACACGCTCGCCATCGACAAGACCGGCACCTTGACCGAAGGCAAGCCGCGCGTCGTCGCGGTCCGCGCCGCGGCCGGGTTCGGCGAGGATGAGCTGCTGCGCCTCGCCGCCAGCGTCGAGCGTGCGAGCGAACATCCCCTCGCCGCCGCCATCGCCGCCGCGGCAGCATTGCGCGGTCTCGCCTTGGCCGAGGCGCGGGATTTCCGCTCCGTCGCGGGCGAAGGCGCAAGCGCTACGGTCGAAGGACGCAAGGTCGCCGTCGGCAACCGCCGCTTCCTGCAGTCGCTCGGCGTTGCGCCCGGCGCGGACGAGCGCGATCAAGCAGGCCACACGCTCGTGCTCGTCGCGATCGACGCGCGCCACGCCGGCACGATCGCATTGGCCGACCCGGTTAAGCCAACCGCGGCGGCTTCGCTCGCCGCGCTGGTGGCGGACGGATTGCGTGTCGTCATGCTGACGGGCGACCGGCGCGAGGCCGCCGAGGCGGTGGCGGGCGCGCTCGGCATCGCGGAGGTCTCGGCTGAGCTGTCGCCGCAGGGCAAGGCCGATGCGGTGAAGCATCTCGCCGGCGAAGGACGCAGCGTCGCGATGGCGGGCGACGGCGTCAACGACGCGCCGGCGCTGGCGCTGGCGTCGGTCGGGATCGCCATGGGCACCGGCGCCGACGTGGCGCTCGAGAGCGCCGCGGTGACCTTGCTCAAGGGCGAGCTCGGCGGCATCCTGCGCGCGCGGCGCCTGAGCCGTGCCGTGATGCGCAACATTCGCCAGAACCTGGTCCTGGCCTTCGCGTTCAACGCGCTGGCGATCCCGATCGCGGCAGGCGCGCTTTATCCCGCGACGGGATGGCTGCTCAACCCGATGATCGCCAGCGCGGCGATGAGCGCGAGCTCGCTCGCGGTCGTGGGCAACGCGCTTCGTTTGAGGCGCGCGCGGCTCTGATCACTCCGCGTCCGGCTGCTTCTCCGGACGCGCGCGGTCGAAGGCGTCGCGCTTCATGCAATTGGCGAAGATGCGCATGATGTGCGGGAAGGGCGCGAAGTCGAAGCTCGGATAGCGCTGCGCGTTGAACACCTGCGGCACGAGGCAGATATCGGCCATCGTCGGTTCCTCGCCCTGGCAGAACTGGCCGGCTTGGCCGTCCTCGGCGAGGATGCGCTCGATGCCTTCGAATCCCACCTTGATCCAGTGGTTGAACCAAGCCTCGACCGTCTTGTCGTCGTGGCCCAGGGGCTTCGCCAAGTAGCGCAGCACGCGAAGATTGTCGATCGGATGGATGTCGCAGGCGATCGCCCCGGCCAACGAGCGCACCCGAGCCCGCGCCACCGGGTGGCCCGGCAGCAACGGCGGCTCGGGATGGGTCTCGTCGAGATATTCCATGATGGCGAGCGATTGCGTCAGCAGCTCGCCGTCCTCCTCGAGCGTGGGCACAAGGCCCTGCGGGTTGAGCGCGAGGTAATCGTCGCCGCGCTGCTCGTTCTTGCGCAGGTGAATGGACGCCTGCTCGTAGGCGAGTCCCTTGAGATTGAGAGCTATGCGCACGCGAAACGCCGCCGACGAGCGGAAATAGCCATAGAGTTTCATGGCGCCGGACCTCCTCGCCGCTCCAGTTTCGACGATGCCGCGCCGGCGTCAAGCCATGCCGGGAGAGCATAGCGCTCCGGGTCGAACCACCCGGGCCGAATGCGCTTGACGATGACGCCCAGGGTGGACACTTTACACGTCAATGAAGACAAATGTTCGTGGGTCGCCGGCGGCAGACGGCGCCTTCGTGCTCGAGCGCTTCGTGCCGTTCCGGCTCTCGGTCCTGGCCAACCGCATGACGCGTGGCGTGGCACAGGTCTATATGCGCCGCTTCCACCTCTCCGCACCGGAATGGCGAACCCTCGCCGTGCTCGGCCGCTTCGGCGCGATGAACGCCAACAGCGTGGTCGAGCGCACGGCGATGGACAAGGTGCGCGTGAGCCGCGCCGTGACGCGGCTCTTGCAACTTGGCCACATCACCCGGCGCACCGATCCCGCCGACCGCCGCCGCGCCATTCTTGACCTGACGCCGCAGGGACTCGCCGTCTATCGCCAGATCGTGCCGCGCGCGCTCGCGGTCGAGGCCGACATGCTCTCGACGCTCACCGCCGAGGAACGCGTCCAGTTCGACGAGGCGATCACGAAGATCGAGAGCCGCGTCGCGGCGATCCAGGCGTCCGCCGAGGATTGAGCGCGCGTTTTCCGGCGCGCCAAGCCGTGCTATAACGCGTTCTCATCCGCCCATCGGTGCGGGAGCAGTCGCGTGAACGGCGCCAATATCTTCATCCTCAACGGACCGAACCTCAATCTGCTCGGCGTGCGCGAGCCCGCGACCTATGGCACCGACACGCTCGCCGACATCGAGGAAGCGTGCTTCGAGTGCGCCGGCGCGCTCGGCCTCACCATCGAGTTCCGCCAGTCGAACCACGAGGGACAGCTGGTCGACTGGATCCAGGAGGCGCGCGCCGAGGCCGCCGGCATCATCATCAATCCCGGCGGCTATACCCACACCTCGATCGCGATCCTCGACGCGCTGCTCGCGGCGGAGCTGCCGATCGTCGAGGTGCACATCTCCAACATCGCGCGCCGCAAGCCGTTTCGCCAGCGCTCCTACGTGAGCCGCGCGGCGACCGGAATCATCGCCGGCCTCGGCAGTCACGGCTATGTCCTCGCGTTGGAAGCGATGGCGCGTCTCGTCGCCGAGCCGCCGCGCGGCTGATGGCGGAACCGGACGATCTGAGGGTCGACGGCGATCTTGTGCGCGCGCTGGCGGCGCTGCTGCACGAGACCGGGCTCACCGAGATCGAGTATGCCGTGGGCGACCGCCGCATCCGCGTCGTGCGCGGCGCGAGCCCCGTCGTCGTCGCGGCAGCGCCCGCACCAGCGCCCGCGGCGGCGGCGGCGGCACCGCTCGCGGAACCCGCCGGCGCGGTCAAGTCGCCAATGGTCGGCACCGTCTATCTCGCGGCCGAGCCGGGCGCTGCACCGCTGGTCGCGGTGGGCGACGCCGTGCGCGAGGGCCAGGTGCTGCTCCTCATCGAGGCCATGAAGGTGATGAACCAGATCCACGCGCCCCGCGCCGGACGCGTCAGCCAGATCCTGGTCGCCGACGGCGCACCGGTCGAGTACGGCCAGGTGCTGCTGGTCCTGGATTAGGCACGTGTTCGAGAAAGTGCTCATCGCGAACCGCGGCGAGATCGCGCTCCGCATTCACCGCGCCTGCCGCGAGATGGGCGTGCGCACGGTGGCGGTCCATTCCACCGCCGACGCCAATGCGATGCATGTGCGGCTCGCCGACGAGAGCGTGTGCATCGGCCCGCCGGCAGCGCGCGACAGCTATCTCAACATGTCGGCGATCCTCAGCGCAGCCGCGATCACCGGCGCCGACGCCATTCATCCCGGCGTCGGCTTCCTGTCGGAGAACGCCGATTTCGCCGCCATGGTCGAGGAGCACGGCATCGCCTTCATCGGCCCCTCGCCCGAACATCTGCGGCTCATGGGCGACAAGGTCTCCGCGCGGCGCGCGGCCGAAGGGTTCGGCATCCAAGTCGTGCCCGGCTCGGCGGTGGTGGACCCGGCGGCGGCGGCGGCCGAGGCGCGCCGCATAGGATTCCCCGTGCTGATCAAGGCGGCCGCCGGCGGCGGCGGGCGCGGCATGCGGCTCGCGCACAGCGAGGCCGAGCTCGCGTCCCAGCTGCCCGCGGCCGCGGCCGAGGCCAAGGCCTATTTCGGCGACGGCGCGCTCTATCTCGAGCGCTATCTCGACCGGCCGCGCCACATCGAAGTGCAGATCCTGGGCGACGGACAAGGCGGCGTCGTCCATCTCGGCGAGCGCGACTGCTCGCTGCAGCGCAATCACCAGAAGCTGCTCGAGGAAACGCCGTCGCCGGCGCTCGACGCCGACGCCCGCGCGCGCCTCGCCGCCGCCGCGGTCGGCGCCATGCGGCAATTGGGCTACAAGGGCGCCGGCACGCTCGAGTTCCTCTATCGCGCCGGCGAATTCTTTTTCATCGAGATGAACGCGCGGCTCCAGGTCGAGCACCCGGTCTCGGAGATGGTGAGCGGCATCGACATCGTGCGCGAGCAAATCCGCATCGCCGCCGGCGAGGCGTTGGGATATGGCCAGGAGGACGTCAGCCTCGCTGGCCACGCCATCGAATGCCGCATCAACGCCGAGCATCCGGTGAGCTTCGCGCCTTCGCCCGGCACCATCGCGAGCTATCACGTGCCGGGCGGGCTCGGCGTGCGCGTCGACAGCGCGCTCTATCAGGGCTACACGGTGCCGCCGCACTACGACAGCCTGGTCGCCAAGCTCATCGTCCACGGCGCCGGGCGCGGCGAGTGCGTGATGCGCATGAAACGCGCGCTCGAGGAGTTCGTGATCGCCGGCATCGACACCACGATCCCGCTGCACCAGCGCCTCGTCGCCGAGCCCGATTTCATCGCCGGCGCCTACGACATCGGCTGGATCGGGCGCTTCCTCGCCGCGCCATGATCGCGCTCACCCCCGCCGTGCTGCTGCGCGCCTATGCCGCCGGCATCTTTCCGATGGCCGACGCGGCCGACGATCCCGAGCTGTTCTGGGTCGATCCCGAGCGCCGCGGCGTGCTGCCGCTGGAGCGCTTCCACCTGCCGCGGCGGCTGCGGCGCACATTGCGCGGCGGCGGCTTCGAGGTCGCGTGCGATCGGGATTTCGACGCCATCATCCTCGGCTGCGCCGAGGCGACGCCGGATCGCCCCAAGACCTGGATCAACGGCGAGATCGCACGGCTCTATGCCGCGCTCCACCGCCAGGGCTTCGCCCACAGCGTCGAGGTGCGCCATGCGGGCGCGCTGGTGGGCGGGCTCTACGGCGTGGCGCTGGGCGCCGCGTTCTTCGGCGAGAGCATGTTCAGCCGCATGACCGACGCGAGCAAGGTGGCGCTCGCCCATCTCGTCGCGCGGCTCCGGATCGGCGGCTTCCGGCTGCTCGACACCCAGTTCGTCACGAGCCATCTCGAGCAATTCGGCGCCACCGAGATCTCGCGCTCGGCCTATCACCGGCGGCTCGACCGCGCGCTGGCGGCGCAGGCCTATTTTCCCTTGGAGCCGCTCGACGGGGACGCGGTCGCGTCACTTTTGCAGTCGAGCACGTTGACGTCGTAGATCGGGTCCTCCATCGCCGAGACCGCCGGGCTCGAGGCGAACATCCAGCCGCTGAAGACGCGTTTCGATTCGGCGGTCGGGCCGTTGCCGCGCAGCTCGTCGATATCGAGGAAGGCGGCGCTCTCGGGCGCGTCCTCGGGCGGGTGCTTGACGCAGGCGCGCACCGTGATGACGAGCGAGCCGAAGCGCACGCTATGGTCCACCGGCGCGTCGAACTTCGAGACCCGCGCGGTCAGCTTGTCGAGCCCCTGGAGCAGCGCCACCGTGTCGGCCCGGGCCGGCACGGCGGCGAGCGCCAGCGCCGCGCCGAACGCCAGGCAAGAGGCCCGGACCATCTACTTCTGGCCCGGATTTTTGTAGGGATTCACAAGGCCTTGGGCGATGTCGTTGAGAATTTTCCGGAACTGCGTCTCGTCCGCGCCCATCAGCACCGCGTCCTCCAGCGCCTCCTGCGCCAATGCCCGAATCTCCTCGAGGTTCTCATTGAGAACCTTGATTTTTTCCAGGCACGACACCGGCTCGCCCTCGGGCGTGAGCCAGGTCGGGATGTCGAGCGCCTTGGCCATGCTCACGCCTCGAGCGGCTTCAGGGCGGCGAAGCGAAGCCGTACATAATCCACGGTCCATCTCCCGGTCGGATCGCACAGTCGGCGCTTAACGTGGTCCTCGATTTCGGCTTTTGCAGGGCCGCGTTGGGATGGAGGCAGCAGGTCGAGGAAGCTCTCGGCGAAGGTCTCGAGCCAATCGCCGAGCCCGCCGGGCAGCACGGTCGGGCGCGGAAAGAGGGCGATGAAGCGGACCGCGAAGCCGCGCCGCTCGAGCCGCGCGCGATAATCGCCGGCCGAAGGGAAGCACCACGGATCGGCCGCCGCCGCATCGATGCCGCGACGCGCGAGCGCAACGTGGAGCGCCTCGCGCACCGTGGCGACGTTGCCTTCGCCGCCGCATTCGGCGACGAAGCGCCCGCCTGGCTTCAAGGCGCGGAAGACGCCGTCGATGACCGCGTCCTGGTCCTTGATCCAATGCAGCGCCGCATTGCTGAAGACGGCGTCGAACTCGGCGTCGAACGCGAGGTGCGCGCCGTCCATCACCGCGGCATCGAGGCCGCGCGCGCGGGTGGCCGTAACCTGCTCGGCGCTTGCGTCGATGCCGAGGACAGAGGCGTGCTCCGCGATCTTGACCGCGAGCGCACCTTCGCCGCAGCCGAGATCGAGAATCCGCTCGCCGGATTTGGGTGCGAGCAGGTCAATGAGCCCCTCGCCGTGCCGCGCGACGAACGCGGCATTGCGGCGATAGCGCTCCGGGTCCCAGCGCTGTCCGCCGACGCGCCCGTCACTTCGCAGGCGGGAGGGCATTCCCTGGCGCGGGCGGCGCGCCGCCCTCCTCGCTCTTCTTGGCCGGCTGCTGGTTGAAGATGTACTGGCCGATCAGGGATTCGAGGCTCATGGGCGATTGCGTATGGTCGATCTGCCCGCCCGGCTTGATGACGTCGTCCTCGTTGCCGGGCTCGAGCGAGAGATACTTGTCGCCGAAAAGGCCCGACGAGGTGATGGTCGCGACCGTATCGACCGGCAGCTTGATGGTGGGATCGATGCTCATCTTGACCACCGCGACGAAGTTCTTGGGATCGAGTTCCTGCGACACGATCGAGCCGACCTTGATGCCGCTGATACGCACGTCGCCGCCGTCGCGCAACCCCTCGACGCGGTTGAAGCGTGCCGTGAGCTCGTAGCCCGAGACCGAGCGCACCTCGCTGGTGTTGTAGGCGAAGAACAGGAACAGCGCGGCGACGACCAGCACCACCGCGCCCATCACGGTTTCGACGGCGTTGCGGCTCATCGCGCTGCTCCTTCCCGATCGGGCCGCCAGGCTTCGTAATCGGCGGTCGCGTGTTCGCGTTCGCCGCCGCGCAGGACCGAGCCGGACGGGCGATAAGCCAAGGGTGTGCCAGTCAGGTTCGGCTGGTGCTGTTTCTGCCACGCATATTTGAGATGGCCGTCGGGGACGTCGTCGACGGTGTGATGAAGCCAGGCGTGCCATTCGGGCGGCACGCGCGAGGCCTCGACGGCGCCGTTATAGAGAACCCAGCGCCGCTCTCGACTGGGGCGGCCGCCGCCCTTCGCGAGCGCGCGGCGGCGATTGTCGCGATAATAGCGGTTGCCCTCGCCGTCGCTGCCGACGAGCTCGCCGCGGAACCACGTCATGATGCGTGTCCCGATCGTCATGCGCCGGCCGTCACTCGGCGGCGAGGATGCGAACGTCGGCCGCCGCGACCTTGTCGATCTCGCAATGCATGACGTCGCCGGCCTTCACCTGGCTCACGCCGGCACAGGTGCCGCTCATGATGATGTCGCCCGGCCACAGCGTGTAGTATTCCGACGCCCACGAAATCTGCGTCACCAGGTCCATGATCATCATCTTGGTGTTGGATTTCTGCTTCACGTCGCCGTTGACGGCGAGGAAGAAGTCGAGGTTCTGCGGATCGGGAATTTCGTCGGACGTGACCATCCAGGGCCCCAGCACCGCGTAGGTGTCGACCGACTTGCGGAAGCTGCGATCCTGCGAGCCGCGCACCACCATGTCGAGCGCGATCGAGTATCCGGCGACGATCGAGAGGGCCTTGTCCTTCGGCACGTTCGAGGATTTCTTGCCGATGATGACGCCGAGCTCCATCTCGTGGTCTGTGCGGCGCTCGGGGAAGCGCAGCCGCACGCCCTCGCCCGGACCCACGAGCGCGCTGTTGGCCTTGAGGAACAGGCCCTGCTCCTCGATGCTGCCGGTGTAGCGGCTGGGCACGCCGCCGCTGAACACGTCGCGCTGCTCCGCCGCCTCGGCGCGGTGATCCATGTAGTTGGTCGGCGTGCCGATGATCTTGGTCGGCGCCTGCACCGGGCTGAGGAACTTCACGTCCTTGACCGCGAAGGTCGCGGCGCCCTCGGCAGCGGCGAGGATGTCGGGCCGGATGCGGTCGAGATGGGTGATGAGCGGATCGCCCTTGGGCGCGGGATAAGTGGGCTTCGGCAGCTTCTCGAGCGCCTTCGACACGTCATGGACGCGGTCGCCCTTAACGAGGCCCAGGCGATTGTCGTTGAACCAGCAGATCCTCATCTCGTCCTCCTCAAGTGCGCCCGCGTCGCGGGGCGGCGCGCGGCATCATAGTGCGCGCGCCAACGGAGGTCACGAGGTCGGTTGCAGGTCAGCCCGGCTTCGGCGCGCGCGCGAGAGCCTGGTCGATCGTCGCGATCATGGCGCCGATGGTCTCGAGTTCATCCGGCAGCAACTCGGCGCGCGCGAACACGCGGGCCTCGTGCAACGCGCGGCGCAGCTCGCCCCAAGAATCCGTGAGCCCAGCGAAGACGAGATAGGCGCCGAGCACTCGGCTCAGCGCCCGCAAGGCGCGCCGGTCGCACCAGGCATCGATCAGTTGGCGCAGCGCCGGGAAGAGCTGATCCGTGGTCTCGATCATGGCCATGCCGCCTCGCCGCCGCCTGCCGCGCGTCCAGTTTAGGGACCAAGCCCGCCACCGCGAAAAGCCAGGCCGCGGCCGCTTAGACGGGGGCGCGTCGAGGGCGCGATCCCGGTCCGGGCGGGCACCCCTAAATGCTTGGCAGACCGTGACGGAAGCCAGTTATCCACCCGGCGCGCACCCTGCTGGACCCGGAAAAACGGCGAAACCCGTCAAGGAGAAAAATGGTTCACGCCGTGTGAAATTTGTATTGCACTCGCCGGGGACCCGTACCAGCATTGGTATCCCAGCAGAGGGGAACCCCTAGATACAGTATTGGGGCGCTGCCGGGAGTAAGCCTTACGTTTGGGGGAACGCATGCGCATCGAGCGTCGGTTTACCGTCGCGGGACAGGGTCCCTACCACGGTATCGAGTTCCGCAAGGCGACCAGCGAAATCCGCAACCCCGACGGCTCGCGCGTCTTCCACCAGCCGGACATCGAGGTCCCGGCGCATTGGAGCCAGGTCGCGTGCGACATCCTGGCGCAAAAATATTTCCGCAAGGCCGGCATCCCGGCGCGGCTCAAGCCCCTGCCCGAGGCCGACGTGCCGGAATGGCTGTGGCGGCGCATGCCCGACGACGATACCCCGGCGGGCCGCCGCGCGGGCTCGGAGTCGAGCGCCAAGGAAGTGTTCCACCGGCTCGCCGGTACCTGGACCTATTGGGGCTGGAAGGGCGGCTATTTCGACACCGAGGCCGACGCCCGCGCCTATTACGACGAAACCTGCTTCATGTTCTGCAAGCAGATGGGCGTGCCGAACTCGCCGCAATGGTTCAACACCGGGCTCAACTGGGCCTACGGCATCGACGGGCCGGCGCAGGGCCACTACTACGTCGACTACAAGACCGGCGCGATGACGGTGTCGCAGAGCGCCTACGAGCACCCGCAGCCGCACGCCTGCTTCATCCAGTCGGTGAGCGACGACCTGGTCAACCAGGGCGGGATCATGGATTTGTGGGTGCGCGAGGCGCGCATCTTCAAATACGGCTCGGGCAGCGGCTCCAACTTCTCCAAGGTGAGGGGCGAGGGCGAGCGCCTGTCGGGCGGCGGCCGCTCGTCGGGGCTGATGAGCTTCCTCAAGATCGGCGACCGCGCGGCGGGCGCGATCAAGTCGGGGGGCACGACCAGGCGCGCGGCCAAGATGGTGACGGTCGACATCGACCATCCCGACATCGAGGCCTATATCGACTGGAAGGTGATCGAGGAGCAGAAGGTCGCGGCCCTCGTCGCCGGCTCCAAGATTACCGAGAAGCATCTCTCGCTGATCATGGCGGCGTGCCACGGCGCCGCCGCCGAGGCGCTGGGCGCCGGCCGGTTCGATCCGGCGCGCAACCCGGCCTTGAAGCGCGAAATCCGCGCTGCGCGGCGCGCCATGATCCCCGAGAATTATGTCCAGCGCGTCATCCAGTTCGCCGAGCAGGGTCACGACGCGATCGAGTTCCGCACCTACGACACCGATTGGGACAGCGAAGCCTATCTCACGGTGTCGGGCCAGAACTCGAACAACTCGGTGCGCATCTCCAACGACTTTTTGGAGCGCGTGCGCGAGGACGGCGAATGGCATCTGACGCGCCGCACCGACGGCAAGGTTGCGAAGACGCTGAAGGCGCGCGATCTGTGGGACAAGATCGGCTATGCCGCCTGGGCCAGCGCCGATCCGGGGCTGCAATACGACACCACCATCAACGAGTGGCACACCTGCCCCAACAGCGGCCGGATCAACGCCTCCAATCCGTGCTCGGAATACATGTTCCTCGACGACACGGCGTGCAACTTGGCATCGCTCAACCTGCTGGCGTTCCGGCGCGAGGACGGCACCTTCGACATCCCGGCCTTCGAGCACGCTATCCGGCTGTGGACCATCACGCTGGAAATCTCAGTGCTGATGGCGCAGTTCCCGTCCGAGGAGATCGCGCGGCTGAGCTACGAATACCGCACCCTGGGATTGGGCTACGCCAATATCGGCGGGCTGCTGCTCGCCTGCGGACTGCCTTATGACAGCGACGCCGGCCGCGCTCTCTGCGCCGCGCTGACCGCGATCGTCACCGGCGTCGCCTACGCCACCTCGGCCGAGATGGCGGGCGAGCTCGGCCCCTTCGCCGGATATGAGCGCAACCGCGAGCCGATGCTGCGCGTCATCCGCAACCATCGCCGCGCCGCCCACAGCGCGAAGGGCGGCTACGAGCTGGTATCGATCGCGCCGGTGCCGCTCGACGAGGCCAATTGCCCCGATCCGGCGCTGGTCGCGGCGGCGCGCCGCGCCTGGGACCGCGCCTTGGCCCTGGGCGAGCAGCACGGCTACCGCAACGCGCAAGCGACCGTCATCGCGCCCACCGGCACCACCGGCCTGGTGATGGATTGCGACACCACCGGCGTCGAGCCCGACTTCGCTCTGGTGAAGTTCAAGAAGCTCGCCGGCGGCGGCTATTTCCGCATCATCAACCGCGGCGTGCCCGAGGCGCTGCGCACCTTGGGCTACGCCCCGGCGGACATCGAATCCATCACCCGCTATGCGGTCGGCTACGGCACCTTGAAGGACGCGCCCGCGCTCAACCACCGCCAGCTCAAGGCCAAGGGCTTTACCGACGGCGCGCTCGAAGTGCTGGAGCAGCAGCTCGCCTCCGCCTTCGACATCAAGTTCGCCTTCAACAAATGGACGCTGGGCGAGGAATTCTGCCGCACCGCGCTGGGCTTCACCGCCGAGCAGATGGCCGACTCCGCCTTCGACATGCTCGCGGCGCTGGGCTTCACCAAGGCCGAGATCGAGGCCGCCAACACCCATTGCTGCGGCGCCATGACGCTCGAGGGCGCGCCCCACCTCAAGCCCGAGCACCTGCCGGTGTTCGACTGCGCCAACCCGTGCGGGCGCAACGGCAAGCGCTGCCTCTCGGTCGAGAGCCACATCCGCATGATCGCGGCGGCGCAGCCCTTCATCTCCGGCGCGATCTCGAAGACCATCAACATGCCGAGCGCGGCCACGGTGGAACAGTGCAAGGACGCCTACATGCTGTCCTGGCGCCTAGCGCTCAAGGCCAACGCGCTCTACCGCGACGGCTCCAAGCTGTCACAGCCGCTGCAGTCCTCCCTCTTCGAGGACGACGAGGACGCGGTGGCCGACCTGATGGAGCGGGCGCCCCAGGCGCGCGTGCCGATCGTGGTCGAGCGGGTGGTGGAGCGCATCGTCGAGCGCGTGCTGCAGAAGAGCGGACGGCGGCGGCTGCCGCAGCGGCGCAAGGGCTACACCCAAAAGGCGATCGTCGGCGGCCACAAGGTCTATCTGCGCACCGGCGAGTACGAGGACGGCACGCTGGCCGAGGTGTTCATCGACATGCACAAGGAAGGCTCGGCCTTCCGCTCGCTGATGAACAATTTTGCGATCGCCATCTCGATCGGAATGCAATACGGGGTGCCGCTCGAGGAATTCGTCGAGGCCTTCACCTTCACCCGCTTCGAGCCCGCCGGCGTGGTCGAGGGCAACGACGCGATCAAGATGGCGACCTCGCTGCTCGACTATATCTTCCGCGAGCTCGCGGTATCCTATCTCGGGCGCAACGACCTGGCGCATGTGCAGCCGGCCGACATCCTGCCCGACACCGTGGGCAAGGGCAGCGCCGAATCGACCCTGCCCGACGGCAGCGGCCGGACCGACGCGGCGGTGGTGCTGCAGCGGGTGGCCAGCACTGGCTATGTCCGCAACAAGCTCACCGTGCTGCAAGGCGGCGCCGCCTTCGCCCCCACCGCGAGCCTGGCCGTGGCCGGACTCGAGATGGCGCAGGGCCTGGCCGTGGCCAGCCTTGCCATGGAGCACCAAGTGGCGCCGGCCAGTCCGCGCCTCGATGCGATCCGGACCGCCAAGCTCAAAGGTTACGAAGGGGACAGTTGCGGCGAATGCGGCAACTTCACCCTGGTGCGCAACGGGACCTGCCTCAAGTGCGATACGTGCGGCAGCACTAGCGGCTGTAGCTAATCGCGGCGCGGCCCCAGCTAAAGCCTCCCGGCTGGCGCCGCGCTATTGAGGCAGTTTTAAGGGGTGCGACGAAAGTCGCACCCCCTTTTTTTTGAATTTTCCCGGGGATGGGCGGAAATCGGCCGGCGTATCACGGGATACCCTCGCCTGCCGGCGAGGGACCACGCGCAGTTGACTGGCCGACCTTCGCAAGAAGGTCGGCTTTTTTTCACCCGGGCTTGCCGCCCAGCAGCGGCCCGAGCGCGTCCGGCGGCAGCCGCGCGAAGCCCTGCGGCGGCTCGAACAGGGCGGGGTCGACCGGGCCGGTCACGACCTGGGACAGCACCATAGCGATCAACATGGGCTTGCCCCCGTGGGCGCGGGTAACACTGACATCGAGCTTCATCAGGACGCCCGAGGCGCTGGACCAGAGGAAGCCCTTGGCCCGGCTGCCGTCCTTGGCGGCGTGATCGACACGGTACTTGGTGGTGGCAATCCCGGCGACCTCCTCCTTGCCGACCGGATGGCTCAGCAGGTCCGGCGAATCGAGCTCTGCCATCAACGGCGGGAACGGGAACTCGACATAGGTCTTGAGACCGGGCAGGACCAGGAGTCCCCGCGCCTCCTTGATGTCGAGCAGGAAGACCTCGTGCATGCCCAGGAGATCCTGCTCGTGGCGCTGGTGGCCGGGCGCGTGGAAGACGGGCCCGGAATAGGTCCGGCCGTCGATGGTGACGGTGCGCTCGGCGCGGTAGGGGATGGCGGCGTCGCCCAGCATCGTCGCGCCGGCCGGAAGCGGCGCCAAGCCGAGCAGGCCAAGCGCCAGAACGAGAAGCGGATTGCGCATCACGCTTCAATAGGTCGCGATTGCGGCGCTTTCACGGCGGGTCGCCGCCGCGCTATGATTCGTCGCGCGAAGCGGCGGGAAAGGCGGGCTTCATGGCCGATGGCGGCGAGCGGCTGAGCGTGCGCATGATCGAATCGTTGGCGAGCGTCCCGGCCGCCCAATGGGACGCCTGCGCCGGGCCCGACAACCCGTTCCTGAGCCACGCCTTCCTCGACGCGCTCGAGGTCAGCGGGTCGGCGACGGCGCGTACCGGCTGGCTGCCGCAGCATTTGCTGCTGGAGAACGCTGCCGGACGGGTGCTCGGCGCCGTGCCCCTCTATCTCAAGAGCCATTCCTATGGCGAATATGTCTTCGACCATGGCTGGGCCTCGGCCTACGAACGGGCGGGCGGGCGGTACTATCCCAAGCTCCAGGCCTGCGTGCCGTTCACGCCGGTGACCGGGCCGCGGCTCTTGCTCCATCCCGATGCCGGGCCGGAGGCGGCCGACCTCCTGATCGCGGCGCTCGTCGGGGTCGCGAAGCGGCGCAAGGTGTCGTCGCTGCACGTGACCTTTCCCACCGAATCCGAAGCCGCGCGTCTCGGCGAGGCCGGGTTCCTGCAGCGCATCGGCCGCCAGTTCCACTGGGAGAACGAAGGATACCGGACCTTCGACGATTTCCTCGACGCGCTCAATTCGCGCAAGCGTAAGCAGATTCGCCGCGAGCGGCGCGATGCGCTCGCGGGCGGGCTCGAGATCGAGACCCTGACCGGCAGCGCGCTCGAGACTCGGCACTGGGACGCGTTCTTCCGGTTCTACATGTCGACCTCCGACCGGAAATGGGGCTCGGCCTACCTGACGCGCGCGTTCTTCGACCTGCTCGGCAGCCGGATGGCCGACCGGGTCGCGCTGATCATGGCGCGGCAGGGGAACCGCTATGTCGCGGGGGCGCTCAATCTGGTCGGCACGGACACGATCTATGGCCGCAACTGGGGCTGTCACGGCGACTTCCCGTTCCTCCATTTCGAGGTGTGCTACTACCGCGCCATCGACTTTGCGATCGCGCGCGGCCTGAAGCGGGTCGAGGCCGGAGCGCAGGGCCAGCACAAGATCCAGCGCGGCTATCTGCCGTCCACGACCCACAGCGCACACTGGATCCGCGACCCCGGCCTCGCCCGCGCGATCGAGGAATTCCTGGTGCGCGAGCGCCACGCCGTGGAGCACGAGATGGAAGCGCTCGAGGACGCGCTGTCGCCGTTCAAGTGCGAGACGGCGGAGTGAGGCGCTCGAATGCGAAGAAGGCCGCTTCGCAGCGGCCTTCTTGCGACCTCATTCGACGTATTCGGGCTGTTTCGGCACCGGCGTCTTGGGGCCGGGCAGATCGCTGAAGGTGAAGGTGAGCTTGTCGTCATCGCGCTTGACGTGCACGATGCCGCCCTTCTGCAATTTCCCAAACAGCAGCTCCTCGGCCAGCGGCTTCTTGACGTGCTCCTGGATGATGCGGGCCAAGGGCCGCGCGCCGAACAGCTTGTCGTAGCCCTTCTCCGCCAGCCATTTCCGCGCGCCGTCGTCGAGCTCGATGGTGACGTTGCGGTCGGCCAGCTGCTCCTCGAGCTGGAGGATGAACTTGTCGACGACGCGGCCGATCGTCTCGGGCGAGAGCGCGGCGAACGAGATGGTAGCGTCGAGCCGGTTCCGGAACTCCGGCGTGAACATGCGGTTGATCGCCTCCTCGTCCTCGCCGACGCGCACGTCGCTGCCGAAGCCGATGGCGGGCTTCGCCATGTCGGCCGCGCCCGCGTTCGTCGTCATGATCAGGATGACGTTGCGGAAATCGACATTCTTGCCGTTGTGGTCGGTCAGCTTCCCGTAATCCATGATCTGCAGCAGAATGTTGAACAGATCGGGATGCGCCTTCTCGATCTCATCCAGCAGCAGCACGCAGTGCGGATGCTGATCGACCGCGTCGGTGAGCAAGCCGCCCTGGTCGAACCCGACATAGCCCGGTGGCGCGCCGATGAGGCGCGAGACGGTGTGCCGCTCCATGTATTCCGACATGTCGAAGCGGGTGAGCTCGATGCCGAGCGTGCGCGCGAGCTGGCGCGCGACCTCGGTCTTGCCGACGCCGGTGGGACCCGAGAAGAGATAGGAGCCGATCGGCTTCTCCTGCTCGCGCAATCCGGCGCGGGCGAGCTTGATCGCCGCGGTCAGGGCGTTGATCGCCTTGTCCTGGCCGAACACCATTGTCTTGAGGTCGCGATCGAGGTTCTTCAGCACCGTCTTGTCGTCGGTCGAGACGCTCTTCGGCGGGATGCGGGCCATGGTCGCGACTACGGCCTCGACCTCGCGCGCGGTGATAGTCTTGCGGCGGCGGTTCTCAGGCAGCAGCATCTGCGCCGCGCCGACCTCGTCGATCACGTCGATCGCCTTGTCGGGCAGCTTGCGGTCGCCGATGTAGCGGTGCGACAGCTCGACCGCCGCGCGCAGCGCCTCGCCGGTGTAGCGCACCTTGTGGTGGCGCTCGTAGTAGGGCTTGAGGCCGCGCAGAATCTTCACCGAATCCTCGACCGTCGGCTCGTTGATGTCGATCTTCTGGAAGCGGCGGACCAGCGCGCGGTCCTTCTCGAAGTAGTTGCGGTATTCTTTGTACGTGGTCGAGCCGATGCAGCGGATGTTGCCGCTGGCGAGCGCCGGCTTCAGCAGGTTCGACGCGTCCATCGCGCCGCCGCTCGTTGCGCCGGCGCCAATCACGGTGTGGATCTCGTCGATGAAGAGGATGGCGCCGTTCATCGCCTCGAGCTCGGCGATGACCGCCTTCAACCGCTCCTCGAAATCGCCGCGATAGCGCGTGCCGGCCAAAAGCGCGCCCATGTCGAGCGCGAAGATGGTGGCGTTCTGCAGCACCTCCGGCACCTGGCGTTGGACGATGCGGCGCGCGAGGCCCTCGGCGATCGCGGTCTTGCCGACGCCGGGGTCTCCGACATAGAGCGGGTTGTTCTTGGAGCGGCGGCACAGGATCTGGATGGTGCGGTCGACCTCCTGCTCGCGGCCGATCAACGGATCGATCTTGCCGTTGCGCGCCTTCTTGTTGAGGTTGACGCAATAGGCATCGAGCGCGTCGTGGCCGCGCTTCTGCTGCTGCTTCTCGGTGCGCTCCTCCTCGTCGGCGCCCTGGACGCGGCGCGTCTCGGACCGGCCGGGCGCCTTGGCGATGCCATGCGATATGTAGTTCACGGCGTCGAACCGCGTCATGTCCTGCTCCTGCAGGAAATAGACGGCGTGGCTCTCGCGCTCGGCGAACATGGCGACCACTACGTTGGCGCCGGTCACCTCCTCGCGGCCCGAGGACTGGACGTGGATCGCGGCGCGTTGCAGCACGCGCTGGAAGCTCGCGGTCGGCTTGGCGTCGTCGGCGTGAGTCGAGACCAGGTTGCCGAGCTCATTGTCGACGTAGTTGAGCAGCTCGCGCCGCAGCTTCTCGAGATCGACGGTGCAGGCGCGCAGCACGGCGCACGCGTCCTGGTCCTCGGTCAGCGCCAGCAGCAGGTGCTCGAGGGTGGCGTATTCGTGGCGCCGCTCGTTGGCGTAGGCGAGGGCTCGGTGGAGGGTCTTCTCAAGATTGCGCGAAAGCATGCACGCCTATTCCTTTTCCAACAGGGCTGTTCCCGTTTCGCTGTTCTTCCGCTCCGCTCCCGGTCAGTCCTTTTCCAAGGTGCATTGCAGGGGATGCTGATGCTGCTTGGCGAAGTCCATCACTTGCGTGACCTTGGTCTCCGCGACCTCGTAGGTAAAGACCCCGCACACGCCGACCCCGCGGCGATGGACATGCAGCATGATCCGCGTCGCCTCCTCGCGCGTCTTGTTGAAAAACCGCTCGAGGATATGCACGACGAACTCCATCGGCGTGTAATCGTCGTTCAACATGAGGACCTTGTACATCGAGGGCTTCTTCGTCTTCGGCTTCGCCTTGACGATGACCCCCGTGGTCGGCCCCTCGTTGCCGTTGCGTTTGTCGGTATCGCTCATGGCCGCTGCCAGGCTCAGTCGGGTCCATTCCCCAGCATGATATTGGGTCTTGGTCGCAAGAGGGAAGGGTTTTGCGCGACCGCCTGCACAACGATGCCGTCCCGCGCAGGGTGCGCCGCGCGCGCATGCCCGGCGGCCCGGACCGGACCCGCAAATTCGTCGATCGCAGGGCCCGCTGCCGCTCCACGACGGCGCGAAGGGCGGTCGCCGCGCCTCTCAGGCCGCGAGGGGGCGTCCCAGCTTGGCGAATGTCGCCTCGACCCGGCCGCCGATCGGCGCCATCGCCTCGCTTGCGAGGCTCACTCCCATCTCCGACAGCTTAGCCGAGCGCTCGACCATGGTTTCGAGCGTCTCCTTGGCGAGGTCGCTGTTGAGCTGGATGACCTCGTCGAGGGTCTTGGCCCCGAGCAGCGCTGTCGCAGTGTGGCTGGCGCTCTTGAGCGACGACTTGGCGTAGGTCAGGATCTCCTGCCCAATCGCCTGGACCCCCTCGGACCAGAGCACGTTCGCCTTGGTCACCGCGGCGATGTTCTCGCGGCCGAGATCGGCGAACGATTCGAGGTTCATCGCGGAAAACAGCGGCCCCCAGGCCTGGGGAGTGGCGAATTCGCTCGAAATCGGGCCCGGAAGCGTGGCCGGGACAGTCTCGGCCTTCTTGGGTTTGACAGCCATCTCATGCTCCTCACACTAGTAATGCGCCGCCGCCGTTGCCATCCATATTGCAACGCAATATAAATTATATGCTTCGGTATAACCTTTCGGCAAGGGAATTTGTGCAGTGCAATAGGCGCCGTCGTCGGCGCCGTGCCGGCCCGGTCGCCGCGTCCCTCGCAAACATCGAAGATTTTCGCGCCGCCGGCGCCACTTCACCCAAGGAAAAACTGGACAAGAATTCAAGCATTTCTTTAATGTCTTGAGCGTTGAATCTCTGGTGTGTGGTTGTTGCGGGGGAATGAGAGTGGCAGTTTTGACAGGAATGGTCGGGGTCCACGGCTTCGCTTTCCGGACATTGGCAGTGGCGGGATTGGCGGCGTTGTTGGTCTCGGCGGGCCAGCCGGCGCAAGCCGGGTATTCGTCGATCGTGATCGATGCCGATAGCGGCCAGGTCCTGACCGAGCATGCGCCGGACGGGAGCAACTATCCGGCGTCGCTGACCAAGATGATGACCCTCTACCTCACTTTCAAAGGGCTCGAGGAGGGCAAGCTCTCGCTGGCGCAACGCTTCGCCGTTTCGGCCCATGCCGCGGCGCAGGCGCCCTCGAAGCTCGGCCTCGTCCCGGACAGCGACATCGCGCTCAAGGACCTCGTCTTTGCCGTCATCACCCATTCGGCCAATGACGCCGCCGTCGTCATCGCCGAGAATATTGCCGGCAGCGAGCCTGCCTTCGCCGAGCGGATGACCCGGCAGGCCCACGCTCTCGGCATGGCCAATACGCATTTCGACAATGCTTCGGGGCTGCCCGATCCGGACAACATCACCACCGCGCGCGACCTCGCCACCCTGGCGCGTGCGCTCTATCGCGACTTCCCGCGCGAATACGCCTGGTTCTCGACCGAGGAGTTCACTTACAACGGCGTCAACTACGCCAACCACAACCACCTTATGCACAGCTTCGCCGGGATGGACGGGATCAAGACCGGCTATATCCGCGCCTCGGGCTTCAACCTCGCCGCCTCGGCGGTGCGCGACGGACGCCGCCTCATCGCCGTGGTCATGGGCGGCGAATCGGCGCGCTCGCGCGACATGAAGATGGCGGAACTGCTCGACGAGACGTTCGAGCGGCCATCCGGCCCGGACACCCAGATCGTCGAGGACGAGTCGCCCGGCGAAGGACGCGAGACCTTGGCGCATCGCGCCGGCCGCGCGCTCGCCGCGCTGTCGCCGGTGGGCAAGGCCGAGGCCGCGACCGATGTCGGCGCGCGCGAGCAGCGCTCCGAACGCCACATCCGCGCCGCCGAGCGCTGGAGCATCCAGGTCGGCGCCTTCACGCAGCAGGAAGCGGCCGAGCGCGCCGCAGTCCAAGCGCTGCAGCGTCTGCCCTCGCCGCGCGGACATTTCGCCGTGGCGGTGGCGCCGCCGCGCGCCGAGCGGGACAAGGCGTATCGCGCCCGCGTCACGCATTTCAGCCACCATGAAGCGTTAGCGGCCTGCCACGCGCTACAGCGCAAGCATAAATCCTGCTCCGTGATCGCTCCCGACGCGACCCAGATGGCGGCGGTGAAGTAGTTTAGAAGTCAGGCGGCGTAATGCCGCTTTGGCGCAACTGATCGCACAACAGCAGCTTCAGCCGCGCGAGGCCGGGCTCGTCCCTGGCCTCGGCGCGCGCCACCAGCACGTCCTGGGTATTGGAAGCGCGCAATAGCCACCATCCGTCCGCCGTCTTGACGCGCACGCCGTCGATATCGCTCATGTCGGCGCATGCGTGCAGCAGGCGCGCGCGCACCTCGTCGATCACCGCGACCTTGCGGCTTTCCTCGCAGGGAAAGCGCAGCTCCGGCGTGTTCACCACCGCGGGCAGCCGGTCGCGCAGCGCGGCGAGGCTCTCGGTCCCGTTCGCGACGATGCCCATGAGCCGGATCGCGGCGTAGAGCGCGTCGTCGAAACCGTAATAGCGGTCGCCATAGAAGATGTGGCCGCTCATCTCGCCGGCGAGCGGCGCTCCGATCTCGGCCATCTTGCTCTTGATGAGCGAATGGCCGGTGCGCCACATCAGCGGCCTGCCGCCCATGCGCGCGATCTCGTCGAACAGCACCTGGCTCGCCTTCACGTCGGCGATGATGGTGGCGCCGGGATGCGCGGCCAGCACCTCGCCCGCCAGCAGCACCATGAACTGGTCGCCCCACAGGATGCGGCCCTTGCCGTCGACCACGCCGATGCGGTCGCCGTCGCCGTCGAAGGCGATGCCGAGATCGCAGCGCTCGCGCACCACCAGCTCCTGAAGCTGCATTAGGTTCTTGGGCTCGGTCGGATCGGGGTGATGGGCCGGGAAGGTTCCGTCGATAGTGTCGTTGAGGCGGAAATGCCGGCCGGGAAGACGATCGGTCAGGCGCCGCAGCACCTCGCCGGTGGCGCCGTTCCCGGCGTCCCAGGCGACGCGCAATTCCTTGCCGGCGCGATAGTCCGCGAGCAGGCGCGCGACATAGTCGTCCAGCACCGAGCGCTCTTCGATCCTGCCCTTGCCGGCGGGAAAGCGTCCCGCGGCGGCGATCGCGCCAAGGTTGGTGATGTCGGCGCCGAAGAACGGCTTCTTGCCGAGCATCATCTTGAAGCCGTTGTAGTTGGGCGGGTTGTGCGAGCCCGTCACCATGAGCCCGCCATCGACCCCGAGATGGTGGACCGCGAAATAGAGCATCGGCGTCGGTCCGAGCCCGACGCGCAAGACATCGATGCCGGCGCCGGCGAGCCCGTCGACCAGCGCCGCCTCGAGCTCCGGCGAGGAAAGCCGCCCGTCGCGGGCGACCGCCACGCACCGCCCGCCCGCGCTCGCAAGCACGCACGCGTAGCTGCGCCCGATCGCGCGCGCGTCCTCGGGGCCGAGCGTCTCGCCGACCACGCCGCGGATGTCGTATTCGCGCAGGATGGTCGGATCGAACCGATGGCAGGCGGCGGCGCCGTCACGCGTCATCATGGAATCGATCGCTCAGCAATATTCCGCGAGGATGCGGCGCACGTCCTCAGCCATTTCGGGCCGCGCCAGCGCGAAGGCGATGTTGGCTTGCAGGAACCCGACCTTGTCGCCGCAATCGAAGCGCGTGCCCTCGAAGCGCAAGCCCATGAAGGGGCGCCGGTTCCGGCCGATCATTTGCGCCAGCGCGTCGGTGAGCTGGATCTCGCCGCCCGCGCCGCGCGTGGTGCGCTCGAGATGCTCGAACACGTCGGGCTGGAGGATATAGCGGCCGATGATGCTGAGGGTCGAGGGCGCGGCGGCAGGATCGGGCTTCTCGACCACGCCCTTCACCTTGACCAGGTGGCCGTCATCCTCGGCGATGTCGAGGATGCCGTAGCGGCTGGTGTGCTCGCGCGGCACGTCCATGACGGCGACATAGTTGCCGTCGAGCCAGCGATGCTCCTCGACCATCTGCTGGAGGCACGGCGTCGCGGACAGGATGAGATCGTCGGCGAGCAGCACCGCGAACGGCTCGTCGCCGACCAGGTTCTTGGCGCACAGCACCGCGTGGCCGAGACCCAGCGGCTCCTGCTGGCGCGTGTACGCGATTTGCCCGGGTTCGGGAAGCCATGATGTGACGGCCGCGAACTGCGCACCCTTGTTGCGCTCCCTGAGCGTGGTCTCGAGCTCGTAGGAGTGGTCGAAATGATCCTCGATTGCGGCCTTGGAGCGGCCGGTCACGAAGATGAACTGCTCGATGCCGGCGGCCTGCGCCTCCTCGACCGCGTATTGGATGAGCGGCTTGTCGACGACGGGCAGCATCTCCTTGGGCATCGCCTTGGTGGCGGGCAGGAACCGCGTGCCGAGGCCGCCGACCGGGAAGACCGCCTTGCGTATGCCGTGTGTCATGCCTTGTCCTTGGGCGAGCCGGGGTATAACGGGAAGGAGGCGGGTCTTGTTCCCGGGAGCGCGCGTCTTGCCATACATAGCGCGAAAGCCGCAGCCCCCGATAGACGTCCTGTCGCGGCCGTTCAGTCGAGCAGCACCTCCTTGGCGCGGTTGATCTTGGCCGCCAGGTAGTTCGAGCCGCCCTGATCGGGGTGGAGCTTCATCATCAGCTCGCGGTGCGCCTTCTTGATCGCGGCCGCGTCGGCGCCGGCTTGCAGACCGAGCACCGCCAAGGCCTCTTCCCGCGTCATCGAGTCGGCCGTGGTGCGGGGACCGGGCCGCGCGCGCGCATCCTCGCCGCCCTCGGTCGAGTCGCGCCAGTCCGGGCGGAGCCGGTCGAGATAGCTCTCCATCAGCCGGGCGGACGCTTCGTCGCCGATGCGGCATTCGCGCCAGAACTCGACCAGCTCGGGCTCGGCCAGCTCGTCGAGACGGCGGCCAGCGAAGCGGCCACGCCGCACCGTGCCGCTCATCGCGCCGGTGTCGTGGTCGAGCCGCATGCGCAGATACTCGGTCTCGATCTCCGAGACGTTCCCCGGCGACGGGCCGGAAGCGGTCTGCCAGCGCCGCCATATCGCCTTGCCGCGGAGCAGGACCGGCGCGAGAAATCCGACAAGCGCCAGCGCCGACCCGAGTCGCTCGCTGGCGATGAGCAGGATCAGCAGCGCCGCCGCCCCGATCGCGCCGATGCTGATGGCGAACAGGCGGAAGAAGCGGAGGAGCTTCTGCGGATCGGCGTTGACGAAGGCGCGACCGGCGACGACCAGAACCAGAAGAAGCAAGACGCCGCCGATGAAGAAGGGCAAAACCGTCCTCCGCCGCAGAGCCTATGTCGTGCCGCCGATTTGCCGCGTCAGCAGCAGCGCCGCACCGCCCGCGCGCTTGCCGTAATCGGCGAGCGCCTTGCGCCCGCCGGCGGCATAGGCGGCGACCGCGCCCAGGAGCGCGCGCAGCTGCTCGGCGCTGCCGGCGTCGAACGGGCAATAGGCGCCGCGCGTCACGCGCGCGATCTCCTTGAAGGCGCGCGCCGCGATCGGATCGCCGCCCTCGTGGAAGATGAAGGCCGGCACGCCCAGGAGCGCCTGCTCGCCGGCGAGGCCCAGGAGCTCGTCCAGCGATTCCTCCATCGCGTCGCCCACGAAAACGAGCGCGTTCACCTGTCCCGACCGCGCCGCCGAGATGGCATGGCCGAGGACGCGCGCGATCTGCGTTTGGCCGCCGACGCAGGAGACCGCGCTCATGGCACGGTGGAGCTGTGCCGCGGTGGAGAGCCACTTGCTCGCCTTGCACTCGTCGAAGCCGCGATAGAAGACGAGCTGCACCTCGAGCCCGCCGAGCGCGGACGTCGCCTCGAACATCTCGCCCTGGAGGCGGCAGGCGCGGTCCCAGGTGGGGCCGCGGCTGGCAGTGGCATCCATGGCAAAGACGAGCCGCCCGCGTCCACGCGTCGGCCGCGCCGCCGGCATCGCCGCGACCCGGCGCAGGAACGATTCGACCTCGGCGCTGGGGCCCGCGGCCGGGACCGACTTGCCATCCCGCTTGTCGTCCATGGAGCGATTATATGGCGACGGAGAGACCGCGTCTCCACTCTGGAGTCACGCCGGCCGCGCCCACACCGCGGTATCGTGGTAAACGGCGCCGCCGTTGGGGAGACCGGGGTCGGCGCTGGTCAGGGCGTTGATACCGATCCCTTCCTCGAAGGCAGCGTTGGGCCAGATGCCTTCGACCACCAGCACGCCGCGCTGCACATGGTCGAAGGCTTCGGCGTGGAGCACGACCGAGCCGCGCGCGTTGCCGAGCCGCACGCGCCCGCCCGCCTCGATCTTGAGCGCAGCCAGGTCGGCGGAATGGACGCGCACGGTGGGACGGCCCTCGCGCGCGAGCCCGGTCGGCGTGTTGTTGAACGAGGTGTTGAGGAACGAGCGCGCCGGCGGCGCGATCATGCGGAAAGGATGCTCGGCCGTCACGGGATCGATCGCCGCGACGTGGTCGGGGAGCGGCGGCAGGGCCTCGTGGTCCGGCCCGATCGCGGCCCAGTCGGCGCGGAAGTGGAAGCGCTTGTCGGCGTGGCCGAATCCGGTGAGGAAATGCGAGTCGGCGAAGGGCAACGCCATGTCGTGGCCGCCTTGTGCGTGGATCGCCGCCGCGTCGGGCAGGCCCGATGTCGCGAGCGCATGCTCGATCATTTCCCATTCCGTCATCGCGAAGCCGGGATGCTCGGCGCCGAGCCGCTTGGCCAGCGCGCAGATGACGACATGGTTCGAGCGCGCCTCGGCGTAGGGCTCGATCACCTGGCGCGCAACCTGGAGCGCGGTGTGGCCTCCCGCGATGTAGATGTCGTCGTGCTCGAGGAAGGTCGTCGCCGGCAGCACGATGTCGGCCATGGCGGCGGTCTCGGTCATGAACTGCTCGTGGACGCACAGGAAGAAATCCTCGCGCGCCATGCCGTTCCTGACCTTGTGCGATTCCGGCGCCACCACCATCGGATTGGTGTTCTGCACCAGCATCGCCGTGACCGGCGGCCCATCGCCCAGGTCGCGCGTGTCGCCGGTGAGGATGGCGCCAATGCGCGACTGATCGAGCATGCGGATGCTGGTGTCGCAGCGGTCGAGCCCCTCGATCAAGGTGCGATCGAGCACGTGATAAAGGCCGGCCTGCGAATAGAGCGCGCCGCCGCCCTCGTACTGCCACGCCCCGGTCACGGCGGGAAGGCAGCTCGCGGCGAAGAGCTGCGCCGCGCCGTTGCGGCTGCGCGAGAAGCCGTAGCCGATGCGCAGGAAGCTGCGCTGGGTGCGGCCCCAGAGGCGCGCGAAGGAGACGATCTCGTCCGCCGGAATGCCGGTGATTGCCTCGGCCCAGGCGGGATCGCGGGTCGCGACATGCGCCTCGAGCGCGTCGGCGCCGTCGGTGTATTGCGCAAGATACGGGCGGTCAGCGAAGCCCTCTGCGAACAAGACATGCATGACGGCGCAGGCGAGCGCGCCGTCGGTCCCCGGCCGCGGCATGAGATGGATGTCGGCGACCTCGGCGGTGGGCGTGCGGTAGGGATCGACCACCACGAAAGGCGCGCCGCGCTCCTTCCGCGCGCGGGTGATCCAGCTCATCAGATTGACCTGGGTCGAGACCGGATTGCCGCCCCACATCACCACCAGGTCCGAATGCGCGATCTCGCGCGCGTCGACACCGCGCTTTACGCCGGCGCCGGCGAGCCAGCCGGAATCCGACAGCGTGTTGCAATATGTCGAATGCTGGCGCGAGTAGCGCATGACGTGGCGCAGCCGCTCGATGCCGTCGCGCTGGATGAGGCCCATGGTGCCGGCATAGAAGAACGGCCACACCGTCTCGGAGCCGAGGCGCTGCGCCGCGCGGGCGAAGCGCTCCGCCACCTCGTCGAGCGCGTCGTCCCATGCGAGCGGCGCGAACCGTCCCTCGCCCTTGCCGCCGAGGCGGCGCAGCGGCGTCGCGAGGCGGCCGGGATGGTGCTGGCGCTCGGCGTAGCGCGCGACCTTGGCGCACACGACGCCCGCGGTATAGCCGTGCTCGGCGCCGCGCACGCGGCCGATGGTGCGGCTGTCGAGTCGCTCGACCGTTAGCGCACATACGCTGGGGCAGTCGTGCGGGCAGACCGAGGCGACGATGTCGTGCGGCATCGAGGCATTATAGCACGGGCTTTTCCCGGCGCGCTTTCGCGCCTAGACTTGAGCCTCAAGACCAAGAACGACGCGCCCGTCACATCCGGCAGGAGAACGCACGATGTTCATTCGCAACGCCTGGTACGTCGCCGCGTGGAGCGACGAGGTCGCGGGGTCGCCGCTCGCGCGCCGCATTTGCAACGAGCCGATCGTGCTGTTCCGCGACGGGTCCGGCCGCGCCGCCGCGCTGGCCGACCGCTGCTGCCATCGCGCTGCCCCCTTGTCGGAAGGCACCGTCGTGGAGCGCGGCATCCAGTGCGGCTATCACGGCCTGATCATCGCCGGCGACGGGCGCTGCGTCCACGTGCCGGGACAGACCCGCATTCCCGACGACGCCAGGGTCCGCTCCTATCCCGTGGTCGAGAAGAACCAGTTCCTGTGGGTCTGGATGGGCGACGCCGCCTCGGCCGACGCCAACAAGATCGTCGACTTTCCCTATCACGACAATCCCGGCCAGTGGCCCAACAAGCACGCGGTCATGCCGATCAAGGGCAATTACATGCTCATGGTCGACAACCTGATGGACCTGACGCATCTGGGCTATCTCCATGCGAAGACGGTGGGTGGGAACCCATCGGCCCATGTCGATGCCGAGATGAAGACCACGCGCACCGCGAACGGCCTCAAGTTCGAGCGCTGGATGCGCAACTCGCTGCCGCCGCCGTCCTATGTGCGGGCCGCCGGCTTCAAGGGCCGCATCGACCGCTGGCAGGAGTTCGAATGGGTCGCGCCCTCGAGCATCCTGCAATGGACCGGTGCCGCCGACGTCGATACCGGCGCCTATGGCGGAAAGCGCGAGGGCGGGTTCCAGTTCCGCCTGTTCCATGGCCTGACGCCCGAGACCGAAACCTCGTGCTTCTATTTCTGGTCGGCGGCCAACGGCTACCGCCAGAACGAGCCCGAGGCGACCGAGCAGCTCTACCAGGAGATCGCTCCCACCTTCCTCGAGGACAAGGCAATGGTCGAGGCGCAGCAGGCTCGCCTCAACGAATTCGGCGAGCAGGGCCTCGTCGACATCGCGTCGGACGCCAACCGCGTCCACATGCGGAAGTTGACCGAGCGATTGATCGCCGAGGACGGCGCCGGGACGCGCCGCGCGGCCGCGATCGAGGTCCGCCCGCGGCAGGCCGCAGCGACGCCTTAAGGGTCCTCGTCGTCCTGGAGCGACAGCAGGCTGGCATTGCCGCCGGCCGCGGTGGTGTCGATCGACAAGAGCCGCTCGGTCGCGAAGCGGTGGAGATAATGCGGGCCGCCGGTCTTGGGCCCGGTGCCCGAGAGACGCTCGCCCCCGAACGGCTGCACTCCCACCACCGCGCCGATCATGCTGCGGTTGACGTAGGCGTTGCCGACCCGCAGGCGCTGGTGGATCGCGCGCACGGTCTCGTCGATGCGGCTGTGAATGCCGAGCGTCAGGCCGTAGCCGGTCGCGTCGATGGCATCCAGCACGTCGTCGAGCCGGTCGCCGTGCCACCGCACGACATGGAGGATCGGCCCGAACACCTCGCGCTGAAGCAGTGCCAGCGCCGGGATCTCGAAGGCGCGCGGCGCGAAGAAGCTGCCGGACGCGGCGCGCGGCGGCAGCTTCAGTTCGCAGATGAGGCGCCCCTCGCGCGCCATGTGCCGGGAATGCGCCTCGAGCATCGCCTTCGCCTCGTCGTCGATCACCGGCCCGATGTCGGTCGCAATGAAGGCCGAGTCGCCGATAACGAGCTCCTGCATCGCGCCCGCGAGCATCGCCAGAACGCGGTCGGCGATCACGTCCTGGACGAAGAGGACGCGCAGCGACGAGCAGCGCTGGCCGGCGCTGTCGAAAGCCGACGTGATCACGTCCTGGACGAGCTGTTCGGGGAGCGCCGATGAATCCGCGATCAGCGCGTTCTGGCCGCCGGTCTCGGCGATGAAGGGAACGAGCGGCCCGCCGCGCGCGGCAAGCTGCTGCGCAATGATCGCGGCGGTCTCGGTCGAGCCGGTGAAGGCAACGCCGGCGACGCGCTGGTCCGCGATGAGCCGCGCGCCGAGCTTCGCCCCGTCGCCGGGCAGCAGATGCAGAGCGTCCGCCGGCACGCCCGCCTCGTGCATCAGGCGCACTGCCGTGGCGGCGACCAGCGGCGTCGCCTCGGCCGGCTTGGCGATCACCGCGTTGCCGGCGGCGAGCGCGGCCGCCATCTGACCGGTGAAGATCGCGAGCGGAAAGTTCCACGGCGAGATGCAGAGAAAAACGCCGCGCCCCTGGAACGCCAGGAGATTGCGCTCGCCGGTGGGCCCCGGCAGCTCGAGCGGCTGCGCGAACTCGGCGCGCGCGCGGGCGGCGTAATAGCGGCAATGATCGATCGCCTCGCGCACTTCGGAAAGCGCGTCCGGCAGGATGCGGCCGCCCTCGCGCACGATCAGCGCCATCAGCGCCGGCATGCGCACTTCCATGAGGTCGGCGGCGCGGTCGAGCGCGGCGGCGCGCTCCCCGGCCGGCATTTCGTTCCAGCGCGGCGCCGCGGCGGCGGCCGACGCCAGCGCCTCCTCGGCGGCGCGGTCGTCGGCCTCGACCACGCGTCCCACGATGCGCGCGCGGTCGGCGGGGTCGCGTGCCTCGCGCGATGCACCCTCGCGCTCGACCCCGGCGACGATCGGCGCCGCGCGCCACGGTTCCGCCGATGCGGCGAGCGCATCGGCGAGCCGCGCCAGCGCGCCGGGATCGGCGAGGTCGATGCCGTGCGAATTGCGCCGCTCGGCGCCGTAGAGATCCCGCGGCAGCGGGATGCGCGGATGCGGCTTGGCGCGCAAGGAGGCGAGGCGCTCGAGCGGATCGGCGACGATCTCCTCGACCGGCGCCGCGTCGTCGACGAGCCGGTTGACGAACGAGGTGTTGGCGCCGTTCTCCAGGAGGCGCCGCACCAGATAGGCCAGCAGATCCTCGTGCCCGCCGACGGGCGCATAGACGCGGCACGGCAGGTCGGGCGCGACGATCTGGTCATAGAGCGCCTCGCCCATGCCGTGGAGGCGCTGGAACTCGAACGCGCGATTGCGCCCGGCGAGGGCGCGCACCGCGGCGACGCTGTGCGCGTTGTGGGTCGCGAATTGCGGGAAGAACGCTTCGGGCTCGGCGAACAGCCGCTTGACGCAGGCGAGATAAGAGGCGTCGGTCGCGAGCTTGCGGGTGAAGACCGGGTAGCCGTCGAGCCCGCGCTCCTGGGTGCGCTTCACCTCGCTGTCCCAATAGGCACCCTTGACGAGGCGCACCATGAGCCGGCGCCCGGTGCGCCGCGCCAGATCGGCGAGCCAGTCGATGAGCGGCAGCGCGCGCTTCTGGTAGGCCTGCACCGCTAACCCGAGCCCGTCCCACCCGCCAAGCTCCGGCGCGGCGGCAAGCCCGGCGATGAGATCGAGCGAAAGCTCGAGCCGGTCGGCCTCCTCGGCGTCGATGGTGAGGCCGATGCCGGCCGCCCGCGCTTCTTGCGCAAGGGTCAGGAGCAGCGGCGGCAGCTCTTCCATGACGCGCGCGCGCTGGCCTTCCTCGTAACGCGGATGAAGCGCCGACAGCTTCACCGAGAGGCCGGGCGCGGCGCGCACGTCGGTGCGTTTCGTGCTGGCGCCGATCGCGGCCACCGCCTCGCGATAGCGCGCGAAATATTTTGCCGCGTCGGCAGCGGTGCGCGCCGCCTCGCCCAGCATGTCGTAGGAATGGCGGTAGGATTTGCGCTCGGCCGGACGCGCGCGGGCGAGCGCCTCCTCGATGGTTCGGCCCATCACGAACTGACGCGCCAGGATGCGAATGGCGCCGGTCACGGCTTGGCGCACCACCGGCTCGCCCGAGCGGGCGACCAGGCGGCGCACCACCGCGCCCCAATCATGCGCGCTGGGCTCGGCGACGAGACGGCCGGTCAGCATCAGCGCCCAGGTCGAGGCGTTGACGAAGAGCGATTGCGAATGACCCAGATGCCGCGCCCAGTCGGCCGGCGCGAGCTTGTCGCGAATGAGGCGGTCGATTGTGGCCGCGTCGGGAATGCGCAACAGCGCTTCGGCGAGACAGAGGAGCGCGATCCCTTCCTGCGACGACAGCCGGTATTCCGACAGGAACACGTCGATCCCGCCGCCGCCATGGCGGCGCGTCCTCGCCTCGGCGACGAGGCGGCGCGCGGCGGCGGCGATGCGGCTCTTTACCGAGGGCGCGATCTCGGCGGCGGCGAGAATACGTTCGACCGCGTGCGCCTCGTCCTCGCGATAGGCATCCTGCACCGCCCGGCGCAGCGCATCGGGTGGCGGAAGCGCTTCGGGATGGACCCAGGACATACGTCTAGGCCGTGCGTCCTTCGACTGCGCGGGCTTTGCCCGCTCCGCTCAGGATGAGGTGCAGTGTCGATGCCATCCGCGATGAGCCCTCACCCTGAGCGGAGCGCGCCTATCGCGCGAAGTCGAAGGACGCACCGTGCCGATGCCGCCATTTCATCGTCCGGCCTGCCGGATTATTGTCAAGCGAGCTTTCCTGCGCGGGAGAACGGCACGTGCGGAGCACGAGCATCCTTGCGGTCATCTTTGCTGGCTTGCTCATCTTGCCCGCGATGGCCGCGGACGCGCCGCTGCTGCATCCGAAATACCACCTGCCTGCATCGTCTTTCGCCTATGTCGGCGACGAGGGCAAGCCGGCGACGTGGAAGCTGCCTTATCGCCATGGCGACGGCAGCATCGATGCGCGGCGCCTGCCGCTCGCGATCGAGGCCATGATCGGCTCTTATCGCGGCCGGAGGGCGCGCGTGCCGGCGTCGGCGCGGCACGAGGTGCTGGAACAGCTCGCGCGCGCCGCCGACGAGATCGGCCGCATGCCGCCCAAGGCAGCCCACCCCAAACCGCT
The DNA here is from genome assembly GCA_035604615.1 of Allostellaceae bacterium. GTDB lineage: Bacteria > Pseudomonadota > Alphaproteobacteria > ATCC43930 > CGMCC-115725 > DATJLY01. Next base: position 3,986 of record DATNID010000003.1, on the reverse strand, counting down.
CTACCGCAAGCTCGCCGCCGCGCTCGCCGCGCGCTGACTCAGTGGAAATCGCGGCTCGCGACGGGGAGCGCCTCGCCGTGGGCGAGGCGGTGGAGCAGCGCGGTGCGGTCGGTCATGCGCTCGGCGATGACGTGGATCACCTCGCCCTCGCGCTGCAGCCTGCCGTCGCACTCGATCAGGCGGCCGGTCATGACGGTGCGGCGGAAGCGCTCGAACACCGGCGGCCAAACAACGAGGTTTGCGACGCCGCTCTCGTCCTCGAGGGTCATGAAGATGACGCCGCTGGCGCTGCCCGGGCGCTGGCGCACCAGCACCAGCCCCGCGACCCGGACGCGGCGGCCGGGGTGAAGTTCCTTGAGCCGCGCCGCCGGGACGATGCCGAAGGGATCGAGCTCGCGGCGCAACAGCGCCAGCGGATGGCGCTTCAAGGAGAGGCCGAGCGTCACGTAATCGTTGGCGACATGCTCGCCCAGCGCCATCGCCGGCAGCGCCGCCTCGGGCGCGCCGTCATCCTCGAGGCACGCGAGAAGCGGCGGCGCGGCGTCGTCCAGGCCCTCGACCGCCCACAGCGCCTGGCGCCGGTCGAGACCCAGCGAGCGGAACGCGTCCGCCGCGGCGAGCCGCTCCATCGCGCCGCGCTTGAGCCCCGCGCGGCGCATGATCTCGCCCGGCGTGCGATAGGGCGTCCCGCGCGCGGCGACGAGGCGCGCGGCATCGGCCAGCGCGAGCCCCTTCACCTGGCGCAGGCCGAGGCGCAAAGCCCCGTCCTCGATGGTGCAGTCCCAGTCGCTGAGATTGACGTCGACGGGGCGGAGTTCGACGCCGTGCTCGGCGGCGTCGCGCACGATCTGCGCCGGCGCGTAGAAGCCCATCGGCTGGCTGTTCAAGAGCGCGGCCGCGAAGATCTCGGGATGGAAGCGCTTGATCCAGGCCGAGACATAAACGAGGAGCGCGAAGCTTGCCGCGTGCGATTCCGGGAAGCCGTATTCGCCGAAGCCCTCGATCTGCTGGAAGCAGCGCGCGGCGAAGGCGGCGTCGTAGCCGTTCCGCGCCATGCCATCGAGGAAGAGTTGGCGGAAGCGGTGGATCTCGCCGCTGTGGCGGAAGGTCGCCATGGCGCGGCGCAGCCGGTCGGCCTCGGCGGGCGTGAATCCCGCGGCGACGATGGCGATGCGCATCGCCTGCTCCTGGAACAGCGGCACGCCCAAGGTCTTGCCGAGCACAGCCTTCAACGCATCGGAGGGATAGGCCACCGGCTCGAGCCCGGAGCGGCGGCGCAAATAGGGGTGCACCATGTCGCCCTGGATGGGACCCGGCCGCACGATCGCCACCTCGATCACGAGGTCGTAGAACGAGCGCGGCTTCAAGCGCGGCAGCATGCTCATCTGGGCGCGGCTCTCGACCTGGAACACGCCGACGGAATCGGCGTGGCACAGCATGTCGTAGATCTCCGGCAGCTCGGCCGGCACGGTGGCGAGCGTCCAATCCTCGCCCTTGTGACGCCGGATCATGTCGAAGGCGCGGCGGATGCAGCTCAGCATGCCGAGCGCGAGCACGTCGATCTTGAGCATGCCGAGCGCGTCGAGATCGTCCTTGTCCCACTCGATGACGGTGCGATCCTCCATCGCCGCGTTCTCGATCGGCACCGTCTCCTCGAGCGGCCCGCGCGTGATGACGAAGCCGCCAACATGCTGCGAGAGGTGGCGCGGGAAGCCCAACAGCTCGTGCGCGAGATCGAGCGTCAGGCGCAGGGTCGGATCGGCCGGGTCCAATCCCGTCTCGCGCACGTGGCGCTCGGCGACGGGGTCCGAGCGCGAACCCCAGCCCCACACCGTGCCGGCGAGCGCGCCGGTCACGTCCTCGGAGAGCCCCAGCACCTTGCCGACCTCGCGGATCGCGCTCTTGGAGCGGTAGGAGATCACGGTGGCGGCGAGCGCGGCGCGGTCGCGGCCGTATTTGCCGTAGATGTACTGGATCACCTCCTCGCGCCGCTCGTGCTCGAAATCGACGTCGATGTCGGGCGGCTCGCCGCGCTCGGCGCTGATGAAGCGCTCGAACAGCAGATCGAGGCGCGCGGGATCGACCGAGGTGATGCCGAGGCAATAGCACACCGCGGAATTGGCCGCCGAGCCGCGCCCTTGGCACAGGATGCCGCGCGCGCGCGCCTCGCGCACGATGTCGTGGACGGTGAGGAAATAGGGCGCGTAGCCGAGCTCCGCGACGAGCGCGAGCTCGTGCGCGAGCTGGCGCTCGACCTTGTCCGGCACGCCCTCGGGATAGCGCGCGCCCGCGCCCGCGCGCGTCAGGCGCTCGAGCCGCGCCTGCGGCGGCAGCCCGTCGCCCTCGTCGGGATATTCGTAGCGCAGCTCGTCGAGGCTGAAGCGGCAGCGCGCGGCGATCTCGAGCGTGCGCGCCAGCGCGGACGTGTGGTCGCGGAACAGCCGCGCCATCTCCTCGGGCGGCTTCAGGTGGCGCTCGGCGTTGGCGATGAGGCGAAACCCGGCGGCGGCCAGGGTGCAGCCCTCGCGGATGCAGGTCACCACGTCCTGCAGCCGGCGCCGCTCCGGACGGTGATAGAGCACGTCGTTGGTCGCGACCAGCGCCACGCCCGTGCGCGCGGCGAGCCGGTCCAGGCGATGGATGCGCCGCAGATCGTCGCCGCGATAGAGATGCCGCGCAGCGAGATAGGAAGCGCCGGGAAAATCCGCGGCGAGGCGAAGGAGGAAGCGCTCGAAGGCGGCGTCAGGCGCATCGGGCGGCAGCGCGATCAATATCTGCCCCGCGCCGTGCTCCACCACGTCGCCGTAGCCGAGGCGGCATTCGCCTTTCTTGGCGCGGCGCTTGCCGCGCGTGAGCAGGCGGCACAATCGGCCATAGGCGGCACGGTCGGTGGGAAAGCACAGCAGCTCCGCCCCGTCCTCGAGCACGAGACGGCAGCCGACCACCAGCCGCATGCCGTGCTCGCGCGCGGCGCGGTGGGCGCGCACCACGCCGGCGAGCGAGTTGCGGTCGGCGATGGCGATGGCGCGGTGGCCGAGCGCCTGCGCCTCGGCGACCAATTCCTCGGGATGGGACGCGCCGCGCAGGAAGGAGAAGTTGCTGGTAACCTCGAGCTCGGCGTATGCGCTCACGCGAACACTCCGTGGAGGTACCAGCGCGCCGGCGCGTCGGCGCGATGGAGGCCCGAGCGGTAGAGCCAGAAGCGGCGGCCCTCGCGGTCCTCGACGCGGTAGTAGTCGCGCAGCTCGCTCCAGCCGTGCCACCACTCGCCGGCGATGCGCTCCGGCCCGTCGGCGCGGCGCACGCGGTGCATGACCTTGCGCCAGCGGAACATCAGCGGCGGATCGTCGGGCACCGGCGCCACCGCCTCGACCGGCTCGGGATGGCGCAGGAAGCGCACCGGCCGCGGCGCGCCGCGACGCCGCGCGCCGATGGAAACGTCGAGCGGCGGCACGAAGCGCACCGCGCGCTCCGGCCAATGACTCTCCGCCAGGAGCGGCCGCCCCACCGCATTGTCGTCGAGACGCACGGCGAGACGGTCGACCAGCGCGGCGAGATCGTCGCCTCCATCTTCGGGGCCGCGCGCGAAGGCGAGCTGGGCCGGGGCCTGGCTCTCGGCAAGCGTCGCAGCGAGCAGCATGTCCTCGATGCCGAGGCCAGGATCGAGGTCGCCGAGCCGCTCCTCGATGAGGCGCAGCAGATGGCGCGGCTCGCGGCTCGGCCGCGCGGTGCCGACCCGCGCCGCCACCGGCGTGCCGTCGACGCGATAGAGCGTGAGCTCGAGCCGGCGCGCGCCGGCGCCATCGGCGGCGAGACGCCGGCACAGCGCGTCGATCAGCCCGGATGTCGCGGCATGAATATCCGCCGGCGCGGCGATCGGCTCGGCGAAGCGGCGCCGGGTCCAGCGCAGCGGCGGCGGCGGCGGCGGCGACAGCGGCTCGGGCGCCCGGCCGAGCGCCTGGTCGAGCCGGGTGGCGAGCGCGGCG
>DATNID010000002.1:0-34830 GCA_035604615.1 Allostellaceae bacterium | reverse complement strand
CGGCCGGCGCTGCCGCGCCCGGTGCCGCACCTGGGGCCGCACCAGGAGCCGCACCCGGAGCGGCGCCCGGGACCGCGCCCGGCGCGCCCGCCACCGGCACTTCGGTCGTGATGCCCGCCGCTGCCGCTGCCGCCGCCGCCGCGGCTGCAGCCGCTGCCGCCGCCTGCTCTTCGCGCACCGCGGTCGGCGACGCGATCGAGGCAATGGTGAAGTCGCGCCCGGTGATGGTGACGCGCGTGCCGGGCGGCAGGGTCACGGCGCTGATATGCACGCTGTCGCCGATGTCGAGCTCGTCGAGGCTGACGGTGAGGAAATCGGGGATGGCGTCGACGTTGCACACCAGCTCGATCTCGTGCCGCACCACGTTGAGGAGGCCGCCGCGGCGCAAGCCCGGGGCCTTGTCCTGATCGACGAAATGCACCGGCACGGCGACGGTGATCCGGCTGCCCGCCCCGACGCGCATGAAATCGACATGGAGCGGCTTGTCGGACGCGGGATGGCGCTGCACCTCGCGCGGCAGCGTGCGCTGCTTGGCGCCGTCGAGCTCGACCTCGAGGAGCCGGGCGAGGAAGCCTTCGCGATCGGCTACGCGCGACAGCTCGCGCGGATCGACCGAGATCAGCACCGGCGGCTTGCCGTCGCCGTAGATGATGCCGGGCACGCGGCCTTCCCGGCGCGATGCGCGGGCGGCGCCCTTCCCGGCGCTGTCGCGCGGCGTGACGCGCAAGGTGATGAGGTCGGCCATCCTATGCTTCTCCTTGGTGCCTTGGTCCTAGTCGAACAGGCTCGAGACCGAGCGTTCGTCGCTGATGCGCTGGATCGCCTCGGCCATCAAGGGCGCGATGGTGAGGCGGCGGATGTTCTTGGCCACCCGCACCGCCTCGGTCGCGGCGATGCTGTCGGTGGTGACGAGCGCGGCCAGGGGCGAGGCGGTGACGCGCGCGACCGCGCCGCCCGAGAGCACGCCGTGCGTCACATAGGCCGAGACCGAGCGCGCGCCGCGCTCCATCAAGGCCTCGGCCGCGTTGCACAGCGTGCCGGCGCTGTCGACGATGTCGTCGATCATAATGCAGCGCCGCCCCTCGACGTCGCCGATGATGTTCATCACCTCGGACATGCCGGCGCGCTCGCGGCGCTTGTCGATGATGGCGAGATCGGCGTCGAGCCGGCGCGCGATGCTGCGGGCGCGCACCACGCCGCCCACGTCGGGCGAAACGATCATCAGATCGTTGCCCTCGTAGCGCTCCTTGATGTCTTTGACGAACACCGGCTCGGCGTAGAGGTTGTCGGTCGGGATGTCGAAGAAGCCCTGGATCTGCCCGGCGTGGAGGTCGAGCGTCAGGACCCGGTCGGCGCCGGCGGCGGTGATCATGTTGGCGACCAGCTTGGCCGAGATCGGCGTGCGCGGCCCCGATTTCCGGTCCTGGCGCGCATAGCCGTAATAGGGCACGACCGCGGTGGTGCGCCGCGCCGAGCCGCGCTTCAGCGCATCGAGCGCGACCAACAGCTCCATGACATTGTCGTTGGCGGGAAACGAGGTCGACTGGATCACGAACACGTCCTCGCCGCGCACGTTCTCGTGGATCTCGACGAACACTTCCATGTCGGAAAAGCGCCGCACGCTCGCGTTCGTCAGCGGCAGGTCGAGATACGCGGAAATGGCCTCGGCGAGCGGGCGATTGCTGTTGCACGCGAGAATTTTCATGCCGGATGTCGCCTGGGATCGGCCGCGGATCGACCCCGCCGGCCAGCGGCCGGGACTGTAACAAAGGGTCCCCGGGCTGTAAACCGGCTTCGGGGAGCGGCCGCGCGCGCCATCCAAAATTGCCGATCGGCCGCGAATTCGTATCCGCCTTTTCGGGTCTTGCGATATAATTGCGTTTGTTAACAATCGTCAACAGGCGGCAGCGATGTTCGGAAAGTTCTTCAGAAACGAAGATGGCGTCTCCTCGATCGAATACGCCATGCTGGCGGTCGGCATCGCGTTGGCGATCTTCGCGGGGGCCCAGTATCTCGGCAACAACATCAACAACGCGCTCAGCACCATCGGCACGTCGGTGAATTCCGAGGTCTAGAGCAATTCGGGCGCGGCGAGTTTCGCGCGTTCGATGAGGAGCGCGATTTCGGGGGCGGCGGCGGCCGCGACGGCGTAGGCGACGTCTCCCCAGGCGCCGTCGAGGCTGCCGGCCGGGACCGTGTTCTGCTGGCTCACCTGGCCCATCTCGCGGCCTTCGGAGAGTGCCAGCACCCAGCGCACGGCGACGGACTGCTGGCCGTCCTTGGGCGGCGACACCGCCACCACGCAAGACAGCGCAAAGCGCGCCTTGGCGCCGCCACCGGCGACCTCGACGCCGGCGTGGCCCAGAGCCGCGCCGATGGCGTTCGCGAGCGCGGTGCCGCCATCGCCCGGCGCGCCCGTGACGGCGCGCACCGCCACAATCGGCCCAACCGACGCGGCGGCCGGCGCATCGCCGGTGACGAGCGGCGCGATCACGCGCACCGCATCGTGTGAAAGTGCCGCAGCAAGGTCCGGATCGCCCTTCTCCCACGCGGCGCTGGCAGCGTCCCGCGTGGCTTCGCCGGCACCGAGCTGCGCCCCGTCGGCCGCCTTGAGCGACCATGCCAAGGTCACGCGCGCCCGGCCGGGTGCGAGCGGCTCTTCCGACGTTGTGGTCTCGAGGCGGAAGCTGCCACGATTGCCGGCATCTGTGCTTGCCGGCACGTCCGCCTGGCGCAACGCCTCGGCCAGGGACGTGGCCAAGGCGGAAGCGGCCGGGTCGGGCGCGCCCGCGACCGGCAGCACCAGAATCCCGGCGCTGTCGCGCGGTCGCAGGGCCGAGACGGCGGGTCGATCGACGTTGTCGGCGAAGGGGTGCGGCACCGGCTGGCAGCCGGAAGCGAGCAGCGAGAGCGCGAGAAGCAGGCGGCGCATGGGCTTGCCTATGCCGGGAGCGCGATCGCGGAGAGGAGATGGCCGAATCGGCCCTCGCCGCCAAGGCAGGCGCGGCGATAGGAGAAGAACCGCTCGGGCTCGGCGCAGGTGTCGCCGCCGGTGCGCACGACCGTGCCGACGCCGAGCCGGCGCAGCTTGGCCTCGACATAGGACCCGAGATCGAACAGCGCATGGCCGGCGCGCGGCGCGGCCGCGAAGAAGCGCGCGTTGGCCTGGTCCTCGGCCAGGAACGCGGCCGGGAATTCGGGACCGACCTCGTAGGAGGACGCGCCGATGCACGGGCCGATGCCGGCGACGACGCGACCGCGCACGGCGCCTGCTCCTTCCATGGCCCCGAGCGTCGCCTCGAGTATGCCGCCCAAGGCGCCGCGCCAGCCGGCATGCGCCGCGGCGACCAGCTTCGCCGCCGGGTCGGCGAACAGCACCGGGGCGCAATCGGCGGTGAGGATGCCGAGCGCGAGGCCGCCCTGCAGCGTCACCAGCCCGTCGACCCGCGGCCGGTCCTCGTACCGCCACGGCGCCTCGACCAGCGCGACCGCGCTGCCATGGACCTGGTAGCCGGTGACCAGCCGGTCCGGCGCGAGGCCGAGCGATGCCATCGCGCGGGCTTGGTTCTCCGCGACCTTGGCGCGATCGTCGCCCGATCCGAGACTGCAATTGAGCCCGGCGAAGATGCCTTCGCTGACGCCACCCGCGCGGGTGAAGAAGGCGTGGCGCACGTTCGCGGCCTCGAGCGCGGCCAGGCGCAACATCACGCCGCCTCCCCGTCGAAGCCCGCGAGCGCAGGCGCGGCCGGATGGGCCAGCGCCATGACCTTGAAGAGCAGCCCCATCCCGGCAGGATCGATGAGGCGCCGGCAGGCGCTGCGGATGAGCGCCGCCTGGTCGGGCGATGCAATCGCCAGGAGCCGGGCGGCGCGCGCCTCGATGCCGAGCGCACGCAGGAACGCGCCCTGCGGCATTGGCCCCGCGACGCGCGCGCCGGCCGAACCCGCCGCCTCCGCGATGGCCGCGAAATCGACATGGGCGGTGAGGTCGGCGCTCCCCGGCGCATCGAGCACGTCATGCCTGGCGTGGCGGCGCACCGCCTGGAGCGTTTCGCCGAGCCCGCCCGGCCCGTAGCCGTAATCGATGATGAGCGCGGCGCCGCCGTCGCGGGCGAGCCGCGCGCCGATCGCGCGGGCGATCGCGCGTGCAGCATGACTGGTCTCGCGAATGGCGCCGGGCGCGGCGTCCGGCAGGCTTGACTCCGTCGCGGGATCGGGATCGAGCGCGAAGGCGAGCGCGTCGCCGTCCAGCGCGACCATGCGCTCGCGCCAGCAATCGGCGGCGCGCACGAACTGGCGGATCGGCAGCGCGTCCAGGAACTCGTTGGCGACGAGGAGCATCGGTCCCGCCGGTACCGTGGCGAGATCGTCGTGCCAGCGCGGCGCGAATCCCGCTAGCGTGTCGGCCTGCATCGCGCGCAGCACCGGACTGCGCTCGACGAGGTGCAATTCGAGCGCATCGTTGAAGCCCGGCACCAGCCGCGCCGCGCGCAGCGCGTCGCGCATGAGCGTGCCGCGGCCGGGGCCGAGCTCGACCAGCGTGACGCGCCCGGGCGCGCCCAGGCGCCGCCACAGCTCGGCGCACCACAGCCCGATCAGCTCGCCGAACATCTGGCTCACTTCGGGCGCGGTGATGAAGTCGCCGCCCGCGCCCAACGGATCGCGCGTCGCGTAATAGCCCCAGCGCGGATGAAACAGCGCCTCGTCCATGTAGGCGGCGACGCTGATCGGGCCGGCGGCGCGGATGCGCCGGGCAAGATGCGCCAGGAGCGGCGCGCTCACGCCGGTAAGGGTTTCCGCCATGCGTACCAAACGAGTAATGCGCCGCCCAGCAGGAGCGGCAGCGACAGGAGCTGCCCCATGGTGGTGCCGACGATGAGGAATCCCAGATTGGCGTCGGGCTGGCGGAAGGTCTCGCCGACGATGCGGGCGAGCGCATAGCCGATCAGGAACGCGCCGGTGAGGGTGCCGCGGCGCCTTCGCATCGAATCCGAACGCTGTAGCAAATAGAGCACCACGAACAGCACCGCCCCCTCGAACGTCGCTTCGTAGAGCTGGCTCGGATGGCGCGGGAGCTGGTCCGGGTCGGACGGGAAGACCATGGCCCAGGGCACGTCGCTCACCCGCCCCCACAGTTCGCCGTTGATGAAGTTGGCGATGCGGCCGAAGAACAGGCCGATCGGCACGGCGCAGGCGATGATGTCGGCGAAGCCCAAGAGCGCGATCTTGCGCTGGCGGCAGAACAGCACCATCGCCACCAGCACGCCGAGCGCGCCGCCGTGGAACGACATGCCGCCGTGCCACACCTGCAGGATCTCGCTCGGATGATCGAGGTAATAGGCCGGGCGATAGAACAGCACGTAGCCGCTGCGTCCGCCGAGCACGACGCCGAGCGTCGCCCACACCAGGAAATCGTCCATGTCGAGCGCGCGCGCCACCGGCGGCGGCTTCCGCACCAGCGCCAGGCAATAGCGCCACCCGGTCAAGAGCCCGGCGATATATGCCAACGCGTACCAGCGGATGTCGAACTCGAGCGGGCCGATGTCGAGCCCGAAGAGGTGGAACTCGGGGACGTGCAGCGCCAGCGCGATCGGCGCCGTCGGGTCGGTGAAGGGATAGGGCAGCGTCATGTCACGCTGCAAACCGATCCTGCGCCCTTCGACTACGCTTCGCTCCGCTCAGGGTGAGGAAAATCTTCGATGGCATAAAGAAAATTCCCTCATCCTGAGCGGAGCGAGCAAAGCTCGCATAGTCGAAGGACGCACGGCCTTATAGCCGATTCCGCCCGAACCGGCATGATCCAATGTGGTATCTTTCGCCGGGGCCTTGGGGGAGGACAGCATGAGACGGCGGGACTTCGTCGCGGCGCTCGGCGGCATCGCGGCTGCGCTGCCGTTCGCGGCGCGCGGCGCAAGGCCGCTCGCGGCTCGGCATTCTCAACTTGCCGAGCAAGGCTGCGTTTGCGGACAGCTACGCTGCATTGCGCGATGGGCTCAAGAGCCTCGGGTATATCGCGGACCAAACGCTGGACATCGACGAGCGCGACGCCGACGGGGACGTAAGCCGGCTGCCGGGATTGGCCCGGGAACTGCTGCAATCGAATCCGGACGTCATACTTGCGCAGTCGCCGAGCGCCGCCGTCGCCGCGAACAGCGTGGCGCCGTCCGTGCCGATTGTCTGCCCGATTCTGACCCCCGCTTTAATCCCGCGCCTTGCCGCCAGCTACGCGCATCCGGGCGGTAGCGTGACGGGGCTTTCGCAACTCGTCGATCGAATGTTTGGCAAGCTGGTCGAACTGACGCGCGACGCAATCCCCGGCGTCGCCAGAATCGGCTTGCTCGTCAACCCGTCGAGTCCCGATGCGGGACCCGCGACGCAAGAAATCACCTCTGCTGCGCAAGCAAGCGGGATCGAGATCGTGATTGCCGAAGCGTCAACGATTGATGAAGTCCGCGCGTCGCTGCAGCGTCTGGTCGGAGCGAAAGTTCAGGCCCTCATCGTGCCGGGAAACGGATTATTCAACTCGGTGCGGCCGCTCCTCCTCGAATTGACGATGGCGTCGCATGTGCCGCTCGTTTTCCAAGATCGCTCTGGCATCGAGGCTGGCGGGCTCGCGAGCTACGGCGTCAAGTTCGACGAGAATTTCCGGCGCGCTGCCGGCTACATCGACAAGATCCTGAAAGGCGCGTCGCCCGGCGACCTGCCGATCGAGTTTCCGACCAGGTTCGAGCTGGTCATCAATCTCAAGACCGCGAAGGCGCTGGGCCTGACCATCCCGCCAAGCCTGATCGTCCGCGCCGACCGGGTGATCGAATGATGCCTGCCTTGCGCTATGCTGGGCCGGCGGCGCATTTGCCGAGGAGGCGAGCATGACGACCGAGAACCGGCTGTTCGACGATCTCGCCCGCGTCGCGAGCGGCGCGCTGGGGACGCTCGCCGGCATGCGGGCCGAGCTCGAGACCCGCATCCACGAGCAGGTCGAGCGCGTGCTCGACCGCATGAACCTGGTGCGGCGCGAGGAGTTCGACGCGGTCCAGGCCATGGCGGCCAAGGCGCGGCTCGCGCAGGAGCAGCTCGAGGCGCGGCTCGAGGCGCTGGAGGCGCGGCTCGCCGCCGCCCCGAAGCGGGCCCCGCGCCCGCCCAAGGACGCCGAGGACGCCCCGACCTGAGCAACGAGTGCCGGCCTCCGCGCGTTTCAGGAAAACGGGGCTTGCGCCCCGGCGAAGCGTCTGGCAATTTGCATATCTAGTGGTGACCGGTCGCGCGCTCTACTAGATATCGGATCGCCACCCGTGATTGACCGAAGGCGGCCGCCATGACCACTCCGGCACTCGACACCGCGCTCCAGGCCCCCAATCCGATCGATCTTGTGGAAGAGGTCGTGCTCGCCAACGAGTGGCGCCACGACCGCGCCAGCGACGAGGAGCTGGTGGTCGAGATCGCCGGAAGGTGGTGCGATTATCGTCTCCTGTTCGTGTGGCAGCGCGAGATGAGCGCTTTGCATTTCTCGTGCGGCTTCGAGATGAAGGTGCCGCGGCCCCGTCGCGGCCCCGTCTACGAGCTGCTGGCGACGGTGAACGAGCGCATGTGGTTCGGCCATTTCGATCTGGCGCCCAGCGACCAGTCGCCGTCCTTCCGCCACGGCGTGCTGCTGCGCGGCGCGGGCAGCGCCAGCGTCGAGCAGATCGAGGACCTGGTCGACATCTCGATCACCGAGTGCGAGCGCTTCTATCCGGCGTTCCAGTTCGTCGTGTGGGGCGGCAAGAACCCCGAGGAGGCGATCGCCTCGGCGATGATCGACCCGATCGGCGAGGCGTGAGCGCGGCGGACCAACTCGCCCGACCGATCCTGCTCGTCGGCTGCGGCAAGATGGGCGGGGCCCTGCTGGCGGGCTGGCGCGAGCGCAAGATCGCCGCGTCCTACATCGTGATCGAGCCGGGGACGCCGTCGCCCAGCGCTCATGCGCGCGAAGTCACGCTCCTCGCCGATCCCGCCGCGCTGGCGCCCGATGCCGTGCCGCAGGCCATCGTGTTCGCGGTCAAGCCGCAATCCTTGGACCAGGTCGCGCCTGCCTATCGCCGCTTCGCCGCCGCGACGCCGTTCCTGTCGATCGCCGCGGGGAAGACGCTCGCTTATTTCGCGCGCCAGCTCGGCGCGCAGGCGGCGGTGGTGCGCGCGATGCCGAACACGCCCGCCGCCATCGGCCGCGGCATCGCCGTCGCCTGCGCCAGCCCGCGCGTCGATCCAGCCGCGCGCGGCCTGTGCGACCGCCTGCTCGCGGCGGTGGGCGAAGTGGCGTGGGTCGAGGACGAGGGACTGCTGGACGCGGTGACGGCGGTGTCGGGCAGCGGGCCGGCCTATGTGTTCCTGTTGATCGAGTGCCTGGCGCAAGCCGGGGTCGAGGCGGGCCTGCCCCAGGCGCTGGCGCTGCAGCTCGCGCGCGCGACGGTGGCGGGCGCCGGCGAGCTGGCGCGGCAATCGAGCGAAAGCGCGGCGAGCTTGCGCGAGGCGGTGACCAGCCCGGGCGGGACCACGCGCGCCGCGCTCGACGTGCTGATGGCGGCGGACGGGCTCGAGCCGCTGCTGCGCAAGGCGGTGGCGGCGGCGACGCGGCGCTCGCGCGAGCTTGCGGACTGAGGCTTTTGCGATCATATCCCTGAGCGGAAGGCCCGGGAGGATCGCATGGCGAGGACGAGAGCGCCGCGCAAGCAGCACGCCGACGGCACGCCGGAGAACCGCCTGATCGACGCCGCGCTGGCGCTGGCCGCGCGCCAGGGCTGGCGCCGGACCAGCCTTGCCGAGATCGCCGAGGAAGCCGGCCTCAAGCTCCACGAGGCCTATGCGCTGCATCGCTCCAAGGGCGCGATCCTGGCCGCCTTCGTACGCCGGACCGACCTGAGCGTGCTCGAGGGCGCCGCCCCCGACGCGCACGAGAGCGCGCGCGAGCGGCTGTTCGACACCATGATGCGGCGTTTCGACGCGCTCAAGCCGCATCGCGGCGCGGTTCGCGCCATCGTCCGTGACGGCATCGGCCACCCGTCTTCGCTCCTCGGGATGGCCCTCCTCAAGCGGTCGATGCGCTGGATGCTGGAGGCCTCGGATATTTCTACTGTGGGATGCAAGGGACGGCTGCTCATACAAGGAACCATGGCGCTGCACCTGTCCGTGCTGCGGGTTTTCCTCGCCGACGACAGCGCCGACCTGGCCCGCACCATGGCCGCGCTGGACCGCGGCCTGCGCCGGGGCGAGTCGCTGTGCCGGCTCCTGCCGCGCGGCCGCAGGAAGGCCGAGGCGACCGCCGCCTGACATATTATTGCATTGCAAAAAATTTATCCTTCTAGGCTTGACCATGGCAACGTCTGCCCTCATATTGGTCATTGTGCAGTGCAATATGACTGCCCCCAACTCCGTCCCGAGGACCCGCCCCATGCAGAACGGTAAGAACCCCTTCTTCGACGTCGACATGACCAAGGCGTTTGCCAACTTCAAGCTGCCCGGCTTCGATGCCGAGACCGCGATGGCGACCCAGCGCAAGAACATCGAAGCCATCACCCAGGCGAACCAGCTTGCCGTCGAGGGCGTGCAGGCCGTGGCGCGCCGCCAGGTCGAGATCGCCCGCGAAGCGATGGAAGGCGCCTCGAGCGCCATCCGCGAGATGGTGCAGCCGAGCGCTCCCGAGGAGCGCTTCGCCAAGAACGCCGAGTTCGCCAAGCAGGCCTTCGAGAAGGGCATGGCCAACGCTCGCGAGCTCGCCGAGATGTTCAGCAAGGCCAACACCGAGGCGTTCGAAGTGATCTCCAAGCGCTTCACCGAGAGCCTCAGCGAGATGAGCGCCCAGGCCAAGAACGGCGCGCTCCGCTAACGTTACAAGCCGCGCCGTAGTCGATCCCTCGCGCGCTGCCGGGCCGCCCTGTTTGGGCGGCCCGTTTCGTTTTGCGGGGTGAGCCTCACACGACCAGCGTCATCCCGTCCGCGGCGGTCTCGTGCGGCAAGCTACCGACCTGCTCCAGCATGTCGGGATTCATGTGGGTGAGGATAACGCGCCGGGCGCCGAGCGAGGCAAGGCGCGGCGCCAGCTCGGCGTATGAGAGATGGCCGGCAAGCATGCGCTCGAAGCTCGAGCATTCGCAGATGAACAGATCAGCGCCGCGCGCGGCCTCGTAGAGCGCGTCGGTCCAGCCGGTATCGCCGGAATAGGTCACCACCTTGCCGTCCATCTCGATGCGCAGCGAATGACACGGCGCCCCGGCCGAATGGTTGGCGGGAAAGGGCGTGACCGCGAAGCCGTCGCGCGCGGCGCGCACGCCCGCGGTGATTTCCTCGAGCACCAGGGGAAAGCGCAGCGCCGTCTTGCTCGAGCCGGGAAAGAGCGCCTCCTGCGCCGCCTCGAGCCGGTCGCCGAACCCTTGCGGCCCCAGCACGAAGAACGGGCGCTCGCGCCGGCTCAGATGATGCGCGTCGAGCAGCAAGAACGGCAGCCCGCCGAAATGATCGCCGTGAAGATGGCTCAGAACCACGCCGTCGATGCCGTTGGGCGCGATCCCGGCGCGCTTCAGCGCCACCATCGAGGAGGCGCCGCAATCGACCAGGATGCGGCAGCGCGCGCCGGCGAGGAGGAAGCAGGTATTGAACCGCCCGCCGCTGCCGAACGCGTCGCCGCTGCCGATGAAGGTCACCTCCATCACCGGCCTCAATCAGGCTGCAGCCGGTAGCCGGTGCCGCGCACGGTCTGGAGATAACGCGGGAATTTCGGGTCGCGCTCGATCTTGCGCCGCAGCCGCGTCATCTGCACGTCGACTTGGCGCGCGGTGCCGCGCAGCTGCGCCTCGAGCGACAAGGCCGCGCGTGTCAGCGCCTCGCCCGGCGCCCGCGCCAACGCCAGCAGCAGCGCCGTCTCGGCCTCGGTGAGCCGCACCGGCTCGCCGCCGCACAGCAATTCCCCGCGCCGCAGATCGACGACATAGGGACCGAACCGCACCTCGTGCGCCGGCGCCGTCTCCGCCTCGCGCGGCACGCGCTGGAGAATATTGCGGATGCGCAGCACCAGCTCGCGCGGCTCGAACGGCTTCACCACATAATCGTCGGCGCCGCGCTCCAGCCCCGTGATCCGGTTGCGCGGCTCGGCCATGGCGGTGAGCAGGAGGATCGGGATGCGGCTGCCTTCGCGCAGGCTGGTGGTGAAGGCATAGCCGTCCTCGCCCGGCATCATCACGTCGACGATCAGGAGATCGAAGGCGAAGGCGGTGAGCTTGGCGCGTGCCTCGACGGCATCGACGGCGGTGGTGACGCGGAACCCCTCGAGCGTGAGATAGCGCCGCAGCAGCTCGCGCAGACGCGCGTCGTCGTCCACCACCAGGAGATGCCGCTCGCCCTCCATCGGCGCTCAGCGCTTGGGCGGCCGCTCGAAGCGGCGGCGATCGGATTCGCTCGACATGATGCCCAGCATGACCCGCTTGAAGCCGTCGACCGCGGCGCTGCCGGCCTCGCGATAGGCCTTGGCGATGCGGTGGCGCTGGGTCTCGGACAACGCGCGTTCGAGCTCGACCCCTTTGGGCGTCAGCTCGAGCAGGCGCTGGCGCCGGTCGCGGCTGCCCGGGCGCTGGACGATGAAGCCCTCGGAGACGAGCTGGCTCAGGACGCGCGACAGGCTCTGCTTGGTGATGCGCAGGATGGTCAGCAGGTCGGTCACGCTCATCTGCGGGTGGCGGCCGACGAAATAGATGACGCGGTGATGCGCCCGCCCGAAATCGTAGCGCGCCAGCATCGCGTCGGGCTCGGCGGTGAAATCGCGATAAGCGAAGTAGAGCAGCTCCATCGCCTGGCGCAGCTCCTCCTCGCGGGCGGCGGCGGCGGACGGTTTTATGTCAGCCATGTTGACTTATTTCCGTCTCCGTCGGAAAATCCCTGGGCCGCGCCTGGGGAAATCCGACATAATGCCGGCGCGGGCGCGGCACGAGGAACGCTGACATGGCCATCATCCCCTTCGACGATCGCGACGGCTGGATCTGGTACGACGGCAAGCTCGTGCCGTGGCGCAGCGCGCAAGCGCACGTTCTCACCCACGCCTTACATTATGCAAGCTGCGTGTTCGAGGGGGAAAGGGTCTATGGCGGCCGCATCTTCAAGTTGCGCGAGCACTCGCAGCGCCTGATCAATTCCGGCCATATCCTGGGATTCGAGGTGCCTTACAGCCTCGCCGAGATCGAGGCCGCCTCGAACGAGGTGGTGCGCGCCCAGGGGATATCCGACGGCTATGTCCGGCCGATCGCCTGGCGCGGCGCCGAGCAGATGGGCGTCGCGGCGCAGCTCACCAAGATCCACCTGGCCATCGCGGTGTGGGAATGGCCGGCCTATTTCTCGCCCGACGCCAAGATGAAGGGCATCCGCATGTGCTGGGCCAAATGGGCCCGGCCCGCGCCCCATACCGCGCCGACCCAGGCCAAGGCCGCCGGGCTCTATATGATCTGCACGTTGTGCAAGCACGACGCCGAGGCGGCGGGCTATGACGACGCGCTGATGCTCGACTGGCGCGGCCAGCTCGCCGAGGGCACCGGCGCCAACATCTTCCTGGTGATCGACGGCGAGTTGCACACGCCGGCGCCCGACTGCTTCCTCGACGGCATCACGCGCCAGACCGTGATCGCGCTGGCTCGCGCCCGCCAGCTCAAGATCGTCGAGCGCGCCATCATGCCGGACGAGCTGGCCAAGGCGCAGGAGGTGTTCGTCACCGGCACCGCCGCCGAGGTGACGCCGGTGTCCGAGATCGGCCAGTACCGCTTCACCCCCGGCCGCGTCTGCAAGATGCTGATGGACGATTTCGACCGCATCGCCAAGAACGCGCAGGCCGCGAGCGCCGCCTGAGGCGCGGGCGCCCCGTGGCGGGCGCCCCGGGCCTGAGATGAGCGACATCCATAGCGGCGACTGGGCCGACCGTCACGCGCCGCCGGCTCTCCGCCCCTATATCCGCCTCGCCCGTCTCGACCGGCCGATCGGCACCTGGCTGCTACTGTTTCCGGGCTGGTGGGGGATCGCGCTCGCGGCCCGGAGCTGGCCCGACTGGCGGCTCATCGTGCTGTTCGGGATCGGCGCGGTGGCGATGCGCGGCGCCGGGTGCACCTTGAACGACATCGCCGACCGCGACTTCGACGCAAAGGTCGCGCGCACCAGGACGCGCCCCATCCCGAGCGGCGCGGTCAGCGTGCGGCAGGCAGCACTCTTCATGCTGCTCGAGCTCGCCATCGGCGCGGCGGTGCTGGCGAGTTTGCCGCGCACCGCGATCGTGCTCGGCGTCGCGGTGCTGCTGCTGATCGCGACATATCCCTTCATGAAGCGCGTGACCTATTGGCCGCAATTCTTCCTCGGCCTCAATTTCAATTGGGGCGCGCTGATGGGGTACGCCGCCGTGCGCGACGGGCTCGGCTGGCCGGCGCTGCTGCTTTATCTCGGCGGCATCTGCTGGACCCTCGGCTACGACACGATCTACGCCCACCAGGACAAGGAGGACGACGCGCTGATCGGCGTCAAGTCGGCGGCGCTGGCGCTGGGGCCGCGCACGCGGCCCTTCCTTTTCGCGTTCTACGCGGGTGCGATTGCGTTGTGGGCCGCCGCAGGCGCTTCGGCCGGACTCGACGCCTGGTTCTACGCGGCGCTTGTCCTGGTCGCGGCGCAGTTCGCGTGGCAGGCGGCGAAGGTCGCGCTCGACGATCCCGCCGATTGCCTGCGCAAGTTCCGCTCCAATCGCCTGACCGGCTGGCTCATGCTGGCCGGCATCGTCGCGGCGCATGTGCTGTCGCCGCAATGAGCGGGAACCTGTACGAGGAATTCGTCCGCGCCAACACGGTGCTGGCCGCGCCGCCGCTGGTGCCGGAGATCAGGCTCCATCTCGCCACCGAGATCACGCCCTTGTGGCAGGCGACCGAGGAAAGCCTCGCGCGCAGCCAGTTGCCGCCGCCCTACTGGGCCTTCGCCTGGGCCGGCGGGCAGGCGCTGGCGCGCCATGTGCTGGATCATCGCGACCTGGTGCGCGGCCGGCGAGTGCTGGATTTCGGCGCCGGCTCCGGCCTGGTGGCGATCGCCGCCGCGATGGCGGGCGCGGGCGACGTCCTTGCAGGGGAGCCCGATCCCTTCGCGGTCAGCGCCATTCAACTCAACGCGCGTGCGAACGGCGTCGCGGTCGCGGTCGAAAGCGCGGACCTGATCGGCACGGCGCCGCGCTGGGACTGCGTCCTCGCCGGCGACATGTGCTACGAGCGCCCGCTCGCCGAGCGCCTGACGTCATGGCTCAGGGCATGCGCCGCGTCGGGGGCGCTGGTGCTGCTGGGCGATCCGGGGCGTGCCTATCTGCCGGGCAGCGGGCTCGAAGAACGCGCACGCTATGTCGTCACGACCCCGCTCGAGCTCGAGGACCGGACCTCGCGCGAGACGGTGGTGTGGCGGCTTTCGGCCTAGGGTTCAGGCGGCCTTCTCTTCGTCGGCCTGAATGCGATAGCGCACGCAGGCGTCGTCGACCGTGGCGCGGGCGCGGGCGGACCACGCCGAATAGGCCTCGTCATAGTTGAAATAGGGGCCGAAGCGTTCCTCGCGCGCACCGGGCGCGAGGGCCCGGAAGCTCGTGTCGGTGTACTCGCCGCCCACCACCCAATACCGCATGACACTCCTCCGCCGGGACCCGGGACCGCGGCGGGACCGATAGATTGCGGACCCGCGCCCGACATATAGTCCAGCAACTTCCTTGCCAAAGGCTTGCCATGCCCTATGCCTCGCTCCGCGACTTCATGACGCGCCTCGAGCGCGATCACTTGTTGCGGCGGGTCGCGGTGCCGGTCTCGCCCCATCTCGAGATCACCGAGATCCACACGCGGCTCCTCGCCGAGGCCGGGCCGGCGGTGCTGTTCGAGCACGTCGTGCGCGAGGGCGGCGGGCGCTATGACATGCCGGTCCTGACCAATCTCTTCGGCACGATCGAGCGCGTCGCGCTGGCGATGGACCGCACCCCCGACCGGCTGCGCGAGGTGGGCGAGACCCTCGCCTTCCTGAAGCAGCCTGAGCCGCCGGGCGGCTGGCGCGAGGCGATCGAGATGCTGCCGCTGTTGAAGACCGTGCTGGCGATGAAGCCGCGCACCGTTTCGAGCGCGCCATGCCAGGAGATCGTGCTCAAGGGCGGCGACATCGACCTCGGCCGGCTCCCGGTGCAGAGCTGCTGGCCCGACGAGCCGGCGCCGCTCATCACCTGGCCGCTGGTGGTGACCAAGGGGCCGGGTGCCGCGCGCGAGGACGATTTCAATCTCGGCATCTATCGCATGCAGGTGCTGGGGCGCGACCGCACCTTGATGCGCTGGCTCGCCCATCGCGGGGGTGCGCAGCACCATCGCCGCTGGAGCGCCGAGCGCGCCGATCCGCTGCCGGCGGCGGCGGTCATCGGCGCCGACCCCGGCACCATTCTCGCCGCGGTGACGCCGGTGCCGGACACGCTGTCGGAATATCAGTTCGCCGGACTCCTGCGCGGCCGCAAGGTCGAGCTGGTGCCGTGCGTCAGCGTGCCGCTCAAGGTCCCGGCCGAGGCCGAGATCGTGCTCGAGGGCCACGTGTCGCTCGACGAGTTCGGCGACGAAGGCCCCTATGGCGACCACACCGGCTATTACAACGCGGTCGAGCGCTTTCCGGTGTTCCGCATCTCGGCCATCACCATGCGGCGCGATCCGATCTATCTCTCGACGTTCACCGGCCGTCCGCCCGACGAGCCCTCGGTCCTGGGCGCGGCCTTGAACGAGGTGTTCATTCCGCTGTTGCGCCAGCAATTCCCCGAGATCGTCGATTTCTGGCTGCCGCCCGAAGGCTGTTCCTACCGCATCGCCGTCGTTTCGATGAAGAAGGCCTATGCCGGCCACGCCAAGCGCGTGATGATGGGCGTGTGGTCGTTCCTGCGCCAGTTCGTCTACACCAAGTTCGTCATCGTGGTGGACGACGACATCGACGCGCGCGACTGGAAGGACGTGATGTGGGCGGTGGCGACAAGGATGGACCCGGCGCGCGACATCACCGTGGTGGAGAACACGCCCATAGATTATCTCGACTTCGCCTCGCCGGTGGCGGGGCTGGGCGGCAAGATCGGCCTCGACGCCACCAACAAATGGCCGGGCGAGACGGCGCGCGACTGGGGCCGCAAGCTGCGCATGCGCGACGATGTGATCGCCGCCGTCACCGAGAAGTGGCCGAGCCTCGGGCTTCCCGGAAGCGGCAAGCCGATCTGGCGGTGATTCTCACCCGAGCAGCGCGTCGAGCCGCGCGTAAGCGTCGCAAGTCTTGATCACCGGGCGAGGCTGGCGGGCGGGCCATGGCTTCCCATATGCTGTCGTCCAAGCATTTTCGAGGACCGAGCCATGGCGCAGGACAGCGACGCCCTATCCCTTCTCGACGACCTGATCGCCCGCGCCCGCAAGTCCGGCGCCGACGCGGCCGACGCGGTCCTGTTCGAGGGCGCCTCGCTGTCGCATGCCCAGCGCCTCGGCAAGATCGAGAAGCTGGAGCGGTCGGAGAGCTACGATCTCGGCCTGCGCGTCCTCATCGGCAAGCGCCAGGCGATCGCGTCCTCCAACGAGCGCTCACGCGAGCGCATGGACGACCTGATCGAGCGCGCCATCGCCATGGCGCGCGCGGTGCCGGAGGACCCCTATTGCGGCCTCGCCCCGCCCGAGGCCTTGGCACGAGACTGGCCCGATCTCGATCTCGCCGACCCGGTCGAGCCGGCGCCCGAGACCCTGATCGCCCACGCCGCCGCCGCCGAGGACGCCGCGCGCGCCGTCGCCGGCGTCACCAATTCCGAGGGCGCCGAGGCGAGCTGGAGCCGGTCGCGCGTCGCCCTCGCCGCCTCCAACGGCTTCGCCGGGACCTATGTCGGCACCGGCCACGGCATTAGTGTCGCGGTCCTCGCCGGCGAAGGCCAGGAGATGGAGCGCGACTACGATTTCTCGAGCGCGGTCCATGCCGGCGACCTGGCCGACGCGGCCCAGATCGGCCGCCGCGCCGGCGAGCGCGCGGTGAAGCGGCTGGGCGCGCGCAAGGTGCCGACCTCCAAGGTGCCGGTGATCTACGACCCGCGCGTCGCCGGCTCAATCGTTCGCCATCTCCTCGGCGCCATCAGCGGTCCCGCGGTGGCGCGCGGCACCAGCTTCCTCAAGGACAAGCTCGGCACCCGCGTCTTCGCCCCGGGCATCGCCATCACCGACGACCCGCACAAGCGGCGCGGCCTGCGCTCGCGCCCGTTCGACGGCGAGGGGGTGAAGAATCGGCGCCGCGCCATCGTCGCCGACGGCGTGCTCGAAACCTGGATCCTCGATCTCGCCTCGGCGCGCCAGCTCGGGCTCGAGACCACCGGGCACGCCAGCCGCGGCACCGGCGGCCCGCCCGGCCCCTCGCCCAGCAATCTCTGGCTCGAGCCGGGGCACGTGACCCAGGCCGAGCTGCTGGCCGACATCCCGTCGGGCCTCTACGTGACCGAGCTGATGGGGATGGGCGTCAACGGCGTCACCGGCGACTACAGCCGCGGCGCCGCCGGCTTCTGGATCGAGCACGGGCAATTGGCCTATCCGGTGAGCGAGCTGACCATCGCCGGCAATTTGAAGGACATGTTCCAGCACCTGAGCGCGGCCAACGACCTGCAATTCCGCACCGGGATCGATTCGCCCACTCTGCGCATCGACGGCATGACGGTGGCCGGCGCCTGAGCGGTGGCGCCGCAATCGGCATTTCCACAAGGTGGCAAAAGGAGACCTGGGCGCTATTCGATCACGACGGTGGCGCGGGCGAGCAGGGTCGGCGGGATGACCAGTCCTAGCGCCCTAGCGGTTTTGAGATTCACGACCAGGTCGATCTTGGTCGGAAATTCGATCGGCAACTCGGCGGGCGACGCGCCCTTCAGGATTTTGTCGACATAGGTAGCGGCGCGGCGGAAGTCGTCGCTCTGATCGACGCCATAGCTTGCAAGCCCACCGACATCGACTCCACGCCGATCGGTGAAAAAGAGTGGCACGCGCGCATTCAGCGCCGTCGCTGCAAGGAAAGACTCCATCGCGCGGAATAAGGCGTTGGGAGCGATGATCAGGGCGGCGACCTTCGCCGGAACCAAGCGCTCGAACAGGGTGCGGACCTCATCCGGCGTGGCCGCTTCGACGATTTCCAGTTCGACCCCGCGAGCTTGCGCAGCCGACTCAATCCCGCGATCATTGTAAGCGGCGCGCTTGTTGACGAGCAGCCCGATCCTCTTTGCGCCGGGGATCGCGTCAAGCACCACTTCGGCAATCTTGCGATTGAGTCCCTCGACTTCGGGGGCCACGCCGGTGACGCTGCCACCTGGATGCGCGTAGCCGGCCGCGAGACGAGGGATCAAGTTTGAGGTGAAAATCGGACACACCACCGCCATCTGCGGCGCGGCTTCGTGGGCGGCGAGGGCCGCGCTCGGCGCATCGGCGAGAATGACGTTCGGATGCAGTTGCAAAAGGTCCCTCGCCAACCCCGGCAGCCGGTTTACGTCGCCGTCAGCGTGGCGCTCGTCGAAATCCAGGTTATGTCCCTCGGCATAGCCCAGTGCCCGCAACCCGTCGTGAAATGCCGCATACTCGGGCGCGAACGCCTCCAAGGAGCCGAGCGCCAGCATGGCAAGGCGCGGGCGGGCAGCGGCGTGCACCGCACACGGCCACCCCACCGCAATCCCGCCGAGAACCGCAATGAGATCGCGGCGCCCGATTCGCTCAGCCCATCCTCGAGTGTTGTTCTGGTGCGTCACCGTCCCCCTCGACCTTGACGGCAAATTTTAGCACGGCAGGCGGCGTGGTCGACCGTTTCAGGTTGGGCAGGCCGGCGTTTAGTTGGATAAATTGCGGATATTCACGCCAAGACGCGACCGAGTCGGGCGCGCTTTGCGCCGTCCGCCCGCCGCTTGTACAATCGGGGCGGCGGAAAGGACGGTCCTGGGATTGCGCGGCAAGGACGACATGAAGCGGCCCATCGCGGAGCCAAGCCGTCGCACGCTGCCGCTGATGCGGCGGCTGGTGGGGCAGTTCCTGCGGCCGCATCTGCCGCGCATGGCCTTCGCCTTCGTGGCGATGGGGGTGATGGCGGCCGCGACCGCCGCCAACGCCTGGCTGATGCAGCCGATGCTGGACCGCGTCTTCATGGCGCGCGACGAGAGCCTGCTCCTGGTGATCCCCGCCGCGATCGTCGCCCTCGCCTTCGTCAAGGGCGTCGCCAATTACGTCCAGTCGGTGCTGATGACGACGGTGGGACAGCGCGTAGTCGCCGGCATCCAGTACGCCCTCTTCGCGCGGCTGATGCGCGCCGATCTGGCGTTCTTTCACGCCAACGCCACCGGCACGCTGATCTCGCGCTTCACCAACGACGCCAATGTGCTGCGCGGGGCCGCCACCAGCGTGCTGGCGGGGCTGGGCAAGGAGGCGGTCACGGCCGTCTTCCTGGTCGCGCTGATGTTCTACCAGGACTGGGTGCTGGCGATCATCGCTTTCATCGCCTTCCCGCTGGCGCTCAGGCCGCTGGTCCGGGTCGGACGGCGCATGCGCAGCGTCTCGGCCGACACCCAGGCCGAGCTCGGCCAGTTCATGACGCTGCTCGACCAGTCGCTCCAGGGCGCGCGGCACGTCAAGGCCTATGGCATGGAGCAATACGAGACCGATCGCGCCGGCCGCACCATCGACCGCCTGCTGCGCCTTGTGGAGCGCGCGGCGCGCACCCGCTCGGTCGCCTCGCCGCTGATGGAGACGCTGGGCGGCATCGCCATCGCGCTGGTGATCCTATGGGGCGGGCATCAGGTGATCGCCGGGCTGCGCACGCCGGGGACGTTCTTCTCCTTCGTCACCGCGCTGCTCCTGGCCTACCAGCCGATGAAGAACCTGGCCGGACTCAATGTCGCCCTACAGGAGGGGCTGGCCGGAGCCGAGCGCATCTTCGCCGTGCTCGACATCGAGCCCGCGATCCGCGACCGGCCCGACGCAAGGCCGCTGGTCGTCAAGGGCGGCGAGATCCGCTTCGAGGAGGTGCGCTTCGCCTATGACGGCGGCGTCCAGGCCTTGAAGGGCGTGAGCCTCGTCGCGCCCGCGGGCAAGACCCTGGCGCTGGTCGGCGTCTCGGGGGCGGGCAAGAGCACCATCATGAACCTGGTGCCGCGCTTCTATGACGTCGCTGCGGGCGCGGTGCGGATCGACGGCGCCGACGTGCGCGACGTGACGCTCGCCTCGCTGCGCGGCGCCATCGCGCTGGTGAGCCAGGAGGTGAGCCTGTTCGACGACACGGTGCGCGCCAACATCGCCTATGGCCGTTTCGGCGCCAGCGAGGACGACATCGTGGCGGCGGCCAAGGCCGCGGCGGCGCATGATTTCATCCGGGTGCTCCCTAACGGCTACGACACGCAGGTGGGCGAGCACGGTGTCAATCTGTCGGGCGGGCAGCGCCAGCGCATCGCCATCGCCCGCGCCATGCTCAAGAACGCGCCCATCCTGCTGCTCGACGAGGCGACCTCGGCGCTCGACACCGAATCCGAGCGTCAGGTGCAGGCGGCGCTCAAGGCGCTGATGCGCGGGCGCACCACGGTGGTGATCGCGCACCGGCTCTCGACCGTGATCGATGCCGATCTCATCTCCGTCATCGCCGACGGCAGCGTCGCCGAATCCGGGACCCACGCCGAGCTGCTGCGCCGCAACGGCGTCTACGCGCGGCTCCATGCGCTGCAATTCGCCGACCAGGCGGTCGCGGCGGAGCTCGGAGCCTGACGGTGGGGCCGATGAAGCGCTGGCTCCGGGCCGACGCCAATCGCCGCGCGCTGTGCTGGCTGATCCAGCTCTATATCCGACTCGTCCACATGACCAGCCGCTGGACCATGGTCGGGGCCGAGATCCCGGACGCGCTCATTGCATCGCAGCGGCCCTTCATCGTCGCCTTCTGGCACGGCCGCATGCTGATGCTGCCCATGATGTGGGCGCGACGCGCGCCGCTCTACATGCTGATGTCGGGCCATCGCGACGGCCGCATCATCGCCGATGCGGTGGCCTATTTCGGCATCGGCTCGGTCGAAGGCTCGACTAGCGCCGGCGGCACCGCGGCGCTGCGCGCCATGGTGCGCCACATCCGCGCGGGATCTTGCGTCGGCATCACTCCCGACGGGCCTAACGGTCCCGCCATGCGGGCGAGCGAGGGCATCGTCGCCGCCGCGCGCCTCGCGAGCGCGCCGATCGTGCCCATGACCTACGCCACCAGCCGGCGCCGCATCGTCCAAAGCTGGGATCGGTTCCATCTGGCGCTGCCGCTGAGCCGCGGCGTGTTCCTGTGGGGCGAGGTGATCGCCGTACCGGCCGCGCTCGACGCGGCCGAGGCCGAGCGCTGGCGCGCCCTTATCGAAGAGCGCATGAACGCGCTCACCGCCGAGGCCGACCGCCGCGTCGGGCGCGACGCGGTGACGCCGGGAACGCTGGCGCGGCGCGAGTGGCGGGCAGAGCGCCATGCCGCCGGAGACCCCGGATGAGCCCGGCGCTCCTCGCCTATCGCACGCTCACGATCGCGCTCGGGCCCGCGATCGGGCTCTATCTCGCGCGCCGGCTCGCGCGCGGCAAGGAAGACCCCGAACGCTTCGCCGAGCGCAGCGGCCATGCCTCGCGCCCGCGCCCGCCGGGGCCGCTGGTCTGGGTCCATGCCGCGAGCGTCGGCGAGGCGGTGTCGATGCTGTCGCTCATCGACCGGCTGCTGGTGGAGCGGCCGAAGCTCAGCGTGCTGGTGACGACCGGCACGGTCACCTCGGCGCGCCTCCTGGCCAGCCGCCTGCCGCCGGACCGCGCCTGGCATCAATACGTGCCGGTGGAGCGGCCCTCCTCGGTGCGGCGCTTTCTCGCCCATTGGCGGCCCGACCTCGCGCTCTGGGTCGAGTCCGAACTGTGGCCCAACCTGGTGATCGAGACGCACGCGCGGGGAATTCCCCTGGTGTTGCTCAACGGCCGCATGTCGCTCCGCTCGTTCGTGCGCTGGCAGCGCGTGCCGGGCCTCATCGGCCCGCTGCTGGCGAGCTTCGATCTGTGTCTCGCGCAGGACGCGGCGCAGGCCGACCGGTTCATCCGCCTCGGCGCCGCCGGCGCCGCCACCGTGGGCGACCTCAAGGCCGCGGCCGCGCCGCTGCCGGTGGACGAAGCCGCGTTCGCGGACCTCGCGGCGTCATGCGCCGGCCGGCCGCTGTGGCTCGCCGCCAGCACGCACGAGGGCGAGGAGGAGATCGTCGCCGCAGCCCATCGCCTGCTCGCGCGCGAGCATCGCGGCCTGCTCACCGTGATCGCGCCGCGCCACCCCGCGCGCGCCGAGGCGATCCGCGCCATGCTCGATGCGCGCGGGCTCAATGTCGCGCGCCGGTCGGCGGGCGAGCCCGTCGAGTCCTCGATCGACATCTATCTCGCCGACACGCTGGGCGAGTTGGGCCTGTTCTACCGCCTCGCCGGGATCGCGTTCGTCGGCGGCTCGATCGCCCGCAAGGGCGGGCACAATCCGCTCGAGGCGGCGCTGCTCGACTGCGCCATCCTGCACGGCCCCGACATGAGCAACTGCGCCGCCATGGCGCGCGCCCTCGCCAGCGCCGGCGCCACCATCACCGTGACCGGCGCCGCGAGCCTCGCCGCCGCGGTCGGACGGCTCCTCGCCGACCCGGTGGAGCGCGCCGCGCGCGCCGCATCGGCGGCCGGCGTCGCCGCCCATAATCGCGACGTGCTCGACGCGGTGATGGCCGAGATCGCGCCCTGGCTCGACCGCCTCGCGCCCCATGAAGAAGTTGCCTGCGCCTGAGTTCTGGGCGCGGCCGGGCCTCGCGGCGCAGCTCCTCGAACCCTTCGCCTGGGCCCATGAAGCGGCCGGCGCGGCGCGCCGCGCGTGGGTGCGCCCGGTGCGCGTCGGCATCCCGGTGCTGTGCGTCGGCAATTTGGTCGCGGGCGGCGCCGGCAAGACGCCCGTCGTGCTGGCCCTCGCGCGCCTCCTCGCCGCGCGCGGCGCCAAGCCGCACATCCTGAGCCGCGGCTATGGCGGCGCGGCGCGCGGGCCGCTCCTGGTCGATCCGGCGCACCATTCCGCGGACGAGGTCGGCGACGAGCCGCTGCTGCTGGCACGCGAGGCGCCGACCTGGATCGCGCGCGACCGCGTCGCCGGCGCGCAAAGGGCGCAAGAAGCGGGCGCGGGCGTCATCGTCATGGATGACGGGTTCCAGAACCCGCGCCTGGTCAAGGACCTTTCGCTCCTCGTCGTCGACGGCGTCTATGGCGTCGGCAATGGCCGCGTCATGCCGGCGGGGCCGCTGCGCGAGTCCGTGCCGTCGGCGCTCGCCCGTGCCGACGCCGTGGTACTGATGGGCGAGGACGAGGCCGGGATCGCGCCTCGCCTCGGCGCCAAGCCGGTGCTGCGGGCGCGCCTCGCGCCGGTCGCCGCCACCGTGCCGCAGGGTCCGGTGCTGGCATTCGCGGGCATCGGCCGGCCGGAGAAATTCTTCCGCACGCTGGAGGAAAGCGGCGCGGCGCTGATAGCGCGCCGATCCTTTCCCGATCATCACCGCTTCGCCGAAGCGGAACTGGCGCGGCTCGAGTCCGACGCGGCAAAAGCGGGCGCGCGCGTCGTCACCACGGCGAAGGACGCGGTTCGCCTTGCGCCGCGCTGGCGCGAGCGCGTGATGGTGCTCGAGGTCGAGGTCGAATGGCCCGACGAGGCGGCGCTCTTGGCGCTTCTCGCGCGCGCAGTGGACGCGGCGCATGGCTGAGCGGCGTTGGGGCCACGCGCTCGAGGCGATGGGCGCGCGGCTCGCGTTCGGGTTCTTACGCCTGCTGCCGCTGGATCGCGCCTCGGCGCTGGGCGGCGCGATCGGGCGCGCGATCGGCCCGCGCATCGGCGCGTCGAAACGGGCGGTGATCAATCTGCACCGCGCCATGCCCGAGCTCGGCGAGCGCGACGTCGAGCGCATCGTCACGGGCATGTGGGACAATCTCGGCCGCGTCGTCGCCGAGTTCCCCCATCTCGGCGAGATCCGCGTCTTCGAATCCGGCGGCCGCGTCGAGTTGATCGGCGCCGAGGCCGTTCTCGCGGCGCGCGCAGCCGGGCGGCGCATCATCTTCTTCTCGGCGCATTTCGGCAATTGGGAGATCGCGGCGCAGGCGGCGACGCAGGCGGGATTCCCGGTGGTGCTGGTCTATCGCGCCGCCAACAACCCCTTCATCGACCGGCTCATCGTCGAGGCGCGAACGCCCGCGAGCGGCGACCTCGTCCCCAAGGGGCCGGCCACCGCGCGGCGACTGGTCGCGGCGATGAGGCGCGGCGATTCGCTGTGCATGCTGGTCGACCAGAAGATGAACGACGGCATCCCCGTGCCGTTCTTCGGCCGCGACGCGATGACCGCGCCGGCGCTGGCGCGACTCGCGCGGCGCTTCGATTGCTTGGTGGTGCCGGCGCGGGTCGAGCGCCTCGAAGGCGCGCATTTCCGCCTCGTCCTCGAGGCGCCGCTCGAGGTGCCGCACGGCGCCGATCCGCACGCCGACGATCTCGCCCTGATGACCGCCGTCAACGCGACCATCGAGCGCTGGGTCCGCGCCGATCCCGCGCGCTGGTTCTGGATCCACCGGCGCTGGCCGGACTGAGGCCTCAGGCGCGGACGCCGCGGGTCAGGGACAGGAGCTGGTTGGGATCGACGCGCATCGCGGCGCCGGTCGGGCACGCCGAGACGCAGGCGGGGCCGCCGCCGATCCCCTGGCACATGTCGCATTTGACCGCGTGCTTGGTGCCGGGGCGCTCGGCGACGTCGACCTCCGAGCCGCCGTCGCCCGGCGCGTTCCCCGAGCCGAACAGCAGCCACAGCAACAGGTTCTGCTTCTTGGTCGAGACCGCCGCCATCTGGATGACGCCATAGGGGCAGTTGCGCTCGCACGCGCCGCAGCCGATGCAGCTATCGTCGATATAGACCTCGCCGTTGAGGGCGCGGTGGATGGCGTCGGCCGGGCAGTCCGTCATGCAGTGCGGGTCCTGGCAATGCCGGCACGAGGTCGGCACGTGCAAGGTCGCGTAGGTCGGGCCGGCCTCGCGGTCGAGGCGGCTGACGCCGCCATGGGTGTCGGCGCACGCCTTCTCGCAATTGTCGCAGCGGATGCACAGCGATTCGTCGATCACCAGGACATTGGTGGCCTCGCCCACGCCCTCGGCCAGGAAATCGTTGAACAGGCCGCCGAAGCTGCTCACCCGCTCGAGCGTCTTGGCGTTCTCGCGCAGCTGCTGCTCCATGCGCGCCTTGAGGCGGGCCTTGAGCACGGGGTTGCGCTCGATGACGCGCGCGAAGGCGCCGCCGTCGATGCGCATCGCCACCGTCTTGGTCGCGGACGTGACGGTGACGGTGGGCGGCTGGTCCGCGAGATGCACGTACTCGCCGACGATCTGGCCGGCCGGAAGATAGCGCAGCACCACGTCGCGCCCCCAGCTCTGGCACGACACCTTGGCCGAGCCGGACTGGATCAGGTAGACGTCAGTCTGAGGCGCGCCGGGGGCGATGATGGTGTCGCCGAAGGCGAACGCGACCGGCGTCACCGCCGCGACCAGATCCTCGATGTCCTCGCCGGCGAGGTCCTCGCTGACATAGGCGCGGAGCTGGCGCACGACGAGCGCCTCGTCCATCTTGGACTTGACCGACGGCGCCGTGGTCAAGAGCTTGAGTGCGGCGCGGCGCGGCACCTCGATCAGGGCGCAATTGTCCGTGGCGCGCACCGTCGCCGAGCGCGGCCGCCCCGACATGAGTCCGATCTCGCCGAAGAAGTCGCCGGCGCGCAGCACCCGGTTCTGGCTCGGGTCGTCTGGGTTGATCTCGACCGCGGCGGTGCCGTCGAGGATGGCGAAGATCGAATCGCCGTACTCGTCGCGGCGCACGATCGGGTCGCCGATCTTCTTGCGCACCACCTTGCTGTCGAGCAGCACGTCGCCGAGCGTGAGGCGGCTCAGGCCCGCGAACAGCGGCACGAGCGATGTCACGCGCCGCAGCACCCGGTCGACGCTGGCGCGCTGCGCGATGCAGGCGAAGATGCCGGCGAGAACCGGCTCGTCCGCGGGCGCAACGGGCACGCCGCGGATATGCTCGACCACTTCGTAGCCCTGGTTGAGGCAATGCTTGATGAGCGGGTATCCCGCGAGCGCGCCGACGACGTAGAGCCCCTCGGCGGCGCGGTAGTATTGGTCGAGCGCGGGATCGGCGTTGTCGTCGGCGCCTTCGAAGCGGACGCCGCAGGATTCGAGGAACTTGCGCGGCTTGACCGAGCCGATGCGGGCGATGACGCGGTCGCAATCGAGCGTCTCCTCGACGCCGGCGACCGAGAGCACGATGCGGCGCGGCTCGATCCGCACCGTCGCCGCGCTGAAGCGGCAGGCGAGACGGCCGGAGCGGATCGCCGCCTCGACCGAGGCGAGATTGGCGACCGTGACCTTCTCGGGTTTGAACTCGCGCCCGCGCACGACCATGGTGACGCGGTTGCGCGTGGCGAGCGCCAACGCGTTCTCGATCGCGGTGTCGCCCGAGCCGATGACGACGATATCGCGGTCCTCGTATTCGGTCGGATCGTGGAGCTGATAGACGACGCGCTCCGCCCCGGGCACGTCGAGCTTGGTGATGTTGCCCTGCGTGCCGAGCCCGAGGACGACGTTCTCGGCCGCGATCGTCTCGCCGCTCGCAAGCGCGACCCGGAAGACTTCTCCTTCGCGCGCGACGCCGGTCACTTCGCTCCCGAGCCGCACGTGCTCCAGCACGCCCAGGCGAGCGAGCTCGCCGCGCCAGGTCGCGAGCACGCGCTCGACCGGTCCTTCGGCGAACGACAGCTTCAAGCCGGGATGGAGCGGCAAGCGCTTCGGCGTGTTCATCACCAGCTTGCCCTTGGTGAAGTTCTCGATCGTGTCGGCGAAATGCGCGGCGCGGTCGAGCAGGACATAGTCCATGCCGACCGAAGACGCCTGCGCCGCCGCCGCGAGGCCGGCGGGACCGCCGCCGATGATTACGAGCTGGACGCGTTCCACCGGGGCATCCCGCTGCGCGTCAGGCGATAGGCGCTCAGCACGCCGAAATTCTTGGGCGTGACGAGATCGCCGACATATTCGCAAGCGAGCGCCGGATCCTCGGCAGCGGCGGCCATGGCGAAGGATTGCGTCACGTAGATGGCGCCGGGCGGCGTTACCGGCTCGAGCCGCGCCGCGCGCGTCACATGGAGTCCGTAATAGGTGATCTCCTTGCGCACGAAGTCGAAGCCCTGCCAGGTGCGGCCGAAATCGCCGGCGATGCGCGGACAAAGCGTGCGCGGCATGCCGAGCTCGGCGAACGGCACGCTGGCGAGGCGCTCCTGCAGATCGAGCGAGAAGTGCGCGGCGAGCGACGTGCGATCGAAGATCGCGATGATCGCGTCGCCCCAGCTGTTGTCGTAGAGCCTGCCTTCCTCGTGCGCGTCCATCACCTCGGCGAC
This sequence comes from Allostellaceae bacterium, assembly GCA_035604615.1. Taxonomy (GTDB): domain Bacteria; phylum Pseudomonadota; class Alphaproteobacteria; order ATCC43930; family CGMCC-115725; genus DATJLY01. Next base: position 7,331 of record DATNID010000002.1, on the reverse strand, counting down.
GGGTCGCATCACGAACTCGTGGAAGAGCGGTATCTGCTCGTCCGCGAGACGGCTGAAATCGGGGAAGTCGATGACCAGAATGGCGCGCGGCTCGCGGCACATCCGTGGCCCCGCTGCGTGTCCGTGACGTTCGATCCCCGAGGCCCTTATGTCTTGTTCGGCCCTCATCGATTACTCCCACACGACGTGGGGGATTAAAGGCCGAAGTCGTTAAGACATTGCCTCGACGGCCAAGTGATTCAGCGCCGGTTTTCCGGACATTTTAGGGATGTTGCCGCCGTCGCGGGCGGCGCGCCTCTATAAGAGCTTGGGCTGCTTCGAATCCTTGCCTTTGCGCGATGCGGTGACGGCGACGACGCCGTCGAGGAATTCGAGCGCCAGCGCCGCCCCCGGCGCCACGTCGGCCGCGCGCGTAAGCACCTTGCCGGTCTCGCCGCGGACCCGGACATAGCCCTTCTCCAGCACCTGCTGCTGCGCCTGGTGCCAGCTCGCGAGCCGCCCGCCGAGCCCGGCCAGCGCGATCGCGCGCTCATTGACTGAACGCGCGGCCGCGCTCTGGAGGCGCGGCGCGGCATCGGCCAGGCGCTGGCGCGCGCGCTCGAGCTGGTGCGCCAGGATCGCCGGCACGATTCGCCGCGCCGCCGCCGCGAGACGCTGCCCGCCGAGCCGGATCGCGTTGGTCAAGGCGAGATTAAGCCGCTCCGAACGATCATCCAGCTTCTGGATCGCGGCGCCGAGCAAGGATCGGGGATCGGGCAGGCCGCGCCCGGCCGCGCGAAGCTGTCCCCGTCGCTCGGTGAACTGGCGCTGCAGCGCGGTCACGAGCCTGAGCGACTTGCCGTCGAGCTCGGCCAGGAGCTCGAGCCGCACCGGCACCGCCATCTCGGCCGCGGCGGTGGGCGTGGGCGCGCGCCGGTCGCTGGCATGATCGATCAAGGTCCAGTCGGTCTCGTGGCCCACCGCCGAGATGAGCGGGATCGCGGAGCCGGCGGCGGCGCGCACCACGATCTCCTCGTTAAAGGCCATTAAATCCTCGAGGCTGCCGCCGCCGCGCGCGACGATGAGGAGATCGGGCCGCGGCGGATCGCCGCGGGGCGAGAGCCGGTTGAAGCCTTCGATCGCCGCCGCCACCTGCTGCGCCGCGCCCTCGCCCTGGACCGCCACCGGCCACAACAGCACGCGGCGCGGGAAGCGGTCCTTGAGCCGGTGCAGGATGTCCTTGATGACCGCGCCGGTGGGCGAGGTGATGACGCCGATGACCGTTGGCAGGTAGGGCAGCTTCTTCTTGCGCGCCTCGGCGAAGAGCCCTTCGGCGGCGAGCCGCGCCTTGCGCTCCTCCAAGAGCTTCAGGAGCGCGCCGACCCCGGCCAGCTCGATCGACTCGACCACGAGTTGGTAGCGCGAGCGGCCGGGGTATGTGGTGAGCCGCCCGGCGCATACCACCTCCATCCCGTCCTCGGGCTTGAGCGCGAGCCGGGTCCCGCGCCAGCACACCGAATCCAGTACCGCGTCGGCATCCTTGAGCGAGAAATAGACATGCCCCGAGGCATGGCGCTTGAAGCCCGAGATTTCGCCGCGCACCCGCACATAGGCGAAATTCTGCTCGATCGTGCGCTTGAGGAGCGCGGCGATCTCGCTCACCGTGTAGTCCGGCAGGTTGGTGCGCGGCGGCGCCGCGGTAGGGCTGTCGGTCATCGTCCTCTATGATACAAGGCCGTGAACGAACCGCCCCTGGAAAAGGTGAAGCGCATGCGGGTTCTGGTGATCGGCTCGGGCGGGCGCGAGCATGCCTTGTGCTGGGCGATCGCGGCCTCGCCGCTGGCCGACGCGCTGTTCTGCGCGCCGGGCAATCCCGGCATCGCCGACGAAGCAACCTGCGTTGCCGTCGCCGCCACCGACAGCGCCGGAATTCTCGATCTGTGCCGGCGCGAGCGCATCGATTTCGTGGTGGTCGGCCCGGAGACGCCGCTGGTCATGGGCCTGGTGGACCGGCTCGAGGAGGCCGGCATCGCCGCCTTCGGCCCCAGCGCCGCGGCGGCCGCGCTCGAAGGCTCCAAGGGCTTCGCCAAGGATTTGTGCCGCAAACACGCCATCCCCACGGCCGCATACGAACGCTTCAGCGATGCCGCGAAGGCCGAATCTTACGTGCGCGCGCGCGGCGCGCCGATGGTCGTGAAGGCCGACGGACTCGCCGCCGGCAAGGGCGTGTTCGTGCCGGCCGACGTGCCGGCGACCCTCGCGGCGATCCGCGCGGCGCAGAGCTTCGGAGCGGACCTCGTGATCGAGGAGATTCTCGAGGGCGAGGAAGCGAGCTTCTTCGCGCTGGTCGATGGCGAGTTCGCGCTGCCGCTCGCCTCGGCGCAGGACCACAAGCGCGTCGGCGACGGCGACACCGGCCCCAACACCGGCGGCATGGGCGCCTATGCGCCGGCGCCGTGCCTGACGCCGGCGCTCGTCGAGGACGTGATGGCGCGGATCGTGCGCCCGACCGTCGCCGCGATGGCGCAACAGGGACACCCCTTCAAGGGCGTGCTCTATGCCGGGCTGATGCTGACCCGCGACGGGCCCAAGCTAATCGAGTTCAACGTCCGCTTCGGCGACCCCGAGTGCCAGGTGCTGGTGCCGCTTTTGAAGAGCGACCTGCTGCCGGCGCTCGTCGCTGCGCGCGACGGCGTGCTGAAGCGCTTCGATCTGCGCTGGCGCGACGAATCGTGCCTCTGCGTCGTGCTTGCCGCCAAGGGCTATCCGGGCGAGCCCGAGCGCGGCAGCGAAATCCGCGGCCTCGAGCGCGCGGCCGAGGACGAGCTGGTCACCATCTTCCATGCCGGGACCAAGCGCGACGGCACGCGCCTCCTCGCCGATGGCGGCCGCGTCCTCGACATCGTCGCCCGCGGCCGCACCCTCGCCGAGGCCCAGCGCCGCGCCTACGCGGCCGTCGACCGCATCGACTGGCCAAGCGGCTTCTGCCGCCGCGACATCGGCTGGCGGGCGGTCGCCAAAGATTGATCGTCGAGCGAAGACGATTGCACCAACGCCGTGCGTCCTTCGACTTCGCTCAGGATGAGGAAAATCCTTTGTGGCAGAAAGGACGGTCCTCATCCTGAGCGGAGCGCAGCGTAGTCGAAGGACGCACGCGCTCCCTACCCGATGCCCCTCAATTTCGGCATCACCTCGGTGGCGAAGAGGCGGAGCGAGCGTTGCGCCGCCGCGTAGGGGAGCCCGCCGAAATAGAAGGTGCAGTCGACCTGGTTGAACCCCATCATCTCGTGGGCGCGCGTGAGCAGCGACACCGCCTCGGAAGGCGTGCCGGCGACGACGCGGCACTCGGCCACCATCTTGTCGATGTCGGGCAGTTCCTCGCTGATGCGCTGCCGCTCGGGCGAGGAGACGTAGGCCACGTCCGCGCGCGTGCGGTCGAGCGTATGGGTGGTGGCGCCGACATAACGCTTGAGCGCCTGGCTGCAGATGTCCCGCGCCTCCTTGCCGTTCTCGGCCAGCACCACCTGGTAATGCGCCGCGGTGCGGTACTGGTTGGCGGGATGGCCGGCGGCGGCCCAGGCGTCGCGGTAGATCTTGTTGAGCTTGATCAGCGGCTCGACCCCGCGATAGGCGACGGTGAGGATGCTGTATCCCTTCTGGCCCGACCATTCGAAGCTCGACGGCGTCTGCGAGCACGAGATCCACACCGGCGGATGGGGGCGCTGCTGCGGCCGGGGCCACACTTCGAGCTTCTCGAAATTGAAATACTTGCCGCGATGGCTGAACGGTTCGCCCGACCACGCCTTGAGGATGATCTCGAGCCCCTCGCGCATGCGCTCCTGCCCGGACTCGACCGCAATGCCGAAGCGGTCGTAGTCGAAGGCGACGAAGCCGCGGCCGAGGCCCAATTCGACCCTGCCGTCGGACATCAGATCGATCATCGCCATCTGCTCGGCGACCTCGATCGGATTGTGCAGCGGCAGCACGATGATCGAGGTGCCGAGCCGGGCCCGCTTGGTGCGCTGGGCCAGCGCCGACAGCAGGATCGGCGGCGAGGGAATGATGCCGCCATAGGCATCGAAATGATGCTCGTTGGCCCACAGAGAGTCGAAGCCTAGCCCCTCGCTCTCGACCAGCAGATCGACGAAACGGCGCATGAACTCGCCGACCGAGCCATCGACGTCGGCGAAATAGGTCGGCAGGCAGAAATGCCCGAATTTCACGGCCGCGCTCCTCTATCCGTTTCGTGTGCGTGCTCGTCCACGAGCGGCATCGAAAGACGCCGTGCCGGAGAAGTCAAGGCTGGCAGGCGAGGCCGGGGCGCGCTCAGCGCGCGGCCTGCGCGATGAGGTAGATCCCGGCGGCGAGCATGGCGAGGCCGGTCGCGCGGGAGACGCGCCTCGCGCCCGGCACGATTTTCTGCAGCAGCACCAGCGCCGCGAGCCCCGCGACCCACAGCAGATTCATCACCCCGCCGACAAAGAGCAGCAGCATCAACGCCCAGCAGCAGCCGAGGCAGTAGGCCCCATGGCCCAGGCCCATGCGCAGAGCGCCGCCGATCCCGGGACGCCAGTGGCCGGCGATGAAGCCGAGCGGGCTCTGGCACAGGGCGAGGCAGCGCTCCTTGAGCGGCGACCATTCGTAGAGTCCGGCTGCAATGAAGACGCCGCCGCCGATCAAGCCGCTCGTCACCTTCATCTCCGGCGCGAACAATCCTGCGCGCAGCAGCAGCCATTGCGCGCCGAGCGCGGCCAGCGAGAAGCCGGTCCAGATCAGGAGATAGCCCGCGACGAAGGCGGATGTGGCCAGGAGCGGAGCGGAACTCCGGCGGCGCTCGCCCGCGGCGTAGAGCAAAATCATCGGCGCCGCGCTCGGCAGCATCATGCCGGCCATCATCACGATCCACATGGTGCCCGCGACCAGCACATCGTCGACCGCCCAGCGCGCATAAGGCGTCACCAGCGCCATGCCCGCCATGGTCTCCATGTCCGGCATGCCGACCATGTCGGCCATCTCCGACATCTCGCCGGCCATGTTGACGAGATAAAGCCACGCGAGCGCGGTGATCCCCGCGATGCTGGCGAGGACGATCGCCTGATCGCGCGTGAGCGCTCTTACGTGACGCAAGGAGGAACGGCTCAGCCCTGCCAGCTGAACGGGGCGAAATGTCCGTTGCGCTTGCCGCTGCTGTCGTCCCAGTCGATGCCGAAGGCGTGGATGCGCGAGCGCGTCGCACGCGCCAACGCCAGCTTCGAACTGGCCGGATGCCCGACATTGACGAGCGCCATCGGCTCGGTCGCGGCGGGCGACGCCATCGCGGCGTCGCAGGCCTGGTCGACCAGGGTGCCGGCGGTGACTTCGTAGCGCTTGCCGTCGCCACTGAACTTTATGGGCCGGCGCTCGACCCCGGCGAAGGTACCGATCGCCGGCGCGAGATGCGCCATCGGCCCGCCCGCCTGGCCCGAGGCGATGGCGAGAATGGCATCGGCCTGAATCGTGGTCGCGCGCTCGTCGATGATGACGCCCACCGTCCAATTGCCTTGCGCCATGGGGCCGGGCGTGCGCAGCACGACGATGAAGGCGAGGCCGTCGAGGGTGACGCCCTCCTTGTTGCCGCGCTCGATCTGGAAGGCGAGCGCCGCCTTGCAATCGCCTTCGCTGGGTCGGGCCGCGAGATTGGAGCTGACGCAGGGGCACAAGAATTCGCAGTTGCAGGTCTCGAAGTACTGGCCCTCGACCGACCATTTCGCAGTCGCCATGTCAGTCCTCCCCGAGTCTCGCAAAGTCAAATTCTATGGCCGCACAGGGCGCGCCTGCAATCGATGTCATCCAGCGCTAGTGCCTCATGTGTGGATGGCCCCCGGCATGCAAGGACTTTCGGAGCGTGATGGCAAGGACGTGGTCGCTTGCGGTCATGTGTCCGGCCTGTGTTGACGCGGCGCCATGGCCGCTGGCCTTGATGGAATCCGCGGAGCGAGGCCTGATCAGTTTGCCGGGATTGAGGTCCCTTGAGACACTTCAGGTGTGGCTCGATCCGTCGGGTCGACCGACCCTCCTTTACGCCCATCAGCTCGTTTTGCCCTCGCAAGCGTGAGTTTCTCGGTTCGACCGAGAGACCGTTTCTCCGTCCCGACCTATCGCACTGGCGCCGTCGCGCACAGCCGCGGTCAAGACTGGCCGAAGGCCACCGCCGAAGGCGGCATGGTCTTGACGGCGGCGAGCACGGCGGCAGGCTCTTGGGGTCGGGACGATGACGCCGTAGCCGGCCGCCAGTTCTCGCCGTGCTGCATGACGGCCCAGACCGTACGAGCGATCTTGTTTGCGAGCGCCACCGCCGCGACCATCGCCGGCTTGCGGGCGCGAAGGCTGCAAAGCCAGGGATCGTTCTGTAGGACTTTCGAGCGGAACATTGCCGCCATGGCGCCGCCGACGAGCAGGCGCCGGAGAGTGCCGTTGCCGCGCTTGGAGATGCCACCAAGACGGGCCTTTCCGCCGGTCGAGTTTTGCCGCGGCACGAGCCCGATCCATGCGGCGAAGTCGCGGCCCGATCGGAAGACGGAAGGGTCCGGAACTGTGGCCGTGATCCGCGAGGCGATGATCGGACCGATTCCGGGGATCGTCGCGAGACGCCGGGCCACAGGATCCGCTCTGGTCCGGGCGACGATCTCGGCCTCGAGCGCGGCGATCCGCAGCTCGAGCGCGGCGATCTCCGTGGCGAGCACCCGCAGCGCGCGCCGGGCGCTCGAAGGGACACGCCCATCGCTCTCGTCGCCGATCACGGCGATCAGTTCCTCGACCTTGTGAATGCCGCGCGGCGCGACGATGCCGAACTCGGCCAGGTGACCGCGCATCGCATTGACGAGCATCGTCCGTTGCCGGACCAGGAGATCGCGGACGCTGTGCGCGACGAGCGCCGCCTGCTGTTCCGGGGTCTTCACCGGCACGAAGCGCATGGAGGGCCGACGCACGGCCTCGCAGACCGCTTCGGCATCGGCGGCATCGTGCTTGTTGCGCTTCACGTAAGGCTTCACGTAGCCGGGCGGCATCAACCGTACATCATGCCCGAACGCACCGATCTCACGCGCCCAGAAATGTGCAGTGCCGCATGCCTCCATCCCCACAAGACAAGGCGGAAGAGCAGCGAAGAAGCTTGCGACCTGGCCGCGGCGCAAGCGCCGGCACAGCACGACATCTCCGGCCCCGTCAACTCCGTGCAGCTGGAAAACGAGCTTCGCGATATCGATGCCGATGGTGGTAATCTCGCCCATGGATGGCTCCCGTTATTGGTGATCTTCGACGACCACCATTTTGGCACTCAGATGCCGTGAGGGGGCCATCCACCCCATCAGTTT
>DATNID010000001.1:0-91729 GCA_035604615.1 Allostellaceae bacterium | reverse complement strand
AGAGCGTGTCGGCGCCGGCGCTCTTCAAGGTGATGATCTGCGAGGTGACGGTCGGGTCGGTCACCGCATAGCTCGTCTTCGCCACGATCATGGTCTTGGCCTTGTCGCCCAGCGCGGCGATGAAGGGATCGACATGGTCGCTGCCGAAATCGTCGTCCTGGGCGAGGATGCCGATCTTGGCATTGGGGCGCTCGGCAAGGATGTAGCGGGCGAAGACCGTGCTCTCGACCGCGTAGCTCGCCTGCAAGCCCATGGTCCACGGATATTTCTTGGGATCGATCAGGCTCTGCGAGCCGGTGGTGACGAACATCTGCGGCACTTTCTTGGCGTTGAGATAGGGCCGCACCGCGACGTTGGTCGGCGTGCCGAGCTGGCCGTACATCAGCAGCACCTGGTCCTGCTCGACGAGGCGGCGGGTCAGCTCGACCGTCTTGGGCGGGGCGTAGCCGTCGTCGAGGGCGATGAAGTTGATCTTGCGCCCGTTGACGCCGCCCTGGTCGTTGATCATGGCGAAATAGCCCGCCATCTGGCGCTCGACCGGGCTGGTCGGCGAGGCGGGCCCCGAGAACGGCCAGGTGTTGCCGATCTTGATCTCGGTATCGGTGGCGCCGGGATCGTAGGTGCCGGCGGCGAAGGCGGGCGCGAGCGCGGCCAGCACCAGGGCCGCGAACGCGGATGTGCCGAGAATGCGATTCATGTCGTTCCCTCCGCTGTGGTCGAGCCCGTCCGCGCCGGCTCGATTCGTTGCCTTACTCTATCACCTCGCCGGCGCGGGGCAACTTGGCGGCGGCGGCGAGACTCTCTATCGTCGCGCGCGATGGACGAGGTCAAACCGATCGAGCCGATCAAGCGGATGCCGCGGCAGCGGCAGCGGCCGGCGCCGGCGGTCCGGATGCTGAACCGCGTCATGCGGCGCGTCGATCTCTATCACCGGCTCCTGACCATGCCGTGGACCGGGTTCTTCGCGCTCCTCGCCGCCGCTTATGTCGCCTTCAATGCGATCTTCGCGCTGCTCTACCGTCTTCAGGACGGCAGTATCGCCGAGTCCGGCCGGTCCTTCGCCAACGCCTTCTTCTTCAGCGTCCAGACCATGGCGACCATCGGCTATGGCGAGATGCGCCCGGCGACGCTCTATGCGAACCTCTTGGTCTCGGCCGAGGTGCTGCTGGGGCTGTTGGGCTTCGCGCTGGCGACGGGCGTCATTTTCGCGCGCTTCTCGCGGCCGACGGCGCGGGTGATGTTCAGCCAGGTCGCGGTGGTGACGCGCCACGACGGCAAGCCGACCCTCATGTTCCGCGCCGCCAACCAGCGCGCCAACCGCATCCTCGAGGCGCAAGTGAGCCTGACCCTGGCGCGCAATGAGGTCACCGCCGAGGGCGACCAGATGCGCCGCTTCCACAATCTCGCAGTGGAGCGCAGCCGCACGCCGCTCTTCGTGCTGTCGTGGTCGGTGATGCACGTGATCGACGCGTCGAGCCCGCTCCACGGCGCCAGCTCCGACTCGCTGGCGGCGCAGCAGGCCCAGGCGATCGTCACCATCATCGGCCTCGACGAGACGCTGTCGCAGACGATCCACGCGCGCCACGTCTATGATGCCGCCGACATCCTGTTCGGCAGGCGACTCGCCGACATCCTGACGCGCGGCCTGGGGCCGACGCCGGTGGTGGATTACAGCCGCTTCCACGACACGGTCGAATGACGCACGAAGTGTGTTAGACTATGCGTTGTAGCAACGGGACGTGCCATGAAGGTCGAGATCGAATACTGCGGGCAATGAGGCTACGAGCCCCACGCTCTCCGTGCGAGAGCCCGGTTCGAAGCGCTCGCCAAGGCCCAGGTCGCGCTGGTTCGGTCGCGCGGCGGCGTGTTCGAGATTTCCGTCGACGGCACGCTCGTCTTTTCCAAGAAGCGGCTCGGGCGCTTTCCCACCGACACCGAGATCGACTCGTTCGCGCGCCCGTGATTCAGCCTCGGCGGCGTTGACAAGGGCGGAAGCGGTCACTTAATTGCCGCCATGTTCGCCCGCTTCCTTTCGGTCCTGATCGCCCTGTCCTGCGCCGCCGCCGCGCGTGCCGACGACGCGAAGCTCCTCAACATCTACAACTGGTCGGACTACATCGCCGAAGGGACCGTGCCCGGCTTTGAGAAGGAGACCGGCATCAAGGTCAATTACGACGTCTACGACAGCAACGAGGTGCTCGAGGCGAAGCTGCTGGCGGGCGCATCGGGCTACGATTTGGTGGTGCCGTCGGCGTCCCCTTATCTCGCGCGCCAGGCGGCGGCCGGGATTTATCTCCCGATCGAGAAGGACAGGCTCAAGAACTACGGCAATCTCGATCCGCAGATCCTCGCCGCCGCCGCCAATGCCGATCCCGGCAACCGCTTCGGCGTGCCCTATCTCTGGGGCACCACCGGGATCGGCTACAACCCGGCGCTGGTCAAGGCGCGGCTGGGCGACGCGGCGCCCCTCGACAGCTCGCGCCTGCTGTTCGATCCGGCCAACGCCAAGAAGCTCCAGGATTGCGGCATCTCGCTCCTCGACAGCGCGCAGGAGATTTTCCCGGCGGCGCTCGCTTACCTCGGCCGCGATCCGATGAGCCGCGACCCGGCCGATCTCGAACAGGCCGCCGCCGTCATCACGGCGATCCGGCCCTACGTGCGCAAGTTCCACTCGTCGCAATACATCAACGATCTCGCCAACGGCGATCTGTGCATCGCCTGGGGCTATTCGGGCGACGTGATCCAGGCGCGCAACCGCGCCGGCGACGCCAAGAACGGCGTCGCCATCGCCTATGCCATTCCCAAGGAAGGGGCGATGATCTGGATCGACATGATGGCGATCCCCATGGACGCGCCCCACGCCGCGAACGCCTTTGCCTTCATCGACTACGTGCTGCGGCCGGAGACCATCGCCGCGATCAGCAACACCGTCGCCTATGCCAATCCCAACGCGCGCGCCACGACGCTGGTCGATGCGAGCTTGCGCGACGATCCCGGGATTTACCCGCCGCAGGAGGTGCGCGCGCGCCTCTTCTTCGACCAGCCGGTGACCCCGCAATACGAGCGGCTGCGCACCCGCGCCTGGACGAGGGTCAAGACGGGTGAATAGCGCCGAGGCGCGCCCCCATCTCCGCATCGAGCGGCTGGTCAAGCGCTTCGCCCCCGGCGCGGCGCCGGCGGTGGACCAAGTCTCGCTCGACGTCGCCGAGGGCGCTTTCTTCGCGCTGCTGGGGCCGTCGGGCTGCGGCAAGACGACGCTGTTGCGCCTCCTCGCCGGGTTCGAGCGGCCCGACGAGGGACGCATCCTCATTGCCGGCGACGACATGGCGCAGGTTCCGCCTTACCGCCGGCCGGTCAACATGATGTTCCAGTCCTACGCGCTCTTTCCGCACATGAGCGCGGCCGAGAACATCGCTTTCGGCCTGAAGCAGGAGAAGCGCCCGCGGCGCGAGACCGACGAGCGCGTGCGCGCCATGCTCGAGCTGGTGAAGCTCACGCGCCTCGCCGAGCGGCGGCCGAGCCAGCTCTCGGGCGGCGAGCGGCAGCGGGTCGCGCTGGCGCGTGCCCTTGTCAAGGAGCCGAAGCTCCTGCTCCTCGACGAGCCTCTGACCGCGCTCGACCGCAAGCTGCGCGAGGAGACGCGCCACGAGCTGGTTCGCATCCAGCAGCGCGTCGGCATCACTTTCCTCATGGTGACGCACGACCAGGAAGAGGCGATGAGCATGGCGACCCGCGTTGCGGTGATGCGCGAGGGACGCATCGCCCAAATCGGCACGCCGCACGAGGTCTACGAGAGTCCGTCAAGCCGGTTCGTCGCCGATTTCCTGGGTGCTGTGAATCTTTTCACCGGCCGTGTCGCGGGGCACGAGGGATCGCTCTGGCGCATCGACAGTGACGAGGCCGGCGCGACGCTCGTCGTGGCCCATTACGGCGCGCTCGCCGAGGGGAGCGAGGTCGCGGTCGCGGTGCGGCCGGAGAAGATCGCGCTGACCCCGGGTAACGGCGGCGCCAATGCGCGGAACGTGCTCGCCGGCACGGTCGAGTCCATCTCCTATCGCGGCGAGGCTTCCACATATCGGGTGGCGCTTCCCGGCGGCAAGCTGGTGCGCGTCACCGTCCCCAACCGCGCCCGTGAAGGCGGCGAGCGCGCACCGGGCGACCGCGTCACCCTCGCCTGGGACGAAGACGCGGCTCTGGTGATCGAGGCGCCATGAGCGACCAGTCTCGTTTTCGCCGGAGTTCGGCCGTGCGTGCTTCGACTGCGCCCTTCGGGCTCCGCTCAGGATGAGGCGAAATTTTTACCTCATCCTGAGCGGAGCGAAGCGCAGTCGAAGGACGCAGGATGCTTCTGCCGCGAGGGAATCTTGAGCGACGGTTCGCGCCGCGCCGCGATCCTGGCGTTGCCGGCGGCGTGGCTGGCGTTGTTCTTCCTGGCGCCGTTCGCGATCGTGCTCGGCATCAGCTTCGCCGAGCAGGCGGTGGGGATACCGCCCTATACGCCGCTCGTCGCGCGCGGCGCGGACGGGATGACGCTCCACGCCAGCCTCGACAATTACGCGCTGCTGACGGGCGACGCGCTCTATGCGCGGGCGTATCTCGACTCGGTGCTTTATGCCGCGTTCGCGACTTTCCTCGCGCTGTTGGTGGGATACCCGATGGCCTATGCCATCGTGCGTGCGCCCAAGCAATGGCGCGGGCGGCTGCTGCTGCTCGTCATCCTGCCGTTCTGGACCAGCTTCCTCATCCGCGTCTATGCCTGGATCGGGCTGTTGCAGACCAACGGCCTGGTAAATTCCGCGCTGGTCCAGCTCGGCATCGTGAAGGCGCCGCTGCCGCTCCTCAATTCGCTGTTCGCGGTGCAGGTGGGGCTGGTTTATTCGTACCTGCCGTTCATGGTGCTGCCGCTCTATGCCGCGCTCGAGAAGCTCGACCCGGCGCTGCTCGAGGCGGCTGCCGATCTCGGCTGCCGGCCATCCGAGGCGTTCCGGCGCGTGACCTTGCCGCTGTCGCTGCCCGGCGTGATCGCGGGCGTGCTGTTGGTGTTCATCCCGATGTGCGGCGAGTTCGTCATCCCCGATCTCCTCGGCGGACCCGGCACCTTGATGATCGGCAAGGTGCTGTGGGACGAGTTCTTCACCAACCGCGACTGGCCGGTCGCGTCGGCGGTGGCGGTGGCGATGCTGGCGCTCTTGATCCTGCCAATGGGCGCGGTGCGCCGCTTCCTCGCCGGCGCGCGCGAGTAACCCCTCACGTCACCAGCCGCTCCAGTGCCTCGACCGCGTCGGCCTCGGAAGCGGGCTTGTCCCAGCGGATGCGGTGGATGCGGGGAAAGCGCATGGCGAGGCCGGCCTTGTGGCGCTGCGAGCGATGGATGCTGTCGAACGCGATCTCCAGCACCAGCTCGGGCTCGACCGCGCGCACCGGGCCGAAGCGCTCGACCGTGTGCTCGCGGACGAAGCGGTCGATCCGGCGCAGCTCCTCGTCGGTGAAGCCGAAATAGGCCTTTCCCACCGGCACCAGCTCGCCCTCGCGCCAGACGCCGAACGTGTAGTCGGAATAGAACGACGAGCGCTTGCCATGGCCGCGCTGCGCGTACATCAGCACCGCGTCGACGGTCAGCGCGCTGCGCTTCCACTTGAACCACGGACCCTTGGGCCGGCCCGAGAGATAGGGCGCGTCGCCGCGCTTGAGCATGATGCCCTCGATGCCGCGCTCGCGCGCGCCGTCGCGAAGCTGCGCCAGCGCTTCCCAATCCGCGAACGGGATCAGCGGCGAGAGGTCGAGGCGGGGACGCGCCTCGCGCGCGTACCATGCTTCGAGCCGGCGGCGGCGCTGGTCGAACGGCAGCGGCCGCAAATCCTCATCGTTCTCCTCGAGCAGGTCATAGAGCCGCACCCAGGCGGGAAAATCGCGCAGCTGCTTCGGCGCCGCGACCTTGCGGTTGAGGCGCTGCTGCAGATCGTTGAACGGCGCGACCTCGCCGTCGCGCATCACCAAGAGCTCGCCGTCGAGCACGACCCCTTCGGGCAGCGCCGCGACGATCTCGGGGAAGGCGGGGCCGACATCGTCGCCGCTGCGCGAATAGAGCCGCCGCCCGCCGCGCGCGACGAGCTGGACGCGGATGCCATCCCATTTCCACTCGGCGCGATAATGTGCCGGGTCGAGCCGCGCCAGATCGCCGTCCTCGAGCGCCTGGGCCAGCATCAGCGGCGTGAAAGTCGGGCGCCCCGCCGTGTCCGGCCGCTTCCCCTTGCCCTCGAGCCAGGGGAAGAGCGGCGCGTAGGGCGGCTCGAGCCCGTGCCACACGGCTTCGATCTCGTCGAGCGGCACGCACGACCATTCGGCGAGCGCGGTCTTGGCGAGCCGCGCCGAGACGCCGATGCGCAACCCGCCGGTGACGAGCTTCAGGAGGGCCCACCGCCCGGTCGCGTCGAGCCGGTCGAGCCAGCCGGCGAGAATGGGGCCCGCATCGGCGCGCGTCGCGGCGTTGAGCGCGGCGACGATTTCGGCGAGCGCGGGCGCGCCGTCCGCGGCGCCCTCGGGCCAGATCAGCGACACGGTCTCGGCCAGGTCGCCGACGAAATCATAGGACCAGGCGAAAAGCTCGGCATCGAGACGGGTCAGCGCGAGGTCGCGGATCTGCGCCGGCTTCACCGACGCGAATGCGATCTCGCCGGTGAGCGCGGCAAGCGCCCAGCCCCGCTCCGGGTCCGAAGTCGTCGCGAAATAATCCTGCATCAGGCGCAGCTTGCCCAGCCGCGCCGGGGTGAAGAGCAGCGCATCGAGGAGGCGCGCAAAGCGCTCCATCATTCCTCCTCGGCGTCGAAGCCCGCGAGCGACAGCGGGCGCGCGGCAAAGCCCATGAGGCCGGCCTGGCGCACCAGCGCGTCCTCGGCGCCGTGCGTCACCCAGACCTCCGCTGGCGCGGTGTCGCCGATGGTGCGCAGCAGCTCGTCCCAGTCGGCGTGATCGGAGATCACCAGCGGCAGCTCGACGCCGCGCTGCTTGGCGCGCTGGCGCACGCGCATCCAGCCCGAGGCCATCGCCACCACCGGATCGGGCAGACGCCGCGCCCACGGCTCGGCGGCGGCCGAAGGCGGCGCCAGCACGATGCGGCCGCGGAATTCCTCGCGCGCGACGCCTGTAACTGCGCGCACCGGCCCCACCGCGACGCCCAGGCTCTCATAGAGCGCGACCATCGCGGCGAGCGCGCCGTGGAGAAACACCGGTTCGTCGTATCCCCGCGCCCGCAGCAACGCCAGCACGCGCTGGCACTTGCCCAGGGCGTAGACGCCGACCAGATGGCAGCGCTCGGGAAAGAGCGCCACCGAATGCAACAGCTTGTCGATCTCGCCGGCATCGTCGGGATGGCGGAAGACGGGGAGGCCGAAGGTCGCCTCGGTGATGAAGACGTCGCAGGGAACCGGCTCGAACGGCGGGCAGGTCGGATCGGCCCGGCGCTTGTAGTCGCCGGAGACCACCACGCGCTTGCCACCATGTTCCAGCACCACCTGCGCGCTGCCAAGAATGTGGCCCGCCGGCACAAGGCACAGATCGACGCCGCCGATGTCGCGGCGTTCGCCATAGGCGACCGGGTCGGGCGATCCTGCCCCGTCGCCCATGCGGAGGCGCATGATGGCGAGCGTCTCGCGCGTCGCCAGCACGGTGCCGTGGCCGGCGCGTGCATGGTCGCTGTGGCCGTGCGTCACCACCGCGCGCGCCGACGCGCTCGTCGGGTCGATGTAGAAATCGCCCGGCACGCAATAAAGCCCGCGCGGCGTCACCTTGAGCCAGTCGAGGTCCATGGCGGAAATATGGGGCCGGCGAGCGCCGGCGTCAGGCCGTCACTTGTTCAGGTGGTTGTAAACATCGGGGAAGGTGAAGATGGGCTTGTTGTAAAGCTCGCCGCTCGCTTTGTCGCGCTCGATCTGGAAGACATAGATCGGCTGCACCACGTCGCGGGTCGCGGGATCGATGCTGATCTTGCCGCGCGGGGTGTCGAAGGCGAGCGTCTTGAACACCGCCATCGCCTTGTCGCCGTCGATCTCGCCGTTGAGCTTCTGGATGACGCGGTAGATGCCCTCCATCCCGGCATAGGCCGAGACCGACATGAAATCGGGATGAAGCTCGGTGCCGAACGCCTTGGTGTAGTCGGCGACGTATTTCTTGTTGAGCGGATTGTCGAGCGTCCAGGTGTAATTCTGCACCGTGTAGGCGCCCAATTCGGCGTCGCTGGTGGCGCGCGCCTGGGCCGGCGCCTGGGGGAAGAGATCGGTTGCACCCAGGAGTTTCGCGCCGGCGCCCTTGAGGCCGGTCTGAACATAGAGCTTGGCGAATTCCTCGGACTGCTTGGTGCTGGCGAGGAACAGGAAGATGGCCTCGGGCTTCTGGTCGGCGATGCGCTGCACGTAAGGCGCGAAATCGAGCCCCTCGAGCGGCACGCCCATCTCGCCGGTGACCTGGCCGCCCGACGCGGTGAAGGCCTTCTTGAAAGCGTCTCCGGCGGCGTGGCCCGCGACATAGTCCGACACCACGACATAGCACTTGGTGACGCCGTTCTTCGCCACCCACTGGCCGAACTTGGTCTCGAGCGCCTCGAGCGTCGAGGCGAAGCGCACGAAATAGGGCGAGGTGTCGGTGATGCCGAGCGTGGCGGCGTTCATGATCACGGCCGGCTTCTTCGCCTCGGTGATGAGCGGCGCCATGGCGAAAGCGCTGGGGCTGAAATCGAGGCCGGCGATGAAATCGACCTTGTCGCGCACGATCAGCTCCTGCGCCAGCTGCTTGGCGCGCTCGGCGTTGGGGCCGGACTGATCGCGCTTCAGGATCTCGATCTTCTTGCCGGCGACGGTGTCGCCGTGCTCGCGGATATAGGTCTCGATGCCGTTGCCGATCTGCTGCCCGAAATCGGCGAACTGGCCGGAGAACTGGTCGATGACGCCGATCTTGATGGTGCCGTCGGCATGGGCCGGAAGCGCGAGACCAAGCGCCGCGAGCGCGGCCATGCCACGCCAAATTCGCACAGTCATGGGTCGTTCCCCCGAGTTGCAGTTCTGCGCGCAGAGATTGCGCCGATCCGGGTGCGGCGGCAAGCGGGCTCAGCGCGGCGGCGCTTCCATGCGGTCGAACATGCCGTATTGGCGCGCCACTGACACGACGGTGATGCGGTAGTCGGCGAAAATTTCGTTGCGGCCGCGCGCTTGGGCTTCGCGGTGCTCGGCGTGCTCGCGCCAGCGCTTGACCGCGTCCTCGTCGCGCCAGAACGACAGCGACAAGAGCTTGCCTTTGTGCGACAGGCTCTCGAACCGCTCGATCGAGATGAAACCGTCGATCGCCTCGACCTCGGGCCGGAGCGCCGCCGCGATGTCGAGATAGTCGCGCTCGCGGCCGGGCTTGGGCTCGACCTCGAAGATCACGGCATACATCGCGCCTCCTTTCGGGCTCATGCCTGGTTGGCCTCGATGATGGAGCGGCGGATGGCGCGGGTGCGGGTGAAGAGCTCCTCGAGCTTCGCCGCCTCGCCCCAGCGAATGGCGCGCTGGAGCGCGGTCAAATCCTCGGTGAAGCGCTGCAGCATCTCGAGCACCGCCTCGCGGTTGGCGAGGAACACGTCGCGCCACATCACCGGGTCCGAGGCCGCGATGCGGGTGAAATCGCGGAAGCCGCCGGCCGAGAACTTGATCACCTCGGATTTGAGCGACTCCTCGAGATCGGTCGCGGTGCCGACGATGGTGTAGGCGATGCAGTGCGGCAGGTGCGACGTCATGGCGAGCACCATGTCGTGATGCTCGGGCGTCATGATCTCGACCTTCATGCCGGCGCTCTGCCACACGCCCCGCATTCGCTCGAGCGCCGCCGGGTCGGTGCCGGGCACCGGCGTCAGGATGCACCAGCGCCCGTCGAACATCTCGGCGAAGCCCGCGGCGGGTCCGGAAAATTCGGTGCCGGCGACGGGATGGCCGGGAATGAAATGCACGCCCGGCGGCACGTGCGGCTGCAGGTCGCGCACCGCCGCGCCCTTGACCGAGCCGACATCGGTGAGGATCGCGCCCTGGGCAAGCTCGGGCCCAATGCGCCTTCCGATCTCGGCATAGGTCGAGTGCGGCGATCCTATGACCACGAGATCGGCGCCGCGCGCGGCAATTGCCGGATCGAGCGTGACCTCGTCGGCGAGCGCGAGGCTCTGCACGATGTCGAGCGTCGCCTGGCTCTTGGCGCAGGCGACGATGGTGCGGGCCATCCCGTCGCGCCGCAGCACGCGGGCGAGCGACGAGCCGATGAGGCCGAAACCGATGATCGCCGCGCGCGAGAAGGGCTGATCGCTCATCGCGCACCCATGAAGTCGGCGACCGCGGCGGCCACCGCGCGCATCTCGTCCTCGAGGCCGATGGTGATGCGCAGATGCTCGGGCAGGCCGTAGGCCGCGACCCGGCGCGTCAGGATGCCGCGCGCGCGCAGGAACTCGAACGCGGCCCTGGCGTCGCGCGGCGGCGGCGGAAAATGGACCAGCACGAAATTGGCGACGCTCGGCGTCAGCGCGAGCCCGAGCGCGCGCAACTGGCGCTCGAGCCAGGGCCGCCAGATGTCGTTGTGCTCGCGCGCGCGGTCGAACGACGCCATGTCGTCGAGCGCCGCGATCCCGGCCGCCTGGGCCGCCGAGTTGACGTTGAATGGGGGGCGCGTGCGGTTGAGCACGTCGGCCACGGCAGGGCTGCAATAGACCCAGCCGAGCCGCAAGCCGCCCATGGCGTAGATTTTCGAGAATGTACGCGCCATGACCACATTGGGGAATTCGTCGACCAGCTCGATGCCGGGCTCGTAGTCGTTGCGCTGCACGAACTCGGCATAGGCGGCGTCGATCACCAGCAGCACGGATGGCGGCAAGCCCGCTTGGAGCCGCCGCATCGCATCGCGCGGGACATAGGTTCCGGTCGGGTTGTTGGGATTGGCGACGAAGACGAGCTTGGTGCGCGGCGTGACGCGCTTGAGCGCCTGATCGACATCGAAGGTCAGATCGGTCTCGGCCGCCTTCACGGGCGTCGCGCCCGCCGCCAGCGCATCGATCGGATACATGAGGAACCCGTGCTCGCCATAGACCACTTCGTCGCCCGGCCCGGCATAGGCGCGAATGAGGAGGCCGATCAGCTCGTCCGAGCCGGCGCCGCACACGATGCGCGCGGGATCGAGCCCGTAATGCTTGCCCAGCGCTTGGCGCAGCGCGGTCGAATGCCCGTCGGGATAGCGGAACATCTCGCCGGCCGCCGCGCGGTAGGCGGCGAGCGCCTTGGGCGACGGCCCCAGCGCGCTCTCGTTGGAGGCGAGGCGGATGACGCGCGCGACGCCTTCGATCTTGGCCTCGCCGCCGACATAGGGCGAGATGTCGAGAACGCCCGGACGCGGGCTCGGCGCCGTCGCCATCGCGCCTACTCCGGTGCAACGCCGTCGAGCGCGGCGTCAGGCAAGGGCCGCGCATAGGCGCCGAGCCAGGCCGCGCGCGGCGCGTCGGGGAGCGACGCCAGCGCGCGGTCGACCCGGGGCTCGCCGTCGCCCAGGAACGCCGCCACCTCGAAGAGGTGCGCCACGTCGTTGTCGCCCGCGAAAGCGGCGACCGGATTGCTGTCGAATTTCGCCTTGAGAAACGCATCGGCGATGTCGGCGGCGCAGACAGTGTTCGCCACGACGATGACGAGGAGGGTGCAGTCGTCGCCGCTCGCCTCGGGCTCCATCGCCGCGACGACGAAAGCGTCGCGGTAGGCATCGGCGGCATTGCCGACGGTGCCGAACGGCAGGCGCGCCACCACACGCGGGCGCCCGGCGCCGCCGCCGGCGAGCTTCGGCCACCACGGCGCGGGATCGTCCTCGTCAGGCAGCGGCACGACGCCCAAGGTCGCCCGCCCCTCGGCCACCGCGAGCATCACCTCGTCCGCCGAGGGCGCGCCGATCATCGGCACGCGGCTGCCGAAATGGTCGCGCGCCATGTCCCGGCAGCCCTCGAACGCGATCACCGACAGATCGGTCTGCATCGCCACCGTGCCGCCCAGGATCTCGCGCCAGATGCGCACCAGCGCCGGGCGCGGGAAGCGGCCGCGATGGCGGCCCACCAGGCGGCGCAGGATCTGCGCCTCGCGGCCGGGGCGGAACGGCGCGATATTGTCGGCGCGCTTCAGGCCCCCGATCGCCTCGACCAGCTCGCCGCGGCCGATCAGCAGGTCCTGAATGCGGTCGTCCAGCGCGTCGATCTGCCGCCGCAACTGGTCGAGCGAGGGAGAAGCGGGCGTTTCGTTGGCCATATTTGCTGTCCGCGGAAGGCGCATAGACATAGGTCGCCCGCCCCCCGAAAGCAAAGAAAACATTGACACACGAGGGGCTTGGTTCCTAGCTATGGGTTCGCATCCGAGGGCGCGATTCAAGCCTTTTTCGCGCCCCCAGTATTGGCCCCGGCACCCTCATCGGTCGCAATCCCGGCATGAGCCTGACCGCCCCTTCGCCGACCGCTCTCGCTCCCGCAACCGCCCGGCCCGGCTTCAGCCTGGTTGTGACGGAGCCGATCCAGCTCGGCTGCGGCATCGCGTTCGGCCCCTACACCATCGCCTATCAGACCTATGGCCGGCTCAACGCCGACCGCAGCAACGCGATCCTGGTCTGCCATGCCCTGACGGGCGATCAGTATGTCGCCGAGCCCCACCCCATCACCGACAAGCCGGGCTGGTGGGACACGCTCGCCGGACCCGGCAAGGTGCTCGACACCGAGCGCTACTTTCTCGTCTGCGCCAACGTGCTCGGCGGCTGCATGGGGTCGAGCGGGCCGATGGAGATCGATCCGGCGACCGGCAAGCCGTGGGGCCTCTCATTTCCGGTGATCACGATTGCCGACATGGTGCGGGCGCAGAAGCAGTTGATCGACCATCTCGGCATCGACAGCCTGTTCTGCGTCATCGGCGGCTCGATGGGCGCGATGCAGGTGCTGCAATGGGCGGCATCTTATCCCGAGCGCGTGTTCGCGGCGGTGCCGGTGGCGGGCGCGGCGCGGCATTCGGCGCAGAACATCGCCTTCCACGAGCTCGGCCGCCAGGCGATCATGGCGGATCCCAACTGGTGCGGCGGCAACTATCTCGAGCGCGGCTTGCGGCCGCAGCGCGGGCTCGCGGTGGCGCGCATGGCGGCGCACATCACCTATCTCTCCGAGCAGGCGCTGCACCGCAAGTTCGGCCGCAACCTGCAGGACCGGCGCGACGTCACCTACGGGTTCGACGCCGATTTCCAGGTCGAGAACTATCTCCGCCACCAGGGCATCACCTTCGTCGAGCGGTTCGACGCCAACTCCTATCTCTACATCACGCGCGCCTGCGACTATTTCGATCTCGCGGCCGAGCATGGCGGCGTGCTTGCCAACGCGTTCGCCGGCACGCGCACGCGGTTCTGCGTCATCTCCTTCACCAGCGACTGGCTCTATCCCACGAGCGAGAGCCGCGCCATCGTCCATGCCTTGAACGCGGTCGCCGCCAATGTGAGCTTCGTCGAGATCGAGACCGACAAGGGCCACGACGCCTTCCTCCTCGACGAGCCGGAACTGTTCGCCACGTTGCGCGGCTTTCTCGACGGCTGCGCCCAGCATCGCGGCCTCGCGCCGGCATGAGCCCCGACCGCAGCGACGCCGCCCTCTCCCCGGCGGCGCATGTCGAGATTCGCGAGGATTTGCGGCTCGTCGCCAGCCTGATCGGCGAGCATGCCCGCGTTCTCGACATCGGCTGCGGCGACGGCGAATTGCTGTCCTACCTCGTGCACGAGAAGGACATCGACGGCCGCGGCATGGAGCTGAGCCAGAGCGGCGTCAATTCCTGCGTGCGCCACGGCCTGTCGGTCATCCAGGGCGACGCCGACAACGACCTCGACGCCTATCCCACCGGCGCCTTCGACTACGTGGTGCTGAGCCAGACCTTGCAGGCGACGCGCAATCCGCGCCGGGTGGTGGCCAACCTGGTGCGGATCGGCCGCCATGCCATCGTCACCTTCCCGAATTTCGGCCATTGGCGCATCCGCCTCGACCTCCTGGTGCGGGGCCGCATGCCGATGACGCATCTCCTGTCGCTGCCGTGGTACGAGACGCCGAACATCCATCTCTGCACCGTGCACGACTTCCTTGCGCTGTGCGCCGAGGACGGTATCCGCGTCGAGAAGAGCGTCACCCTCGACCGCTTCGGCCGCCCCTTCTCCCTCGACCCCACTGGCGTGCTCGCCAACCTCTTGGCCGAGCAAGGCCTGTTCCTGCTGTCGCGGCCGGCGCGCTGAAGCGCCACAAGCGCTGTCATTGCGAGCGCAGCGAAGCAATCTCCGTGACGCGTGGTCGGGTAGATTGCTTCGTCGCCCTTCGGGCGCCTCGCAATGACGGGAATTTTCTTGGTGCCGCGGCCGGCGCGATGAAGCACTACAAGCGATGTCATTGCGAGCGCAGCGAAGCAATCTCCGTGACGCGTGGTCGAGGAGATTGCCGCGTCGCCCTTCGGGCGCCTCGCAATGACGGGGTGCTTCTTTACCGCCCGACCGGGCTCGGGGTGCCGTGGCCCAGGGGAATATAGACCTGGCGCGCGCGCACCCGGCGCGCCGCCGGCGCGGGCTTGGCGTAGATCTGCTTCGTCGCCTCGACCATCGCGACGCCGGCGAAGGCGGCGAACCAGCGCTCGCCGATATTCTCCCACGCCATGGCCGAGCGCAGGATCATGCGCGAGCGCGTCGGCGGCACGAACAAGGCGGACGCGGTGCCCTGCGGCGTGAAGCCTTCCTCGCGCAGGAGCCGCGTCAACTGACCCGGCGAATAAGGCTGGCCCTGGCCGAACGGGGTGCGGTCGGTACGCGCCCAGATGCCGCGCCGGTTCGGCACCACCGCCAGCACCCGTCCGCCGGCCGCGAGCACGCGCCACACCTCCTTCAGCATCGGGCGCATCTGCTCGCTGAACTCCACCGCGTGGATCAGGAGGACGCGGTCGATCGAATAATCCGCCAGCGGCAGCTCGCCCTCGTCCGCGAGCGTCACGCGATAGGGTCCCTCGGCGGGCCACGGCAGCGCCCCCTGGGAGGACGGCATCAGGGCGGCGACGCGCTCGGCCTCGGCCAGGAAGGGGCGGAGATAGGGCGAGGCATAGCCCAGCCCGAGCACGCGCGAGGACGTGACGTCGGGCCAGATCAGGCGGATGCGGCGGCGGATCATGCGCACCGCCACCTGGCCGAGCCGGCCGGCGTAAAAGTCGCGCAGATCGACGACGTCGGCGTTCATGGGACCCGAGTGTAGCATGGGAGCGGCGGCCGATTTAGGTTAGGCTGGCCCGTCCCAGGAGAATGTCACCATGGCCGACCTCGTCATCCGCCAGATCCCCGTGCTGCGCGACAACTACGTCTATCTCGTGCGCGAGCCCGACAGCGAGGCGACCGCCGTGGTCGATCCCTCGGTGGCGGGACCGGTGCTCGAGGTCATCGCGTCCACCGGCTGGCGCCTCACCCATATCCTCAATACCCATCACCACCACGACCACACCGGCGGCAATATCGAGATCAAGGCCGCGACCGGCTGCACCATCGTCGGGCCGCGCGCCGACCGCGACCGCATCCCGATGATCGACGTCGAGGTGGGCGACGGCGACAGCTATGCGTTCGGGCGCGAGAGCGCGCTGGTCTACGACGTGCCGGGGCACACGCGGGGCCACATCGCCTTCTGGTTCCGCCAGTCGCGGGCGCTCTTCAGCGGCGACACGCTGTTCCTCATGGGCTGCGGCCGGGTGTTCGAGGGGACGCCCGCGCAGATGTGGAACTCGCTCTCCAAGCTCAAGGCGCTGCCGCCCGAGACGCGGGTCTATTGCGGGCACGAATACACCCAGAACAACGCGCGCTTCGCACTCACCGTCGAGCCCGGCAACCGGGACCTCGTCGAGCGTGCGCGCAAAGTCGACGAGATGCGCGCGGCCGGCCGGTCCACCATTCCGGGGACGCTGGAAGAAGAATTCGCCACCAACCCGTTCCTGCGCGCCGATCAGCCGTCGCTCCAGGCGGCGATGGGCGCCCCCGGCGACGCCGTCGCCACCTTCGCCGTCATAAGGCAGCGCAAGGACAATTTCTGAGGGAGTGAAACTCATGAGGCTCCGCCATTCGCCGACGTCGCCGTTCGTGCGCAAGGTCATGGTCGTGGCGCTCGAGACCGGGCTCGCCGAGCGCATCGAGCGCATCCCGACATCGGTCCAGCCGACCAAGCCCAACGACGAGGTGGCGCGCGAGAACCCGCTGGTGAAGGTGCCGGCGCTCACCACCGACGAGGGGCTGGTGCTCTACGATTCGCACGTCATCTGCGAATATCTCGACACGCTCCACACCGGGCCCAAGCTCTTTCCCGCGGCCGGCACTCCGCGCTGGATCGCGCTCCGGCAGCAGGCGCTCGGCGACGGCATGCTCGAGGCGGCGATCCTCGGGCGCTACGAGACGGTGCGGCCCAAGGAGTTCCTGTGGCAGGACTGGATCGACGCCCAGCTGCGCAAGGTGCGGGGCGCGCTCGCGGCGCTCGAGCACGAGGTCGAGGCCGGCGAGCTGGGCGCCGGCGGCGATGCGCCGACCATCGGCCGCATCACCATCGGCTGCGCGCTGGGCTATCTCGATTTCCGCTATCAGAGCGAGGACTGGCGCGCGCGCTCGCGCCGCCTCGCCGCCTGGTACGAAACCTTCGCCGCGCGCAAATCGATGCAGCTCACCGTGCCGAAGGCGTGAGCGCCGAAAGGACGCGAGGGTCGGCCGGGTCGGCGTAGAGCGCGTCGACCAGCGCCGCGCGGTGCGCCAGAACGGCGCGCTGGTTGATCGAGCCCTTGTCGGTCATCTCGCCGGCATCGAGCGAGGGCGGCTCCTCGAGCAGCACGGCACGCGTCACGCGGTTGGAGCTGCCGGTGCCGCGCGCCGCCAGCGTTTCGAGCCGGAGGCGGAACTCGGCACGCACGCGTTCATCCGCAAGTAAGACATTCGCCGGAGCGCCG
Organism: Allostellaceae bacterium; assembly: GCA_035604615.1. GTDB lineage: Bacteria > Pseudomonadota > Alphaproteobacteria > ATCC43930 > CGMCC-115725 > DATJLY01. The sequence goes on along the minus strand of DATNID010000001.1, from coordinate 74,723 downwards.
GGCGCCAGGCGGCGGCATGCCTCGATGTCGGCGAAGACCAGCACGCCGATCTCGTCGCGATCGAGGCCCGCGATCACCACGTCCTGCACCAAGGGCGCGAAATGGTCGATGAAGGCGGCACGCAGCGGCCCGACATTGACCCAGGTGCCGGTGGCGAGCTTGAAATCCTCGGCCACCCGGCCATCGAAGACGAGCCCCTTGCGCACGTCGCCGGGATCGGCGAAGGCGAGCGCGTCGCCCAGCATGTAGTAGCCGTCCTCGTCGAAGGCGCGGGCGGTGAGCTCGGGCTGGCGCCAATAGCCGGGCGTGATGTTGGGGCCGCGCACCCGCGCCTCGAGCTTGCCCTCGCGCGGCATGAGCTTCAGCGCGACGCCCGCGACCGGAAGCCCGACCAGGCCGGCGCCGCTCATGCCGTGGCTCGCGGCAAGCGCGAAGGGCGCGGTCTCGGTCGCGCCCAGCCCGGTCAGCATGAGGATGCGCTCGCCGCCGGTGTCGGACGCGATCTCGTCGAGCGCGTCCCACACATGCTGCGCCATCCCGGCACCGGCATAGAACAGCAGCCGCAGATCGCGGAAGAAGCTGCGCCGCAGGCGCTCGTCCTGGCGCAGATGCGGGATCAGCGCCTCGTAGCCGCGCGGCACGTTGAAGTACCAGGTCGGCGACACCTCGCGCAGGTTGCGCACCGTAGCAGCGATGCCGCCTGCGACCGGCTTGCCATCGTCGAGATAAAACGTGCCGCCGTTATAGAGCACCAGGTTGAAATTATGGTTGCCGCCGGCGGTGTGGTTCCACGGCGACCAGTCGAGGATCACGGGCGGCGCGTCGGCGAAATAGGCGAAGTGGCTGCGGATCTGCTCCTGGTTGGCGCACAGCATGCGCTGGGTGTTGATGACGCCCTTGGGCATGCCGGTCGAGCCCGAGGTGAACAGGATTTTCGCGATGGTGTCGGGCCCGACCGCGTCGTGCGCCGCGTCCACGGCGGCGCCAGCGGTCGCGTCGGCGAGCGCCGCGAACAGCGTCGCGCGCCGCCCCGGCGCCGGGTTGCGCGTCACCGCGATCTCGATCCCGGGCGCGAAGACGGCCTCGATCGCGCGGGCGAAGCGCGCGCCGTCGGCGGCGAAGACGAGGCCCGGCGTCACCAATCCCGCGATGTGGCGCAGCTTGCCGAAATCGCTCGACACCAGCGCATAGGCCGGCGAGATCGGCGCATAGGGGATGCCGACATAAATCGCCGCGAGGCCAATGAGCGCATGCTCGATGTCGTTGCCCGAGAGGATCATCAGCGGCCGCTCGGGCGAGAGCCCGCGCGCCAGGAGCGCCGCGCCGAGGCTGCGCACTTGGGCCAGCGTGTCGCGGTAGGAGAGCTGCCGCCATTCTCCGTTCGTGTCGCGCTCGGCCAGGAAAATGCGCTCCGGCGCCACCTCGGCCCAGTGATGGAGGCGGTCGGTCAGGCGCGCGGGATAGGGGCCGAGCGCGTTGGTGTTGTCGATGAAGATGGCGCCGTCGCCGCGCCGCGTGACGGCGACGTCGAGAGACCCGAGCCTCACTTCCCGCAACCGCTGCATGCGCCCGTCGCCCTCGGCCCAAGTTTTCGCTGGAACCCGACCGCGCCCGTCATATCCTATAACGGACGGAGCGTCCATCATGCCAACCCATCACGACGTGACCTATGCGCTCGACGGCGCGATCGCGGTCATCGGATTGAACCGCGCCGCCAAGCGCAACGCCATCAACGACGCGTTGGTCGAGGCGCTGCGCGTCGCGGTCGAGCGCGCGGGCGGCGAGGCCAAGGCCGGAATCATCTTCGGCCACGGCGATCATTTCTCGGCCGGGCTCGACTTGGCCGAGCACGCCGAGCGCACGCCGATCGAGGGCATCCATCATTCGCGCAAATGGCACGCCATCTTCGACCGCATCGAGCGCGGCCCCATCCCGTTCGTCGCGGCGCTCCACGGCGCGGTGGTGGGGGGCGGCATGGAGCTTGCCGCCTCGACCCAGATCCGCGTCGCCGACGACACCGCCTTCTTCGCCTTGCCCGAGGGCCAGCGCGGCATCTTCGTCGGCGGCGGCGGCTCGGTCAGGGTGGCGCGGCTCATCTCGGCCGCGCGCATGGCGGACATGATGCTGACCGGCCGCGTCCTCTCCGCCGCCGAGGCGCAGAGCGCCAATTTCCTGCACTATCTCGCGCCCGCGGGCCAGGCGCTCGGCCGCGCCATGGAGCTGGCGCAGCGCATGGCGCGCAACGCGCCGCTGTCGAACTTCGCCATCATCAACGCGCTGCCGCGCATCCAGGACCTGGCGCATGACGACGGTCTGTTCTTCGAATCGCTGATGGCGGCGATGACGCAGACCAGCCCCGACGCGCAGGAGCGGCTCCGCGCCTTCCTCGACAAGCGCGCCGAGCGCCTCGCCATTCCGGATCGCGACGACAAGTGACGGCGCACGCGCACATGGCGCTCAATACATGTGCTGGCCGCCGTTGATCGACAGGGTCGAGCCGGTGACGAAGCCGCCGTCGTCCGACACCAGGAACATGACCCCACGCGCGATCTCCTCGGCATGGCCGAGGCGGCCCACCGGGATGCGGGCGACGATCTTCTCCAACACGTTGGCGGGCACGGCGCGCACCATGTCGGTGTCGATATAGCCGGGCGCGATCGCGTTGACGGTGACGCCGCGCGACGCGCCCTCCTGCGCCAGGGCCTTGGTGAAGCCGTGAATGCCCGACTTCGCCGCCGCGTAGTTCACCTGTCCGTACTGCCCGGCCTGGCCGTTGATCGAGCCGATATTGACGATGCGGCCGAAACCGCGCTCGCGCATCCCCTCGATCACGCAGCGGCACATGTTGAAGCACGAGGTGAGGTTGGTGGCGATCACCTGGCCCCATTGCTCGGGCGTCATGCGGTGCAGCACCGCGTCGCGGGTGATGCCGGCGTTGTTGACCAGGATCTCGACCGGCCCCAACTCCGCCTCGATCTTCTTCACCCCGGCGGCGCATTGCTGGAAGTCGGAGACGTCGAAGCGATGGCTCGGAATGCCGGTCTCGCGGCTGAACGCCTCCGCCGCATCGACATTCCCGGCATAGATCGCCGCCGCGCGGTATCCCCCCTCCTTGAGCGCAACCGAGATCGCCCGGCCGATGCCGCGGGTTCCTCCCGTCACGATCGCCACCCGGCTCATTGTCGCCTCCCGACGTAGAGTTTCTAGTCGCGCGCCACGCACATCGCGATGCCCATGCCGCCGCCGATGCACAAGGTGGCGAGGCCCTTCTTCGCGTTGCGCCGGTTCATCTCGTAGAGCAAGGTCACCAGCACGCGCGTGCCCGAGGCGCCGATCGGATGGCCCAGCGCGATGGCGCCGCCATTGACGTTGACCTTGTCGGGATCGAGCCCCAGGTCCTTGTTGACGGCGCAGGCCTGGGCCGCGAACGCCTCGTTGGCCTCGATCAGGTCGAGATCGGCGACGGTCCAGCCGGCGCGCTTCAGCGCGGCGCGGCTGGCCGGGATCGGGCCCGACCCCATCACCGCCGGATCGACCCCCGCCGTCGCCCACGACACGATCCGCGCCAAGGGCTTCACGCCGCGACGCTGCGCCTCGTCGGCCGTCATCAGCACCACCGCGGCGGCACCGTCATTGATGCCCGACGCGTTGCCCGCCGTGACCGTGCCGTTCTTGTCGAAGGCGGGGCGCAGCTTGGCCAGGATCTCGATGGTGGTGCCGTGCTTGGGATACTCATCAGTATCGACCACCGTTTCGCCCTTGCGGGTGGTGATGGTCACCGGCACGATCTCGTCCTTGAAGCGGCCGGCCTTCTGCGCCGCCTCGGCGCGGGCCTGCGAGCGCGCCGCCAGCCCGTCCTGCTGCTCGCGCGTGATCTGCCAGCGCTGCGCCACGTTCTCGGCCGTGTTGCCCATGTGGTAGCCGTTGAAGGCATCCCACAGCCCGTCCTTGATCATGGTATCGACCAGGTCGCCGTCGCCCATCTTGATGCCGTTGCGCAGGTGGATGCAGTGCGGCGCCTGGCTCATGCTCTCCTGGCCGCCGGCGACCACGATCGAACTGTCGCCGCCCCGGATCGCCTGGAATCCCAGCGCGACGCTGCGCAAGCCCGAGCCGCACAGCTGATTGATGCTGTAGGCGGTCGCCTCGAAGGGGATGCCGGCGGCGACGGCGGCCTGGCGCGCCGGGCCTTGGCCTTCGCCCGCGGCGAGGATCTGGCCCATGATCACTTCGTTCACGTCGGCGGGCGCGACCTGCGCGCGCTTCATCGCCTCGACGATCGCGACCTTGCCGAGATCGTGCGGGGCCAAGGAGCTGAGGGCGCCGTTGAACGAGCCGACCGGGGTGCGCGCGGCGGCGGCGATGACGATTTCGGTCATTGGTATGCCCTCGTATGCGGGTGGCGTCCTGCCTCCCTAGATAGCCCTCCGGGGCCGCTTTGGGAACCCGCCACGCCCGCCGAGCCTGCGGACCAGCCAGCGCGCCAGCGGCTGCCACACCTGCTTGGGCGCGGCGCTGCCGACGATCATGCCGATATGGCCGAGGCTCGGCGCCAAGCGCTCGGAAGCGGGGAGCGCCGCGATCAGCGCCTCGGCGCTCGCCGGCGGCACGATGCGGTCCTGGGCCGGCACCACGACGAGGGTCGGCTGCGCCACACGCCGCGGCAGGACCGGCCGGCCGGCGACGCGCCATTGGCCGCGCGCCGGCGTGTCGCCGCCGTACCAGCCGCCAAGACATTCGCGCGCCACCGACAGGGCAAGCGGCACGCCGTCATTGAGCCAATCCTCGACCGCGACGAAGTGCTGCGCCTTCGGCCCGTCGGCGAGCGCCGCGAACAGCGAGAACTTGCGCAGCGCGACCAGCGGATCGGCGGCGGTGAAGAGCGCCTGCAGCACGTCGACCGGCACCTCACCGAGCCGGGCGCAGGCCAGCGCCAGGGGCCCGCACAGGGCGCCGAGGAGGCGCGCATGCCCCGCGTTCTCGCCATGGAAGCCCCATGGCGTCGCCAGCAGCGCCAGTGCGCGCACCTGGTGCGGGCGCCGCGCCGCCAGCGCCAGCGCGATCAGCCCGCCCATGCAGTAGCCCATGACACCGAGCGGCCCGCCCGCCGCCGCCTCCGCCGCGTCCGCCGCCGCCTCGAGCCTTCCGGCGACGTACTCGGTCAGGCCGAAGGCGCGCTCGAGCGCGCCGGGCTCGCCCCAATCGACCAGCAGCGGCCGCAGCCCCGCCCCGGCGAGAAAGCGCAGCAGGCTGGTCTCTTGCGTCAGGTCGAGGATGTAGGCGCGGTTGATGAGCGACGGCACCACCAGCAGCGGCGCGCCGCCCTTCTTGCCGTAATCGAGGAGCCGCGTCGTGCCCTCCTGCCAAAGGGTCGGCGGCTCGGGCAGGTCGCGGCGATAGGGATGATGGCGATAGCGCTCGATGCCGGCGAGAAACGCGCCGACGCGGGACTTCAGCTCGCGGTCGAGCGCCGCCGAGACCCCTTCATGCGCGGCGGCGGCGAGGCTTCTTTGCAGCTCCGCCGCCCGCTCGGCGAATTCCGGCCTCGAGGGCAGCGATGCGTTTCTCAGCAGCGGAAAGGCGGCGCGCGAGCTCGCCCACAACCCGGTCGCGTTCAGGAGATGCAGCGGCAGCGGCCGCGGCCCCTGGCGGCGGGGCGAAGCCGCGCTCACCGACGCCTCCGGCCCTGGGCGCAATGCCGCCAAACAGCCGCGCCATGCTCTCGGCCAGCGCAGGATCGGCTACAATTGCCATCAATTGGTCCTGCCACAGGTCGAGATACCGTTTGGCAAGCTCAGCGAAATCCGGCGGGTCCGCCATGACGCCACTATATCGCCGCGGTCTTTGCCGCGCCAGAAGGGGAGTCGCGGCGCTATTTCGGCGGTGTTATGCTGGCCCCTGCGCGAGGACGACCACAACGGGGCAAAGGGGCATGGCAGAAAAGAGCGTCGTCGAGGCACAGCCGATCGTCATCAAGAAATACGCCAACCGGCGGCTCTACAACACGTCGACGAGCAGCTATGTCACGCTCGAGGATTTGAGCCGCATGGTCAAGGCGGGCAACGAGTTCGTCGTGTTCGACGCCAAGACCGGCGACGAGATCACCCGCGCCGTCCTCACCCAGATCATCGTCGAGGAGGAGCAGAAGGGCCAGAACCTGCTGCCGATCAGCTTTCTGCGCCAGCTCATCAGCCTCTACGGCGACAGCATGCAGTGGCTGGTGCCGCGCTATCTCGAGCACGCGATGGGGACCTTTGCGCGCAACCAGGATCAGATGCGCAAGAGCCTGCAGGACGCGTTCGGCGGCTTGTTCCCGTTCGGTCCGCTGGAGGAGATGGGCAAGCAGAATCTCGCCCTCTTCGAGAAGACCATGAAAATGTTCGCCCCCTTCCCCGGCGGCATCGGCGACAAGACGCGCACCGACAAAGGCGCCGAAGAGGGGGCCAGCGAGGCCACCCTCGACGAGCTCAAGCAGCGCATCAACCTGCTGCAGCAGCAGATCGAGCAGCTCAGCCAGAAAACCAAGGAAGGATCAGGAGGCGGCGCCGCCTAGTGCCAGTGCGCGGGGCGCCGGCGCCGGCGCGGCCCAGGGCTTCTCGAGCACCGGCCGGCCGTAATAGTAGCCCTGCAGGAAATTGACGCCGAGGCGGCGCAGCATCGCCGCCTCCTCCGCGGTCTCGACGCATTCGGCCACGGTCAGCAGATCGAGGCTCTTGGCGAGACCGACGAGATGGCGCAGGAACACCTGGTTTCCCGCCTTCTCGCCGAGATTGCGCACGAACGACCCGTCGATCTTCACGGTATCGACCGCCAGCGCCTGGAGATGGCGCAGCGAGGTGAAGCCGGCGCCGAAATCGTCGAGCGCGATGCGGCAGCCGAGATCGCGAAGCGTGGTGACGAAGCCCGCGGACTCGTCGATGTCGTGGAGCGCTGCGGTCTCGGTGATCTCGACCACCAGGCGGCTCGCGATGTCGCGCCGTCCCTGGAGAATGGCGCTTGCGCCCCTGAGCCAGGCGCGGTCGGTCGCGGTGAAGCCGGAGATGTTGAAGCCCAGGCACATGTCAGGGAACGAGGCCACGTCCTCGATCGCGCGCTCGAGCACGTAGCGGTCGATGAGGCGGATGAAGCCCAATTGCTCGATCGCCGCCACGAACTCGCCGGCGGGCACGACCCGGCCGTCCTCGTCGATCATCCGCAACAGGCATTCGTAATAGTCGACCACGCCGGTCGCCGCGCTCACCACCGGCTGATAGGCGAAGCACAGCCGTCCGTCGCGCAAGGCGCGCTGCACGCGCTCGCCCAAGGCCATGCCGGAGCGGTGGATCTTGCGCTGCTCGTCGGAGATGCGATAGGGCAGGAAGCAGTCGCGCCCGGCGCGCTTGGCTTCGGCGAGCGCGGTCTCGGCCCGGGTCATCACCTCGAACGAGGTCTTGGCCTGCTCGGGATAGGGCGCGCCGCCGACCGAGACGGTGGTGTAGACGGGGCCGGCGAGGGTGTCGATCGGCATCGAGCTGACCGAGGTGAGTATCTTCTCGGCGACGATGGCGATGTTGGATTCGGGACACGGGGTCAGCACGATGCCGAACCGGTCGCCGCCCATGCGGCCGATCACGTCGCTGACGCGAAGGCAGCGGTCGAGACGCATCCCGACCTCGACGATGACCTGGTCGGCCGCCTCGTAGCCGAACACGTCGTTGATGGTCGCGAGCTTGTCGATGCCGATGGCGAGATAGGCGCCGGGCAGGCCGGTGCGCTCGCTCTGAGCCAGCATGTGGTCGAGCGCCTCGCGCAGCCGCTTCTTGTTGAAGTGGCCGGTCAGTTCGTCGTAATGGGCGAGATGCTCGAGCCGCTGCTCCTGCGCCTTGCGCGCGGTGACGACGCGGAGCACGCCCATGAGGCGCAGGGCGCGGCCGGCGCCGTCGAACTCGGCGGTGCCGCGCTCGTGCAGCCAGGCGAACCCGCCGTCGCCGAGCCGGACGCGATACTCGACGTCGAACGCCGTGCCGCGGGCGTAGTGGCTTTGCAGGCGCTGCTGGCGCAGCGGCATGTCTTCGGGGTTGATGCGGGCGGAATAGCCTTTGCCGGTGGCGACCGCGTCTTCCTCTGTCAGGCCCAGCATGCGCGGCGAGCCGTGCCACTCGATGGCGTCGCTCTCGAGGTCCCACACATAAGCGGCGTCTCCGGCTGCGGCGAGTGCGGCCAAGACGCGTGACAAAGCGGCGTTATCCTCCGGGACCATGGGCGCGCAACCACCTGAACGACGGGGGCGAATGGGTCAGCCTTCCACAACCGCGAACGCTACGGGCGAAACATTTAGGAACAATTAAGCGGGGTCTTAGGAGGCGCGCGCCTCGGCCGGGGTGTGGGCGGCGAGGAAGGGCTGCACCGCGTGGTTGAATTCGCGCGGCAGCACCTGAGTGAAATAGTGGCCGCCCTGGGCGAAGAACTTAGCCTCGGCGCCCGGGATGCGGCGCGCCAGATCCTCGGAGAAATAGGCCGGCGTGACCAGATCGTCCTGCGCCGCGACGATCAGGGTGGGGGTGCGGATGCGGGCCAATTCGGCGCTGCGGTCGAAAGCGAGAATCGCGTCGATGCGGCTCAGCATGCGCGCGGGCTCGGGGAAATGGGCGAGGGCCTGGGCCTCGACCTGGCGCAGCTTCTCGTGGTTGCGGGCGATGTACTCGCAGGGATAGAGCAGCAGCGTGTTGGCCTGGACATAGGTCGCCGGACCGAGCCGCAGCAGCACCTCCTTGCGCAGCGCGAAGAGACGCCGAAAATAGGCGTCGGCCTTGGTCCAGCTGGCGGCGACGACGATGCTGGCGAGGCGCTGCGGCTGCTCGATCGCGAGGATCTGCGCCACCGCGCCGCCCGCCGAATGGCCGATCACGTGGGCCTTGGGTATGCGCAGCGCGTCCATCAGCGCGATCACGTCCGCGGCCAGGCGCTCCATGGTCGCGACGCAGCTGGTCGGATCGCTGTCGCCCATGCCGCGATGGTCGTGGACGATCACTTCGAACGAGCGCGACAGCGACGGCACCTGGTCGCGCCAGTATTGCGCCGTGCCGGCGAGCCCCGTCACCAGGAACACCGGAAATCCGGCGCCGTGCCGTTCGTAGTGAAGTTGGCAATCGCCGATCGAGATGCGCGGCATGGCTCCGGGGTCACGGCTCTTGTCGCTGCCGGGCTCGTAACATCGGGGGATGCCGGAGTCAAACCCGTGCCTGCGGAGAAGCCATGCACGGCGCGACGGGCTACCTGGCGCCCAGGCTGGCACTCAAGACTCGATGAGGCCCGCCCAGGCCGCCACCGCGGCCGCGACCACAAGCCCGGAGAGCATGGTGAAGGGCGCCGCATCGCCCGCCAGCAGCAGCCACAGGACAAGGACAGCGCCCCCGGCCGCAACACACCCTAAAGTGGAACGTATTCCGGGCCGCTCCATCCCACGCTTCTTTCTCAATTGCACGAAAGAATCGCCCTGCCGCGACGCGCTACATACCTCGGATGACTTGCCAAAGCCGCGCAACGTGCCTATGAAAGATCAAGTTTTGGCGCATGTCACTCCGGTCCTCTCAAGGACGCCGGGGTCTTTATTCAACGGTATCGCTTGCACCCCTGCGCGGCGCAGCGCGTTTGTGCCACACCGGACGGCTGGCAACTTGGAAGGCGCATTTCATGGCGACTGCTTTGCGAAGGGATTCGTTGCGGAACGGCTCGATGCGGGCAAGCGTCGCCCACATCGTCGCCCAACTGGTCGCGCGGCGCTCCACGCGGCCGGAGGAGGTCCCGGCGCTGATGCGCAGCGTTGAGGACGCGCTGGCCGCACTCGCCGAACCGCCGCCCGCGCCCGAAACCGCCCCGCCCTCGCACGAGACCCCGCCGCCGCGCGCGCCGCGCGCGCGCCGGACCCGGGCGCCGGCCGAGCTTCCGGAAATCGAGGCGCCGGCGCCGGCGCCACAGCCCCGCCTGCTACGGCGCGCCGAGGTGGTGACCGCGCCGCCGCGCGACGAGGCCGAGGCCCCGCGTGCCGCGCCGAGCGGCGTTCTGCGCGGCGTCGTCAAGTGGTTCGACCAGCGCACGCGCCGCGGCGCGCTCCGCCTCCAGGGCTGTAGTGGCGACGTGGCGGTGGAGCCCGCCTTCCTCGACGAGATGGCGATCTCGCGTCTCTACAAGGGACAGGAGGTCGAGGCGACGCTCAGCGCCGAGGCCGCGCCGCGCCTGATGCGCCTGGTGGTGTCCGGCGGCGGCTGGCAAGTGCAGCCGACCGGCGGCATCGTGCGCAACCGCCAATCGAAGCCGGTAGTGGTCGAGCTGAAGCGCGAGACCATGCGCCGCGCCGCCGCCCGCGCCGAGGCTGAGAACCTGCTCGGACCGACCCGCGAGCGCTGAGCATCCTGCGCCCATTCGACTACGCTTCGCTCCGCTCAGGGTGAGGTAGAATTTTCGCCTCATCCTGAGCGGAGCAAGCGAAGCTTGCGCAGTCGAAGGACGCACGGGCCGAAGTCCAGCGTTCGGCGACCGCCGCACCGGCCCTGGCGCCATGGGGCGCGGGGGCGCTAGAATAAGCAGATGGCAGAAACCGCGCTCATCGTCGGCGCCGGCAGCGGCTTGAGTGCCGCGCTGGCGCGCTTGTTCCACAAGGAAGGCATGCGCGTCGCGCTCGCCGCGCGCAATGCCGACAAGCTCGGCCCCCTCGCCGGCTCGACCGACGCCCGCGTCTATGCCTGCGATGCCAGCAATCGCCAGGACGTGGAACGGCTGTTCGGCGCCGTGGACAAGGATGTCGGGCTGCCCGACGTGGTGGTCTACAACCCCAGCGCCCGCGCCCGCGGCCCCATCGCCGAGCTCGATCCCGATGCGGTGCTGAAGGCGCTAATGGTGAGCTGCTATGGCGGCTTCCTGGTCGGGCAGCAGGCGGCGCGCGCCTTGCTCGCCAAGGGCAGCGGCAGCATCCTCTTCACCGGCGCCTCGGCGAGCGTCAAGGGCTATGCGCTTTCCGCGCCCTTCGCGATGGGCAAGTTCGGCCTGCGCGGCCTGGCGCAGAGCATGGCGCGCGAACTGGCGCCCAAGAACATCCATGTCGCACATTTCGTGATCGACGGCGGCATCGGACGGGCCGACGATCCGCGCGCGGCCGGGCGCGGCCCCGACGGCATGCTCGATCCCGACGCCATCGCCGCCAACTACCTCGCCATCCACCGCCAGCAGCGCAGCGCCTGGACGTGGGAAGTCGAGCTCCGTCCCTGGGTCGAAAACTTCTGACCCGCGACGGCTTGCCGCCACCATGATCCTCCGGCGGAATCTGCCCCAGGTGATCGCCCGGGCGCTGGCCAGCGCGCGCGTGCTCGATGTCGGCGGCTGGTATCTGCCGCTCAACGCCGCGACCCACGTGCTCGACATCAATCCCCACGCGAGCCGCGGCCAGCCGCTCGACCCCGAGAATCCCGAGCGCTTCACGGCGGCGACCTGGATCGTCCACGACGCCTGCGTCCCGCCTTGGCCCTTTCCCGACCGGTTCTTCGAGTTCAGCTTCTGCTCGCACCTGCTCGAGGACGTGCGCGATCCGCTCGCGGTGGTGCGCGAGCTGACGCGGGTGGCGAAGAGCGGCTATGTCGAGACGCCGTCGCGCGAGCGCGAGATTTTCGCCAAGGAGCGCTGGGCCGGACTCGCCGCGCGCTTCGGCCGCCCGCCCGAGGTCGGGTTCTATCATCACCGCTGGTTCGTCGAGGCCGAGGGCGCGCATCTGCGCTTCCTCGCCAAGACCGCCGAGGTGCTGCGCGATCCGGACTATTACCTGACGCGCGCCGCGCTCGGCCGCAAGATGCGCGAGGAGGAAAGCGGCATCGGCATCTTCTGGGAGGGCAACCTCACGGCCGAGGAGACCATCATCATCGACGCCGACGAGGCGCGGCGCGATCTGCGCCGCTTCCGCGACGGCGTCCTCGCCCGGCTGCGCTGAGCGAGCGCGCGATGGGGCTGGGCCAGTTCGGCGTGCCGGAGCCGCTCGCGCTTTTCCTCAAGCGCCGCCTCGACCTCAGGACCTTCGTCGAGACCGGGACCTTCGGCGGCGCCACGGCGGCATGGGCCGCGCGCCACTTTGCCAAGGTCTACAGCATCGATGCGTCGGAGAAATTCTGGCGCGAGGCGCGCCAACGCTACGCCGCGCTCGACAACGTCACCTTCGCGCTTGGCGATTCGCCGCAGCAACTGGCCGCGCTCATGCCGCGCTTCGAGCGGCCGCTGTTCTGGCTCGACGCGCATTGGTGCGGCAGCGATACCGCGGGGAGCGCCATGGAATGCCCGCTCCTCGAGGAACTCGCGGCGGTCGCCGCCGCGGGGCTGGCGCAGCCGGCGATCCTGATCGACGACGCGCGGCTCTTCCTCGAGCCGCCGCCGGCGCCGCACCGCTGGGAGCAATGGCCCGATATCGCGGCCGTGCTCGCCGCGCTGCAGAAATGCGGCGCGCTTTATGTCGGCGTGCGCGACGATGTCATCGTCGCCGTGCCGGCTGCGCTCCGGGCCGAGCTGACCGCGTTCTGGCGCGCGCAGCCGGCCGCGAGCGCGCTTCCGCCGGAGCGCAAGCCTCTGCTGCGCGGTTTCCTGAAGAAACACCGCGGCCGCCCATGAGCGACGCGCTGCCCGGCGTCAGCTACATCGTCACGATCTACAACAAGGCGCCCTATCTCGCGGGCGTACTCGCCGCGCTCGAGGCGCAGGAGGGCGGGTTTCCACGCCAATACATCCTGGTCGATGATGGCTCGACCGACGGATCGGGCGCGATCGCCGAGCGCCTTGCCGCGCGGATGGCGAACGCGCACCTGATCCGGCAGGACAATCGCGGCCCCTCCGCGGCGGTCAATCGCGGCCTCGCCGAGGCGGCGATGCCCTTCACCCACATCATCGACGGCGACGACGTGCTCGCACCTTACGCGACCAAGATTTTGCTGAAGGCGGCGCTCGCGAGCCGCTGCGGCGCGGTCTATGGCCGCAACACCTGGTACGGCGCGCCGGAGGAATTGCGCTTTCCTCCCGAGCCGGAGCATCTTCCGGTGACGGTGCTGGAGGACGCGCTCTACACCATCATCCGCATCGGCCATGCGGGCGGGAGCACTTACATCCTCGACACCGCGATCTTCAAATCGGTGGGCGGCGCCGACCCGCGCGTCTTCGTTCAGGACCAGTCGATCCCGCAGCGGATGGCGCGGGCATGCAAGATCGGCCTCATCGATTGCCTCATCTGCATGGGGCCGCGCGACGAGCCGGGGCGGCTGATGAAGACGCCGGTGCAGCAGCAGCACGACCAGTCGCTCACCGCGTTGCTGACCTTGAGGGACGATCCGGATCTCGCTCCGCGCTTCCGCCGCCTGGTGCAGAAGCAGGTCACAGGGCGCGCCTGGAAATACGCGGCGCGGCACGACGGCGCCTCATGGGCGTCGCGCTATTTCCGGCTCTTCGTCGCAGCGCGGCTGCCCTTCGTGCGCTTGAGCGACGAGACGCTCGAGGCGACGCTTGGGGCCTTCCGCCGAAGCAACGACATCCGCCTCATGGCGCCTTCCGCCGCAGGAAGCGCGGCAGGAGCGAGCGCCGGCGCGGCTCCGGCGCGCCGAAGCGCTGCCAGAAATGGTCCGTAGCCCACGGATCGTAGGGCTCGAAATTCTGCGTCGCGATCGCGGGGATGAAGCAGCGCTGCGATGGAGGTGCGAGCAGCGCCGCCACGCGCGAGAAGCTGCTGTTGCAGATGGCGAGCAGGTTCGCCTGCGCCATGATCTCGAGATCCGCGATAAGGCGCGGCTCCGGCATCTCGGCCTCGGCCTCCGCCGATGTCAGCGGCGCGAAACGGCGGAACGACGGCAGCACCGCCGCGCGATCGTCGCTCGCGACGAACAGCACCGGGTTGGCGAGGCCCGGCCACACCGCGTCGAGCCAGCGCAGGTACCATTCCTCGGGAATGAGCTGGAACCATGGTTTCTGCGCCGGATCGTAAGCGCGGTAATCGCCGCGCCGCAGATGGATGGCGACGAGCGTCGCGCCCGCCGGGACGTGCCGCGCAAGCCAGCGTTCGACCGGCGCGCGCCATGGCGGCAGCGGCTCGTAGAGGCGGCGCAGGAACGCGCGATGCTGGCGCCAGCTTTCCGGCACGTTCTGATAGTAGCCCCAGAAATCGACATCGACCGGCGCGCGCTCCATCGACCACAAAGCGAGGTCGCGCACCGACCACTCGTCGCCCTTGCGCATGCGCAACGCGCGCGAGATGCGGCGCCGCGGCAGGCCATAGACCGTCTCGCCGAGCCAGGGCGGCGTCTCGATCGCGGCATTGTTGCGCAGGCCGTAGAGCTTGAGGAACGCGTACTGGAAGAGCTGGTTGGCGAAGCCGGCATTATGGCCGAGATTGGACATCGCGACGGTGCCGCGCGTGCGCCCGCCGAGCGCGTTCACGTCGCTGATGCGGCTCGACCGCAGATAGAGCGAAGCCGGCGCGAGCGTATCGTCGTCGAGCCGCAAGAAGCCGCGATCGAAGAGGGCGCGGTCGCACGCGGCAAGCGCGCGGCCGTCGCGCGCCATCGCGACCGCCGCGTCCATCCCGTCGAGCGCGGGCACGCCGGCGCTCGCGTCGAACACGAGGAATTTACCGTCCGCGACGCCATGGCGCTCGGCGAGACGGCGCGCGTCCGCGGGGTCGGGCGCTAGCGCGCGCCGCATTCGGCGAGATAATTGGTGATCAGGAAGCATTCCTGCGCCTCGCCGTAGCGCGGCACGGGCCACAGCCTTCCGCCCGGCGCGATGCGGTGAATGCGGTAGCCGAAGCCGGTCAAGAGCCGCCAGAAGTCGCGGAAATACGTCCGCGTGTCGATGTTGCAGCCGCCGAACTCGAAGGCGAGCGCGCGGATGCGCCGCGCCTCGAGCGCGCGCCGGGCGCCCTGCAAGGCCATCAGCTCGTAGCCCTCGATGTCGAACTTGGCGAAGGCGATCTCGGCGATGTCGTGGCGCTGGATGAAGCCGTCGAGCGTCACGGTCTCGACCGCCTCGGTCTGGTCGAAGGTGATGCCCATGTGATCGAGGCGGCGCAAGGCGAGCGAGGCGAGCGGCGAGCCCGGGGCGCAGGTATAGAGCGTCGCCGCACCGTCACTGTCGCTCGCCGCCTGTTTCACCAGATGGACGCGGGGATCGCCGATCGCCTCGATCACGGGCCAATGGTGCGATGACGGCTCGAACGCATAGACGGCGGCGAGCTCCGGCCGCGCGCGCAACACCGCGCGCGTCCATTCGCCCTTGTGCGCGCCGACATCGAACACGACGGCGCCGCGCGCGGGAATGAAGGTCAACGCGGCGCGCACCTCGTCGGCGAGCGAAGAGCCGCCATAGCCCTTGCCCTGCCAACGCAGGATGCGGCTTTCCGCGCGCCGCAGCAGTCTTTGCGTGAGGCGCGATGGCACGGAGGGAGGCATGGCGCGGCAGCCTATACCGGCCGCGCGCGCCGGTCGCGCGCATAAAACGCGTCGCCCCAGCTTTTGTGGAACGGACAGATGGTGGCGACGCGGCGGAACCCGCGCGCCTCGAGCAGCGCGTCCAGCTCCTCGACTTGGGCGCAGCCGCGATAGAGCTCCTCGAAATTCACCTCGACATTGATGCCTTCGATATGCGCGAGGAGACCGGTCGCGCCGGAAAGCGCCTGCAGCTCGGCGCCCTGGATGTCGATATTGAGCAGGTTGAACCGCTCCGCCGCGAGGCCGAGCTCGGCGAAGAGATCGTCGAGCGAGCGGCCCGGCACCACGACCGTCTCGGTCTCGACGATGGTCGGGTAGTAGTCGCTGTGGCGGTGCAGCGGCAGGATCGAGCTGCTCTGGTCCGACGAGGTGACGTGGAGCGTGACCGGGCCGCTCGTCGCCGCGATCGCGACGTTCGCGAGCGTGACGCCCGGCGACGCGCCGAGCTTGGCCTGGAGCCGCGCGAACACGGCGGGATTGGCCTCGATGAAGAGCGCCGCGCTCACGCCCATGCGGCGATAGTCTTCCCATTCCCGCCCCTCATGCGCGCCCACATGGACGACGCCGCGCGGGACGATGCCATAGGCGCGGCACAAAGCGGCGAGATCGAGCATGGTCTTGGGCAGGTCGAGCACCAGCGGCAGCAGCCGCTCGTGAATGGCGATGATGCGGCCGCCGCGCGCTTGATGCGCCTCCACCGGCTTCAGCGCGCGCGCGCCGGCGCGAAAAAGCCGGTAGGGCAAGCCTTCGAGTGGCGGCGCGCCGGCGCAAGCGATGACATCGATGCGCGCGTGCTCGAGCAGGGACTTCGCGCCGGCAAGCGCGGCGGCGGGCGCGTCGAGCGTCAGCAAGTCGACATGGCGGATGCCGCGCGCGGCGCAATACTCGTCGAGCCGCCCCAGCTCGCGCGCATCGGGATAATAGAGGTGCGCGCCGGGATGGAGCGCCTTCACCGCCTCGCCCCAATGGCGCGCGCCGCGGCCCGCGAGGATCGCCGTGCCGCTCGCGCCGACGAGTCGGCGCAGCACGCGGCGCTCGCTGCGCGGCTGCAGCACGTGTGTCACGAGGGCGGAGAGGCCGTTCAACAATGCGCCGTTCGCGTTCCTGACGACGGGCGGCGACCCTAGCGCAGGGGCCATGTCGGCACAACGCGCGCTGGCCGCCATCCTGCGCCCATTCGACTTCGCTTCGCTCCGCTCAGGGTGAGGTAGAATTTTCGCCTCATCCTGAGCGGAGTGCGCGAAGCGCACGTAGTCGAAGGACGCACGGGCCGATATGCATCCGGTTGCATTGGCCGGCGCGCGGTTTCCTTTCTATGATGGCGCGATGAGCGGCGTCTCCTTCATCGTCACGATCTTCAACAAGCGGGACTATCTCCCGCGCGTGGTCGATTCGCTGGCGCGCCAGGAGGGGCCGTTCGCGCGCGAGTTCGTGTTCGTCGATGACGGATCGGGCGACGGCTCGGCCGATCTCGTCGCGTCGCTGACGCGGGCCTGGCGCGACCCGGTGGCGATCCACCGCCAGGCCAATCGCGGCGCCTCGGCCGCAACCAACGAGGGCGCGCGGCGGGCGTCGATGCCGTGGCTCAAGCTCCTCGACGGCGACGATCTTCTGGTGCCGGATGCGACGCAGTGCCTCCTCGCGGCGGCGGACGCCACCGGCCAGGGTCTGGCCTATGGCGAGCTCGGGCTTTATCGCTATGACGATCCCGATCCCCTGGCGCACGCGCCGCAATTGCCGGACTTCGCGCTCGAGCGCGACGGGCTGCAGCGCTTCATCCGCAACTGCCCGTGCAATTCCAGCACCATCCTGGTCTCGGCCGAGCGCTATCGCGCCGCCGGCGGCTGCGACGAGCGGCTTGTGTCGCCCGACCAGGCGCTGTTCCTGCGGCTTTTCGCCGGCGGCGGCGGCGCGCATATCGATGGGCCTGTCGCGCTCGCGCCCGATGAGGCGCCGCGGCGCCTGTCCGAGCAGCGGCGGCGCAGCCGTTACGAATCGGTGCTGGCGCTCTATTACCTCGTGACCGAGACCAAGTCGCTCGACCGGCGCTATGCGGCGATGGCCTATCGCCGCGCGCTCTCGCGCGCCTGCCGCTTTCATCGCGCCCATGGCGGCGCGGTCTTGTCGTCACATCTTCTGCGCTATCTCGCGAGCCTCGTCCACGTGCCGGCAGCGCCGGGGCCGGACATCTACCGCTCGCTCGCCGCCTTCACCGAGGATGGCTCGACCGAGCGGCCGGCGACATGGATGCCGGGCGCGCTCAACCGGCGCGAGGCGTGACGCGCGAATGTGCGGCATCGCCGGCTTCTTCGATCCCGATCGCCGCATCGATCCCGCGCTCTACGACCCGGTCGCCGCCGCGATGGCCGCGCGGCTCGCCCATCGCGGACCCGACGGCAGCGGCGCGTGGTGCGAGCCCGAGGGGGGGATCGCGCTAGGCTTCCGCCGCCTCGCCATCCTCGATCGCTCGCCGGCGGGGGACCAGCCGATGCGCTCGGCCGACGGACGCTTCGTCGTCGTCTTCAACGGCGAGATCTACAATCACCACGAATTGCGGCACGCGCTCGAGGGCGAAGGCGCGCGCGCGTGGCGCGGCCACAGCGACACCGAGGTGCTGGTCGAAACGATTGCGCGCTGGGGCATCGACGCGACGCTCGAGCGGCTCGACGGCATGTTCGCGCTCGCGCTGTGGGACCGGCGCGAGCGGCGCCTCACGCTGGCGCGCGACCGGCTGGGCGAGAAGCCGCTCTATTACGGCTGGAGCGGCGGCGTGCTGCTGCTCGCGTCGGAGCTCAAGGCGCTCGCGCCCCATCCTTGCTGGACCGGCGCGCTCGACCGCGGCGCGCTCGCGCTGTTCCTGAGCCACAATTACGTGCCGGGCCCGTGGAGCGCCTTTGCCGGGATGCGCAAGCTGCCGCCCGGCCACGCGATCGAATTCTCGCGCGCCGCGCGCGACGCCGAGAGCCGCGCTTACTGGTCCGCGCCCGAGCGTGCCGCGGCATCCGCCGCCGCGCCCTTCGCCGGCACGGAGCGCGAGGCGCGCGACGCGCTGCAAACGCTGATCGACGAGGCGGTAGCGCTGCGCATGGAGGCGGACGTAGGGCTGGGCGTGTTCCTCTCGGGCGGAATCGATAGCACGACGGTCGTCGCTGCGATGCAGGCGGCGCGCAAAGGGCCGGTGCGCAGCTTCTGCGTGGGATTTCCCGATGCGGGCTACGACGAATCGCCGCACGCCGCCGCGGTCGCGCGCCATCTCGGCACCGACCACACGACACTCATGGTCAGCGAGGCGCAATGCCTCGACCTGCTGCCTCGCCTGGCGCAGATCTATGATGAGCCGTTCGCCGACGCATCGCAGATCCCGACGCTCGCGCTCTGCCGGCTCACGCGCGAACACGTCACGGTCGCGCTTTCCGGCGACGGCGGCGACGAGCTGTTCGGCGGCTACGACCGCTATCGCCGCGCGGCCTCGTCGTGGGCGCGGCTGGAGCGGCGGCCGCATGCGTTGCGCGCGCTGGCCGGCGCGGCGGCCGCGTCGCTTGCAGGCCGGGACTGGCGGCCGGCACGGCGGCTGCGGCGGCTCCTCGAAGGCGCGGCGCACCGGAGCCTCGAGAGCCTCTATCGCGACCATCTCACGAGCTGGCGCCCGAGCGACGGGCTGACGCCAGGCGTCGCGCGCCCGGCAACGCTCCATGACGCGGCGCTCGAGCCCGCGCTCCCGTCGCTCGAGCAGCGCTTCATGCTGCGCGATGCAATGACCTATTTGCCCGACGATCTGCTGGTGAAGGTCGATCGCGCCAGCATGGCGTTCGGGCTCGAGGTGCGTGCGCCGCTTCTCGCCCACCGCATCGCCGAGTTCGCCTGGTCGCTGCCGCCCGCGCTCGCCGGCGGCAAACGGCTGTTGCGCGAGGCGCTTTACGAGCGCGTGCCGCGCGCCCTCGTCGACCGGCCCAAGCACGGGTTCGAGCCGCCGCTGGCGCGCTGGCTCAGGGAAGCCTTGCGCGATTGGGCCGACGATCTCTTGAATCCGGCACGGCTCGCGCGGAGCGGCATGGTCCAGCCCGCGCTCGTGGCGTCGCGCTGGAGCGCCCATCGCGCCGGCACCCGCAACTGGAGTCGCGCGCTGTGGCCGGTGCTGATGCTCGAAGCCTGGCTCGCCGAACTCAATTCGGTCTCGGCCCCATTGGAGCGAAGAGGGCTGGGGTGAGCGACCGTCTGGCTGCGTCCGCGCTACGTGCGGGATCGGCGATCGTCCGGCTTCGGCTCGTCCTCGCGGGGCTCGGCCGCTTTCGTCTCCAAGACGCCGAAACTGGTCGATTTCTCGCGCGACGCCGCCACGGAAAACCCTTCCGCGCTCAACCCGCGCTTCATCAACTCGCGAACGGCTGCGGCGCGGCTTGGCATGCGCGTGCGAAAGCGAAAGTCATCGACCGCGTCCATGGCCCGCATGAACGCCGCGCGCGACATCCTTGCCGCGCCCCCCGGGATCTGGGCGAGCAGCCGGACCGAGGAACTCTTGGCACCGAGGATCGCCTGCACCGTCGTGCAACCCTTCCTTCCGACCGTCGCCATCTCGATGATGCTGCCGTCCGCATAAACCGCCACCACCGAAACGACGCCGCTGTCGGGGAAGAACACATGGTCGAGCACGCTGTCGGCGTCCATCAGGACCTGCTCGCGCTGGCAGCGAATCTGCTCAGGCGCCGGCATGAGCCGCCGGAGGTTGGAAGCCGGCAGCGCGAGTAAAAGCCGATTGCGGGGCCAATTCGATTGAGCGCTCATGGGCGCCCGGTTCGCTGTGGTTGCATCGACGAATTATGCTGGCGTCCTACACCCGCGAACAACGTCGGAAACTACTCACACCGAAGCGGAGCAGCGCTCGCATGCTGGGACGAGATGCAGACTGGATGGGCTGAAGCCGGCGTCAGCCGCGCGCTGCGGCCGGTGCCGATGTTGGAGATGTGGCTCGCCGCGCTCGGCGTCTTAGGGTTCTCGTTCATTGCGCGGCGAGAAAGGACGCGACCTTGGCGATCCCCACATCGATATGGGTGAAGGTCGGAATGACCATGGCCGCGACCGGCGACAGGTTCGGCGTGCCGCCCTTGAGCGTGTAGCCGTTGCGCTTGAACAACCTGCCGTAGGGGGTGAGTTCGGGGAGGCCGTTGTGAAGCGCGGCGGGTCGCCCGGCACCCCGGGCGTTGTCTCGCGCGCTGCGCGCCCCGGCCTTGGGGCATGGTCCGAAGCTCAACGTCTCGATCGGCGCAACGCCAGCGACAGCGCCAGCAGCGCGCAGCCGAACATTCCCAGCGACGCCGGCCCGGCAATGCCGCTGGCAATTGCGATCGCGCGCCCAGTGTCGAGAAAGCGCGGCCCGCCGCTGCCGCCGTTGGTGTCGCCTGACCCGGTGTCAGCGTGGACATCGATCGCATCGCCGGGCAGAAGCGAGAGGACCGTCGCGAACGTGTCGATCTGGCCCTGATTGTCCATGGTCGCGAGGCTGAAGAGCGACGCGCTGTTGTCGTCGACTTCGACCGACGGTGCTCGCTCGTTCAGAACGATGCCGAAGAAATCGCCTTGGATGGCATCGTCGCCGGCCGCCGGCGCTGACCACCGCACCACGACATTGGACATATCCTGCGGATCGGGGTCGAGGCCACCGTTCCGCCAGCAACCCAGCTCTGCGCCCGCGGACTCGGCGGCGCAGGGATTTTCGCCGGCCGCCCGGACGGAGCCGCCCGCAAGATACCTCCCAGCGCCGTTGGAATTGCTGCCGAGGGAAAAATCGTCGACCGCGCTGAGGGTGGCCGCGAAGGCGCCTGACGTGGCAAACAGCGCCATTGCGAGGGCCGTCACCAGAATCTTGGGCAAGTCCATGAGATCCCCCTCGAAGGGAAAATCTTGGTCGTATCTCCGGGCATGTCTGGAAATTGGCGCGAAGCACCTAACTCATCGGTGTACCCCCAAATGGAAACGTCTCATTACCTGGGTTGACGTAACAATTACGTCACCGCTTTTCTGTTGCGACGACCTTAAAACTTGGCGTCCGGCAAAAGTGTGAGAAATTTGTGTGCTTCGCCCATGTCCGCCATTGGGAATTTGCAACCGCCATTTCGGTTGCGCGCGGACGCGAAGGCGCGATCGCCGTCGCGACGGGCGTGCCGGTGCGGCGAAGCTCCAGCAGCCTGAAGCAGCGCCCGGTTTGCCGCTGCGCTTCCCATTGTCTCGCCCGGTGCGCGCCCCCTAGCATGGGGGCATGTGCGGTCGCTTTCTCAATCGGACGCCGGCCTCGGAAACGGCGAAGCTCTTCGGCACCTCGAACCCGGTGCCGAACTACCCGGCGCGCTACAATCTCGCGCCAACCGAGGGCGTGCTCGCCGTCCGCTTCAGCCCGGATGACGTGCGGCGTCACCTCGAGGTGATGCGCTGGGGCCTCATTCCGCTGTGGGCCAAGGACCGCTCGATCGGCAACAAGCTGGTCAACGCGCGCTCCGAGACGGTGGCGGAGACGCCCGCCTTCCGCGACGCCTTCGCGCGCCACCGCTGCATCGTCCCGGCGGACGGGTTCTACGAATGGAAGAAGACGACGTCGGGCAAGGAGCCCTTCGCCATCGTTCCGGCCGAGGGCGAGCCGGTGTTCGCCTTCGCCGGACTGTGGGCGCGCTGGCGCGACCCGGCGACGCAGGAGTTCGTGAAGAGCTGCACCATCCTCACCTGCCCGCCCAACGAGCTGGTGGCGCCCATTCACGACCGCATGCCCGTGATCCTCGACCGCGCCGATTGGGCCAAGTGGCTGGGCGAGGACAGCGCCAAGCGCCCGGAGCTCAACAAGATGCTGAAGCCGTTCCCGGCAGGCCGCATGCGCGCCTTCCGCATTGGCCAGCGCGTCAACAACGTGCGCAATGACGATGCGGCGTTGCTCGTGCCCGAATGACCTTGGCCGGGAGCGCTGAGCGGCGCCGCTCCCTGTCGTGGTGCGCGCGGGTGCTGGCGTCCTGCGCCCTGCTCCTGCCGCCGCTCGCGGTGTTCGATCCCCTGGCGCTGGCGCCGCTCTTCGCGCTTGCCGCGGTTGCGATCGTCGCGCTCGACCGCCGGGCCTTGCGCGATGCGCTGCGACCGCTGGCGCCGCTGGCGCTGCTGCTGGCGCTGCTCGCGGGATTGGCGACGCTCTCGGCGGCGTGGTCGATCGTGCCGCTGCACAGTTTCCTCGAAGGCTTGCGCCTCGGCGCGATCGCGGCCGGAACGCTGCTTCTTCTTGCCGCGGCGCGCGCCGTCGACGCGGACGAGCGCGGCCGCATCGCCGCCGCCGCCGCCATCGGCTTCGGCATCGCGGCGGCGCTGCTGCTGGAGGAGGCCATCACCGGCGCTGCATTGACGCGTCTCGTGTTGCACCGGGAAACCGTGCCGCTGCAGCGCTTCGACCGCGGCGCCACCACCCTGGTGCTGGCGCTGTGGCCGGCGCTGGTGGGCGCAGCATGGCGCGCCGCCATCGCGCGCGCGGCGCTGGCGGTCGCGGCCTTGGCCGCCGTATTCGCGCTCGACAGCGCCGGCGCCGCGCTCGCGATCGTCGCCGGCTTGGTCGCCTTCGCGCTCGCCTGGTTCGCGCCGCGGACGGTGGCGGTCGCGCTCGCCCTGGGACTGGCGGCGATCGCCATTGCACTCCCCGTTGCTGCGCCAGGCGACCGCACCGTGCTGGCGCTGCGCCATGACGCGCCGTGGATCAAATGGTCGGGCATCCATCGCCTGCTGATCTGGCGCTTCACCGCCGACCGCATCGCCGAGCGGCCGCTGCTCGGCTGGGGCATGGACGCGTCGCGCGCGCTGCCCGGCGGCAAGACCAGCTTCGCCGACCTATATCCCGAGGCGGGTCTGCCTTCGACCGCCGAGGCGCTGCCGCTCCATCCCCACGACGCGGCGCTGCAATGGCAGGTCGAGCTCGGCATTCCCGGCACGGTTCTGGGATTGGCGATCGTCGCCTGGGGCGTGTGGTGCGCCGGCGCGGCACCCGGTCTTTCGCGCCTGACGCGCGCCGGCGCGCTCGCCTGGGCCACATCGGCGCTGGTGATCGCGCTCCTCGCCTACGGGGCGTGGCAGGCGTGGTGGCTGGCGTCCCTCGCCTTGACCGCCGCGCTCCTCGTCACCGCGGCGGCAGGGGGAACTCCTGCAGATAGCGCTGGTAGCCCGGCTCGACATCCACCTTGAGGCTCTCGAGGATGCGGACGGTCGAGTTGTAGAACGCTACCGCGAGCACGAGATCGACGATGCGCTCGTTGTCGAGATGCTGCTTCAGCACCGCGAACGTGTCGTCGGCGATGCCGCAATCGACCGTCATCTCGCGCGCCGCCCGCAGCACCGCCTTGGCCAGGGGATCGAGCTTGGTCGGACGGCCGGCGCTGTCCTCGGCGATGGCGCGGATGTCGTCGTCGGAGACGCCGAACTCGCGGCCGAGCTCGATGTGATGCACATACTCGTAGGCGCAGCGCGCGGTGTAGCCGACCTGGAGGATCGCCATCTCGCGCAGGCGCGGGTCGAGCTTGCTCTCGTTGCGGATATGCATGGCCAGCGCGGTGTTCTTCGGCCCCGCCGTGGGGCTGTTGGCGAGGGCGCGGCGGATGTTGAGGGCGTCCTTGCCAACGTCGATATAGGGCACGCGGGCCATGTGCTTTCTCCTAGGGTCGCTCACTTGTTGAGATAATTGCGCTTGTACCAGTCGACGATCTCCGACCCGGTGGTGACCCAGGCTTCGCGCCGCGCCGTGATGTGCTCGAGCGCCTTGGCGAAATAGCGCGCGCGGTGCGGATGGCCGATGAGGAAGGGATGGAGGCAGATGGCCATGACGCGGCCGCTCGCCGCGCCGTCCTCGTAGAGCACGTCGAACTGGTCGCAGATCTGGCGGCCGAACTCCTCGCCGGTGCGCTTCAGCTCGAGGAAGTTGGGGATGTCGTTGAGCTCGATCGAATAGGGGATCGAGATCATCGACCCGCTCTTGACCCGCATCGGATAAGGCTGCTCGTCGTTGACCCAGTTGCCGACATATTCGATGCCGGCCTCGGCCAGGAGGTCGAGCGTGTTCACGGTCTCGCTGAGACCCGGACTGAGCCAGCCGCGCGGGCGCTTGCCGGTGCCCTTGGCGATGGTCTCGACCGATTCGCGCACCAGCGCGCGCTCCTCGTCCTCGGACTGGGCGTTGAGCAGGATCGAGTTGGTGGTGCCGTGCCCCATCCATTCCCAGCCCAGCGTGTTGCCGGCCTCGATGATGCGGGGGTATTTGGCGCACACGTCGGAATTGAGCGCGACCGTGCCCTTGACGCCGTAACGCTCCATGATCTCCATCATGCGCCAGATGCCGACGCGTGCGCCATAGTCGCGCCACGAGAAATTCATCACGTCGGGATTGAGCATGGCGCCGCTGCCGCTGACGCGCACGCCCGGCCGGTCGAACAGGAAGAACTCGATGTTCGGGATGACCCAGACGGCGACGCGCGCGCCGTTGGGCCAGCGCAGCGGCTTGCGGTCGACGATCGCGGAATAGTCGAAGCGGCCGTGCTCGCGCGGCACGGGCGATGGCGTTCCGGCCATGGCAACCTCCCTCAGGAACCGACGGTCAGCACGATCTTGCCGAAATGCGCGTTGGAGCGCATGTGCGCCTGCGCCGCCGCGGCCTCGGCGAGCGGGAAGGTGCGGTCGATCGGCACGTTGAACTTGCCGGCCTCGACCAAGGGCCACAGATCGGCGCGCATGCGTCGGACGATCTCGTGCACTTCGGCCGTGGAGCGGGTGCGGAAGGTCGCGCCGACATAGTCGATGCGCTTCAAGGCGTGGAGATCGAAATCGAACTCGCCCTTGAAGCCGCCGAGCCGACCGATATTGACGATGCGGCCCAGGACGCGCGTCGCCTTCATATTGTCATTGGCGACGCCCGCCGACACGAGATCGATGATGAGATCGACGCCCTTGCCGCCGGTCGCCTCGATCACTTGGTCGGGCCATTTGGGATCGCGCGAATCGAAGGCGAGGTCGCAGCCATAGTCCTTGAGACGCGCGCGCTTTTCGGGCTTGGTCGAGGTCCCCATCACCAGCTTCGCGCCCATCAGCTTGGCGATCTGCAGCCCGATGATGCCGACGCCCGCGCTTGCCGCCTGGATGAGGACGCTGTCGCCTTGCTTCATGCGGCCCTGCGTCATGATCGCGTCGTGCATGGTCTGGAGCCCGATCGGCAAGGTCGCCGCCTGCTCGAACGTCATGTTGTTGGCGGGAATGGTGGAGCAGCGGCCGGCATCGGCGACGGCGTATTCGGCATAGCCGCCGCCGCCGCTGCACATGACGCGCTGGCCGGGCTTGAGGTCCTTGACCTGGGCGCCCGCCTCGACCACCTCGCCCGACCATTCGAGGCCGACGATGGTGCCGGGCCCGCCCTGGCTGCCGTGGCGATAGCCGCTCGCCATCAGCACCTCGGCGCGGTTGAGGCCGCAGGCGCGCACCCGGACCAGGATCTCGTCCGGCTTGGGCTTGGGCGCGGGAACGTCGCGGATCTCGAGCCCGTTCTCGCCGAGCACCGCAGCCTTCATCGAAGCCTCCCTCTTTGAGGGCGATGTTAGCGGCGGCGCAGCGGGCCGCCAACGCTTACGATCGCCGCGCCTCGCGCAGCGGGTTCAAGCCGCGCGGCAGCACGAACGCGGTCGCCAGCACGCCGAGCGCAAGGAGCCCGATGATGATGTAGACGTCGTGCAGCCCCGCCGCGATCGCCCGGGTCAGCGGCGCCACCGCCTCGGGCGCGAGGGTGCGGCGCAGGCCGGGGTCCATGATGCGGTCGACGATGTCGGCCCCCGCGCCCTCGCGCGCCAGGTGCGCGTTGATGGTGCCGCCGAACACGGCCGCGCCGAGCGCCTGTCCGACCTGGCGCATGAACGAAATCATCGAGGTGGCGACGCCGCGCTGGGCCCAGCCGACGCTGCTCTGGATCGCCACCGTGAAGGTGTTGCTGGTGAGGCCCATGCCGATGCCGATCAAGGCGGCACCGATCCCCGCGAGGAGCGGCCCCCGCGTCGGATCGAGGGCGATGATGAGCACGCTGCCGGCGACGAGCGGCGCCGCGCCCATCACGGCGGTCACGCGATAGGAGGTTCGCAGCATCAGCCAGCCGCCCGACGCGCTGCCGATCGGCCACGTCACCGACGGCGTCATCAGCACGATGCCGGCGATGACGGCGCTGCGCCCCATCACGCCTTGCACGTAAAGCGACAGAAAGGCGGTCGAGCCCATGATGATCGCGCCCAGCGCGAAGCAGCCGAGCGTTCCGGCGGCGATGGAGCGGTTCCTGAACAGGGCCATCGGCAGCATCGGCTCGGCCGCGCGGCGCTCATGCAGGAAGAACAGCGCCAGCACCACGAGCGACGCCGCGACCGCGGCGGCGAACATCGCGCGGCTCAGATGGATCGCCTGCACCGAAGCGAACATCAGCCCCGTGCTGCCCAGCACCAAGAGCGCCGCGCCGAGATAGTCGATGCGGTGCTGGCGCGGCTTCAGGTCCTCGTGCAGCCACAGAACGAGCATGAGCGCCGCCACCGCGGCGATCGGCACGTTGACCCAGAACACCATCGGCCAGATCGTATGCGCGACCAGGAAGGCGCCCAGCAGCGGCCCGACGATCGAGCCCATCGCCCAGACGCTCGAGAGATAGCCCTGCAGCTTGGCGCGCTCGACCGGCGAATAGAGATCGCCGATCACGGTCTGCGCAATCGGCACGAGCCCGCCCGCGCCGATCCCCTGCACCACGCGGAAGCCCACCAGGGATACCATGCTCCAGGCGAACCCGCACATCACCGATCCGACCAGGAACAGGCCGATCGAAATGAGCAGCATGAGCTTGCGGCCGTAGATATCGGCCAGACGGCCATAGAGCGGGATGGTGACGGCTTGCGTCAGCAGGTAGGCGGTGAACACCCAGCTGAACAGGTCGAAGCCGCCGAGCTGGCCGACGATCTGCGGCATCACGGTGGCGACGATGGTGCCCTCGATGGCCGAGACCGAGATGACGGCGATGGTCGCCGCCAGCACCAGCGGCCGGGCCGACGTGCCGGCCGCGGCGGGGCGGTCCCGCAGGGCGGCGGTCGGGGCTTCTGGGCTGGCGCGGTCGGACAAGCGGGGCTCGCTGCGGCACGGTTTCAAGCGATCTTCCTAGCGCCCGCGCTACGCCTGTCCTAGCGCTAATCGCGCGAGGCCGCCTGTGAGCCGTCTCACGCAAATCCGCCATCTTCCCTAACGATTTATTACGGGGTGTGACGCGCGTCACAATCCGGCTGGCCGCGGCATCCCTAAAAGTGGCAGGAGGCGAACGCCTCCCCAAAGAGAGGGGTAAAGACAATGACCGCGATCAATCTCAACAATATCGACACCCAGACGGCCATCACCGCGGCCCTCTACGTCGTCATCGTCGCCAACATCGTCTACTTCGCCTGGCTGACCAAATCGCAGACCAACGCCAAGCGGCGCCGCCAGCGCCTCTACAGCGTCGCCGATCGCGCCCGCGGCCTGCGCTGACCTCACGGTTCCGGGGCGGCGAAGAGGGCTTGCGCATCAGGGTGCCGCATCGACGCCAGCAGCGCGTCGAAGCGCCCCGTCGCACGCAGCTCCTGGGCCAATGCCCTGACCGCCGACATCGCGACCAGCGCCGGCGCCGTCGCGATGGTGATGCGCGCGACGCCGATGGCTTCTAGCGCGGCGGCGTCGGGCATGCCGGCGCGGCCCGTGATGTTGACGGGCGCACCCACCGCCGCGACGAGATCGGCGATGACCTTGGGGTCGCGCAAGCCGAACGGATAGACGCAGTCGGCGCCCGCGGCGAGATAGGCGCGGCAGCGCTCGACCGCCGCGGCGAAGCGCCCCGCCTCATCGCCGACCTGCCAGAAATAGAGATCGCAGCGCGCGTTGATGACGATCGGCACGCCCGCGCGCTGCGCCGCCGCGCGTGCGGCGGCGATGCGGCTCGCGGCGTCATCGAGGGTGCGGATGGGCGGCGTCGCGTGCAGCCCGTCCTCGAGATTGATGCCGACGACCCCGGCGCCGATGATCTCCGCGACATGGGCGCCGACCTCGTCCGGCGTCGCGCCATAGCCCGCCTCGATGTCGGCGCTGACCGGTCCCTTGGCCGCGCGCACGATGCGGGCGGTGGCATCGACCACCTCGCGCCACGGCGTCTTTTCGCCGTCGGGATAGCCCAGCGCCCAGGCGACGCCGCCGCTGGTCGTCGCCACCGCCTCGAATCCCGCCGCCTCGAACAGACGTGCGCTCATCGCATCCCACACATTGGGCAGCAGCAGCACCGGCTTGCGGCGATGCCGGGCGCGGAACGCCTCGGCCGTCGCGGCCTGTTGTGATGTGTCCACGCGCCGCTCCCTCGTCCAAGGAGCGCCAGCGTCCGCCGCGCGTGCCTCCGGGTCAAGGGCGCGAGGCGCTTGACCCCCGGGAGCCGGCAGCGCAAGTTGAAGCCGCGCGCGCACATCGCGCCACGATGGGAGGCGAGCCGTGAGACTGGTGCTCTTCAAGACCAACGCCAACGGCGACATGCTGCCCGGCCTCCTGACCGACCGCGGCGTCGTCGGCATCGCCGAAGCGGTGCGCAAGGGCGTGACGCCGCAGCAGACGATGGAAGGGATCATCGACGAATTCGCCGCGCTCAAGCCCAGGCTCGAGCAGCTCGCGCGCGAGGGCAAGGCGGTGCCGGCTGCGCAGGTGCGCCTCTGCCCGCCCTTGCCGCGGCCGGGCAAGATCCTCGCCTGCATCGCCAATTACTGGGAGCACGCGCAGCGCGAGGCGCGGCCCCTGAACATGTTCCTCAAGAATTCCTGCGCCCACGCCGTGATCGGCCCGGGCGACACCATCGTCCTGCCGGAATTCACCGAGCCGTGGCAGTTCATGCACGAGGCCGAGCTCGCCATCGTCATCAAGGGGCCGGCCAAGCAGGTGAAGGCGGAGAATTGGCGCAGCGCCGTCTTCGGCTATACCGGCATGATCGACGTCTCGGCGCGCGGCGACGGGCGCCGGACATGGAAGACCGGAAGCTGGCTCGGCAAGTCGTTCGACACGTTCTGCCCGTTGGGCCCGTGCATCACCACGGCGGACGAGATCCCCGATCCCAACGATCTGCGCATCAAGTTCTGGAACAACGGCCAGCTCCGCCACGACTACAACACCGACGACATGGAGCACCGCGTGCCCGAGTTGATCCAGTTCGCGACCACGGTGATGACCATGGATTCGGGCGACCTCATCGCCTGCGGCACCAATCACGAGGGGCTGGGCGCGCTGCAGGACGGCGAGACGGTCGAGTTCGAGCTGCAGCACATCGGCAAGATGACGCTCAACGTGCGCGATCCGCTGAAGCGGAGCTGGGAGCGCGGCGTTTATATGGGCGCCGATTCGACCAATCCGGAGGCGGTCATTCGCCACCGTCCGAAGAGCTGAGGATCAGGGCGACACTTCCTCGAGCGGCCGCCCGCCGGTCTCCTCGGCGAACATGAATGTGACGATCCCGCCAATGAGCGCGAGCCCGCCGAAATAGATGAACACCGGCCCGAGCCCGTAGATCGGCGCCAAATAGCCCACGACCAGCGGCCCGACCGCGGCGGCGACGCGCTGCCACGCGCCGCCCACCGCGCCGCCGAAGGCGCGGATGCGGGTCGGATAAAGCTCCGACGTATAAAGGTTGAGGCCGATCGCCGCGGTCGACATGAAGAACGCGCCGACCGAGACGAAGGTCAGGAGAATCTGCGCCGTGCTCGGCCCCACCGCGGCGAGCGTGAGCAAGGTCGCGGCGCCGCCCAGAAACGCCGCCGTGAACCACGGCAGCCGTCCCGTCCGGTCGATGGTGAAGGCGCAGATCAGCGAGCCGAAGATGCCGCAGCATTGGGTGATGAAGCCGTAAAGATTCGCCTGCCCGACCGCGAAATGGAACTCGGTGCGGTAGAGCGTCGGCAGCCAGGCCTGGAGGCCATACGTGGTCGAGAAGCAGCAAAACCACATCACCCAGACCGAGAAGGTGCGGCGGCGATAGATGCCGCGGAAGATTTCCTGCCAGCGGCTCACCTCGCGCACGGCGGGCGTCGCCGCGGCTTCGGTCGGCACCGGCGCGGGGAGGGTCTTCCCTTGCGCCGCGATCGCGCGCTCGATCCCCGTCACGACTTCGCTCGCCTCGCCGAGCCGCCCCTTGGACACGAGCCAGCGCGGCGATTCCGGCAGCAGCCTCATGATGAAGAAGACCAGGATGATCGGCGCCGTGCCGAGATAGAACATCGACTGCCAGCCGATCCGCGGCACCATGACGAAGCCCAGGAACCCGGCGGCGATGAGGCCGAAGGCGAAGAGGGTCTGGTACAGGATGTAGAACCGGCCGCGCACGGCGGAGCGCGCGATCTCGTTGATGTAGGTGTTCGCGATCGGCACCTCGGCGCCGAGCCCGACCCCTTCGAGGAAGCGGAAGGCGATGAGCGACGAGGCTCCCCACGCGAAGGCGCAGGCGAGGCTCATCACGCTGAAAAGGCCGATCGCGACGGTGATGACGATCAGTCTTCCATAGCGCTCGGCGAGCCAGCCGGCGGCGATGGCGCCGACGAACTGCCCGATGAAGGCGGCCGACAGCACCCAGCCGACCTGCGCCGGCGTCAAGTGCCACTCGTTGACGAAGGCCGGCAGCGCGAAGCTGATCGCCAGCAGGTCGAAGGCATCGAACAGCAGCCCGACGCCGAGCACCGCCCGCACCTTCAAGTGCCAGCGCCCTACGGGCACGCGCTCGAGCCGCGCGAGAATGCCCGCGGCGGAGGCGGGATCGAAGGCGGCGGACGGAGTCATGGCGGCGTTCCCCCAGGTCTGTTGTGCGTTGCCCGCTACTCCGCGGCTTGGCGCTCCGGCCGCCAGCGCAGCACCGGATGCCGGGCGGCGTTGGTCTCGTCGAGGCGGCGGCGCGGAGCGAGATGCGGCGACGAGTGGAAGAACTCCGCCTCCCCCGCCTTGGCGCGCGCCGCGAGATGGCGCAGCACGGCGATGAAGCGGTCGAGCCCGGCCTTGCTCTCGTTCTCGGTCGGCTCCACCAGCAGCGCGCCGTGGACGATCAAGGGAAAATACATCGTCATCGGATGGAAGCCCTCGTCGATGAGGGCCTTGACGAAATCGAGCGTGGTGACGCCGGTGCCGTCGAGGAAGCGATCGTCGAACAGCGCCTCGTGCATGGCAAAGCCGGGGAACGACGCCGACATCACATCCTTCACCCGCGCCAGCACATAGTTCGCATTGAGCACGGCGTCGCCCGAAGCCTGGTGCAGCCCGTCCGCGCCGTGGCTCATGGCGAAGGCGAGCGCGCGCACGAACATGCCGAACTGGCCGTGATATCCCTTGATGCGGCCGATGGATTGGCTGGCCTCGCCCGCGCGATGCTCGACCAGACGAAGCCCGTCCTCGCCATGCACCAGCCACGGCAGCGGCGCATAGGGCGCGAGCGAGCTTGCCAGCACCACCGGGCCGCTCCCCGGCCCGCCGCCGCCATGCGGGGTCGAGAAGGTTTTGTGCAGGTTGATGTGCATGCAATCGATGCCGAGATCGCCCGGCCGCACCCGCCCCATCAGCGCGTTGAAATTGGCGCCATCGAGATAGAAATAGGCGCCCGCCGCGTGGACCGCCTCGGCGATTGCCAGGGTCTCGTCCTCGAACAGGCCGCAGGTGTTGGGATTGGTGAGCATGATCGCGGCCACGTCCGGGCCGAGCTTCGCCTTCAGCGCCGCGAGATCGACCCGCCCGCGCGGATTGGCCGGAACCGGATCGACCGCATAGCCGCAGGTCGCGGCCGTCGCCGGATTGGTGCCGTGCGCCGATTCCGGCACCAGCACGCGCTTGCGCCGCTCGCCCCGCGCCTCGAGAGCGGCGGTGATGCACATCATGCCGCAGAGTTCGCCATGGGCGCCCGCGGCCGGCGTCATCGCCACCGCCGGCAGGCCGGTCATGGTCTTGAGCCAATGCGCCAGCATGTCGATCAGCTCGAGCGCGCCCGCGACCGTCGCCGCCGGCTGCATCGGGTGGAGGTCGGCGAAGCCCGGCAGCCGCGCCAATTTCTCGTTGAGGCGCGGATTGTGCTTCATGGTGCACGAGCCGAGCGGATAGAGGCCGGTGTCGATGCCGTAATTCTTCTGCGACAGGCGCGTGAAATGGCGGATGACCTGGGGCTCGCTCAGGCCCGGAAGCCCGATCGCGCCAACGCGGCGCAGGGAGCCGAGCCGGTCTTTCACCACGGGCGGCGCGGGCAGGTCGACGCCGCTGCGTCCGGCCTCGTCCTGCTCGAACAGCAGAAGCTCCTCGATCTCGAGCCCGCGATTGTCGGCGCCGGCGCCCGGCTCGCGCGCGAAGCCGGAGAGCGCCTTGCTCCAGTCGCTCATCGCAGCGCCTCCGCGAGCGCGGCGGCGAATCGATCCATCTCCGCCTCAGTGGTCATCTCGGTGGCGGCGACGATCAGCAGATCGGCAAGCTCCGGCCGCTCGGGCCAAAAGCGGCTCGCCGGCACGCCGCCGAGGATGCCGCGCCGCGCCAGCGCATCCACCACCGGCGCCGCCGCGCGCGGCAGGCGCAGCGAGAACTCGTTGAAGAACGTCTCGCTCGCCAGAACGACGCTGGGCACGCGCTCAAGCCGCTCGGCAAGCCGCACCGCCTTGGCGTGGTTGAGCGCAGCGAGCCTTGTGAAGCCGGCCTCGCCCAAGAGCGCCAGATGGATCGTGAAGGCCAAGGCGCACAGGCCCGAGTTGGTGCAGATGTTGCTAGTCGCCTTCTCGCGCCGGATATGCTGCTCGCGCGCCGCCAGAGTCAGCACGAAGCCGCGCCGCCCCTCGACATCGACGGTCTGGCCGGCGAGCCGCCCCGGCATCTGCCGCACGTATTTGTCGCGCGTCGCGAAGAAGCCGAGATGCGGCCCACCGAATCCCACCGCGTTGCCGAGCGACTGGCCCTCGCCCGCGACGATGTCGGCGCCCATTGCGCCCGGCGGCACGACCAGGCCCAGCGACACCGCCTCGCCGACCGCGACCACCAGCAGCGCGCCGGCGCGGTGGCACGTATCGGCGAGCGCGCCGTGATCGCGCAGCCCGCCGAAGAAGCCCGGGTTCTGCACCACCACGCACGAGGTCGCGCCGTCGATGAGCGCGGCCGGATCGTCCTTGCCCGCGGGATCGGGCGGCAGCGCGACAACCTCGAACCCGTTGAAGCGCGCGTACGTGGCGACCGTCTCGGCGTAGTGCGGATGGAGGCTGCCGGCGACGATCGCCCTGCGCCGCCGCGTCAGGCGGTTCGCCATCATCACCGCCTCGGCTGTCGCGGTCGCGCCGTCATAGAGCGAGGCGTTGGCGACCTCCATGCCGGTGATGAGCGCGACCTGGGTCTGGTACTCGAACAGCGCCCGGAGCGTCCCTTGCGCGATCTCCGGCTGATAGGGCGTGTAGGAGGTGAGGAACTCGCCGCGCTGCACCAGGTAATCGACCGCGGCGGGGATGTGATGGCGATAGGCACCGCAGCCGAGAAAGCTGGGCGCCACACCGGCGGGCAGGTTCTTGGCCGCGAGCGCCGCGAAAGCGCGCTCGACTTCGAGCTCGCCCAACCCTTGCGGCAGATCGAGCGGGCGCGCGAGCCGCGCGGCGGCGGGAACGTCGCGATAGAGATCGTCGACCGAGGCGACGCCGATGGCGTCGAGCATGGCGCGACGATCGGCATCGGTGAGCGAGAGATAGCGCATCACGCCAACCCTTCGACGAGCTTCTTGTAGGCGGCCTCGTCGAGCAGCGTGTCGAGCTCGGACGCTTTCGCCACGCGCAGCTTGAAGAACCAGCCGCCGCCCATGGGATCGGTATTGACCAGCGCCGGGTCCTTGGCGAGCGCGTCGTTCACGGAAGTCACCTCGCCCGAGAGCGGCGCGTAGACCTCGCTCGCTGCCTTGACGGATTCGACGACGCCGGCTTCCGTGCCCTTGTCGATGCGGCGCCCTATCTCGGGCAACTCGACATAGACGACGTCGCCCAATTGCGTTTGGGCATAGTCGGTGACGCCGACCACCGCCTCGTCGCCGTCCACCCGTACCCATTCATGGTCCTTGGTGTATCTGACGATGCTCATCTCGGCCCTCGCGAGGTTCAGGAGCGGCGATAGCGGTGCGGCACGAACGGCAAGGTCGCGATGCGGGCGGGCCGCGCGGTGCCGCGGACGACGAGGCCAACTTGCGTCCCCGGCGCCGCATGCGCGGTCTCGACATAGCCCATCGCGATCGGCCCGCCCACCGATGGGCCGAAGCCGCCGCTGGTGACGCGGCCGATGGACCTGCCGTCGGCGGCCACGATGTCGGTGTTGTCGCGCGCCGGCGCGCGGTCGTCCGGCCTTATGCCGACGCGGCGGCGCGCGGCGCCGCCGGCGAGCTGGCGCGCCAATATCGCGGCGCCGGGATAGCCGCCCTCAGCGCGGCGCCGCTTGGCGATGACCCAGGCGAGATCGGCCTCGATCGGCGTGGTGGTTTCGTCGATGTCGTGGCCATAGAGGCACAAGCCCGCCTCGAGCCGCAGCGTGTCGCGCGCGCCGAGTCCCGCCGGCTTCGCTTCCGGTTCCGCCAGCAGCCGGCGCGCAAGCCGCTCGGCCGCGTTCCCCGGCGCCGAGATCTCGAACCCGTCCTCGCCGGTATAGCCGGAGCGGGTGACGTGGCATTGGATGCCATCGAGGGCGACATCCACCATGCTCATGAAGGGAAGCGCGGCAATGCCGGGCGCGAGCCGCTCCAGCACCGCGGCGGCGTCGGGTCCCTGCAACGCCAGGAGCGCGCGCTCCGGCAACGGGGTCACGCCCAGCATGTGGCGGCGCAAATGGGCGATGTCGGTGTCGCGGCAGGCCGCATTGACGACCAGGAACAGATGGTCGGCGCGGTTCGTCACCATCAGGTCGTCGATGATGCCGCCCGCATCGTTGGTGAAGACCGTGTAGCGCGTGCGCGACGGCGCCAGCCCCGCGATGTCGCCCGGCACCAGCGTCTCGAGCGCCTTTGCCGCGCCGGCGCCCTCGAGCCGCACTTGCCCCATGTGCGACACGTCGAACAGCGCCGCATGGGCGCGGGCATGAAGGTGCTCGGCGAGGATGCCGGACGGGTATTGCACCGGCATGGCATAGCCGGCGAACGGCACCATCTTGGCGCCGAGGCGCAGATGCAGATCGTAGAGCGGCGTGCGCGCGAGGGATTCGTCCGCCATGTCGTCTCCAGGACGAAGCGCCGCCGAGCGCGGCCGCTGCCCCCTCTGTCCCGGGACCTGAACGATGCGCCGGGTTTCGAGCCCGATCTCCTATCGGGGCGTCTGGCCGAGAAAGCCTAGCACCGCCCTCAGCCGAAGGCCAGGGCCGGCGCCTGCCGCGTCGCGCCGCTGCGCGCGCGCTCGGAGCGGTTGTCGAGCCGCAGCGTCAGGCAGAAGGCGGAGCCGCCGCTCAACGCGAACGAGCCGAGCGGCGTCTCGTGGAGCGTGTAGCGGCGCTCCTCGAGTCGGCGGCGCAGCTCGTCGCCGCAGCGCGACAGCACGATGTCGTCGCCGAGGCAAACCGCGTTGGCCGCGAACGAGGCCGCGTCGTCGGCGGCGATGGCGATGCGCAGGCGCGGCTCGATCCGCTCGTGAATCTCGGCGAGCCCGGCCTCGGTGAAGGCCGTCGGCACATAGAGCAGCTCGCCGCCGCTCAGCGGGCAGAGCGCCGTGTCCATGTGATAGAAGCGCGGGTCGGCCAGCTCCAGCGCCACCGTCTCGACGCCGAAGCACGCCTCGACCGCGGCGCGCGCCGCCTTGTCCGAGCGCGGGCCGTAGCCCATCCAGAACAGGTTGCGGGTCCTATCCCACACGCAATCTCCGGCGCCCTCGAGGCGAAGCCCCGCAGGCAGTTCACGCACCTCGTCGATCACGCGCGCGGCGCGGAGCTTGGCGAAGGCGCGCGCGAAATGCGCCTCCTCGCCCTGGCGCTCCGGATGGCGGAAGCGCGCCAGCAGCGCGATCCTGTCCATCACCACTGCGGCATTGGCGGTGAAGACGAGATCGGGCAGGCCCGCCTCGGGCGGCACCAAGTGGATGCCGGCGCCGAGCGACTTCAAGGTGCGATGGAGGCCGCGCCATTCGCTTTTTGCGCGCATGGCGCGCGCCTGCGCCTCGCCGGCCCAGTCGGCCGGATTCATCCACGGATTGATGGAATATGTCACCCCGAAATGATCGGGGCGGCACATCAGGATGCGCGCAGTGTCGTTCATCGCGTTCTTCTCCGTCACGCCGCCACCGGATGGCGGTGCAGCTCGAGCTCGCGCAGCACGTCCTCGAACCGGTCGAGCGCCCAGTCGAGATCCTCGCGCGCGATCACCAAGGGCGGCGCCAGGCGCACCACGGTGTCGTGCGTCTCCTTGGACAGTACGCGTTTCGCCATCAAGCACACGCACACCTCGCGCGCGCTGGCGAAAGCGGGATCGATCTCGGCGCCGACCCACAGCCCGCGGCCGCGCGCCGCCTTGAGGCCGGGCCGCTTCATGGCGCGCAGCCGCGCCAGCATGTGCTCGCCCAGGATGCGCGAGCGCTCGATCAGGCCCTCGTCCTCGAGCACGCTCAGCGCCTCGAGCCCGACCGCGGCCGCGAGCGCGTTGCCGCCGAAGGTCGAGCCGTGCGAGCCCGGCGTGAACACGTCCATCACCGCGTGCGTCGCGACGAAGGCCGAGACCGGCAGCACGCCGCCGCCCAAGGCCTTGCCCAGCACCAGCCCGTCGGGCTTGGCGTTCTCGTGCTGGAACGCGAACCACTTGCCGGTGCGGCCGAGCCCCGACTGGACCTCGTCGAAGATCAGCAACACGTTGGCATCATCGCAAATCTGCCGCAGGCCGGAGAGATAGCCCTCTTGCGGCACGA
Organism: Allostellaceae bacterium; assembly: GCA_035604615.1. Taxonomy (GTDB): domain Bacteria; phylum Pseudomonadota; class Alphaproteobacteria; order ATCC43930; family CGMCC-115725; genus DATJLY01. Next base: position 37,315 of record DATNID010000001.1, on the reverse strand, counting down.
TGATGCCGGCCTCGCCCTGAATGGGCTCGATCAGCACGGCGGCGGTGTTGCCCGTGATGGCGCGGCGGACCGCGTCGAGATCGCCGAACGGCACCGGCACGAATCCGGGCGCGAACGGGCCGAACCCGTCGCGGTAATCGGGCTCGGACGAGAACCCCACGATGGTGGTGGTGCGGCCGTGGAAATTGCCCTCGGCGACGATGATCTCGGCGCGGTCGGGCGCGATGCCCTTGACGCGGTAGCCCCAGCGCCGCGCCGCCTTGATCGCGGTCTCGACCGCCTCGGCGCCGGTGTTCATCGGCAGCGCCGCATCGAGCCCGGTGACCTGGCACAGCTTGGCCAGGAACGGCCCGAGCGTGTCGCTGTGGAAGGCCCGCGACGGCACCGCCAGGCGGCGCGCCTGGTCGGTCAGCGCGTTGACGATCCGCGGGTGCGAGTGGCCGTGGCTCACCGCCGAATAGGCGCTCATCATGTCGATGTAGCGGCGTCCCTCGACGTCCCAGAGATAGGCCCCCTGCCCGCTCCGCAGCACGACCGGGAGAGGGTGATAGTTGGCGGCGGAGTACCGCGCCTCGAGTTCCATCGGGCCCATGTGCGCATCCTTTTCCATGCGCTTAATATGCTTCCACCACCGCCACTTCTGTTGTCAAAGTGGAGTCCCAAAACAGCCGATTCTGCTGTTGGAAGGGTCTCTCGCGACCGATCCGGGAGTCTAGCGCCGGCGAGGGGCCAGCAGCGGACTCGGGTATCCCGCGAATCGGCGCACCGGCCGCAGCACGATATGGGACACGATCCGCGCCACGCCGAGCACCCCATCGCCGATCAGCTGCGAGGTCAGGCTCTCGTATCCCGACAGGTCGGCGCACACGACGCGGGCGATGTAGTCGAAGGCGCCGCTCACCTCCCAGCACTCGACCACTTCGTCGATCGTGCGCAGCCGCCGCTCGACCTGCTCGCGCCGCGCCTGGCTCTCGAGCGCGATCTCGGAAATGACGGTCACGGGCCGCGAGAGTTGATCGAGGTCAATGACGGCCTGGTAGCCGATGATGACGCCGCTGGCCTGCAGCCGCCGCACCCGCTCGAGGCATGGCCGCGGCGTCAGGCCGGCGCGCCCGGCGAGCTTCTGGATGGTCATGCGCCCGTCGCGCTGCAGCGCCGCCAGGATGCGCACGTCGATCGCATCGAGGCCGCGGGACCGTCGCGTCGGCATTGGTGCCTCGCCAGGGAACAGTCCGTCGCGCGCGAGGCTACCGGATGGACAGGGTTTCGCAAAGTGGCTGCAAAAGCATCGTGCGTCCTTCGACTTCGTTCAGGATGAGGGAGATCCTTTGTGGCACAAAGAAAGGTCCTCATCCTGAGCGGAGCGCATAGCGCGTAGTCGAAGGACGCAGGGCCGTATTCCAGCCCAATCGCGATTGCCGTAGAGTGCGTCCATGGACGCCCCCATCACCTTGCGCGCGATGCGCGAGAGCGATCTCGCCGCCGCCGATCATCTGTTTCGCCTGGCCTTCGGCACCTGGTTCCAGCTGCCCGACCCGATGCAGTTCCGCGGCGATGCCGGGCTCTTCGTCGGGCGCATGCATGCTTATCCCGATGGCGGCGTCGTCGCCGAATCCGGCGGCGCGATGGTCGGGCTCACCTTCGCCAGCCGTTGGGGCAGTCTCGGCGTGCTGGGGCCGGTCGCGGTTCATCCCGATTACTGGCGCCGCGGCGTCGCGCGCATCCTGCTGCCGGCGACATTGGAGAATTTCGCGCGCTGGCAGTGCCGCCTGGTCGGGCTCTTCACCTTTCCGGCCAGCCCGGTCCATCTGCGCCTTTATCAGGATTTCGGCTTCTGGCCGCGCCACCTGACGCCGGTCATGGCGAAGCCGGTTTCGCCGGACGCTAAGAGCGATGACGCGATCTCGCTGGCGGAATCGCGCGACCGCGCTGGCCTGATCGCCTCATGCGGCGAACTCGCGAATTCGGTCTTTGCCGGGCTCGATCTCGGGCGCGAGATCGCCGCCGTGCTCGAGCGCAAGCTCGGCGACGTGATTGCGTTCGCCGCGGGATCGCGGGTCGAGGGATTCGCCATCTGCCACACCGGCGCGGGCAGCGAAGGCGGCTCGCAAGGCTGCTACATCAAGTTTGCGCTGGCGCGCTCGGCCGAAACCTTGTCGCGCCTGCTCGATGCCAGCGAAGCCTTCGCGCACCGCAGCGGCGCCGCGCAAATCAGCACCGGGACGCCCACCGGCCGGCACGGCGCCTATCGCATGCTGGCCGAACGCGGCTTCCGCCAGACCCTCGCCGGCGTGCAGATGCACCGCCCCTACATCGAGGGGTTCGACCGCCCGGACGTGTTCGCGCTCGACGATTGGCGGTGAGCTAGGACGCCGCTGCCATCTCCGGCCGCCGGTCGCGCCAGCTCGTCGCGCGCTCGTAGGCGTGGCCGGCGCGGAGCAAGGTCACCTCGTCGAACGGCTTGGCAACGAGCTGCATCGCCAGCGGCAATCCGCCCTCGCCGTAGCCGGTGCACACGGAGAGCGCCGGGAAGCCGCTGACATTGAAGGCCGAGGTGAAATTCGGCTGCTCGACGATGCCCCATTTCGGCACGTGGTCGATCAGCGGCGCCTCGGCCGGCACGGTGGCGGTGACCAGGATGTCGATCTCCGCCATGGCCCGCGTCATCTCTTCCGTCAGCGCGCGCCGGCGCCGCTGCGCCTGCACGTAATCCGCGCCGCTGATGAGGCCGCCCAGCACCAGCCGGTCGCGCAGCAGCTCGCCATACCAGTCGAGGCGCGTGCGCATCCAATGCTCGTGCACCGCGAAGCCCTCGACCAGCAGGATGACGAGGCCGCAGGCGCGCCACTCGATCAGCGGCGACAGGGTTACGTCGCTGATCTCGGCGCCCTCGCGGCGGAAGAGGTCGAGCGCGGAGGAGAGTCCCTTGCGCGTCGCCTCGTTGATGGGATTGTCGCGCTCGTGGAAATGGCGCAGCACGCCGATGCGCAAGCCCCTGACGCCGTCGCCGATGCGGGCGCGGAAATCGGGCACCGGTCGGTCGGCGCTGGCGGGATCGGCGGGATCGTGGCCGGCGATCGCCTGGAGCAGGATGGCGCAATCCTCGACCGTCCACGCCATCGGCCCGGCGTGGTCGAGCGAGAATGCCAGGGGAATGACGCCGGTGCGCGGCACCAGCCCATAGGTCGGCTTCAAGCCGGCGAGGCCGCACAGCGCCGCCGGCAAGCGGATCGAGCCGCCGGTGTCGGAGCCGAGCCCGCCCAGCACCATCCCCGACGCCACCGCGGCGCCGGTGCCGCTCGACGAGCCGCCGGTGAAATGCGCCGGGTTCCACGGGTTGCGCGCCGGCGGCCAGGGCAGATCGAAGGACGGCCCGCCGAACGCGAATTCGTGGGTCGCGAGCTTGCCCAGCAGCACCGTCCCCGCTTCGGCGAGGAGGCGCGTGCAGGTCGCGTCTGCGCTCGGCCGGTTGTCTTGGAGCTGGCGCGAATGCGCCGTCGTCGGCATGTCCTTGGTGTCGTAGATGTCCTTGAGGCCGATCGGGATGCCGTGCAGCGGCCCGCGGGGACCGCCGCGCAGGATCGCGGTCTCGGCGGTGCGCGCCGAAGCGAGCGCGCGGTCGCCGTCGAGATGGAGGAAGGCGTGCAAGGTGCCGTCGAGCTTGGCGATGCGGTTGAGGCAGGCCTGCGTCAGCTCGACCGGCGATATCTTGCGCGCGGCGATGAGGCCTGCCGCCTCCGCGATGGTCGGGAACGCGTCGCTCACTTCGCGTCCTTGGGGAAGGCGTAGATCACTGCCGGCTCGGCCGAGAGCGGCAGCTTCGCGTGCAGCCGCTCGATCAGCATCTCGAGGCTGGCGTAAGGGCTGTAGAGCTCCGCCTTCTGCGCCTCGCTCAGGGTGAGGCCGGCGCGGCGAATGAGGAAATCGAACTCGGCGCGGCTGATCTTGGGCGTTCCGGTCATGCGAGCTCCGCCACTTTGCCGTCGGGAAGCCGCCCCTGGGCGCGGTATTGCGCGATCTTCTCGAGCAGCGGCTGGTCCGACACGGCATAGAGGATGGCATCGCCCGCGCCCGCGTTGACGTGGCGGCGCCACAGGAAATTCGGCACCACGAAGAAATCGCCCATCAGCCATTCGAGGCGCGATCCCGCCACCTCGGTGGCGCCGCTGCCGGCGATGGCGCAATAGAGCGTGCTCGCGGTCTCGCGCTTCCACCGCGTCGTCTCGCTGGGGCGCAAGAGCTGCGCCGAATAGTCGAGCGTCGGGAACACGCTCGCGCCGGTCGCGGGATTGACGAAGCGAATCCTTACGCCCTCGTAGGGATCGCCCGGCTCGCCGCGCAGGCCTTCGAGCGCGGCGCGGATCTCGGCGCCGCGATAATGCAGCATCGGCGTGCCGCCATGCCAGTCGCCGCGCTGATGCGGCACGAAGGACGGCACCATGCCGCCATGGGCATAAAGGCGCTGGGAATAGTCCGGCGCCTCGCGCACGGCTTGCGCCCGCGAGTTGCCGTCGAGCGCGCCGGGAAAACCGTCGTCGAGCCAGCCGCAATCGAGATATTCGACCAGCGGCCAGTCGAGGATGTCAGCCCAGATCACCGGCTCGGCATCCTCGTTGCCGTGATCGTGCCACGTGCCCGTCGGCGTGAAGATCAAATCGCCGTACTCGGCGATGCAGCGCTCGCCCTCGATGGTGGTGTAGCCGCCCTTGGCGGAGAGGATCGTGCGGCTGGCATTTGGCGTGTGGCGATGCACCGGCGCCACGTCGCCGGGATTGTAGATCGAGATGGCGCAGCGGATCACGCTCGACACTTGCAGCCTGCCGCCGAGGCCGGGATTGGTCAGCAGGAACTGCTGCCGGTCGGCGAACTCGATAGGCGGCACGTCGGCGGTCCGGGCGATGGCGGCGATGCGGTCGAGATAGGGCGCGATCTCGCGCCAGCGCCACAGATGCGCCACCGCCTTCAATTGCCCCGCCGCGACCCGGCCCGAGGCGAGAATTCCGCCCTCCTCGATGCCGCCGTCGCGGAACCAGGGCCGCTGCGCCGGCGCGTTGGCTTGGGTGCGAAGCCAGATATGGAGCTTCGATGCGTCCTCGTTGAGCCGCTCCATAGCGTCGCGCGCTGCCGACGGCAGGTCCGCTCGTCCGCCGCCCTCGCGCGGCTTGGTCGCGGCGGACATCCGCGCCTCTACTTCACGCCGCCGGGATGGGTGATCGGACCCACCAGCTTGGCGAAGCGCGCGCGCAATTCGACGAGCTGCTTGTCGTTGGTGAGGAACTCGCGATAGTCGTTGACCACCTTGTAGGACAGGATCGGCTTCTGCCCGGCGGGCGGCTTCGCGTCCGAGCGCACCGGCCAGGTTCCGGGCGCCAGCGTGCTCTGGAATTCCTTGGACAGGTACCACGAGATGAACAGCTTGGCCGCGTTGGGATGGGGCGCGCCCTTGAACACGGCGCCGGTCACCGCCCAGATCGGCAGCGGGTCGACCTTGGAGAACGCGATCTCGTGCGGCTTGCCGGCGGTCTTCTCGGCGAGGCTGATGCTGGCGATGGTGTCGAGCGTCACCAGCGTGTCGCCCGCGGAGATGCTGCGCGCGACGCCGAGATGGCCCTGGATGAACACCGGCTTGTTGGCCATGTACTTGTCCCAATAGCCCCAGCCGTATTTCTTGGTGATGCTGTTGAAGTCGTAAAGCGTGGCGTCGTCGTCCTGCGGATAGGCCGAGACCACCTTGCCCATGAATTGCGGCTTGAGGAAATCGAGCGCCGATTTCGGCACGTCCGCCGCCTTTACCAGTTGCGAATTGTAAGCATAGGTGTGCGCGTTGACCGACATGCCGAAATAGGCGCCGTCCTTGTCCTTCCAGTGGGCGTCGATCTTGTCGAACCCCTCGGGCTTGAAGGCATCGAGCGCGCCTTCCTTCTTCCAGCGCACGTAATCCTGCACGGTTTGGAGGACCGCTAGGTCGACTTGCATCGACTTGGCCTTGATCATGGCGTCGATCTTGACGTCGAAGACGTTGCTGAAGCCGCCCTCGATCGCGACGTCGATGCCCGGGAAGCGCTCTTTGAAGCGCGCCGCGACGGCCTCCCACGGCGCGGCCGGACCGCCGCCCCAGAGGGTGAGGCTCTTCTCCGCCTTGGCCTTGGCGTAGAGCTGGTCCATCGTTTCCGCCTTCGCTGCCGCGACGAAGGACGCGATGGCGATGCCGGCAAAGAGCGCGACGCGCAGCATGGACATGATATTTCCTCCCGGTTTTGCGCGAGTCTATCCGATCGCGCGCGCGTCGTCACTTGCCCTTGAACGCGCGGCGCACGAACAGCGGATAGAGCAAGAGGCCCGCGACGAAGCCGCCGACATGGGCGACCCAGGCAACCGGCTCGCCTTCGGCGCCCATGCCCGTGAGGCCGGTGGCGGCGTTCATCGCGAACCACAGCGCGACCAGGAGCCAGAAGCCGCGGCGAAAAACCGCAAGCCGCAGGATGCCGCCGAAGAGCCCGCTGGTCGCGGCCGACGCGCCGATCATCACGTCGTTGGAGCCCGGATCGTAGGCGAACTCGGTGAAGGCGCCGGCAATGCCGCACAGGATATAGAAGGCGAGGCAGCGCCAGCGCCCCAGCCGCTGCTCGACGCCGGCGCCGAACGCCACCAATCCCAGCATGTTCACCGCGAGATGGGTGACCCCGGCATGGAGGAACTGGTAGGTCACCGGATCGACCAGCGCGGTCCAGGTGAGGAAGTGTTGCGCGCCATATCGCGCCGGGGTGAACCCGAAATTCTGCACGATCGCGTCGCTGACCTCCTCGGGCAGCACCAGCATCAGCGCGCAGATGACGACGTTCGCGGCGAGCAAACCCTTGGTCGCCGGCGGCAGGATGAAGATCGGCTGCCGCGGAGCCTGGTTCGCGTTCATGGTCCGGCACCTCGCGCCGGCATTAACGATGAAGCGCTGCCGGTGGCAGCCATCCTTCCCCGCCCGGTAATGCAAGGTCAATGTTTGCCGCCTAGGCTGCCCTGTTCCCCAAAGGCAAGGGATATGGACGCCATCGCCAGCACCGCCGCTCCCGCGGCCGAGATCGATCCCGCCGAGCGCCGCCGCCACCAGCGCATCGGCGTCATGTGGATGGGGACGCTCCAGGCCAAGCGCGGCTATTTCGACTGCATGGTGATCGACGTGTCGTTGGGCGGCGCCAAGCTCGCGTTCGGCGAGCCCCACGCGCTCGTGGCGGGGACGCAAGTTTCGCTCATTCTCGAGCGCTTCGGCACCTTCCGCGCCGAGACCGTGTGGCAGCGCGCCGGCATCGCCGGCATCCGCTTCCTCGATCCGCCCGAAACGGTCGCCGCCGCGTTCGGAAGCATCCTGCCGGCCTGACGAGGGCTTACGCCGCATTCGATCCGCTTTCGTGATAAAGTCCGCGCGTGGGAGGCACGCGGGCGATGCGATCACGATTTCTCGGCGCAATGCTCGGTCTGGTGCTGGCCGGGACGGCGGCGCGCGCGGACGAGCCGCTCAAGATCCGCATCGCCTGGGCGGCGGTGCCGGGCCAGCTTCCCGCCGTGCTCTACCAGAAGCGCGAGATCCTCCAGCACTACGGCGCGAGCTACACGGTCGAGCCGGTTTATAACCGCGGCAGCGGCACCCAGATCACCGCGCTGGCGGCGGGCGAGCTTCAGCTCGCGCTCTATGCGCCCTCGGCCTTCGCGCTCACCATCGCCAACGCGCGCATGGACGACATCCGCATCATCGCCGACGCGACGCGCGACGGCTACCAGGACTATTTCTCGCGCGAGTACATGGTGCGGGCCGACAGCCCGATCCACACAGTGGACGATCTCAAGGGCAAGGTGCTGGCGATCAACAGCATCAGCGGCGCCGTCGACATGGCGCTGCGCGCGGCCTTGCGCAAGCGCGGCATGGAGGACAAGCGCGACTATCAGATCGTCGAGATCGACTTCCCCAACATGTTCGCGGTCCTGACCAGCGGCAAGATCGATTTAGGCGCCTTCACCACGCCGTGGTCCTTCGCCGCCGAGAAATCGGGCGAGACGCGCACCGTCTTCACCATGAAGGACCTGGTCGGCGAGCAGGACATCACCATCATGGCGGCGCGCGCCCCGTTCATCGCCGCCCACCGCGCCGCGCTGGTCGATTTCTTCGCCGATTCACAGCGCGCGATGCGCTGGTTCTACGACCCCGCCAACCGCGCCGAGGTGCTGCAGATCATTGCGACCTTTACGAAGCAGCCGGTCTCGGCCTATTCCGACTGGCTCTTCACCAAGCGCGACGATTACCGCGATCCCGACCTGCGCCCCAATCTCGACGCGGTGCAGCGCGACATCGACCGCGAGGTCGAGCTGGGCTTCTTGAAGGCGAAGTTCGACGTGAAGCAATACGCCGACCTGTCGCTCGTGGACGAGGCTGCCAAGCGCCAGGCCGCGGGGCGTTGACGAAGGAGCAAAGGCGGCCCGATCATGCGGCATGATTCTCGAAGCGAGGCCTGCGCTATGGCGAAGTTCTGCGGCGCGATCCTGATGAGCGTGATCCTGGCGCTCGGCGCGACCAATGCGCGCGCGGACGAGCCGGTGAAAATCCGCATCGCCTGGACCACGGCGATCGGCCAGCTCGTCGCGGTCCTGTTCCAGAAGACCGACGTGCTGGCGCATCACGGCAAGAGCTACGTCGTCGACGCCGTCTATTACAAGGGGAGCGGGCCGCAGATCACCGCGCTCGCCGCGGGCGAGCTCGAGATCGCCGAATACGCGCCCTCGGCGCTGGCGCTTTCGGTCGAGAACGCGCAGATGCAGGACGCGCGCATCATCGGCGACGCCACGCGCGACGGTCACGCGGACTTCAATTCGCGCAAGTTCATGGTCCGCGCGGACTCGCCGATCCGCGCCATCGAAGACCTCAAGGGCAAGGTGCTCGCGACCAACAGCATCGCCGGCGCCATGGACACGGCGATGCGGGTGATGCTGCGCAAGCACGGGCTCGAGGACAAGCGCGACTACCAGGTGGTCGAGCTCGACTTCCCCAACATGTTCTCGGCAGTCACCAGCGGCAAGGTTGACCTGGCGTCGATCTCGCTGCCGTTCTCGATCGCGGCGGAAAAGTCCGGCGAGGTCCGCACCCTCTTCACCATGAAGGACGCGATCGGCGAGAGCGACATGACCATCATGGTGGCGCGAGCGCCCTTCATCGCCGCGCACCGCGCCGCCCTCGTCGACATGGTCGAGGACATGCAGCGCGCGCTGCGCTGGATCTACGAGCCCGCCAACCGCGACCGCGTCGTGGCCTTGGTCGCCGAGACGACCAAGCAGCAACCCTCCGCCTATACCGATTGGCTCTTCACCAAGAAGGACGACTACCGCGATCCCGACATGCGGCCGAGCCTCCAGGCGGTGCAGGAAGACATCGACCGCCAGGCGCAGATGGGCCTCTTGAAGAGCGGCATCGACGTCAAGAAATACGCCGACCTCTCGCTCGTCGACGAGGCGGCGAAGCGGCCGCGCTGAACAGCGCTCACACCGCCTCGAGGACGCCCGAGACCGCGGTGCCGGGGAATTCTTCCTTGAGGCGCGGATAGACCTCGCGCGCGAATGTCCGGATGCCGTGGACGGTGTCGTCGTGCTCGAGGAATCCCGCCTGGCCCATGATGAGGAGATGCCCGAAGCCGCCGACTTTGTAATAGAACCGCTTCACCTGCTGATACACCTGGTCGGGGGTGCCGCAGAACAGGATGCCGCGCTCCATCGCCGTATCGACATTCATGTTGCGGCCGAAATTGGCGTGGTCGCCTTGCGTTCGCGAGCCCGCGCCCTTCATCCCCGCCACCATCGCCGGCACCCCGGCATAGCCCGGCGGGGTCGCGTAGTGCGGCGGCACCTTGTTGGCATTCAAATACCACAACAGCTTGTCGGCGCCGGCCCGCGCTTTCGCTTCGCTGTCGGCGGCATAGACCAGCGCGGCATAGGCGAGCCGGTCGACCGGCACCTCGCCCTTGCGTCCCGCCTCGCGCCAGCCGCGGCGATAGGAATCGTAGATCGCGCGCGTCCCGTCGCCGGTGAGGAAGGTCGCCTGCACGAAGCCGTGCGCGCCCACCCGCGCCGCGCCCGACGCGCTCGTGGTGCTGACCCACACCGGCGGGTGCGGCTGCTGAAACGGCCGCGGCCAGATGTTGATCGCGCGGTAGTGGAAGAAGCGCCCCTCGTGCGAAAACGGCCCGTCATGGTGGGTCCACGCCTTGACGATGAGGTCGAGCGCCTCCCAGTGGCGCTCGTTCATGCGCACCGGATTGCTGTTGGCCGGCAGCACCTCGTAGGGGACGCCGCGCACGAATCCCGCGTCGAGCCGCCCGTGCGACATCACGTCGATCATCGCCATCTCCTCGGCGATCCTGACCGGCTGATGGCGGTTGGCGATGGGATTGCCGAGGATCAGGAGCCGCGCCTTCGAGGTGACGCGCGCCAGGGCCGCGAGCATCAAGGGCGCCGTCGGATCGACGCAGGTCGCCGTCTGATGATGCTCGTTGAGCATGATCTCGATGCCTTCCTCCTCGGCGATCTGCCATTCCTTGATGTAGCGGTCATAGAGCGCCGCGCCCTTCTCGGGATCGTAGTGGCGGTTCGGCAGATTGACCCGGATCGATTCATAGCTGTCGGCGGGCGGCAGGTAGGGATATGCCGTCTCGGTGAAATGCCAGGCCTGCATGGCGCTGTCTCTCCTTGGGAATCCGGATCAGGCGTCGAGAAATGCCAAGAGCTTGGCGGCGAACGCTTCGGGCTGCTCGGTCTGGAGCGCGTGGGCGGCGAGCGGCACGGTTTCGATCCGCGCGTTCGGCACCAGCTTGGCATAGCGCGCGAGATAATCGGCCGTGACCAGACCGTCGCTCTCGCCGCGCAGGAACAGGGTCGGGATGCCGATCCGGTGCAGCCGGCGCTTGAGCTTGGGATTGTGCATCCACGGCTCCCACACCAGCAACGCGGTGGTCTCGCGGTTGCGCGCGATGATGGTGAGCTCCTCGTCGCTGAACTTCGACGCATCGAACGCGAACTTCGACGGATCGTGGAACAGCAGGCGGTTCACGTTCTCCTGCGGCATGGCGAAGATGTCGGGGATGTCGAGCGTGTCCTCGGGTCCGGTCTTGACTCCCACCGGCGCCACCAGCGCGAGCTTGCGGAACCGCTCGGGCGCCTTGGTCGCCATCTCGGCCGCGATCCAGCCGCCGAGCGAGGCGCCGACCAAGTCGACCCTTTCCAGGCCGAGCCGGTCCATCAGCTCGAGATAGATATGCGCGATGTCGTCGGGCGTATCGAGCCAGTCGGGCAGGCCCGAGCGTCCGAAGCCCGGATGCGACGGCGCGATCAGTCGGCGCTTCTTCGCGAGAAGGCCGACATAGGGCTGGGTCGGAACGAAGCCCTGGGCGCTGTGCAGGAACAGGAGCGGCGCGCCCTCGCCGTCCTCGTGGAGCTCGATCTCCACGCCGGCGAGCTTCAACATCTCTCTCCTCACGGCCGCGAACCTCCCCTTGCATATGCTGGTAAATCGACGCGATGCACCGCTAATATTTCACCTCGGCGCAAGCGGTGCAAGCGTGCGTCCTTCGACTGAGCCCGAAGGGCGTAGTCGAAGGACGCAGGATGCAAATGCAGCTTCGACGTATGGCGATCCTCGCGCTGGCGCTTTTCCCGCTCGCGGCGCAAGCCGAGACGATCACCGTCGGCTCCAAGATCGACACCGAGGGCGCGCTGCTCGGCAACATGATCGCGCTGGTGCTGGAGCGCGACGGGCTCGCCGTCACGCGCCGCATCGGATTGGGGCCGACCAACATCGTGCGCGGCGCCATCCTCGCCGGCGAGATCGACATCTATCCCGAATATACCGGCAACGGCGCGCGCTTCTTCGCGCTCGACGCCGATCCGGCATGGCGCAATGGCGCGGCGGGATATGAAAAGGTCGCTGCGCTCGACCGCGCGCGCAACGCGCTCGTGTGGCTCGCGCCGGCGCCGGCCAACAACAGCTGGGCGATCGCGGCGGCAAAGTCGCTCGCGGCTCTGACCGGCCCGTCGCTCGCGGGCTTCGCGCGCTATGTGTCGTCGGGCGGCACGGTGCGGCTCGCCGCATCGGCCGAATTCGTCGAGAGTCCGGGCGGGCTGCCCGCGTTCGAGCAGGCTTACGGCTTCACCTTGAGCCAGCGCCAGATGCTGGTGCTGGCGGGCGGCGACACGGCGGCGACGATCCGCGCCGCCGCCGAGGGCATGTCCGGTGTCAACGCCGCGATGGCCTACGGCACCGACGGCGCGGTGGCGGCGCTCGGCCTCATCGTGCTCGCCGACGACAAGGGCGCCGAGATCGTGTACGAGCCGGCGCCGGTCGTCCGCGCGAAAGTGCTCGCCGCGCATCCCGTGATCGCTTCGTTGCTGGACCCTGTGTTCCGCTCCCTGACATTGGAGCGCTTACAGCGCCTCAATGCCGAGATCGCGGTCGAGGGCGGCGACGCGCGCGACGTGGCGGGCGAATATCTCGCTGCGCAAGGCTTCGCGCGGTGAAGGCGCCGGGCAATGCCGTGCTGCTGGTGCTGGTCGTCGCCGGCGCCATCGCGCTCGCGAGCCTCGGCTTCGTCGCGCACGCGCCCAACCGCCTCGTCTCGGGCACGCCGCTGACGCTGTGGCAAGCGGCGGGAGCGCCGCGTGCCGCCACGATCGCGGCGCTCGGCGCGGCGTTGCTGGCCGCGGCATTTCCCGCGCCGGGCCGGCGCCTCGGCGGCGCTACCCTCGTCGTCGCATCGCTCTTGCTGCTGCTGTTGATCGAGAGCGCGGGCGCGGCGGCCGCTTCGCTCGCCGCCGGCGCGCCCAAGGCGGCCCGCACCGCGCTCGGTCCCGCCTTCTGGATCGCCGGATTGTGCATCGCCTTCGCCGTCCTCGACGCGCTGCAACGGCTCGCAGCCGGGCCGGCGCTGAGGCTCGGCACGGTCGCGGCACTCGTCGCGCTCGCGGCGGCGCTCACGTTGTCCGGCCGACTCGACCAGCTCTCGCTGCTGCGCGAATTCGCCAACGAGCGTGCGGACTTTCTCGGCGAACTCTTGCGGCATTGCGAGCTGGTGGCGGGAGCGGTCGTGCCGGCGCTCCTGATCGGCATACCGGTCGGCCTCCTGGCGGCGCAGCGGGAGCGATCGCGTGCGCCCATCTTCGCGGCGCTCAACGTGGTGCAGACGATCCCGTCGATCGCCCTTTTCGGCCTCCTCATCGCGCCGCTGGCCGCGCTAGGCGTCGGCGGCATCGGCATGGCGCCGGCGCTGATCGCGCTCACGCTCTATGCGCTGCTGCCGGTGGCGCGCAACACGCTGGCGGGGCTGCTCGGCGTCGATCCGGCGGTGATCGAGAGCGCCGCCGGCATGGGCATGACGCGGCGGCAGATTTTCTGGCGGGTCGAGCTGCCGCTGGGAATGCCGGTGCTGCTCGCCGGGGTGCGCGTGGTGGTGGTGCAGGCGATCGGGCTCGCCGTCGTCGCCGCGCTGGTCGGCGCCGGAGGGCTCGGCAGCTTCGTCTTTCGCGGCATCGGACAATACGCCATCGATCTGGTGCTGCTCGGCGCGCTGCCGGCGATCGCGTTGGCGCTGGCGGCCGATTTCGCGATGGCGCTGGCAATCGACTGGCTCGGGCGGAGAGCGCGATGATCGAGCTTCAAAACGTGGTGAAGACGTTGGGCGGGCGGCGCATCGTCGATGGCGTCAGCCTGACGGTCGAGACGGGCGCGTTCTGTGCGCTGGTCGGCTCGTCCGGCGCGGGGAAATCCACCACGCTGAAGATGGTGAACCGGCTCGTCCCGATGGATTCGGGCGCGATCCGCATCAACGGCGAGGACATAACGCGGCTCGAGCCCGAGACGCTGCGCCGCCGCATCGGCTATGCGATCCAGTCGGTCGGGCTCTTCCCGCACTGGACCGTGGCGCGCAACATCGCCACCGTGCCGCATCTCCTCGGCTGGACACAAGCGCGCATCGACGCGCGCGTCGCCGAACTGATGGAATTGCTGCGGCTCGACCAGGCGGTCCATGGCGGCAAGTATCCGCACCAGCTCTCGGGCGGGCAGCAGCAGCGCGTCGGCGTCGCCCGCGCATTGGCCGCCGATCCCGAGCTCCTGCTGATGGACGAGCCGTTCGGCGCGCTCGATCCCATCACGCGCGACGCGCTCGCGGCGGAGCTCGCGCTCATCCACCGCCGCACCGGCAAGACCATCATGTTCGTGACCCACGATCTCGACATGGCGCTGGCGCTCGCCGACATGATCGCGATCATGCATGACGGGCGTCTGATGCAGTATGCGAAGCCGCGCGACATCATCGAGCGCCCGGCCGATGACTTCGTCCGCGACCTCGTCGGCCGTTCGGGATTGGGCCTGAAGCTCCTCGCCGTGCGCAAGGCGGCCGAGCGCGCGCGGCCCGGCACAGCCGCCGGCGAGCCGCTCGACCCGGCCGCGTCGCTCGCCGACGCGCTCTCCGAGATGGTGCTGCGCCATAGCGACGCGGTGCCCCTGGGCGGCGGCGCGGGCATGGTCGCGCTCGCCGACCTGGTGCGCTGAGCGATGGCGCGGTGGCGCGAATGGCGCTCCGTCGCCGCGCTGGCGGCGGCGCTGGCGCTGCTCGTCGTCTTCATGCCGGCGCTCGGGCCGCTGGTGGCGTCGGCGTTTCCGGAAGTGAAGCCGCCGGTCTTCGCCTTCGCATCGTTTCCCGAATTGCTGCTCGCGCATGTCGAGATCGCCGCGGCCGCATGCCTGGCGTCGAGCGTGGCGGCGCTGGCGCTCGGCATCTTCGTGACGCATGCCATTGGCCGCGAATTCCGCGCCATCGTCGGCGCCATCGCCACCATCGGCCAGACCTTTCCGCCGGTCGCGGTGCTGGCGATCGCGGTGCCGGCGCTGGGCTATGGCGAGAGGCCGACCTTCGTGGCACTCGCGCTCTACGGGTTCCTGCCGATCATCGCCAACGTCATCGCGGGGATCGAGACCGTGCCGTCAGCGGTGCGCGAGGCCGCGCTGGGCATGGGGTACCGGCCGCTGGGCATGCTGCTCGCGGTCGAGCTGCCGCTGGCCGCGCCGGTGATCCTGGCCGGAATCAGAGTGTCGGCGGTCATCACCATCGGCACGGCGACGATCGGCTCGACCGTGGGCGCGGTGACGCTGGGCACGCCGATCATCGACGGGCTGGTGGGCGACAAGCTGCCCTATGTCATCGAGGGCGCGTCGGTGGTGGCGCTGCTCGCCATCCTGGTCGATGCGATCTTCGAACGCATCGACAAGATGCTGCGCGTGCGGCGAGAGGACTAACCCTTCGCCGCGCGCGCGGCTTCGGTGCCGGCGATGCGGCCGAAGACCGCGCCGGCGGTGAGGCCGGAGCCGCCGGGATAGTTGAAATAGAACAGGCCGCCCACCAGCTCGCCCGCGGCATAGAGGCCCTTGATCGGCTTGAAGTCGAGATCGACCACCGCCCCGTCTGTCGTGATGCGCAACCCGCCGAAGGTGAAGGTCAGGCCGCAGGTGACGCCGTAGCCCTCGAACGGCGGCTCGTCGATCGTGTTGGCCCAGTTCGATTTCGGAATGGCGAGCCCCTCGGCGCGGCGCCCGTCCTTGACGTTGGGATTGAAGGGAATGTCGGTGCGGACCGCCTTGTTCCAGGCGGCGATGGTTTTGACGAATTCGGCGGGATCGACGCCGTCGAGCTTCGACGCCAGCTCCTCGATGGTGTTCGCGGTCACCTTGGTGATGCGGCGGATGTTGTATTCGTCGCGCTGCAGGTGCTTCACCTTCTTGTCCCAGATCTGCCACGCGAACTGATTGGGCTGCTCGAGGATGACGCGGCCGTATTTGGCATAGGTGTAGTTGCGGAAATCGGCGCCCTCGTCGACGAAGCGGCGGCCCGTTGCGTTGACCATGATGGCGAAGGGATAGGAGTGCTTCTGGAACTGGTCGCCGACCGCGAGGTCGCCGAACTCCGGCGCGTTCATGTCCCAGCCGACCGCGTGACAGCCGGACCAGTTGCCGCACGGGCTGGCGCCGATGGCGAGCGCCATACGGATGCCGTCGCCGGCGTTGAAGCGCGTGCCGCGCACCTTGGCGAGGTCCCAGCCGGGCCCCAAATAGCGCGTGCGCCATTCCGGATTGGCCTCGAACCCGCCGCACGCGAGCACGACCGTGCGGCCCATGATCTCCGATGTCGCGTCGCCGCTCTTGACGCGCACGCCCGTGACCGCGCGCCCGTCATAGACGAGGTCGGTGGCGCGCGTCTCGTAGCGGATGGCGATGCCGCGCTTTGTCGCGGCGTCGGTCAACTGCTGCACGAGGCCGGGACCGCCCCCCACCGATTCGACGGTGAGGCCGCCCCAGAACTTGAACTTGCCGTCGATCTTGAACGCCTGGCGCCCGTAGATGGGCACGAAGCGCACGCCCTTCTCGCGCATCCACAGCGCGGTCGGCAGGCTGCGCGTCACCAGGAGCTCCACGAGGTCGGGATTGGCGCGGTATTGCGTCACCCGCGCCATGTCGTCGAAGAACTGGTCCTTGGTGTAGGTGCCGAAATCGGAGGTCGCGATCTCCTGGGCGGTGAGGTCGGGCATCAATGACTTGATGTCGTCGACGCCGTCATAAACGACGCGCATCGAGCCCGCGGTGAAGCGGCTGTTGCCGCCCGCCTCGTCCACGGGCGCGGCCTCGAGCATGATGACCTTGGCCCCCGCCTCCTGCGCCGCCAGCGCCGCGCAGAACGCGGCATTGCCGCCGCCGACCACGATCACGTCATAGGTATCCATGGCTCGCTTTCGCGTTGAGACCGGAGCGACGCCGTGCGCCCTTCGACTACGCTTCGCTCCGCTCAGGGTGAGGATGAATCTTTATGCCGTCGGCAATTTACCTCATCCTGAGCGGAGCGCGAAGCGCGCAGTCGAAGGACGCGAGAAGCCTATGCAAGTCAATCCCGACCGCCTATAACTTCGACAGGCTTCGATGGCGCGGGACACCTCACATGGCACGGCTCGATTTCGCCTTCTGGGACGCGGTCGGCGGCTACGGCACGAGCACCGAAGTGATGGCGGACATCTATGACGAGCATATCCGCCTCGCGCGCGAGATCGAGGAGATGGGCTACCACTCCTATTTCGTGATCGAGCACCAGAACTCGCCGATCGGGCGCATCACCGCGCCCACCGTCTATCTCACCGCCGTGGCGCGCGCGACCACGAAGCTGCGCATCGGCGCGATGATGTGGCAGCTGCCGCTCTACCACCCGCTGCGCCTCGCGCAAGAGGTGGCGATGCTCGACCAATTGTCGCGCGGCCGGGTCGAGTTCGGCACCGGCATCGGCGTCCACGAGCACGAGTTCATCCGCTGGGGCGTCGATTACTACCAGCGCGCCGCGATCTCGGGCGAGGTGCTGCAGCTCGTCAAGATGGCATGGACGCAGGACGAGGTCACGTTCAAGGGCAAGTATTTCACCTTCGACGAGGCGCTGCCGCAGCCCAAGCCGTTCCAGAAGCCCTATCCGCCGATCTGGGCCGCGGTCCACAGCGACGCCGCCATCGAGTTCGCCGCGCGCGGCAATTTCCACGTGTCGCAGAATCTCGACACCGACGAGGTGGTGGCGCGCAAGTTCGAGCTCTATCGCAAGATCTGGCGCGAGTGCAAACACCCCGGCCCCATGCCGCGCGTCTTCCTGCAGCGCCAGATCCACGTCGCCGAGACCGACGCCAAGGCGCGCGAGGAGGCGGAGCCGTGGCTCGTCAATCCGGCCGGCGGCGCGGTCCCGGTAGGGGGCGGCCCGATCGAGAAGACGCGCATCGGGTGGGGCACCAATCCGCGCGGCATGGGCAGCGACAGCATGCGCCCCGACGACGCGGCGCGCGGCCTCACCATCCGCCGCTCCGGCGAGAGCTGGGACTTCAACATCGACAATGGCCTCGCCATCGTCGGCTCGCCCGAGACGGTGCGGCGCAAGCTCGAAGAGGGCAAGAAGCTGATCGGCTACGACATCTTCTGCGGCAACCACGAGATCGGCCGCATGCCCAAGGACCAGGTGCTGAAGTCGATCCGCCTCCTCGGCAAGGAAGTGATCCCGGCCTTCAAGTGAGGCATCGCTATTCCGACGCCTCGCCGGCGCCGCCATGCGCCTTGGACCATGACACCGGGTCGCGCATGAAGGATTCGATGTCGGCGAGCTTGGCCGCCGGAAAGCGGCCGCTGTCGCGCGCCACCGCCAGCACGTCCCACCACGTCGCCAGCGCGTGCATGGTGATGCCGAGATCGCCGAGGATTTTCCGCCCGGCGGGGAAGATGTCGTAGAAGAACACCACGAAGACGTGATCGACGGTGGCGCCCGCCGCGCGCAACGCCTGGCAGAAATTGACCTTGCTGCGCCCGTCCGTGGTCATGTCCTCGACCAGCAGCACGCGCGCGCCGGGCGCAAGGTGCCCTTCGATCTGCGCGTTGCGGCCGAAGCCCTTGGGCGCCTTGCGCACATAGAGCATCGGCAGCGCCAGCCGGTCGGCCATCCAGGCGGCGAAGGGAATGCCCGCCGTCTCGCCGCCCGCCACCGCGTCGAAGCGCTCGAACCCGGCGTCGCGCGCCAAGGTCGCCTCGCCGAACTCCATCAAGGTCCGGCGCACGTGCGGGAACGAGATCAGGCGGCGGCAATCGGTATAGACCGGGCTCGCCCAGCCCGAGGTGAACGTGAACGGCTTGGTGTCGAAGAACCGCACCGCCTCCACCTCGAGCAGCATCTTGGCGGTCAGCTCGGCGATGGTCTTGCGCTCCACGAACGCGGCCGTCATGTCGTCCTCCTTCTCACCCGCCGCCTTGCGTCTTGGCCCAGCTGTCGCGCAGCGCGATGGTGCGGACGAAGACGGGTGCTGCGGCCGACGAAGCCGGATCGCGGCTGAAATAGCCGTGGCGCTCGAACTGCACGGCCTCGCCTTCCGCCGCGCCGCCGAGCGCGGGCTCGAGCCGGCAGCCCGTCAGCGTCTCGATCGAATTGGGATTGAGGTCGGCGAACACGTCGCCGCCGGCGCCCGGCAGCGGCGCGGCGAAAAGCGGGTTGAGAAGCCTCACCTCCGCCGCCACCGCATCCGTCGCCGACACCCAATGCAAGGTCGCCTGTACCTTGCGGCCGTCGGGCGCGTTGCCGCCGCGGGTCGCCGGATCGTATGTCGCGCGCAGCTCCACCACCTCGCCCGAAGCGTTCTTCACCGCCTCGCGGCAGGTGACGAAATAGGCGTAGCGCAGCCGCACCTCGCGGCCGGGCGAAAGGCGGAAGAATTTCTTGGGCGGGTTCTCCATGAAATCGTCGCGCTCGACATAAATCTCGCGGCCGAAGCGCACCTTGCGCGTTCCGGCGGACGGATCCTCGGGATTGTTGACCGCGTCCAATTCCTCGCCCGGCCCTTCGGGATAGTTCTCGATCACCAGCTTCAAGGGCCGCAGCACCGCCATGCGGCGCGGCGCGGCCTTGTTGAGATGCTCGCGCACGGCGTGGTCGAACATCGCCGGATCGACCACGCTATTGGCCTTGGCGACGCCGGTGCGGCGCACGAAGTCGCGGATCGCCGCCGCCGGAACGCCGCGCCTGCGCAGGCCCGCCAGGGTCGGCATGCGCGGATCGTCCCAGCCCGCGACGTGGCCCTTGGCGACGAGCTCCGTCAGCACGCGCTTCGACAGCACGGTGTAGGCGAGTTCGAGCCGCGCCGACTCGTATTGCCGCGGCCGCGACGGCACCGGCAGATGGTCGAGCAGCCAGTTGTAGAGCGGGCGGTGGTCCTCGAACTCGAGCGTGCACAGCGAATGGGTGATGCCCTCGATCGCGTCCGACTGCCCGTGCGCGAAATCGTAGGTCGGATAGATGCACCACGCGGTGCCGGTGCGCGGGTGCGCGGCGTGCAGGATGCGGTAGAGCACCGGGTCGCGCAAATTCATGTTGCCGGCCGCCATGTCGATCCGGGCGCGCAAGGTGCGGGCGCCGTTCGGAAACTCGCCCGCGCGCATGCGGCGCAGAAGATCGAGCGAGACCTCGGGCGTGCGGGTGCGGTAGGGGCTGTCGCGGCCGGGCTCGGTGAAAGACCCGCGCATCGCCTGCATCTCGTCGGGCGGGAGATCGCAGACATAGGCGTTGCCGGTCGCGACCAGGTGCTCGGCCCATACATAAAGCCGCTCGAAATAGTCCGAGGCATGATGAAGATGCGCGCCCCAGTCGAAGCCGAGCCAGCGCACGTCGCGCTCGATGGCGTCGATATATTCCTGCGCCTCCTTGGTCGGGTTGGTGTCGTCGAAGCGCAGGTGGCAGCGCCCGCGATACTCGGCAGCGATGCCGAAATTGATGCAGATCGCCTTGGCGTGGCCGATATGGAGATAGCCGTTGGGCTCGGGCGGAAAGCGGGTGACGATCTCGGCAACGCGGCCCTCCGCGAGGTCGGCGTCGATGATGTCGCGGATGAAGTCGCGACCGGCCTCCGCCACCACCGCCTGCGCCATCCCTCTCCCTCCGCCGCGCGCGCCTCGAAGCGGACGGGAGACTAGGGCGCGCGGCCTGCGATTTCTACCTCGCCTTGACGGATTTGAGCCGTTGCGCCGCGTCGAGCGCGGCGGCGACGATGCCCTGGTAGCCGGTGCAGCGGCACAGATTGCCGGAGATCGCGATCCGCACCTCTTGCTCGGTCGGATCGGGATTGTCGCGCAGGAATTCGATCAGGGTCGTCAGCATCCCCGGCGTGCAGAAGCCGCATTGCAGGCCGTGATTGTCGCGGAACGCCTCTTGCAGCGGGTGCAGCTCGGTGACGCTGGGGGCGATCCCTTCGACGGTGAGGAACTCGTGGCCCGCCGACTGCACCGCCAGCATCAGGCACGAGCGCACCGACTGCCCGTCCATGAGGACGGTGCAGGCGCCGCACACGCCGTGCTCGCAGCCGAGATGCGTGCCGGTGAGGCCCAGTTGGTGGCGCAGGAAATCGGCCAGGGTGACGCGGACCTCGACCTCTTCCTCGTAGCGCTTGCCGTTGACGGTGAGCGCGATCGTGCGTTTCTCGTCCATTATTTCGCGCCGCCCACGCGTTGGTGCGCCTTCTCGAGCGCGCGCCGCGACAGCACCGCGGCCAGGTGCTGGCGATAATCGGCCGGCGCGTGCACGTCGCTCATCGCCTCGATCTTGCGGCAGCTCTCGCACGCCTCGCGGAAGAGCGCCTCCGTCGCGGTCTGGCCCACGAGCGCCGTCTCCACCTCGCGCGCGCGCACCGGCGCCGGTCCGACCCCGCCGATCGTGACCGAGGCGCGCGTGATGCGGCCGGATTTGTCCTCCTCGAGCAGCGCCGCGGCCGAGCAGATTGCGAAATCGCCGTGCCTTCGCGAGAACTCGACGAAGGCATAACCGTGCCCCGCCGGCCACAGCGGCAGGGTCACGCCGGTGACCATCTCCTCGGGCTCGATCGACGGCGTCATGTAGCCCTGGGGAAACGACCCCATCGCCACGTCGCGCGCGCCCTTGGCCGAGACCACGTGCACGGTGGCGTCGAGCGCCGCCGCGACCGAGACCAGCTCGGCCGCCGGATCGAGATGGCACAGCGAGCCGCCGACCGTGCCGCGGTTGCGCGTCTGGCGGTGGCCGACCTGGAGGATCGCCTCGTGCAGCAGCGGGCAGCGCCGCTTCACCTCGTCGGAGAACTCGAGGGTGCGCTGGCGCGTCATCGCGCCCAGCTCCAGCGCCTTGTCGCTCGCCCGCAGGTAGGAGAGCTCGGCAATGCCGTTGAGATCGACGACGTGGTCGGGCAGCACGTAGCGCATGGCGAGCATCGGCATGAGCGACTGCCCGCCGGCCAGCATGCGCGCGTTGTCCAGGCTGGCAAGCAGCCCGGTCGCCTCGGCGATGGTCTTGGGGTCGTGATAGCTGAACCGCGGCGGCTTCATGCGTCCCTCGCCGCCCTATGTGAGGGCCGATCCGGCCCGAAATCAAGCGGATTGGTTGGGCTGGAATTCGGCCGTGCGTCCTTCGACTGCGCTTCGCTCCGCTCAGGATGAGGCGAAAATTTTACCTCACCCTGAGCGGAGCCCGAAGGGCGAAGTCGAATGGGCGCAGGATGCCGTTGCAGCACGAGGGCGCGTGGTGTTTCATGGCGCGGCGCCAACGATGTCAGGACGGCGATGCTCGAGGCGGCGATCCATGCGCTGGGGGTGGTGCTCGAGCCGATGCGGCTCCTCATCATGGCGGGCGGCGTGGTGCTGGGCCTGTCCCTGGGCGTGATCCCGGGCTTGGGCGGCGTGGTTGCGCTGGCGATCCTCATTCCCTTCACCTACCACCTCGATGCCTACAGCGCCTTTGCGCTGCTCTTGGGCATGGCGTCGGTGACGACGGTCTCGGACCTCATCCCGGCGGTGCTGTTCGGCGTGCCGGGGACGGTGGGCGCGGCGGCCACCGTGCTCGACGGCCATCCGCTCGCCAAGCAGGGCCACGCCGCGCGCGCCTTCGGCGCGGGCTATGCCGCCTCGCTCATCGGCGGCGTGTTCGGCGCCTGCCTCCTGGCGGTGACGATCCCGGTCCTCCGCCCGGTGGTGCTCTATCTCGCCTCGCCCGAGCTCCTGTCGTTCTGCATCTTCGGCCTCTCCATGGTGGGCGTCTTGTCGGGCAAGGCGCCGCTCAAAGGCCTCACCGCCGCCTGCCTCGGCCTGATGCTGGCGATGATCGGCAGCGATTCGCAGACCGGCACCCTGCGCTGGACCTTCGGCTCGCTCTATCTGTGGGACCATCTGCCGCTGGTGCCGGTGACGCTCGGCGTGTTCGCGCTCCCCGAGCTCGCAGACATGGCGATCTCGCGGGCCAGCATCGCGCGGGGCAACGTGCGCACCGACATCCGCTTCGCCGACCAGTGGCTCGGCATCGGCGACGCGCTGCGCTCGTGGTGGCTCATCCTGCGCTGCTCGTGGCTGGGCGCGTGCCTCGGCGCGGTGCCGGGGCTGGGCGCGGCGGTGATCGACTGGATCGCCTACGGCCACGCCATCCGCACCGAGAAAAACACCGAGAATTTCGGTCACGGCGACATCCGCGGCGTCATCGCCGCGATCGCCTCAGACAACGCCAAGGAAGGGGGCCATCTCGTCCCCACGATCGCGTTCGGCGTGCCCGCCGGCGCGTCGATGGCGCTGTTGCTGAGCGCCTTCCTGATGCACGGGCTGGTGCCGGGTCCGGAGATGCTGACGAAGCATCTCGATGTGACCTATGCGATCGTCTGGACGTTGACGCTTGCGCATGTCCTGGGCGCCGCCATCTGCATCGCGGCGAGCGGCCTCTTCGCGCGGCTCGCCCTGGTGCGGGTCGGCATCATGCTGCCGCTGGTGCTGACCGTCATCTTCATCGGCGCCTATCAGGGCTCGCAGAGCTGGGGCGATCTTTATTCGCTGGCGCTCTTCGGCGCTCTGGGCTGGGTTATGAAGCATCTCGGATGGCCGCGCCCGCCGCTCATCCTGGGCTTCGTTCTGGGCGCCATCTTCGAGCGCTATTTCTTCATCTCGACCGAGATCTACGGCGCCGCGTGGATGCTGCGGCCGGTGGTGCTGGCGGTGTTCGCGGCGGCGCTGTGGGCGGTGGTGCCGCCGCTGCGCATCCATGTCCGCAATCTCGCCTCGACCTTCGGCGCCTTCAACCGCTCGCTGTTGCGCTTCGGCCGCGACACCATGTTCACGACGGCGATCATCGCCGCCATCGTGGTGGCGGTGTCGTTCTCGCTGCCGTGGCCCGCGGCGGCGAAGTTCGTGCCGCGCGCGGCGGCCATCGCCGCTTTGTTCTTCGCCGGGCTCAACCTCCTGACCGAGATCTTCGCCCCGGCCCCGCGCGCAGCCGAGGCGCCGCGCGAGCAAAGCCCCCACGCCCAGCGCCTGGCCGCGCTCGAGGCGGAAGACGCGGTGGCGCCGGCGCTGGTGCGCGTGCGGGCGCTGCGCTATTTCGGCTGGGTCGCAGGCTTCCTGGTCGCCGGCGCCGTCATCGGCATGCTGCCGGCGCTGTTCCTGTTCGTGCTGCTGCAGATGCGGCTCGAGTTCCGCGAGCGCTGGAGCCATGCGATCGGCGCCGCCTGCCTCGCCACGGCGGCGATCTACCTGCTGTTCGACCGCACCTTCTCGCTGCCGTGGCCGCAATCGGCGATCGGCGACATCTTCCCGGCGCTGCGCGACGCCAGCGGCCTGGTCTAGGTCAGGCGCGCCCTAAGACCTTCGCAGCGCGCTCATGAGCTTGGCCTTGACGCGCTCGATCATGGTCAGCTCGCGCTGCTCGCGCCGCCGGTCCTTGAGCTTGTCGATGACGCGGCGGGTGCCGAGATAGGCGTGCTCGGCCATGGCGGCACGGACGATGTCGCGCAGCGGCGGCGGCTTGGGCCTGCCCGCGGCCGTCGCCGCGCCCAATCCCACATGCTCCCGCGCGCGCTCGACCTTGGCGGCGACGCTGCGGTCCTCGGCCCAGTCGTAAAGCCCCATGATCGACGCCTTGGCGGCGTTGATGGTCGCCATCAGCGACTGGGCCGACGCGTTGGACTGGTACTTGCGGGCGAGGCCGTAATAGGCGGCCCGGAACTCCGTCCGCGACATGGCGTTGACGTCGAAGCCCAGCCGGCGGAACACCGCGACCGCGTCTTCGAGCGGCATCAATGAATTGAGCGGGGGATCGTTCATCGTCGGCGGGCGTTCGATTCGCCGGCGCAGACTAGCATTGTTCCCGCGCCCGCGCGAGACCGGCCTCGGGTCCAAACC
This sequence comes from Allostellaceae bacterium, assembly GCA_035604615.1. Lineage (GTDB taxonomy): Bacteria > Pseudomonadota > Alphaproteobacteria > ATCC43930 > CGMCC-115725 > DATJLY01. Next base: position 12,555 of record DATNID010000001.1, on the reverse strand, counting down.
CGACCGGCCCGATTGCCGCCCGCGACGCCGATGCGACCGGGTCTTGCTTCAGTAGGGAGGCTCGACGGCACCCCCTCCCGTGCTACCATTTCGCGGGGCATGGCCGAGGGGGACCGTGAAGCACGAAACCAGCGCCGCCGGACGGCCCGAACCACTCAAGAGTGCGAGGGTGTTCGCCGGCTCCGATGAGGCGACCGCGTGATGAAGCGGCGCGATTTCATCGCGGCGATCGGCGGAGCGGCCATGCTGCGCAGCGTGCCGGCGCGCGCGGCCGGGCCTCGGCCCCGAGTCGGCATCCTCACGCTGCTCACGCATAGGCGAACCAACGACTTTGTCGCGGGCCTGCGCGATCTTGGCTATATCGACGGGCAGACGATCGACATCGACTACCGTTTCGCCGATGGCGATGTCGCGCGGCTGCAGCCGCTCGCACGTGAGCTGATGGCGATGCATCCCGACGTCGTCTTCGCCCGCGAGCCGGCCGCGGCGCGGGCGATGAAAGCCGTCGCGCCCGACCTGCCGATCGTCAGCGCTGTCCTTCAAGACCATATGCCCGACCTCTACGCGAGCTTCGCGTATCCGGGCGGCACTGTCACCGGCATCGCCAATGTGGTCGAAGGCATGAACGCCAAGGTGGTCGAGCTGGCGGGCGATTTTCTGCCGCATATGTCGCGGCTCGGCTACCTCAACAACCCGGCGACCGCGAACGACAAGATCATCGTCGCACAGGTCGAGGCCGGCGCGCGGGCGCGCGGTGTCGCGCTGCTGGTCGAAGACGCCACGACGCGCGACGAGATCGCGCCGGCGCTCGACCGGCTGGCCAAGAACGGCGCGCAAGCCGCCGCCGTCATCGCCAATGGCATGTTCTTCAACAACGCGGGCGTCATCGCGGAGCATGCACTCGCGGTCCGGCTGCCGACGATCTTCCAGGCCCGGCTCGGCCCCGACGCCGGCGGCTTCATGAGCTACGGCACCAACACAGACGAGACCGACCGTCGCGCTGCCGTATTCGTGGACAAGATCCTGAAAGGGGCGAAGCCGAGCGAGCTGCCGATCGAGGTGCCGACGCGGTTCGAGCTGGTCGTCAACCTCAAGACCGCGAAGGCGCTCGGGCTCGAAATCTCGCGCGAAATGCTGCTGCGCGCCGACGAGGTGATCGAGTAGGTGGCCGATCGAGTTTCGGCTCTAGAAGCTCAGCTGCCGCGCCTGGACCACGTTGGCGATGGCGCGCACGCGCTCCAGCAGCGCATCGTCGAGCGCCTGGTCCACCTGCACCAGGCACACGGCGTCGGCGCCGGGGCCGCTGCGGCCGAGGTGGAAGGTCGCGATATTGACGCCCGCCTCGCCCAGCGTGCGGCCGAGATTGCCGATGAAGCCTGGCTTGTCCTTGTTCCGGACATAGAGCATGTGGGCGCCGAGCTCGGCCTCCATCGGGATGTCCTCGACGCTGACGATGCGCGGCCGGTCGCCGCCGAAGAGCGTGCCCGCGACCGAGCGCGTGCGGCCCGGCGACTTCACCGTGAGCTTCACCAGCGTCTGGAAATCCGTCGTGTCCGAGCAGCGCGTCTCGCTGACCCGGATGTCGCGCTCGCGGCAGAACACCGGCACGTTGACCATGTTGATCGATTCGAGCTGCGGCGCGAGCAGGCCGGTGAGCGCGATCGCGGTCAGCGGCTTGACGTTGAGGTCGGCGGCATGGCCGCAATACTCGATCTCGACGCTTTTTATGTCGCTGTCGGCGAGCTGGCCGGCGAAGCTGCCGAGCTGCTCCGAGAGCTTCAGATAGGGCTTGAGCCGCGTCGCCTCCTCGGCCGAGAGCGACGGCATGTTGAGCGCGTTCACCACCGCGCCGCCAATCAGGAAATCCGACATCTGCTCGGCGATCTGCAGCGCCACGTTCTCTTGCGCCTCGTTGGTGGAGGCGCCGAGATGCGGGGTCGCGATCACCTCGTCGCGGCCGAAGAGGATGTTGCTCTTGGCCGGCTCGACCGGAAACACATCGAGGGCGGCGCCGGCGACGTGGCCTGAATCCAGCGCCGCCTTCAAATCCTCCTCGACCACCAGGCCGCCGCGCGCGCAGTTGATGATGCGCACGCCGGGCTTGGTCTTGGCCAGCGCCTTGGCGTCGATGATGTTGCGGGTGGCGTCCGTGAGCGGCGTGTGCAAGGTGATGAAATCCGCCCGCGCCAGCAGCTCGTCGAGCTCCACCTTCTCGACGCCCAGCGCCACCGCGCGCTCGGGCGAGAGGAAGGGATCGAAAGCCGCGACCTTCATCCTGAGGCCGAGGGCGCGCTCCGCCACCACCGAGCCGACATTGCCGCAGCCAATGATGCCCAGCGTCTTGCCGGTGATCTCGACGCCCATGAAGCGCGATTTCTCCCACTTGCCCGCCTGGGTCGAGCGGTCGGCGGCGGGCAGTTGGCGGGCCAGCGCCAGCATCATCGCGATGGCGTGCTCGGCGGTGGTGATGGAGTTGCCGAACGGCGTGTTCATCACCACGATGCCGCGCTGGGTGGCGGCCGGCACGTCGATATTGTCGACGCCGATTCCGGCCCGTCCGATCACTTTGAGATTGCTCGCGCGCTCCAGCACCGCCTTGGTCACCTTGGTGGCCGAGCGCACCGCGAGCCCGTCGAAGCGGCCGATGATCTGCTTCAGCTCGTCGGGGGTAAGGCCGACCTTCATCTCGACCTCGATGCCGCGCTCCTTGAAGATGTCGACGGCGCGCGGGCTCAGATCATCGGAAATCAGGACGCTCGGCATGGCGAGGCCTCGTGTTGGCGTAGGCGATGAAGCTGGGAATCAGGCGGCCGCGGCGCGGCGGATCTCGGCATAGGCCCAGTCGAGCCAAGGCAGCAGCGCCTCGACGTCGCCGGTCTCGACCGTGGCGCCGCACCAGATGCGCAGGCCCGGCAGCGCATCGCGATGCCCGGCCACGTCATAGGCGACGGCCTCGCCTTCGAGCAGCGCCTCGAGCCGCTTCACCTGCGCGCGCTGGGCGTCGGGCTTGAGGCCCTGGAACCACTCGTCCACCAGCTTGAGACAGACCGAGGTGCAGGAGCGGGATGCCGGATCGGCGACCAGGAAATCGATCCACGGGGTGCGCTCGACCCAGCGCGCGATGGCGGCGAGGTTGCCCTCGCAGCGCGCCTTGAGGGCCTTGTGCCCGCCCAGCGCTTCGGCCCAGCGCAGCCCATCGAGCGCGTCCTCGACCACGAGGAGCGACGGCGTGTTGATGGTCTCGGCGTCGAAGATGCCGGCGCTCAATTTGCCCTTCGATGTAAGGCGGAAGATCTTGGGCAACGGCCAGGGCGGGGCATAGCTCTCCAGCCGTGCAACCGCACGCGGCCCGAGCGCCAGCATGCCGTGCGCCGCCTCGCCGCCCAGCACCTTCTGCCACGACCAGGTCGCGACATCGAGCTTGTTCCAGGGCAGGTCCATGGCGAACACCGCCGAGGTGGCGTCGCAGATGGCGAGCCCGGCGCGGTCGGCGGCGATCCAGTCGCCGTTGGGGACCCGCGCGCCCGAGGTGGTGCCGTTCCAGGTGAACACCACGTCGCGGCGCCAATCGACCGCGCCGAGGTCGGGCAGCTCGCCATAGGGCGCGCTCATCACCCGCGCGTCCGGCAGCTTCAACTGGGTCTTGACGTCGGTCGCCCAGCCTTCGCCGAAACTCTCCCACACCAGCACGTCGACGCCGCGCGCGCCCAGGAGCGACCACAGCGCCATCTCGAACGCGCCCGTGTCCGAGGCCGGGGTGATGGCGACGCGCCAATCGGCAGGAATGCCGAGCAGCGCGCGCGAGCGGCTCACGACTTCCTGGAGCTTGGCCTTGCCGACCTGGGCGCGGTGCGAGCGGCCCACCAGCGCATCGGCAAGCGCCGCCACCGTCCAACCGGGACGCTTGGCGCAGGGACCAGAGGAAAAGCAGGGGTTGGCGGGCCGGACGAGCGGCTTCATGACCTATTCCTTACAGAATAGCTGCGACCCGTTGGGGGGCCGTGTCCCGACGCAACGTTTAGGCACTGGCGCGCATCGCGTCAATCGCGGCGCCGTGATCGCGGCAAAGCGCCGCAGCACGTGGATTAACAATTCCAGCCGAAACGCGCGTCCGAGCACGGTGCGGAAGGCATTTGTTAACCCAATTGGATTTGAGTCAGCGGGCCGTCGCAGCATCGGGAAGGGCAGGGTCCGCGCATGTCGCCATTGGGAGAGTCCAGCCCGCGCGCGCCCGAGGATTCGGACGCGGCGGCGTGTCCCATCGGCATCGCCCGCCTGTCCAAGCGCGCCTTCGACGGCGAAGACCTGAAGCCGCTGTGGCGCGGCCTCATGGACCGCTATGTCGTGGGCGACGACGACGCCGCGACGCTGATGGATCTCGCCACGCTCGAGCAGCTCTTCGGCGACGTCGAGAGCGGCCTCGTGTGCCAGCGTGCGGCGCTCGACCGCCAGAAGCTCTACCGCACGCCAGCCGCGGTGGAACCCGCCGCGCTGCGCCTCCTCGCGCTGGCGGCGGCGGGGGACATCGGCGCCAACACGCCGCTCGAATTCCTGCTCGAGGGATCGGACGTGGCGCTCGACACGCTCTATGTCGTGCCGGGGTGCACGCTGCCGGCCAAGCTGCCGCCGTTCGACCTCGCCATCGTCGCGGTCGGCGAATCCGACGCCAACCGCCCGGTGCTGGCCGAGATCGCGCGGATCACGTCATCCTGGTTAGAGCCCGTCCTCAACGACCCGGCCCGCATCGCCGCGCTGTCGCGCGCAAGCGTGGCGGCGATGATGCAGGACGTTCCCGGCCTGCTCGCCCCGCCGACGCGGCGCGTCGCGCGCGCGGCGCTGGCGCGCGAAATCCTCGCCTTCCCACTCATCATGCGGCCCGTCGATTCCCACGCCGGGCGCGGCCTCGCGCGGCTCGAGGGCCGCGCCATGCTCGAGACCTATCTCGAGGCGCACGGCGACGATTCGTTCTATATCGCGCCCTTCATCGACTATCGCAGCGCCGACGGGCTCTTCCGCAAGTACCGCATCGCCTTCATCGACGGCGCGCCCTACGCCTGCCACATGGCGATCTGCGACCAGTGGATGATCTATTACCTCAACGCCGGCATGCGCGAGAGCGCGGCGAAGCGCGCCGAGGAAGCGCGCTTCATGGCGGATTTCGACGCCGATTTCGCGCGCCGGCACGGGGCCGCTCTCGACGCCATCGCCGAGCGCATCGGGCTCGACTATTTCGCCATCGATTGCGCCGAGCTGCCGGACGGCAGGCTGCTCCTGTTCGAGGCCGACATCGCGATGATCGTCCACGCGATGGATCCGCCGGAGATCTTCCCTTACAAAGGCCCGCAGATGCGCAAGGTGTTCGACGCCTTCCGCGCCATGCTGCGGCGCCGGGCCGCGCATCTGTCGTGAGCGACGAGCGCTCGCTCGACCCCGACGATTGGGACGAGGCGCGTCGCATCTTCCACGCCGCGGTCGATTGCTGCATCGACCGCTTGCGCGACATCCGCCTTGACCCGGTCTGGACCGCGACGCCGGCCGAAGTGAAAGCGCTTCTGGCAACCCCCGCGCCGCCCAAGCCCGAGCCGCTCGACCAACTGTTCGAGACGTTCCGGCGCGACCTCCTCCCCTATGGCACCGGCAATGTCCATCCGCGCTTCTTCGGCTGGGTCCACGGCGCGGGCACGGTCGCGGGCGCGCTGGGCGAGATGCTCGCCGGCTTCATGAACTGCAACGTCGCGGGCCGCGACCATGTCGCGGTCTATGTCGAGCGCCAGGTGGTCCAATGGTGCAAGGAGTTGTTCGGCTTTCCCGAAAGCGCCAGCGGCCTTCTCACCACCGGCACCTCGATGGCGACCATCATCGCCCTCGCCGTCGCGCGCGACGCCAAGTCCGGCGCCGATTTGCGACGCGCGGGCGTTGCGTCCGCGCCGCGCCGCATCGTCGGATATGCCTCGCGCGAGGCGCATGGCGCCATCGCCAAGGCGTTCGCGCTCCTGGGGCTGGGCGAGGATGCGCTGCGCCTGGTGCCGACCGATCCATCGTTCCGGATGTCGCTCGACGAGCTCGGCGCAATGATCGACGCCGACCGCGCGGCAGGGCTCGCGCCCGCGCTGGTGGTGGCGTCGGCGGGCACGGTCAATACCGGCGCGATCGACGACCTCGCCGCCATCGCCGCACTCGCCCGCGCCGAGGGATTGTGGCTCCACGTCGATGCCGCGTTCGGCGGGCTCGCCATCCTGGCGCCGGAATTCCGCGCCGCGCTTCTGCCCATTCGGCATGCGGATTCGATCGCCTTCGATTTCCACAAATGGCCGCAGGTACCCTACGACGCCGGCTGCGTCCTGGTGAAGGACGAGGCCGCGCACCGCGCCGCCTTCTCGGCGCGGCGCGACTATCTCGCGCCCGACGGCAGCGCGCTCGCGGGCGGCGATCCGTGGTTCTGCGAATACGGCCCCGAGATGTCGCGCGGCTTCCGCGCGCTCAAAGTGTGGTTCACCATCAAGGCCTACGGCACCGAGCGCCTGGGCGAGATCGTGGCGCGCAATTGCCGCCAGGCCCGCGCGCTGGGACAGGCGGTCGCGGCCTCGCCGGCGCTGGAATTGCTGGCACCCGTTTCGCTCAACATCGTCTGCTTCCGCCACGTGGCGCCGGGCTTGAGCGAGGCAGCGCTCGACCGGCTCAACGCCGACATCGTCGCCGCGCTGCAAGAGTCGGGCATCGCCGCGCCCTCGACCACGCGCATCGGCGGGCGCCTCGCGATCCGCGTGTGCCTCACCAACCACCGCACCGTCACCGCCGATCTCGCCCTCCTGGTGCGCGAGGCGGAGCGGCTGGGACAGGCGATGCTCGAAGATTTGCGCGGGAGGCCGGCGGCATGAGAACGCTGCTCCGCTCCGAACCGAGGCCGCAAGCGTTTCCGCTCAACCGCGCGCTGCCGCCGCTCGAGACCTTGCTCACGTCGGGCGGCGATGCGCGGCTCCATCTCGATCCGTCGTCGAGCCTCAACTGCTATGGCTGCCGCCCGGCGCCGCGGCCGGAGGCGCTGGCCTTCTCGTTCTCGACCGCAAGCTCGATTTCGGAGCGCGCTTTCTGGCACGCGAGCCTGGTGCGCCGCCGCCTCGCGCGGCACGATGCTCACGACGACCTGGTCGAGGAAACGCGCGCCGAGCTGACGCGGCTCCTGGGCATCGAGGCGAGCGGCACGGCGGTCGTGTTCGCGCCCTCCGGTACCGACGCCATGCTGCACGCGCTCGCCGTGGCGCGAGCGGCGCTCGGCACGCCTCTCATCAGCATCCTCGCAGCCGCCGACGAGACCGGCAGCGGCGCGTCCTTCGCGGTCTCCGGCCGCCACTTCAACCGCGCCACCGCGCAAGGCAGCGAGGTGGTTCCGGGCGCTCCGATCGCAGGCCTGGCCGACGGCGTGGCGCTCGCCGCGGTGAAGCTGCGCGATGCGGCGGGCGCGCTGCGCGATGCGGGCGAGATCGACGGCGAGATCGTCGCCGCAACCGGGGCCGCCATCGCGTCCGGCCGGCGCGTCGTGCTCCATGCGATGGATCATTCGAAGCTCGGCAACCGCTCGCCGAGCGATCACTGTCTCGAGACGATCGAGGCGCGGTTCGGAGACGCGATCCGGATCGTGGTCGACGCCTGCCAGGCGCGGCTCGGCCTTGCCCGGCTGCAGCGCCATCTCGGCCGCGGCCGGATGGTGCTGATCACCGGCTCGAAATTCTTCGGCGGGCCGCCCTTGAGCGGCGCGCTCCTGATCCCGCCCGAGGCCGCGGCAGGGGCCGATGCATCAGCCCTCCCGCCGGGCCTCGGCGGCTATTCCGTGGCCAGCGACTGGCCGCGCACCTGGCGCGCGGCGCGAGGATCGCTCGGCGCGGGCGAGAATATCGGACAGTTGCTGCGCTGGAGCGCCGCGCTCGAGGAGATGAGCGCGTGGTTCGCGGTGCCGGAGCGCAGCCGCCGCGCCGCTCTTGCATCCTTCGCAAAGAGCGTCGCGCGCGCCCTCTCGCGCCGCCCCGAACTCGACTTGCTGCCGTCTACGCTCGCCGGCGACGAGGACTTCCCCGCGCCGACCATCTTCCCCTTCCTGGTGCGCCATAACGGAGTCGAGCTGACGCCGGCGCAAAGCGGCGTCCTCCATCGCGCCTTGAACCGCGACCTTCGGGCATTCCTGCCGGGGCTCGGCGCCGGCGGGCGCGAGCTTGCCGCCCTCGCCTGCCATATCGGTCAGCCGGTCGCGGTCGCCGGAACGAGCGGCCCGCGCGGCGCGCTCCGCCTCAGCGTCGGGGCACGCAACGTCACCGACGTTGTCGCCGATCTCGACGGCGAGCTCGAGCGCATCGTCGCCAAGCTCGGCCTGCTCTTGGAGAATTTCGTCGCGATTGCGGGCGCCGCCTGACGCGCTCGTTCAGACCGCGGTATCGACGTGGGTTCCGATCACCACCACCGAGGGGTCCGCGCCCGCGACCTGCGCCAGCGCGGTGCGCATCGGCACCTGCACAAGCACCTGCTGCGAGGCCGGGTCGCGCCAGTCGAGGACATAGGCCGCCGACACGCCGCGCGCGAAATCCGGCACGAAAGCCTGCCCGCCGGACGGGGGCGCGCTCGGCGCCGAGGGCGGCTTCGGCGCGGTCGGGGCTCCTTGCGGGGCGTCTCCGCGCGGCGGCACGGCTTGCGCATGCGCGGCCGCGTAACCGTTCGCCGAAAATGACACGCCTTCAACCGGGTCTACCACGGGCACCGATCCACTTGTCATGGTCGATGGCACGACATTGACGACGCGAAATTAACGCGGCGTTGACGATTCCGGCCATTTTAGAAGATCGAATTTTCGCGGCATGCGGCGCTCAGTCGAAGCGGTGCGCGTGATTGAGCGGACCCTTCCCCCGCCCGAGCCCCGGTGCCGCCGCGATGGCGCGCTGAACATAGTCGTGTGCCCGCTCGATCGCCGGACGCAGCGCCATGCCCTGCGCGATGCCCGCGGCGATGGCCGAGGCCAGCGTACAGCCGGTGCCGTGGGTCGCGCGCGTCGCGACCCGCTTCGCCGTGATGACGAAGCTCGACCCGGACTCGGCGACAAGGTCGGAGACAAGGTCGCCTGTGCCGTGCCCGCCCTTCAGAACGACGCAGGCCGCGCCCAGCGCCAGCAGCCGGTCGGCCGCGCGCCGCATGTCGTCGAGCGAGGCGACCCTCAGGCCGGTCAGGACCTCGGCCTCCGGCAGGTTGGGCGTGACGACACACGCGCGCGCGATAAGGCGGCGCAGCAGCACGTCGGTCGCGTCGTCAGCGAGGAGACGCGCACCGCTCGAGGCGACCATCACCGGATCGACCACCAGCGGCGCCCCGGGCGCGAACTCTTCGAGCGTGTCGGCGACCGCATCGATCACCGCGCGGTCGACCAGCATGCCGGTCTTGATGCAATCGGCGCCGATGTCGCCGAGCACGGACATCATCTGCAGGCGCACGAAGTCGGGCGCGACCGGGACGATGCCCAGCACGCGCTCGGTGCTTTGCGCTGTGAGCGCGGTGATGGCTGTCGCGGCGTAGGCGCCGAGCGTGGTGATGGTCTTGATGTCGGCCTGGATGCCGGCGCCGCCGCTCGAATCCGAGCCGGCGACCACGAGCACGCGGCCCTTCATTCGGCGGCGCTCTCCGCCGCCGTTCCCGCCGCCGCAATGGCCTGCGCGATCTCGTCGACCACGGCGGCGATTATCGCCTCGTCCTCGCCCTCGGCCATGATGCGGATCAGCGCCTCGGTGCCGGACTTGCGCACCAGGAGCCGGCCGGTGCCGGCGAGACGGGTCTCGCCCGCCCGGATCGCGGCCTTGACCGCGCGCGAATCGAGCGGCGCGCCGCCGCCGAAGCGCACATTGTGCAGGAGCTGCGGGATGGGCGTGAACACGTTGCACACCTCGCTCGCGCGCGCGCCGGTCTCGACGATCGCCGCCAGCACCTGGAGCGCCGCCATAAGCCCGTCGCCGGTGGTGCAATAATCGCCGAGGATGATGTGGCCCGACTGCTCGCCGCCGAGATTGCTGCCGATGCGGCGCATGGTCTCGACCACGTAACGATCGCCGACCGCGGCGCGCGCCAGCTTGATGCCGTGCGCGGCAAGAAGCCGCTCGAAGCCCAGATTCGACATCACGGTCGAGACCACGCCTGCGGCCGACAGCGTGCCGCCGCTCTGCCAGTTGAGCGCGATGCGCGCCATGAGCTGATCGCCGTCGAGGACGCGCCCGCTCTCGTCCACCATCAGGAGCCGGTCGGCGTCGCCGTCCAAGGCGATGCCGAGATGGGCGCCCATCTCGACCACCGCGCGCTGCGTCGCCGCGATCCCCATGGTGCCGCAATCGCGGTTGATGTTGGTGCCGTCCGGCGTCACGCCCAGCGGCACCACCTCGGCGCCCAGCTCCCACAGCACCGTGGGCGCGACGCGGTAGGCCGCGCCGTGGGCGCAATCCACCACCACCTTGAGCCCGTCGAGCCGCAGGCCGCGCGGGAAGCTGTTCTTGACGAACTCGATGTAGCGGCCGCCGGCGTCGTCGAGGCGCTTGGCGCGGCCCAGCCCGTGCGCCGGGGCGCGCTCCTTGGCGGCGTGGCCGATCTGCGCCTCGATCGCCTGCTCGATGTCGTCGGAGAGCTTGTAGCCGTCCGGGCCGAACAGCTTGATGCCGTTATCCTCGTAGGGATTGTGCGAGGCCGAGATCATCACCCCGGCATCGGCGCGCAGGGAGCGCGTCAGCATGGCGATGGCCGGCGTCGGCAGCGGGCCGACCAGCATCACGTCCATGCCCATGGCGATGAATCCCGCGGTCAGCGCCGGCTCGATGAGATAGCCCGAGAGCCTAGTGTCCTTGCCGATGACGACGAGATGGCGGTGGTCGCCGCGGCGCAGCACGAGACCCGCCGCCATCGCCACCTTCAGCACGGTAACGGCGGTCATCGGCTCGCCGTTGGCGGTGCCGCGGATGCCGTCGGTGCCGAACAACTTGCGCATTCTTGCGCCCCTCCCGCCGTCTTTCACGTTGGGCGCCAGATTAGGCAAGGCCGCCTCACCAAACCATTAACCCTGTGGGGGCTCAGGCACCGGGCTGCGGCTCCGGCTCGAAGCCGCCGGCGGCCTTGTCGCGGCCGGCGGGCGGCACCGACGAGCGGCCCCGGGGCGGCGCGTTGCGGGTGGCGTCCTCGACCGGGCCGCCGGTGTCGCGCACGATCTTCTCGCCGCGGATGATGCGCCTGACCTCGTCGGCCGACAGCGTCTCGAACTCCAAGAGCCCCTTGGCGAGCGCGTGGAGCTCGTCGATATGGTCGGTCAGGATGGTGCGCGCCGCCTTCTCGCCGGTGTCGACGATGAGCCTGATCTCCTCGTCGATCGCCTTGGCGGTGGCGTCCGACACGTTCTTGCGCTGCGTCACCGAGTGGCCGAGGAAAACTTCCTCCTCGTTCTCGCTGTAGCGCAGCGGACCCAGCCGCTCGCTGAAGCCGAACTCGGTGACCATGCGGCGGGCGAGGTTGGTGGCGCGGCGGATGTCGTCGGCGGCGCCGGTGGTGACGCGCTCGCTGCCGAACACCAGCTCCTCGGCGACGCGGCCGCCGAACAGGCTCGCCAGCATCGCCTTCAATTCGAGCTTGGACTGGCTGTACTTGTCGCGCTCCGGCAGGAACATGGTGACGCCCAGCGCGCGGCCGCGCGGGATGATCGTCACCTTGTGCAGCGGCTCGTGCCCCTCGGCATAGAGCATGACCAGCGCATGGCCGCCCTCGTGATATGCCGTTAGCTTCTTCTCGTCCTCGGTCATCACCATGGAGCGCCGCTCGGCGCCCATCATCACCTTGTCCTTGGCCATCTCGAACTCGGACATGGTGACCGAGCGCTTGCCCTTGCGCGCGGCCATCAGCGCCGCCTCGTTGACGAGATTGGCGAGATCGGCGCCGGAGAAGCCGGGCGTGCCGCGCGCGATGGTGCGCGGATCGACGTCAGACGCAAGCGGCACCTTGCGCATGTGGACCTTGAGGATCTTCTCGCGGCCGACGATGTCGGGATTCGGCACCACGACCTGGCGGTCGAAGCGGCCCGGGCGCAGCAGCGCGGGGTCGAGCACGTCCGGACGGTTAGTGGCGGCGATCAGGATCACGCCCTCGTTCGCCTCGAAGCCGTCCATCTCGACCAGCAACTGGTTGAGCGTCTGCTCGCGCTCGTCGTTGCCACCGCCGAGGCCGGCGCCGCGATGGCGGCCGACCGCGTCGATCTCGTCGATGAAGATGATGCAGGGCGCGTTCTTCTTGCCCTGCTCGAACATGTCGCGCACGCGCGAGGCGCCGACGCCCACGAACATCTCGACGAAGTCGGAGCCCGAGATAGTGAAGAACGGCACGTTCGCCTCGCCCGCAATGGCGCGCGCCAGCAGGGTCTTGCCGGTGCCGGGCGGACCGACCAGCAGCACGCCCTTGGGTATCTTGCCGCCGAGGCGCTGGAACTTCTGCGGATCCTTCAGATACTCGACGATCTCCTCGAGCTCGGCCTTGGCCTCGTCGATGCCGGCCACGTCG